>JAQXIO010000074.1 GCA_029007825.1 Bacteroidales bacterium | reverse complement strand
GGGTATAAAAAAGAGAGCAGTGATAAAATACGGATTTACCATTGCTCTCTTTTCATCTGATAAAATTTCAGTTGTCTTTATGATCCGATCAAAAATTGAATTGTAAGCCGACACCCAGAAGTTCTTTGAACTGTACTCGTTTAACCTGCCTTCCATCGCTGAGTGTTATTTTTACATCATCATCATAAAGTAAATTGGTAGTAAGGGTAGTAGAGAACCATTTATTTATTACCATATTTAACTGAACTTCCCAATTGACATCTATATTCTGCGGCTTTCTTAGATAATCGGAATAAAGGTCCAGACGGGAATATACAGTCATATTCTTCAGAAATTCATATTTTCCTTCGAGTTTCAGATTAGCACCTAATTCCGACAGTAATTTTTTGCCAGGCTCCACACCATATGCACCCTCTTGTGAAAGCCGATCGTTCAGAACGAATGTGCCTCGCCATGCAACCGGAGATAGAACTGCCGTAAAATATTTCACCGGAGTCCATGTCAGCCCCGCACCTGTCATAAGATAACCCGGTGCCATAAACTGGGAAACTGAGACATCACGGTTAACCGAATAGTCATAGCCACGGGCAAATTGCGATTGAAAATTAAGAAAACCGCTCACATATAGATTTTTGTATATTTCATATCCATAGTTGGTGTTCAGATAAATTTTGTCACTCGTCTTTTTCGTACCCTGGTCTTTGGTTTTATTCAAGCCAAAAGCAAATTCTATCCGGTTTTGCCAAAGATGCTTGTTCCGTTTATAATCGGCCTGATATGTAGCCTGTAGATCGAAGGCAAAGGCATTATCACCTCCGGTAGCCCAATTTGTAAAACTCACCTGCGTCAGCTTAAGTCCTGCATATCCTGCAGTTGTCCATGCGGAGTCTTTCGGTGTTTCCGCTTTTAATACGATATTACTCAACACGAGGAGCAAAACCGAAAAAGAAAGTTTTTTATACATCATAGTATCTGCTTAATTGTGAATAAATATTACAAGGTGTTTATGTAACATTTTTTAGCGTAAGTTTGTTTTTGAAACAAAGTATATGTTATTTCCCTTGTGATTTCTTTCTTACTTTAATTTTTCGATACGGACTTGTTCAAATACGATAATTTGCATATTTCAGTATGTATTTCCGGAAAGAAACTCATATCTTTGTAACTTTATTATATCGGGCTTTTTATGATTGTGCAGATGATCTTCGATTATTTTTTGCCGCTTTCTGTAGATCTGGTATCGTATAATATTTAAAATAATAAATAGAGTTATCTGACATTCTTTTATTTAAAGAATAAGAAGAAAACGGTATTTTTCACATTGATTGATTAAGGCAGGGGGGAGATAGTTAAAAATGGAAGATACATGTGTTGACTGTGATACGATAATACATCTTTATCAAAAAAACGGAGAGTGGCGAGCATATGAGAAATCTGCTTATATTCTTTTCAAGCATTTACCGGCTATTCTAATAAGGAAGTCGAAGAAGAGGGATGTAGTTATTGCCATAGTTCCGTTCGAAGACGTTTTAAACTGTTTTCATAGTCAAATAGATTTGATTACCAACGATTATATCGGAATTTGTATAAAACGAGAAGTGGAGGATAAAATAAATTTCCCATTGTGGAAAAGATCCTTGACTACAGACTAAAATCCTTATTTTTTATACAGATATAAAACAAAAAACTCCTATATGTATATATAGGAGTTTTTTGTTAGTGACCGCGACAGGATTCAAACCTGTAACCTTCTGATCCGTAGTCAGATGCTCTATTCAGTTAAGCTACGCAGCCATACCGTTTATGCTGCAAAGGTACAACTTTCTTTTATTCAAACAAGGGCTAAAGCGTATTTTTTTGCATCAAAAAATCTATTTCTTTATAAGTGATTATTTTTCAGCCGAATATTCGTCTTATAGTTTTAGTATTTTCAGCATAATTTTTCAAGAGAATCTTTTTTAGGGAGGGTACTTAGCCGAAAAATCGTATTGTTCTTTCTGTATCCGTATTTTTGTTTTCATTGACTTTATATATTGCCCATAGGAAAAGATAATAAGACAGTGCTATTTCTATTCTCATAAATTTCTATATAGTCGTGATTTATTGATAATATGTGTTAGGAAAGCAACTAATAAAGCCTATTACTGATTGCAATATCATAATCGCCGACCGCCAGAAAGGAAAGTTCATTATAATACAGATAGCAGCAATCCGGATATATTTGCCGATTATACTTTTTAGAATGAGAAAGTGTTATCTGAGCTTATACTCGCTGGGAGAAATACCGGTATGATGTTTAAAGTATTTCCCGAAAAACGATTGAGTGGAAAAATTCAGGCTGTATGCTATTTCCTGAATGTTCATGTCCGAATATTTCAATTGTGTTTTTGCTTCCAATATTACATAATCGTCTATCCACTCGGCTGCTGATTTACCACTGATATTTTTGATAAGTGAAGAGAGGTATTTTGGAGTAATATTCAATTGATGTGCATAAAAACCTACGCTACGCTCTTTTTTATGGTATTGAGTGAGTAAATGCATGAATTTTTCGAAGAATATTTCCTGACGGCTTTTAATAAAAAGCTCGTCTCTGGAATTTGATGAGAGATTATTATGCAATATGGAACTGACTTTATACATAAAGGCATTAATGAGGCCACAAATAATCTCTTTCTTATTATATGTATTTTTCGATTTTACCGTTTCGTATATCAAATCAAACAGTCTTTGTAATATACCTGTTTCCTCGAAATTCAGAGAAACAAGAGGATTGTTTTTTATATACATATAAAATGGTGTAATTCTTTTTATATCTTTATGTATATCGCTCAAGAACGACAAGGAAATCGCTATGACATTGGCTTTAAATGTCTTACTGCTATCGGTTATCTGAATTATATTTTCGGGTGTATTTAAGACTAAAGTATTCGATTGTGCAGTTACTTGTTTCAAATTGATCCTGGCTTCAATCTCGCCCTCGGTACAAAGAGCCATTACAACTGCATCCAGTCTGCAGGGATATTTAAACATTTCGGTACCACGTTTAAGATTATTCGTGATAATAAGGTCGTTATCCAGAGCATCGACAGACTGAATCTTCTGCTTTAACTGAGCAATCGATATGTTGTTCAGATCTTTTTTATCCATTACCACACATAATTTTATACTCAAATATACTGAATAAATACTGGCAACCTGCCAAATTCGCCGGATTTTAGATTGCCGGATGAACTTCTATATTTACTATAACCGGATATTAAAATGAAAAAACGTTACTTGCTTCGCGAAATATATTAATCCTTTAATACCTGTAAACGAATGATATTTACACCTATTTTTGTCTGTAAAGAATGAATCACGGAAAACGTTTTTACAGGGTAAGTTGTTTTTAATATATTACACGTATAAAATAGATATGATATGGCCTACAAAATTGCTTTCTTCGGTACAAAACCTTACGATGAAAAGTCGTTCAGTAAAGTAAATGAAAATTATAACCTCGATATCCGATATTTTAAGGGAAACCTGAATGCCAATAATGTTTTGCTAACACAGGGTATGGACGCTGTATGTATTTTTGTAAATGATACGGCAAATGCCGCCGTATTAAAATATATGGCGGCAAATGGAGTACGTTTGCTTGCTCTACGTTGTGCGGGATATAACAACGTCGATCTGGAAGCAGCTGCACGCTATGGCGTGAAAGTGGTGCATGTGCCGGCCTATTCACCACATGCGGTGGCTGAGTATGCGGTAGCCCTGATGCTTTTGTTAAACCGTAAGATCCACCGGGCTTACTGGCGTACGCGAGAAGGAAATTTCTCATTACATGGTCTGATGGGGTTTGACATGTATGGAAAGACTGCCGGGATAATCGGTACAGGAAAAATTGCAAAAATACTGATTCATATATTGAAAGGATTCGGAATGAATATTCTGGCCAATGACCTGTACCCGGATTACAAATTCGCAGAGGAAAACGGCATTACTTACACATCATTGGACGAATTATATAAAAATTCGGATATTATTTCGCTGCATTGCCCCCTGACAGAAGAAACCCGTTATCTGATCAATGAGCAATCAATTGCCAAGATGAAAGATAATGTGATGATTATCAATACAGGACGGGGACAACTTATTCACACGAACGAACTGATCGAAGGTCTGAAAAATAAAAAGGTCGGTTCTGCCGGTCTCGATGTTTACGAAGAGGAGGGAGAATATTTCTACGAGGATAAGTCGGATAAGATTATAGATGACGATATTCTTGCACGGCTGCTTTCTTTTAACAATGTTATTGTGACATCGCATCAGGCATTTTTCACGAAAGAGGCAATGCATAATATTGCGGAGACAACTTTACAGAACATAACGGATTTTCTGGAAAAAGGAAAGATTTCGAACGAAGTTATCTGTCCAAAAGGTATTTGCTGAAAATTTTCCGGATTTTCCAATGTACTAAAATTCCATTTTTAGTCGCATCAGGATAATTTTAGTCTAAGAATTTAGGATTGAATATGAGGTATCCGATATTCAGTCCGAAGTTCCATCGATTGAAGGGGTAGCTGTATGTATTGGCAAATACGGAAATAGAAGCAAAAGGAAGTTGTACTACTGCCGCTATTTCGCCCATGAAATTAATTTTGCTGAAAGCTTTTCCGTACGTAACGTCATTATAACCTACACGCGATATAGGATAGATTGGAACAAAGCCATATACTTCCGTCCGGAGATGCAGCATCTCTGTAAACTTGACAATAGGAATCAATCCGCCTGCTATATATTGATTCGAACGGAATGCTTCATGGTAGGTTATTTTAGAATGAGGGGTAGGGGTAAATGCCGGGGCTTGAATAATAGAGGATGTATAGTTTTCACTCAGGTTTTTACTCGATAAAACTCCTTCGAACAGATAACCCAAAGTGAAATGCTTTGCCAACGAATGGTAATTGTTTATACGGGCTGTAAATTGTAGCCATGACTGGCTGCTTGCCAAAGGCTGATTACCGGGGGTAACCGTGCCGGGCTCAAAATTATCCCAGCTTGTTACCGATTGAGCCAATAACTCGTTAAATGTCCCTAATGTCGGGTATTGTTTGTAGTTGAGTGTATTGTTGATGATACGCAGAGACCCCAGGAACTGATTGTAGTAACTTTTATCGTAACGTGATGTAGCCGAAATTTCAGTAGTAGGATAATAGCGGTCTGTAAGTCGTCCGAATCCTGCGGTTATTTCCGCTTTTGTCGTGGTAAGGAACGGAAAACCGAGACTGGCTTTGACGTACAGTTCTTTACTCCTGATAAAAGAGGGTCTGAGGTCTTCGAAGAAAAGCGTCTCTTTTTCAAAATAATTACGTAAAGAAAAGGCTCCGGTAAGGCGAAGATACATCGGCACAGCACCGTTCATATCGACGCGTCCGGTAAGAAGTACACCGCTAAATGCATTTCCTACCTGAAAATTACCCCATGCATCGAAAGGATAACGGCCTAAAGTCTGATAACCTATTCCCAGATAGAGCTGGTTCGCGCTCGAAGAAGATATATTTCCACCAAAACTTACAGCAATCTCATTACTGATGGTGACTTTAAGTATGAGATTAAAAGAGTCGTCATCAGGGTTATATACGGCATGAGGTATAATTTCCTTGATTTTAGAATCGGTGAGTATCTGGAAATAGATGCGCTTAAAATCTTCGAATGAGAAATATTTGTCTTTGGATTCCGTAAACTGATGCTCTATATATCTGGCTTGTTGTTCTGAACATCCTTCTACTATTACATCTTTGAAGCGCAGAGGATGGAGCTGATTACGGTATTGCATACGCATGAGTGCCAATTCCTGAGCGGGACGTGTCCGTTTCACGCGCTTTTTTATTTCGGGCATCATCTGCATAGCTTTGTCGTAACCGATCTTAAATGTTTCTCTGGATTTCTGAAAATCCAGCAGATTGACATCCGGAAGGTCTATTTGTAACAGAATCCCGCTTATACTGTCCACCTGATAGTCAGTTTTCTGCATAATCATAGCTTCTACCTGTTCGTAGAGGTTCGATTTACTCGGATTTATATTTTCTCCGGATAAGGATACCCCTAAAATGAATCCCGGCTTGAAATCTTCTTTCATGCAGTCGATCGGAAAATTATCATAAATTCCGCCATCGAACATAGGTACTCCGTTTATCGTAAGAGGTTTAAAGACGAACGGAAAGGTCATAGAAGCCCTTACTGCATCTCCCAACGATCCGGATGAAAACACCACCGCTTTTTTGTCGAAAACGTCAGATGCAACACAACGAAATGGAACGAAAAGTTTATTAAAATCTCCACCACATTGAGCCGTAGCCTGAGCAAAGAGTCCCATAAATGCCTGATTCATCTGTATCGGATTTATCAAGCTCGACGGAAGCAACGAGTTCAATATTTTAACGGAGTCTCCCAATTGTATATGAAAGGTCATGAATTCAGGGGTGGGAGGGGCTTCTTTAAAAAAGTATATGTATTTTTGCTGTACTTTTCCGGACTGCCAGTAACTGAACTCTTCAGAGAGCATGAGATCCAGCACTTCTTCGGGGGTCCATGCCATAGCATACATACCTCCGACAATGGCACCTACAGAGGTTCCCGTTATATAATCGATCGGGATATTATTTTCTTCGAGGGCTTTTATTACTCCCAAATGCGCCGCACCTTTTGCTCCTCCACCGCTTAATACCAGTCCGACGGTCTGTGCAGATACGGTTATAGACAGAAGCGAGATAAAAACAGAAACAAGCAGGTTCCTCTTCATTCGGTAATAAAATGTTTTCTCTGACTTCAAAGTTAAGATATTCGTTCGTTTTTTTATGTTTTTACGGAACGATAATTAAAAAAAAGTGCCTTCTCAAGATTTTTGCTTTGTAGAAGGCACTTTTTTAAGTCGCTTTATTATATAATTATCAAATCATATTTACACTTCTCTTGATGAAGTTGCTCAAAGCTTCTCCTTTAAGCAATCCGTTCGAAAGCAACGCCAGGTCTATTAACTGGCCGATAACCGGATTGGATGCAGCATAATCGGCAAGAATTTTGTTTTTCTTACTTTTTTCCTCTTCTATCTGTTGCTCTGTTTTTTTCAAATCTTCTTTATCCTGTACCGGTATTTCGTCTTCTTTCTTGTCTTTCTGACTCTCACGCAAACTGTCCTGGCGGGCTTTTAGACCGCTAAGCTCTGAATTAATAGGTGCTAATTCTTTGCCGCAAGCAGCATCTTCGTCTTTCAATAGTTTTTCAATAACCGGATGGTCGGTATTGAGTACGAGATTGTAGCTGTCGGGGAGTTCACCGTAGAAGTTGAAACCTTGCTGAAACGCTGACATCTCTTTCATACGGCGCATATATTCGCTTTGGGTGATGAACACGGGTGAGGCATTTTTACCCAGAGCTTCAAAGCTAACCATAAATTCTTTTTTCTCCTGTTTAGGGAGTTGCGATTTAAAGAGCTCATTCAAAATATCCTGCTTTTCAGCATCGAGAGCCGACGCTTTTTTATCTTCTTTGCGGATCAAATTATCTACTACGTCACTATCGACACGGACAAAACGGGTTTTATCGAATTTCTGTTCCAGCAAACCAACCATGTGTGTATCTAACTGACCGTCCATGATAAGCACATCGTAGCCTTTTGCTTTCGCATTGTCTATGTAACTGTATTGTTCCTCTTTATCGGATGCATAAAGGACGATTAATGTGCCGTCTTTATCGGTCTGATTGTCTTTAATCAGTGTTTTATATTCTTCAAACGTAAATAGTTTTCCATCTTCATCTTTAAAGAGTGCGAATTTTATAGCACGTTCATAGAATTTTTCATCACTGAGCATACCATATTCGATGAACAGTTTGAGGCTGTCCCATTTTGCTTCGTACTGATTTCTGTCGTTTTTAAAGATTTCCTCGAGCCTGTCTGCAACTTTTTTGGTAATATAGTTCGAAATTTTCTTAACGTTGGAATCGCTTTGCAAATAAGAACGGGACACGTTAAGAGGTATATCGGGTGAATCGATGACTCCATGCAGCAATGTCAGGAACTCCGGCACGATACCTTCTACGGAATCCGTAACAAAAACCTGATTGCTATATAGTTGTATTTTGTTTCTCTGAAGATCGATGTTGTTCTTTATTTTGGGGAAATAGAGTATTCCGGTCAGATTAAACGGAAAATCGACATTAAGGTGTATCCAGAAGAGCGGTTCTTCACTCATAGGATAAAGTTCACGGTAAAATTTGAGATAATCTTCGTCAGTCAGATCGGCGGGTTTGCGTGTCCATAACGGATGCGTGTCGTTTATCTGACGCGGCTTATCGGTTTCAACTTCTTTACCGTCTTTCCATTCTTTCTCTTTCCCGAAAATGATAGGTACAGGTAAGAATTTACAATACTTCTTCAGCAGTGAGAAAATTTTATCTTCTTTGAGAAATTCTTTGTTTTCATCGTCGATATAAAGTATGATGTCGGTACCCCGGTCTTCTTTTGTCGTTTCTTCGAGCGTGTATTCCGGCGTTCCGTCACAACTCCATTTCATAGGTACTGCACCTTCTTTAAAGGATTTGGTAACGATTTCCACTTTTTTTGCAACCATAAAAGCAGAATAGAATCCGAGGCCAAAATGTCCTATAATAGCGTTTGCATCATTTTTATATTTATCAAGAAATTCTTCGGCACTGGATAATGCAATCTGGTTTATGTACTGGTTTATTTCATCAGCAGTCATCCCGATACCACGGTCACTTACGGTTATAGTATCTTTTCCGAGTTTTACCTCTACATTCAGATCACCGAGATCACCTTTGAATTCGCCTACAGATGCAAAAGTTTTCAGTTTTTGCGTTGCATCTACAGCATTGGATACGATTTCACGCAGGAAGATTTCATGATCACTGTACAGAAACTTTTTGATAATAGGGAAGATGTTGTCTGTCGTTACCCCAATAGTACCTTTTTGCATAGCTTTTCTATTTTAACAATTAAATTATTATGATCTTTTCATCTTATCTGAATATACCTATCGTCGATTATATTCAAATAAACATTTCTTTTACTCTTTGTTCAAACGTTCTCAATACGGATTAACCGGAATTTTTTACCCAACTGTCTCTCCGGATCTAAAAAAACGCCGGTTCCGCTTAAGAAAAAACAAAAAAAATGCCAGACCGTAAAGTCTGACATTTTGACTTGTAATATAAATCCGAGACGCAGGTTTGTCAGACTTTGTGCGAGACAATCTGCGTTGTTATCTTCTGTTCTTTCTCATCGAAGTCAACCTTAACGGTGTCACCTTCGACTATCGTTGTCTGAATAATCATTTCCGCCAGTTCGTCTTCCAAGTATTTCTGGATAGCACGCTTTAACGGACGTGCTCCGAATTGTACGTCATAGCCTTTTGAAGCGATAAATTCTTTCGCTTTGTCGGTAAGCTGAAGTTTATACCCCAGCTGCTCGAGACGCTGATAGAATCCTTTGAGTTCAAGGTCTATGATTTTGTATATAGCATCTTTATCCAATTGGTCGAACATAATGATATCGTCAATCCTGTTCAGGAACTCAGGAGCAAAAGCTCTATTGAGCGCTTTCTGAATCACACTACGTGAATGCTCTTTTTCAGAGGTTTGTTCAACATTGAATCCGACTCCTTTTCCAAAATCTTTAAGCTGACGCGTACCTATATTGGAGGTCATAATCAGAATAGTATTCTTGAAGTCAACCCGACGCCCGAGGCTATCGGTTAACCTGCCTTCATCGAGCACCTGCAGCAAGAGGTTGAATACATCGGGGTGTGCCTTCTCGATTTCATCCAAGAGGATTACCGAATAGGGTTTCCGACGGACTTTTTCCGTAAGCTGACCGCCTTCTTCGTAACCGACATATCCCGGAGGTGCACCGATCAATCTGGATACGGTGAATTTTTCCATATATTCACTCATATCTATACGGATAAGCGCTTCAGGTGAGTCGAATAGAAATTCTGCCAGCATTTTAGCCAAGTGGGTTTTTCCGACACCGGTAGGCCCTAAGAACATAAAAGTTCCGATCGGATGATTGGGGTCTTTCAAGCCCACACGACTCCGTTGTATGGCTTTTACTATTTTGTTTACCGCTTCATCTTGTCCTATTACTTTAGATGTAAGCATCGATTTCATTTCCAGAAGCCTTTGGTTTTCGGCCTGAGCAATTCTCTGTACGGGAACACCGGACATCATGGCAACAACTTCTGCAACTTTCTCGGTATCGACTGTCTGCCTGTTTTCCTGCATCTCTTTTTCCCATTTTGTCTTGGCTTCTTCCAGACGTTGCAAAAGCTCTCGCTCTTTGTCACGGAATCCTGCTGCCAATTCAAAGTTCTGAGATTTGACAGCCTGTATTTTTTCGGCTTTAATCTCTTCTATCAAATGTTCCAGATCTTCGATGCTTTTGGGTATTACAATATTGGATATATGTACCCGAGAGCCTGCTTCATCGAGTGCATCGATTGCTTTATCAGGAAAATTACGGTCACTGATGTAACGGTCGGTCAATTTGACACATGCCTCAAGCGCTTCTTCCGTATAATTGACATTGTGATGTTCCTCATAACGGTCTTTTATGTTTTTGAGTATCTGCAATGTTTCTTCAGCGGAAGAGGGATCTACCATTACTTTCTGGAACCTCCTTTCGAGTGCACCGTCTTTTTCAATATTATTACGGTATTCATCGAGCGTTGTAGCTCCGATGCACTGTATTTCACCACGGGCGAGAGCAGGCTTCAAGATATTGGCGGCATCCAGTGATCCGGATGCATTCCCAGCGCCTACCAGCGTATGGATTTCATCGATGAAGAGGATTACATCAGGATTTTTACTCAGTTCATTGAGTATAGCCCTGATACGCTCTTCAAACTGTCCCCTATATTTGGTACCTGCTACGATAGAAGGTAAATCAAGGCTGATAATCCGTTTATCAAAAAGCACTCTTGAAACTTTTTTCTGGATTATACGTAACGCAAGACCCTCTACTATGGCCGACTTACCGACTCCGGGTTCACCGATCAGAATAGGGTTGTTTTTCTTACGTCTGCTTAATATCTGTGCAATACGTTCGATTTCTTTTTCCCTTCCTACAATAGGATCGAGCCTGTTTTCGGCTGCGGCCAGTGTTATATCCGTACCAAAATTATTCAGTACGGGCGTATCGCTGTTACCTTTTGCATTTCCGGGAGATTGAGAGGTCTTAGAGCTTTCACGAAAAGAAGAGAGGTCTTCCATCTCTTCATCGTCGTCGTCATCATTATCAGTGAAATCGGCTCCCATCGTTTCTGCATCATGATTCTGGAAATTTTCGATGTTCTCTTCCAGAAAAGAAAACAGTTCATCATAAGTCACATTTTCTTCCTGAAGAAGACGCGCCGGGAGGTTTTCACCGTTTTTAAGAATGGCGAGCAACAGATGTTGTGTGTCTACATCGTTCGTATTGAATGCTTTTGCTTCTAAGAAGCTCATCCGTAATATTTTATCGGTATTCTTGGTGACAAGAACTCCTTGCCGTTCAGCTCCGTCGATTACTTCTTTTTTCGCAAGTCTTACGGCACTATCGATGTTCTCTTTCAATTTTTCAACGTCAACGTCGAAGGCTTCGAGGAGTTCGATCGCTATGCCATTCCCTTCGCGAATGATCCCCAACATGAGATGCTCGGGTCCTACGTAATTATTCTGGAGGCGTTCGGATTCTTCTTTGCTATAAGCTATAACGTCGGTAAAACGTTGTGTGTACTTGCTTCTCATAAATAGTTAAATATGATTCTAAGTAGTTGTATCTACTACAAAGATAATTATTACTATTTAATGGTGTACAAAAATCGCGCCAAAGCAATTTTTATTTTAACAGGAGGGTAAAATAAGCGGAATTCTTTGCCGATTTCTTTTGCTTTATCAGTGGAATGTTGTACTTTTATTGCGTTTTTTCCGTAGAAATTAAGATTGTATTTAAGTTAATATATTAAATGATTGAACAAGACAGAATTATCAAAATAGACATCGAGGATGAGATGAAATCTGCCTACATTGATTATTCAATGTCGGTAATCGTGTCGCGGGCACTCCCGGATGTCAGAGATGGCTTTAAGCCTGTGCACCGTCGTGTATTGTTCGGAATGAACGAATTGGGAAATACGTCTGATAAGCCCTATAAAAAATCGGCAAGAATAGTCGGTGAGGTGCTCGGTAAGTATCACCCGCACGGAGACTCTTCCGTCTATTTTGCCCTTGTGCGTATGGCACAGGAGTGGTCGTTAAGATATACGCTTGTGGACGGTCAGGGTAACTTCGGTTCTATTGACGGAGACAGTCCGGCAGCCATGCGTTATACTGAGGCCCGTTTAAGCAAACTGGCCGAAGAGATGTTGCGCGATATCGATAAAGATACCGTAGATTTTCAATTAAATTTTGACGATACGCAAAAAGAGCCCGTGGTATTACCGGCCCGTTTTCCGAATCTTCTGGTAAACGGAGCTTCGGGTATTGCCGTGGGTATGGCTACCAATATGCCTCCGCACAATATGTCCGAAGCAATCGATGCGATCGTGGCTTATATCGATGCCCGGGGTAATATTGATAATGAGCAGTTGATGCAATATGTCAAGGCTCCCGATTTTCCGACCGGTGGCTATATATACGGATATGCAGGTGTGCGTGAAGCATACGAAACGGGACGTGGCCGCGTGATTATGCGTGGTAAAGCAGAAATTGAAGTAGAGAATGGTCGTGAAAAGATCATCATCACTGAAATTCCTTATATGGTAAATAAAGCCGAGATGATCAAGAATATTGCCGATATGGTAGAAGACAAGCGTCTGGACGGTATCAGCAATATCAACGACGAATCGGATCGTCAGGGAATGCGTATCGTAGTAGATGTAAAGCGTGATGCTAATGCGGGTGTAGTGCTTAACAAGCTTTATAAGATGTCAGCATTGCAATCGTCGTTCAGCATCAATAATATTGCTTTGGTGAAGGGTCGTCCTAAAATGCTTACTTTACACGATCTTGTTCATTACTTTTTCGAACACCGCCATGAGGTGGTTATCCGTCGCACCCAGTTCGATTTGAGAAAAGCTGAAGAGCGGGCTCATATTTTAGAAGGATTAATCATTGCTTCCGATAATATAGACGAGGTAATTGCCATTATCCGTTCTTCGAAGAATCCGGCCGAGGCTATGCAACGCCTGATCGAGCGTTTCGGTCTTACCGAGATTCAATCGAGAGCTATCGTAGAGATGCGTTTGCGTCAGTTGACAGGACTCGAGCAGGATAAGCTTCATGCTGAATATGAAGAACTCGAAAAATTAATTGCTCATTTGAACGAGATATTGAATAATGAGGATATCCGTATGCAAGTGATAAAAGATGAGTTGCTGGAAGTAAAGGAGAAATTCGGAGACGAACGTAAGACAGAGATTGTTTATGCGTCGGAAGAGTTGAATCCGGAAGATTTCTATGCTGATGACGAAATGATTATCACCGTATCGCATATGGGATATATCAAGCGGACACCATTGACCGAATTCCGCTCACAAGGCCGCGGAGGAGTAGGGGCGAAAGGTTCGGAAACGCGTGATGCCGATTTCGTTGAATATATCTATCCGGCGTCAATGCACGCCACTATGATGTTCTTTACCCAGAAGGGACGTTGTTTTTGGTTAAAGGTATATGAGATACCCGAGGGCGCTAAAAACTCAAAGGGCCGGGCAATTCAAAATCTGTTGAATATAGAATCAGACGACCGTGTCAATGCATTCATCCGGGTGAAACATCTCAACGATTCGGAATTTACGACATCGCATAACCTTCTTTTCTGTACAAAAAAAGGAATTATCAAGAAGACAACGCTCGATGCCTATTCACGTCCGCGTCAAAATGGAGTAAACGCTATTAACCTTATGGAGGACGATCGTGTTATACAGGTACGCCTAACTTCAGGAAACGACGAAGTTTTACTTGCCAACCGGAATGGCCGGGCTATCCGTTTCCATGAAAGTACAGTACGTACGATGGGACGAACAGCTACAGGTGTGAAGGGAATGATATTGGACAATGACGGACAAGATGAGATTATAGGTATGACCACGATCACCGACAAGGAACGCGAAAGTGTTCTGGTTGTTTCGGAACAAGGTTATGGAAAACGTTCCAATGTGGATGATTACCGTTTTACGAACCGTGGAGGTAAAGGCGTCAAAACGATGAATATTACTGAAAAAACGGGAAAAGTGGTTGCTTTGAAAAGTGTTACGGATGATGACGATTTGATGATTATCAATAAATCGGGTATTACAATTCGCCTGAAAGTTGCGGATATCAGCGTTATGGGCCGTGCCACACAAGGTGTGCGCCTGATTAACCTTGGTAAACGTAACGATGAAATTGCTTCGGTTTGTACTGTTCTCTCTGATCCGGACGAAGAGGTTTCGTCCGAGACAGATGAAAATACAAACGCAGAAGGTATTAATAACGAAATAAACGAATAAAAAATTATTTACTAAACATTTAAGGCTATGAAAAGAGTATTCATTTCTATTTCCTTGTGCTTGATTGTGGCAGTCTCATTTGCCCAGAGCAAAAATGTAAGCAATGCTCAGAAACTAGTGAAGATGGAGAATCCCGATTACGCTGAAGCCCGCAATCTTATCAAGTCGGCTTTAGAGAATCCAGAAACTTCTTCAGATGCTAAGACATGGTATGTTGCCGGTTTTATCGAAAGCCAGCAATTCGAGAATCTCAGTAACAAATTGGTAATGGGCATGACGCTCAATGCTGATGAAGAAAAAGCAATGTATGATGCAATTCTGGCAATGCTCCCTTATTTCCAGAAAACCGAAGAATTGGATTACGTTCCCGATGCAAAGGGTAAAATTAAACCTAAATTTAAAGGTAGTATAAAATCTGCTTTGTCAAATGCTCATCACTACTATATAAATGGTGGTTCTATCGCTTTCGATGCCAAAGATTATCCGAAAGCTTATGAATACTGGAACGATTATGTAATTATTCCGGATATGAAAGCTTTTGAAGGCGACAAGTCTATGGAAAAGCTTAAAAACGATACTACTTACCAGATGATCGCTTACTATTCGGGTATTGCAGCTTCTCAGATGAAAGATTCTCAAAAGGCAATCGAAGCATATGAGAAAGTAAATAAGATGGGATATAAGAATGAAGAGGTATTGCAATATCTTGCTTTTGAATACGACCAGATCGGAGATAAGGATAATTATATTGCAACCTTGAAACAAGGTGCAGAACGTTTCCCAGACAACGATTACTTCCAATTGAGTATAATTAATGCTTATATCACCGCCAATGAATACGACAAAGCTATTTCTGCTCTTGAAGAAGCTATCAGGCAACAACCGCAGAAGGCTGTTCTTTATACTGTATTGGGTGGTATTTATGAGAATCAGGGAAATATAGAGAAAGCTCGTGAAAACTTTATTAAAGCAATGGAATTAAATCCTAACGACGCCGAAATTCAAAGCAACTTAGGCCGTACCTATTTCAATGAAGCAGTAAAGAAGGTTGCCGATGCCAATAATATTTCCGATCAGGCAAAATACCAGGCTACGCTGGCAGAAGGTAAGGAGTTATACAAACAGGCTATGCCGTATTTTGAAAAAGCTCACGAACTGAAACCCGATGAAAACGAATACAAAATCGCCCTCCGCAGCATTTACTATAATCTGAATATGGGAGATAAGTATGATCAAATGGAAAAAGAACTGGCTCAATAAATAATAATCCCAAATATTGGGATTTTAAACAAAGGGTATCCAATTTCTTGGATACCCTTTGTTTTTAGACTGAAATCATTTTTAGATTGTAGAGGAGTAGAAAAGCTTTATCTTACCATAATAAACTCATAAAATTCCCATATTTAGGATAACGATTGCCAGATAAACAGGTAAAAGCAAATATTCAATGATAGAATGGAATGGAAAGTTCTGTTTTGCATTACCGAAAACTATTAGCGGTAAACATATAATATTTAAATATAAGAGCCGAATAAAGTAATACCCGGCTCTCAGATTTAAAATTGGATATTCATCTCGATAAGTAGCTACAACATTCTTATCATATTCTATAATATTGTTCTATAATATTGCTATATCCGTTATTCTTATAATTCCAATTAATAGCAGAAGTTAAAGATAATTTTATATCTGTCGAAACAAAAAAGGATGCCTGTAATACAGACATCCTTTTTTGTTATTATTCTTTTTAATTATCAGAATGAGTAAGCCATACCTAACGCTACGGAGTTTGCCAGATTGAGGCGTACACGGTAATCGTCTTTCCAACCTCCGTAGGAGAGTCCTCCCGCTTTAATAAGAAAGGATACTTTTTCCCATGCAAAGTATTGGAATGCAGGTACGGCAGCTATTTCAAAATAGGTACCATGATGAAATTTAAGATTTATTTCAAGCATCGGCTTAAAATAGAAATTCGGTAATATTGGCAAATAATAAGCAGCAAAAGCTCCCACTCCAAAAGTATTTCTGGCACCATTGCCCCATCCTCCGACATTATATCCTAACTGAGCTCCTAAACCGAACTGATCGGCTACAATATATTCTCCGTATGGATTAATAGAAAAACTATAATTATTTTTTTCAAGATTTAATTCTCCTGTACCTCCGATCATGAACTGACCGGCTTTTACATCTTCCTGAGCGGAAACGGTGTAGGAGATAAGTGTTGTAAGAACAGCAATAACAAGAATAGGAACTCGTTTCATAGTACATGTTTTATAAATTACAGGAGCAAATATAGATATTTCTGGCAAACCTCACATCTTTATTTAGGCAAAAGATTATTTTTCAGACTTTATTTCCTGCTCTGCAGGCATCGTAGCAGCCGGTGGAATGGCCGGATTTTGCAATCTTCGCCGACTCCTGCGTACCGGAGTAAACATTTGCTGCAAGGTGTTGAAGTCTTTCTTAAACATGATCCCGACCCCCTGAATAGTGAGTGCATTTTTTAGATAATAATAACGGTCGTTGTAGTGGTTGAATGCTTTTAACCTGAAGTTACCGGTAGGGGTCAGCTTGTATTCCAAATCAAACTCCCCGACAAAGGTGGAAGGATTTGCAATATTATCACGATAACCGAGGTTTCCATTGATAAGGAGCCTGTTATTCAACAACTGACTGCTCAGAAGCAAATCGACTTCCGTGTCAGTAAACGAACCGTCCGAAGTACGGATATTCGTTCCTATCTGTACTTTGTCCGTTATGCTGCTTAACAAATGAGATAACTGACTTGACAATGTGGCAGAGGCCACAGCGGCCAAATCACTCGATTTATTCGTTACATTCGTATAGTCGGGTGTATAAAATTTATTAAGAACCAACAGATAGATAATCTGCCTGTTCATCATATCTTCGGAGTTGATAATTCCCATAACCTGTCGCTGTATCTCTTCCTGCGAGTTCGGCAGTTCGATATTGAAACCGATATCGGGACTTTGCAAATCACCGGTTATCTTAAGAATACATCTGACCGGTATATTCGGTCTTTTCGACTCGGTAACCAACATTTCGTCTAAATCTCCGATATTGGCTGTCAAATTATACATTGCATCGATATCAAGCGTCGTGGCAAAGGGATTTCCATGAAACGATACGGAACTTCCTTCCCTAATCTTAAAGTCTTTCCGTATTACCTGTTGAAGCGTGAAATTATAATTGCCCTGCTCCGCAACATACTCCCCGAAGATACTAAGGTCTTTTTTATTTCCGAATTCAACATGCAAAATTCCCGATCCGGTGGCGGTAATGGCATCACCAGACTGAGGATCGACCAGAAGTTCGACCGTAGCATTGGGGGTAGCGTTTACATTAAATGATAAATTTAACGTCGTATTTTTATTTTTATTCCTTTCATAAAGATTGATTGGTCCAGGACGTTTCTTTTCCTGAGGCTTTTTAATAAGAAAATCAAGGTTCTTCTCTTTCGTGAAGGTGATAAAATTATATTCAACAGCTTCCGATGCTTCCATGAAGTTCAATTTCAACTTCGTGTTTTTATCAGTCGTCATATCGACATTAATATCGATAACATCCTCGTCTCCTTTCAATTTCACCATTCCGGTTCCGAATACTTGTCCGTATATCAGCGGACTTTGCCTGGATGTCGCATTGTAAGCCAGAATATTCTTGCAATTAACCGTTGCGTCGAACGTAAAGTCTTTGAATGCATTATGATGTACAACTCCGTTTATTATACCCTGATTGCCAAAAGGATCGACTAATGCGACATTACGCATCTCTATTGAAGTGGGAGAGAGGTAAACGGAATCACTGAAAGTGTAATGCGTATTCAGCATCTCGAATCCTATAGCTCCGTCATTAACATAAGCCGATCCTTCAATAGTCGGATGATCAAGATCTCCGAAAAGATGCACCAACCCGGTCGCATTTCCGTCAAAGCGGTTCGCTACAGTCTGAATGAAAGGGTGAATAAATGAAATATCGAGATCGTTAGCATTGAAATAAAGGGATATTTCATTCTTTTTCGGGAATATATGTCCCGTCACATCCGTCCAGATAGAATCGCTTTTATAGATACTCCCCATCATCCGTATTCCTTCGAGTGCCTGATCCCACTCACTATATAAATGGAGTTCTCCCAATCGGGCTTTATTAAACGAAAAATCCGTAACATTCAGATTCCCATCCACCGAGAAACTCCCACCTCCGTTAGATGCTGCCAAATCAGCTGTAGCGATTCCGCCAAAAGTTAATGCCGGTATTCCAATAATATTGAATACATTTTCAAGCTCGACGTTGCGTAAAGTAAGATATAACGAATCGGCTTCGGCTCCGGATATACAGCCGTTCAAACCTACGAGCTGGCCTGCGTGTCTAAGTGAGAAATTATGTACCGCAACACGCCCAGAATCGATGAGTATCGTTGCCGGAGCAAGTTTCCACTGATTATTCCGTAAGGTAATTTCCGTAGAATCCAGTTGTATTAAGGTTTTCAAAGGCCTTTTTTCTCCCGGATCAAAAAATGTGGTGGTGGTTCCGATTTTTGCTTTGTAGTTGCTAAAGGCATTCACAGTCCACTCGACATCCGAAACAAGCGCGTTATTCTCTGCATCGAAAGAGAAGTGTATTGTATGCGTCAGTCCTTTTTTTGCGACGTATGTGGAGAGTGATAAGCCGGCATAGATGGATTTATCCGGATTTTCTATCAATAATTTTCCATCTTCATAAATACTTTTACCTATTTTAAACTGGGGGAGGTCACCCGTCAAATAAATTTTATTATAAACGCTGTTATAATGCCCCGTAATCGAAGTATTTGCCATAATGGCGAACGGTAACTTTAGCGCTTCCGATAATTGCTCGGTATTTTCTATATCCAGTTGAATGGAAAAATTATTTTCAGACAAGGGTCTCTCTTTTTTATCGGTCTTAATCAATGCAGGCAGATAATTGGATGCCATCTGTTTCAAGGATGGTACAAAATCACGAATAGAGTATTCTCCTACCAATTCTCCGTTCAATATGTCCGAGCGTATTTGCAATCGTTTATCCGCCTGACTTCCCGTTGCTTCCAATCTGAAATCTTTTATTGAACACGATGCTTCTTCGGTAGAAAATTGCAGGTCGCTTATTTCAATCGAACCAAATAATGCATCCAAGTTCGTTCCCTGAAAGTCCGCATTGATGTCGCAAGAGAGCAAAGGTGTTTTATATTTCTTCGTCAGATTCAGAGCTTCGGGGTTTATGTTTTTGATGGATGCGTTAAAATTGAAGGCAGAAGTATCGCCCTGCAAATGAAACATTCCTTCAGCAGCAAAACGTGCATTCGGATCGTCCAATGCTATCTTTCCCGTATATTTAGAACCATCGAAGGTACCGGATAACAACAGATTCTCATATTTATACTTCTTAAATTCGAGCTCTTTGATATTTGCATCTACCGTGCTTTGAATCGGATGATTTACCGTTTTGGTAAAATCGATATTCATATCGAACGACAGATTCCCAAATTCCGGATTATCAATCAATGTTCCCAATTTGAAGGAGTTCGTACGGATCGATCCTTTGAAGTGAGACTTTATGCCTTTGTCCGGATTATTTCCAAATAGCAGGTCGGTATGGACTTTTCCAAGTTGCGAATGGAGTGTTCCGAATGCCACAAGTTCATTAAAATATCCTGATATTTCACCATCAAAGCGAATCGTACCGAGCTGCACGATCGCAGGAGGCAAGTGTACCGGATTATCACTGAAACTATTCGCTATATCCTGAATACCATCGGTGGTAATATACATATGGTCTATTTTCCCGAAAATATATGCATTTTCAGGTTTTGTTATTCCGTTTAAGTTCATAGTTCCGTCAAGATGAAACTTATCGGACAAGGAGATAAGGCATTCACTCAAATTCAGATTATTGGCGGTTCCCTCTATACTGGCCTGTAGTGTCAGGTATCCCTGAAAATTTTTAAGAGACGGCAAAAATATTTTAAATTCCCTCGGGGCTATTCTGGAAGAGGTCATTTGCATCCTGAATTCGGCCTTCTCTGCAAAATCTTCCGGTTTCTCAACCGTTCCATAATTTACATCGATTTCGGGAATACGTAAATTGGTTTGAGGTAAGAGCAGGACAAAATCAGTTAATTTCGCCTCTTTCCTGTTAGCCGAAACTAAAAAAGCCAGCTTCTCAAGGTGAAAACCCGACTGCTCTGAGAAGCTCATTCGCTTTATCTGTAAATTAACAGAGTCCCTACTTGCCGTTTTAATGGACATCTTGGTTGAAATATCTGTAAAAGAGAGGTGCTGTGGATTGAACTTATCAGGAGTGACAGGAGCAGAGAGAAGATCATAACTTACATTCCCCCGGCGCAATAATACCGAGTTGAAGCGAAAGCTGAAGGGTAGGGGTTCACGCCTAACCGAGTCTTTGTTAGCAAATGCGTCTATAACAAATTGAACATTCAACGGGGCATTCGGCGTTCTCTGGATGAGATGAATATCAAAACCGAAAAATTGTACGGTAGTAAAAGAAATTTTCTTTTGGAAGAGATCAAAAAAATTAAATCCGGCAGACACACGCCGGGCTTCAAACAGAGGGTTGCCCGATTGATCTTCCAAATAGAGGTCTTCAAGAATAACTTTGTTTATGAAGTCGACGTTTACACCTCCTATTTTAACTTCCACACCCAGCTGTCTGTGAAGTACTTCCGTGGCAATAACTGTTATTTTACGTTGTACTGCCGGTATATTTAACAACATAAACGGGACAACGTAAAAAATCCATATTACGGCTAAAGCCAGAATGATAATATATTTAACAGCTTTAATAACGCCTATTTATTATATTTCCTCACAAAACTACGAATAAATCGCGATTATTTTTGTTTATTTGCACCAAAAATAAAGGCTATGAGCATAGCAATATTAGGTATAGAATCTTCATGTGACGATACATCGGCGTCAGTAATTTGCGACGGGGTTTTACGGTCGAATATAATAGCGAACCAGTCGGTTCACGAAGCCTATGGCGGAGTTGTTCCGGAACTGGCTTCCCGTGCCCATCAACAGAATATAATTCCAGTTGTAAACGAGGCTATCCGCCGTTCCGGCCTAAAAAAGGAAGAACTTTCTGCCGTGGCTTTTACCCGCGGCCCCGGACTGATGGGTTCTCTTTTGGTCGGTACCTCTTTTGCAAAAGGGCTGGCGTTAGGATTAAATATCCCGATGATCGACATCAATCATCTGCATGCCCATGTAATGGCTCATTTTATTAAAGAGAGTCCCGACGATAATCATCAGCCGCATTTCCCTTTTTTATGCCTGTTGGTTTCAGGAGGAAACTCCCAAATTATCCTGGTTAAATCGTATAATCAGATGGAAGTTATCGGGCAGACAATCGACGATGCGGCGGGCGAAGCTTTCGACAAATGTGCAAAAGTGATGGGATTAGGATATCCCGGCGGCCCTGTGGTCGACCGCCTTTCAAAAGAGGGAGACCGGAAGGCTTTTACATTGAATAAACCCCATATTCCGGGCTATGATTATAGTTTCAGCGGATTGAAAACTTCTTTCTTATATTTACTGAGGGATGAACTGAAAAAAGATCCTGATTTTATCGAGCACCGGAAAAACGACTTATGCGCCTCTTTAGCTTATACCGTGGTCGAAATCCTTATGGATAAGCTTAGAAAAGCTGTAAAAGAGTACGGTATCAATGAAGTGGCTGTTGCCGGAGGTGTCTCTGCCAACTCATCGTTGCGTACCGCATTCGAGGAACATGCAATAAAATACGGATGGAAAATCCATGTGCCTAAATTTTCATTTACGACCGATAATGCAGCTATGGTTGCTATTACGGGCTATTATAAATATCTGGCAGGCGAATTCTGTCCTGCAAACTTGCCTCCGTTTTCCAGGGTTATTGTTTAAGGTTATAAGATTAATATTATGAATGTAGAGATTGTTACTATCGGCGACGAGTTGCTGATAGGCCAAGTGATCGATACGAATTCTGCTTGGATGGCCCAACAGCTTAACGAAGCGGGATTCCGTGTCGTATGGAAGACGTCCATAGGTGACGATGAACAAGATATTATAAATGCTTTTTCAGCAGCACTGAAACGTGCCGATGTAGTACTTGTCACAGGAGGTATCGGTCCTACAAAGGACGATATTACGAAAAAAACGCTCTGTAAGTTTTTTCATACCGAACTGGTAGAATCACCAGAAACTCTCACTAATATAAAAGAGATTTTACGTAAATCGGACAAAACACTCAACGAGCTGACAGCGAGCCAGGCACTTGTTCCGAAAGATTGTACGGTTATTCAAAATAAAGCAGGCACAGCACCTATCACATGGTTTGACCGAAATGGGAAAGTGCTGGTTTCCATGCCGGGCGTTCCGTTTGAAATGAAATGGGTCATGTCGAATGAAATTATTCCCCGTCTGGCAAAGCATTTTCAACGAGATGTATTTATTTTACACCGCACTTTATACGTGGCTAACTTTACGGAGTCGAAACTCGCTATGCGTCTGGAAGATTTCGAGACAACACTACCGGATTACATCAAGTTAGCCTATCTTCCTGCGGCAGGACTTATCCGCCTGCGCCTGACAGGCCAACATAAAGACGGGCAAATGCTTACCGAGCATATAGATTCTTTATTCTACGAACTGCACCAAATATTAGGAGACAATATCGTAACAGACAGTGACGAGGCCATTGAAATCGTACTGGGTAATCTTTTGCGGAAAAAAGGATACACTTTAGGTACGGCAGAAAGCTGCACAGGAGGACGGATTGCCCATGCTATTACTTCAGTTCCGGGAGCATCGGATTATTATACCGGAGGCGTTGTCGTTTATTCCAACGCCATGAAAGAAGCTTTGCTCGGTGTCTCTCCATCGACTTTACAGCAATACGGTGCTGTGAGCGAAGAGGTTGTTCTTGAAATGCTGAAAGGCACGCAAAAACGGATAGGCTGTCATTGTGCCATAGCCGTTTCGGGTATTGCCGGCCCATCGGGTGGGACACCGGAAAAGCCGGTCGGAACCGTTTGGATCGGTGTTGCCTCAGGAGACAAATACCGGATAAGGATGTTTCATTTCGGCACGAACCGGGAACAAAATATACTGAAAAGTACAACTATCGCCCTTTTATTTATGAAAGGATTACTGGACGAAACAGAAAACTAAAATGATAATAATCTGCAAGATAGTTGAGGAATTAGTTGGATAATTGGAAAATTATCACTTCCTTTGCACCTCAATTGATGAATTGTGCTGCTGAATATTCTATTAAAGAACCATTAACATAAATCACGATGTCTAAAATTTGTCAGATCACCGGGAAAAAAGCAATGGTTGGTAATAATGTATCTCACTCAAAAAGAAGAACAAAGAGAACATTTGATGTCAACCTGTTTAAGAAAAAGTTCTATTGGGTAGAACAAGAGTGTTGGATTAGCCTGACTATTTCCGCTGCAGGCTTGAGAATTATAAACAAAATAGGCTTGGATGCTGCTTTGAAAAGAGCTGCAGAGAAGGGATTCCTTGATGCCTAATTAAAAAAAGGAGATTTTTATCATGGCAAAGAAAGCAAAAGGAAACAGAGTTCAGGTAATTCTTGAGTGTACTGAACACAAGGAAAGCGGTATGCCGGGTACATCCAGATATATCACTACCAAGAACAGAAAAAATACAACACAACGGTTGGAACTTAAGAAATACAACCCGATTTTGAAAAAAGTAACCCTCCATAAGGAGATTAAGTAATAAGGAGATTAACTCATGGCAAAGAAAACAGTTGCATCATTCCAGAAGGGTGACGGACGTACTTATTCCAAAGTAATTAAAATGGTTAAGTCGCCTAAGACAGGAGCATACATCTTCCAAGAAGAGATGATTCCGAACGAAGCTGTAAAAGATTATTTCAATAAAAAATAATTTTCGGTACTATACGATAATAGCATAAACTTCCTTTCTTCATTGAAGGGAAGTTTTTTTTTGTACCTTTGTAGAGATCGTCTGGCTCACTCTTACAGGAAAGCAATAGTAAATATAGATATGGGATTTTTTGATTTTTTTTCGAAGGATAAAAAAGAGGTCTTGGATAAAGGTTTGTCTAAGACAAAAGAGAGCGTTTTTTCAAAAATTTCTAAGGTTATCGCCGGAAAATCAAAGGTTGACGACGATGTCCTGGATAATCTTGAAGAGGTACTTATCACTTCGGACGTGGGTGTCGATACGACACTGAAAATCATCGACCGCATAGAAAAGAGAGTCCGTCGGGATAAATACCTCGGAACGGAAGAGCTCGGTCAGATTTTACGTGAAGAGATAGCGGAATTATTGACGGAAAATAACAGCCAGGACGAAGAGAGTTTCGATATCGCTACGGCATCGAAGCCTTACGTCATTATGGTTGTAGGGGTAAACGGTGTCGGTAAAACCACGACTATAGGAAAATTGGCTTACCAGTTCAAGAAGGCAGGGAAGAAAGTATATCTGGGCGCTGCCGATACATTCCGGGCTGCAGCAGTAGAACAACTCGAAATATGGAGCCAACGGGTAGATGTACCTATCGTGAAACAGAAGATGGGTTCCGATCCCGCTTCCGTAGCATTCGATACGCTAAACTCAGCAAAAGCCAACGATGCAGATATCGTAATTATCGATACAGCAGGACGTCTGCATAATAAAGTAGGCCTTATGAACGAGCTTACGAAAATCAAGAATGTAATGAAAAAGGTTATCCCGGATGCTCCGCAGGAAGTTCTGCTCGTACTGGACGGTTCTACCGGACAGAATGCATTCGAACAGGCCAAACAATTTACGGCAGCGACCGAAGTAACCGCTCTTGCGATAACCAAGCTGGACGGCACAGCAAAAGGCGGTGTTGTAATCGGAATTTCAGACCATTTCAAGATTCCCGTAAAATATATCGGTTTAGGGGAAGGCATGGAAGACCTCCAACTTTTCAATAAAAAGAGTTTCGTTGACTCTCTTTTCGGAGAATAAGCCACAAGTCTATCCTTTTTCTACATGAGAAAAAATAGTGTAAATATCATTACCCTCGGATGTTCCAAAAACTTAGTCGATTCTGAGAAATTGATGCGTCAGCTCGAATTATCCGGTTATAGGGTAGAACATGACCCCGAAAAGGTCAACGGCGAAATTGTCATTATCAATACATGTGGTTTTATAGGTGATGCCAAAGAGGAATCAATCAATATGATTCTGGAAGTTGCAGAGGCAAAAAAAGCGAAGAAAATCAAACGCCTGTATGTAATGGGGTGTTTATCGCAACGTTATTTCGACGAATTAAATAAAGAGCTCCCAGAAGTCGATAGATTTTACGGTAAATTCGATTGGGAATTGCTTTTATCCGATTTAGGAAAAGAATACAACCGGCAAGCGGCATCGGAACGTATTCTTACAACCCCCGGACATTATGCTTACCTGAAGATAGCAGAAGGATGCAGCCGTAGCTGTGCCTATTGTTCCATTCCTATTATTACAGGCAAATATAAATCCCGTCCAATTGAAGAGATTCTGGACGAAGTAAGATATCTCGTATCGAAAGGTGTCCGTGAGTTCCAAATAATTGCTCAAGATCTTACTTTCTATGGCTGGGATTTATACAAAGCATTCCGGCTTCCCGAACTGATCGAACGGATATCGGATATAGAGGGTGTAGAATGGATACGCCTGCATTATGCTTATCCTGCATTATTTCCGTTTGACTTGTTGCGGGTTATGCGTGAACGCGACAATGTCTGCAAGTATCTCGATATCGCTTTACAGCATATCAGCGATAAAATGCTGAAGCAGATGCGGCGTAACACAACCAAAGAGGAGACTTATCATTTACTGGAACGGATACGGAGAGAGGTTCCGGGCATTCATCTTCGCACAACACTTATGGTAGGTCATCCCGGCGAGACGGACGATGATTTCGAACAATTACTTCAATTTGTAAAGGATATCCGTTTTGAACGAATGGGGGCTTTCCCTTATTCAGAAGAGGAAGGGACCTATTCGGCAGAGCATTACGAGGATTCAATTCCCAACGAAATAAAGCAACAAAGGATGGCACAATTAATGGCCGTACAAGAGGAGATTTCCCTGTTCCATCAAGAAAAGAAGATAGGAAAAACACTGAAGGTTATTGTTGACCGGGAAGAGTCCGACTATTATATAGGACGCAGCCAGTTCGATTCGCCGGAGGTTGATCCGGAAATACTTATCGATAAAAAAGTTCAACTCGAACCGGGTTCATTTTACCAGGTATTTATAACAAAAGCCGATCCGTTTGAAATCTACGGGTCTGTGCATCAACAATAGCTCTCTATTACTTGTTTATTAGAAAAAACAGGATATTTTGTCCTTTAGCCTATTCATAAGGAATATTTATAACCTGTTTATATCTAACTGTTTACACTTATACGTAAAGAACAGTATAAAAAAGTTTATAATTAAAAATGTTTGATATTAGAAAAGAAGTTCTTAATATTGTAACATAAACCGATACTTTTTCAATTTGAATGAATAACAAGGAGTTAACAACAGCCCTGAGCAAAATCTTAAACAAGAAAGGATCCGAGACGTCCGAATGGCTGGAAAAATTCGTTACAGTAGCAGGAAATGCTCTGGCCGAAGGTTCGTCCTTATCGATACAGGGTTTTGGCGTTTTTGAAGTAAAGAAAAAAGAAGAGAGGGTATCGGTCAATCCTATTACCAAAAAACGCTTTTTAGTTCCTCCGAAACTGGCGCCGGTATTTAAGCCTGCGTCTGTCCTTAAAACTCAGATAAAAGAGATTTTACCCGAAAATGAAAGAGAAGCTTAATTTACAGGAAATAGTCGATTTATTAAGCCGGGAAACCGGAGCGACAAAAAAAGATACCGATCTTTTTTTGAGAACTCTTTTTCCCCTTATATCAGATTCTCTTATAAAGGATAAGATCGTAAAGGTAAAAGGACTTGGTACATTTAAGCTGATATTGGTAGAAAAGCGAGAAAGCGTAAATGTAAATACAAAAGAAAAATATGAGATTCCAGCCCATTACAAGCTGAGTTTTATCCCAGATGCGGATTTGAAAGAGCTGGTAAATGAGCCTTTTTCAGCATTTGAACCAGTGGAAATCGATCCTGATGCATTAAATGACGGGCCGATCGTAGAGGAAAAAGAGATTGCAGAAAAAGATACAAATACAATAACAGAAGAGGAAAAGCCGACAGAACCGGAAACTGAAATTCCTGAAGAACGTGCCCGTGCCGAAAAACCGGAAGAATCACAAAAGGAAGATAAAAAAGAAGAAGAGTCAATTTCCCGGCCGGCAGTTTCCGCTGAAACAATACAACAACCGACACCCTCAAAGAAAAATTTTAAAAAGAAAAGTGAAACTAAGAAAAGCCGCCTAAATTCGATTATTCTTTTTCTGGCAATCGGTATCCTTGCTGTAGGGGGCTATCAATGGATACACTATACTCTCGAAGAAAAAAAGGCTGCTGAGATTGCAGCATTAAAAGAAGCTAAGCGCCAAAAGCGTATGCGTCCACCCGAATTATTGTCAACCGCTAAGGAAATATTGACAGAGACTGACAGCGTCATTGTCCAGGAAAAAGCTGTTGTTGATACAGAACAGCAGCTAAAAACCGTCAAAGAGGTCTCTACAGAGACAAAAGCTGTTCAACCAAAAGAAATGAAGATTATCGATAAGGTAATTATGGAAAAGGGAAACCGTCTGACACTATTGGCCGAAAAGTATTACGGGCATAAGATTTTCTGGGTTTATCTTTACGAAGCAAACAAATCGAGAATCAAAAATCCTAATAATGTCGTAGTGGGTACTCTTATAGAGATTCCTGCACCGGAGGTGTACGGTATCGATATCAACAGCGGCGAATCCGTACGCAAAGCAAGCGCTTTATCTGCCCAAATCATAGAAACATTCAACTAATTCCCAAATTGTTCGTCTAAATAGTATAAACACGAAAAAAATCCGGGTTATTCCTTATTTCTGACCGAACGGCAAGAACGACAATGATATTTCTGATAATGGATATTTTATTCATCCAGCTTCGTTCCGCAATGCTTGCAATAGATTGCCTCTTTATCGTGATTATTTTCCCCACAATTCCGGCAAATTGTCCATTTCCGTTTTCCATAGAAAGGCTTTATCATTTCTGCTGAGATTATACCCGTGGGTACAGCTATGATTGCGTAACCCAATAGCATAATTATAGCAGCGATCAGTTGCCCGAGCACTGTAATAGGAGTTATGTCCCCATACCCTACTGTAGTAAGCGTAACAATAGCCCAGTAAATTGCTTTCGGTATATCGGAGAAACCCCGGTTCACATGCCCTTCAACCACATACATAATTGTGCCTAAGATCGTTACCAGCAATATGACGAAAAAAATAAAAACCACAATTTTAGCTATGCTCTGACGTATTGCCTGAAGAAGATATTTGCTTTCTTTTACGAAGTGGGTTAATTTGAATATCCTGAATATCCGTAGCAAACGCAATAATCTGATTACAGTAAGGTGATGAGCCCCTTTAAAGAAAACATTTAGATAAGTCGGCATAATAGCCAGCAAATCAATGATTCCGTAAAAAGACAGGATGTATTTCTTAGGTTGTGGAGAACAATATATACGTAAGATATATTCAGCGGTAAAGCAAGTAGTTATGAACCATTCCAATATTTTGAATGCCAGGCGAAACCGGTCGTGAACGACAATAATACTATCTGCTACCGTCGATAATACACTCACCAGAATCAGAATAAGCAAAACAATATCGAAAATTTTCCCCGCCCGTGTATCTGTTTTAAATATGATCTGGTAAAGTGTTTTCCGGTAAGCTTCAATCTTTTCTTTCGATATTTCCATTTTTTTCGCTTTAAATACGTTCTTCGTGCATCACCCGGATCATTTAACAGCGTTTCTTTGCTCTTCGATATTGCACAGGCCAATCAATATCATCCCCGAGTTTTTCTGCCGCCTCTAAAGCGAAATAGGGGTTCCGGAGCATCTCTCTGCCAATAAAGATCAGGTCCGCATCGTTACTTTGCAAGATCGTTTCCGCCTGAATGGCATCCGTTATCATTCCTACAGTTCCTACCCTTATTCCCGTCTCTTTTTTTATCCGTACGGCAAAAGATAATTGATAACCATAACCAACCGGAATTATGGCATGGGGGATAAGTCCTCCGGAAGAGACGTCTATCAGGTCCACACCCTTTTCTTTCAGAATTGCTGCAAGCCTGACACTCTCCTCAATATCCCATCCGCCTACACACCAATCCGTAGCCGATATACGGACAAATAGCGGATATTCGCCAGGCCATTCGCTTTGTACTGCTTCGACAACTTCCACCAATAGGCGTATACGGTTTTCAAAGCTGCCGCCATATTTATCTTTCCTGTAATTTGAAAGAGGCGATAAAAATTCATGCAGCAAATATCCATGTGCAGCATGTATCTCCAATACTTTGAAGCCAGCCTTAAAGGCTCGTTTTGCCGCCATTCTGAAATCATCCGTAACCTTTTCGATATCTTTGATTTTCAATTCCAGCGGTATTGGTGCTTCAAAATCAAATGGTACCGAAGAGGGGGCGACAATTTGCCACCCCCCGTTTTCTGGTAATAAAAATTTCCCATTTCCCTTCCATTCAGAAGATACGGATGCTTTATGTCCTGCATGTGCCAGTTGTATTCCGGCTACAGCACCCTGTGCATCAATAAATCCGGTTATCTTTTTCAGTCCTTCTATGTGCTCGTCTTTCCATATGCCGAGATCATCCGGGGTAATACGGCCTTCGGGGGTTACTGCGGCAGCTTCTGTAACGATCAGAGCTGCGCCTCCTACGGCTCTGCTGCCTAAATGCACAAGATGCCAATCGTTTGCAAAGCCATCTACTGCGGAATATTGACACATGGGAGAGAGAACAATCCGGTTCTTCAACGTAACCGACCGGAATGTGATAGGGGAAAATAATAATGACATAATAAAATTACAGAGTTTTCAATTGTTCGTTTATAAATTTTATTTCTTCTTCCGACAAATGTATATCGGCAGCTTTCGCATTTTGTACCGATTGTTCCGGATTGCGTGCTCCAACAAGTGCAATCGTAATGCCCGGCTGTTCAATGGTCCATCTTAAAACCAATTGTGACAAAGAGGCATTTTTCTCTTTTGCAAGCGGTTTCAATTTCTCCAGAAAAGCATCGGTGCGACGTATACTTTCATCGGTAAAAAATTTGTTTGTTTTACGATGATCACCTTCGGCAAAAACATGTCCGGGCTGCATTTTTCCGGTTAACAGGCCTCTTTCCAGAGGGCTATATGCCAATATTGAAATATAATTCGCCTGACAATAAGGAACCGTTTCTTTTTCAATATCCCTGTTTACCATGCTGAACGGAACCTGATCCGTTACGATAGGAACATAATGTGCCGCTTCGTCAATCAATGTCGCATCGTAATTGCAAACACCTGCATAGCGAACTTTTCCCTGTTCTATAAGCTTGGCTACCGCCTCAAAAGTTTCACTTACCGGCGTTGTTTTATCAGGCCAGTGAATCTGGTAGAGGTCGATATAATCGGTTCCCAGACGCCGTAAGCTATCTTCGCATTCTTTAATTACACTCTCTTTCGCCGCATACTTATAAATATCGATCTCTTCGCCTTTATTATTTTTACTTTTGAATGCGAAGTCGCCTTTCGCGATATCCCAGCGCATTCCGAATTTTGTAAGTATCTGAACTTTTTCACGGGGTATCCCTTTAATTGCCTCACCTACAATATCTTCGCTTTCCCCCTGTCCATAAATAGGGGCGGTATCAATAGATGTCACTCCCATATCATAAGCAGCTTTGATAGCTTCAACCGCATTTTTACGGTCTGTTTTCCCCCACATCCAACTTCCGGCGGCCCAAGAACCGAAAGTGATAACGGATAAACTCAGATTTGACCGGCCTAATGTTCTGTATTCCATAATCGAAGTTTTAAATAGTTTATTATCGGTATATTTGCTTGTAATACACATTCGCAGACGTATTATAAACAGTACAAAGAGGAAGTTTGTTTTCCTGAATAGATTAAGGTTATTAAACCTTTTGTATGAAATTCCGTCAATTTTCTGCCAATCTTCCAGGTATTCCGGATGATTATAAATATTTCACCGAAAAAGATTTATCCGTGACAAATGCACCGGAATAAAAGTAAAGTACATAAATGTTAAAAATGCAATTATGTAGAAAGGAAACAATGATTTGCTGAATGTGTGAACCTGCTTTTAAACAGACAAATTACAGTAAGTTATAAAAGTCAAGAAGTATTCGGATGTCCGGATTCTTCACCGGAATAAAAAGCGATGTAAAACTAAATCAATAATATTCGCGTTATTAGTTCAGAAACGTGTATTTTAATGCTTTTTTAACTAAAAACAGGGGCAGAACGGGGGCATACTTTTTAATTTTGCAAGATGTTAATTTAAACAGTAAACTATAATACTATATAATTTAAATTATGAATCAAGTAGTAGATATCCGAGAGTTGAATGAACGAATAGAAGCTAAAAGTTCGTTCGTTAACATGATCATAATGGGTATGGATCGTGTGATTGTAGGGCAAAAGCATTTGGTGGAATCGCTCCTGATCGGCTTATTGTCGGACGGACATATTCTTTTGGAAGGGGTTCCCGGTTTGGCTAAGACTTTGGCTATCAAAACACTTGCTTCTCTTATCGATGCAAAATACAGCCGTATTCAGTTTACGCCGGATTTGCTTCCTGCCGATGTCGTAGGTACGATGGTGTACAGCCAAAAGCAAGAGGAGTTTATCGTCAAGCACGGGCCTATATTCGCAAACTTCGTACTGGCAGATGAAATTAACCGTGCACCGGCAAAGGTTCAGAGTGCTTTGCTGGAAGCTATGCAGGAACGGCAGGTTACAATAGGGGAGAGGACTTATAAATTACCCGAACCATTTCTGGTTATGGCAACGCAGAACCCGATAGAGCAGGAAGGTACTTATCCGCTACCGGAAGCTCAGGTTGACCGTTTTATGCTGAAGGTGGTTATCAATTATCCGAAACGTGAGGAAGAAAAACTGATTATGCGTCAGAATATTATGGGCGACAGAGAGCCTATAGTTCCCGTATTGAAAAAAGAAGAGATTCTGGAAGCCCGTAAAGTCGTACGCGAAGTTTATATAGATGAAAAAATCGAACGTTATATCGTAGATATTATTTTCGCTACCCGTTTCCCTGAAGAATACGGATTACAAAACCTGAAAGAGATGATTTCTTTCGGTGCTTCTCCACGTGCGTCGATCAATATGGCCCTGGCATCACGCGCCTATGCATTTATAAAGAAACGCGGGTATGTGATTCCTGAAGATATAAGGGCCGTTGCACAGGATGTTCTCCGTCACCGTATCGGATTGAGCTACGAAGCCGAAGCAAATAACCTCACATCCGAGGAAATTATCAATGAGATATTGAATAAGGTAGAGGTACCCTGATTCTGCGTATGGAAACAAGTGAATTGCTTAAAAAGGTCCGCCGCATCGAGATCAAGTCGAGAGGTCTGTCGAGGAATATCTTCGCAGGACAGTATCATTCTGCTTTTAAAGGTAGGGGTATGGCTTTTTCCGAGGTGCGGGAATACCAATACGGCGATGATATACGCGATATAGACTGGAATGTTACGGCTCGCTATAATAAGCCGTATGTAAAAGTCTTCGAGGAAGAACGGGAATTGACGGTTATGTTGCTGGTCGATGTTTCAGGAAGTCGTGATTTCGGAACGGCTGTAATGATGAAAAAGGAGATGATTACGCAGATTGCTGCGACACTTGCTTTTTCTGCTATCCAAAACAACGATAAAATCGGCGTGATTTTCTTTTCGGACCATATAGAGAAGTTTATACCGCCCCAAAAGGGACGTAAGCATACTCTTTTTATTCTCCGTGAGTTAATCGATTTCGAGCCTTCCGAAAGAAAGACGGACTTGTCTATGGTATTAAAATATCTGACAAGTGCCATAAAGAAACGTTGTACCACATTCCTGATCTCAGACTTTATCAATCCGCTTCCTTATAAAGATGCTTTATCCATTGCCAATAAAAAGCATGATGTAGTGGCTATACAGGTGTATGACCGCCGGGAAGAAGAGATTCCGAATGTAGGTCTGATGAAAATCATGGACGCGGAATCGGAAAAAGAGATGTGGATCGATACATCGTCGTCCAAGACGCGCCGTACTTATGCCGAGTGGTGGAGACGCCGTCAAACGGAAATGACCGATACATTCAGAAAAAGCCGTGTTGATGCGATATCGATCAGAACAGACCAGGATTTTGTAAAATCTTTGATTGCTTTATTTGAGAAAAGAGCTTAATGAATTTTATGATGCATTCAATATCCAAACGTATAGGTTTATTTTTTGTGGTAGTCCTCTTAATGTGTGTACTTCCGGCAAAGGGAGAACAAACTTATATCAAAGCTTCGGTCGATTCGGCTGCGCTTCTGATAGGACAACAAACACGCATCCACATCGATGTAACTACCGATCAGGGAAAGGTGCTCCAGTTACCTGTATTCGGAGATACGATCATGAACGGGGTAGAGGTGATTGGAATCGATAAACTGGACACGACTATGTTGGATAACCAACGCATGCAACTGAGACAATCGGTTCTGGTAACCTCTTTTGATTCGGCTCTTTATTATATTCCTCCGTTCAAGGTGATCGATGGTCTGGATACGGTTTATTCGGATCCACTGGCTTTAAAAGTCTCGACAATTCCTCTCGATCAGGTAAACCCGGACGAGATATACGATATCAAAGGAGTATGGAAACCTGCATTTGTATTAAGCGATTATCTTCTATGGATTATAATTCCGTTAATCATAATTCTGCTGTGTGTGGCAGCTTACTTTATTTACAAGTATATGAAGAAACGGAACGAGGGACGAAAAGTAATTGCTCCCGAAAAATTGATTCCTCCACATGAAAAGGCTTTAACCGAGTTGAATAAAATAAAAGAGGAAAAGATATGGTCGCAAGGACGTACCAAAGAGTACTATACACAGCTTACGGATGTATTACGCGTCTATATCGACGAACGGTTCCATATAGACGCTATGGAAATGACTACTTCTGAACTTTTATCTTATATAAAGGGTGTTCCGGAAGCTCAGCCGATACTGGATAAGCTGAAATCTATTTTATCGGTTGCAGACCTGGTGAAATTCGCCAAATATGTTCCTTTATTCGATGAGAATGAAAGTTCGCTGCAAAATGCATATCTGATAGTCGAATCTACGAAGGTAATTCCGAAAGTACCGGATGAGGATGAGAACAAAGAAGATGATTCCGCTCCGAATTCCGAAAATTCAGAGACGAAAGATGAATAATTAATTTGGTTAATGATGGTTTTTGCAAATCCTAAATATTTATACCTTTTGCTTGTACTGCTACCCATGATCGGGTGGTATATATGGAAAGCAAGCAAGGCGCAGGCTTCCATACGAATTTCAAGTGCAAATGCTTTTCTGCGTTTACCGGCAAGCTATAAGGTTTATCTGCGCCATCTGCCTTTTTTATTGCGCTTATTGGCCGTAACCCTTATCATTCTGGTTTTGGCCCGTCCGCAAAGTACCGATTCATGGTCCAATACATCGACAGAAGGTATCGACATCGTTATGGCGCTGGATATTTCGAGCAGTATGTTGGCGGAAGATCTGAAGCCTAACCGTCTGGAGGCGGCAAAAGATGTTGCGGGAAGCTTTGTTAGCGGCCGCCCTCATGATAATATCGGATTAGTACTTTTCGCTGCCGAAAGCTTTACGCAAGTACCTTTAACTACCGATCATACGGTGCTGCTGAATCTGCTGCATAATGTGTCGTGCGGAGTAATAGAGGATGGTACGGCGATAGGATTAGGCCTGGCAAATGCCGTAAGCCGTATCAAAGACAGCAAAGCGAAATCAAAAGTCATAATATTGCTGACAGACGGTTCGAACAACCGTGGTGAAATAGCTCCTGCTACGGCAGCCGAGATTGCCAAGACTTTCGGTGTCCGGGTATATACGATCGGTGTGGGAACACAAGGAATGGCTCCCTATCCAATCCAGACGGCTATGGGCATAAGGTATCAAAATATTCCGGTGGATATAGATGAAAACACCTTAACCCAGATCGCCACTATTACAGGTGGAAAATATTTCCGTGCAACCGATAACCGTAAGTTGAAAGATATTTATGAGGAAATCGATAAGATGGAAAAAACAAAGTTGAGTGTAACGGAATATAGCAAGAGACAGGAGGAGTATAAGAATTTTGCTTTACTGGCATTTGCTTTGCTTTTACTGGAACTGTTGCTGAGACAGACCGTATTGAGAAATATACCATAAAAAGAGAAGGAGATTTTATATGTTTCGTTTCGCACATCCGGAATATTTGTATTTATTGCTGCTGATACCGGCATTGATGGCATTCTATATTTTCACTATTATATTAAAACGCCGTGCAATGGGCCGTTTCGGTATCCGTTCTCTTCTGAAAGAACTGATGCCTGATGTATCGTATAAAAAACAGAACAGTAAATACCTGCTTTTGCTCGGTGCCATTACGGCCCTTATCTTTGTTATTGCGGGGCCTCAATTCGGCTCAAAGCTCGAAACGGTAAAACGCCAGGGCGTAGAGATCATGGTTTGTCTCGACGTATCGAATTCCATGTTGTCGGAAGACGTTTCTCCGAGCCGCTTAGATAAAGCAAAGCAGATTTTAAGCAAACTGATCGACCGTTTGCAGGACGATAAAATCGGGTTGATCGTATTTGCAGGACAGGCATATACGCAGTTGCCTATTACAGCCGACCAGCTTTCGGCCAAGATGTTTCTTTCGTCTGTCAATCCTTCGCTGATATCCGTTCAGGGAACATCTATCGGTGAAGCGATCGATCTGGCAGCTCGCTCTTTTTCTCCGGACCAGACAGCCGATAAGGCAATTATACTCATTACCGATGCGGAAAATCACGAAGACGATGCATTGGGTGCAGCTAAGCGCGCCGCTGAGAAAGGAATCAAAGTCGATGTAGTAGGAGTAGGGGACCCAAGCGGCGCCCCGATACCCGTCGGAAACTCATACCTGACCGACAAAGACGGCAATATGGTCATTACAAAACTGAATGAAAGCCTCGGACAGGAAATTGCCGCAGAAGGAAAAGGTATCTATGTGAGAGCCGACAATACAAATAACGCATTGAAAGCTCTTATCGACCAGATTGACCAGCTCACGAAATCAGATATGGAAAGTAAGGTTTATTCGGAATACAATGAGCAATTTCAATCTATTGCATGGATTGTATTTATCTTATTATTGATAGAATTCTTTATTCTGGACAGAAAAAACAGGATATTGAAACGAGTGAAATTATTTTCGTAACGAATCATTTTAGCTATTGAATTCATGAGAAAATTAGTATTTGTTCTTTCCGTTCTTTTGATTAGCGGCGGTATTTCTGCGCAAAAGCAGGTGCGCAGCGACATCAGGGAGGGGAACAAACTTTATAAAAAAGAAAAATATACAGAGGCTGAAATCGAATACCGGAAGGCCTTAGACGCAAACGGTAAATCGGCCGAGGCGGCATATAATCTGGGTGATGCTCTTTATAAACAGGAAAAATATAAAGAAGCTTTAGAGGAGTTTCAGAAAGTTATAGGGGAAGAAAAAGATAAACATCGTATTTCACAAGCGTTGCATAATATAGGTAACGCTTTGATGAAAGAAAAAGATTATGCGAAGAGCATCGAAGCTTACAAAGGTTCTTTACGTCTGAATCCGTCGGACGATGAAACACGTTATAACCTGGCTATAGCCCAGAAGATGTTGCAAGATCAGCAAAACCAGCAGGACAACCAGCAAAATAAAGAGCAGAACCAGGATCAAAATAAGGATGACCAGCAGGAACAAGAGCAAGAGCAGCAACAAAAAGACAGTCAGAAGAATAAAACCCAGGAGCAGGAGCAGCCGAACGAGAAAATGAGTGAGAACAATGCCCAGCAGCTTCTGGATGCATTCTTACAAGATGAAAAAGAGACTCAGGAGAAAGTCCAGAAAGCCCAACAGCAACATCAGCAACGTAAGGTTACGGACAAAAACTGGTAAGCTGATTTATTGGAGAATATAGAGATACAGAAACAATGAAAAAAATATTTTTAATTCTTTTAGCTGCATTATTTACAGGTTTAGCAAATGCACAGGATGTAACGTTCACAGCAGAGGCTCCTAATGCCGTAGTAAAAGGGGAACGTTTTCAGTTGAAATATGTTCTTTCGGCCGAAGGTTCCGATTTACGCGTTCCTCCATTAGCAGATTTTGACGTCCTGATGGGGCCTTCGACTTCTACGAGCATGAGCGTGCAGATCATAAACGGAAAATCGACAAGGACTTATACTGTTACTTACACATATGTTTTATTGGCGAATAAAGAGGGGACTTTTACAATTCCACCCGCTACTGTAAAGGCAAAGGGTGCAAATTACAGTTCTAATTCGCTAACCATAAAAGTCCTTCCGCCAGACAGTAAGGCTCCATCTTCATCACAGGGTGGCAATGCATCAACCGCCGATGCCGCATCGGGTGAAATACAGAAGGACGGTCTTTTCGTACGCCTGATACTTTCAAAAAATTCTGTGTATGAGCAAGAGGGTGTGTTAGCCACATTAAAGCTTTATTCTCTTTATGATGCCGGACTGGAAAACGTAAAATTCCCGGAATACGAAGGCTTTCTGGTACAGGAGATCGATCTGCCGCAGGAGAAACAATGGTCTATGGAACACTATAACGGACGAAATTACCGCACTGTGGTGCTGAAGCAGGCAATTCTTTATCCCCAGCATTCGGGTAAGATAACGATAGAATCCGGAAAGTTCGATGCTGTAGTCCGTATAAGAACCCAACAAAAGATGCGGAGTTTCTTCGATGATTTCTTCGACACGTATCAGGATGTCAGAAAAGTAATAACTTCTGCGCCCATAACCATCGACGTGAAGCCTTTACCGTCAGGAAAGCCTACTTCATTCTCAGGTGCCGTAGGCAATTATACCATGTCGACGGAAATTAATAGCCTGAAGGTAAAGGCGAATGAAGCAGTAACGATTAAGGTCCAGATTGCAGGCGACGGGAATATCAAGTTAATCAAAACTCCGGAAGTTACGTTCCCGAATGATTTTGAAGTTTACGACCCGAAAATCGAAAACGATATAAAAGTGACTGCGGCAGGAGTAAGCGGATATAAGAAATTCGAATATTATGCAATACCCCGTTTTCCGGGAGAATTTGATATTCCTCCTATCGAATTTTCATTCTTCGATCTTAAAACCGGCACATACAAGACATTAAAAAGCGAAGCATTTCATCTTACGGTCGAAAAAGGCGATAACAGCGGTAATGCCACTGTTATGAATAACTATACGAATAAAGAGCAGGTTAAGGTATTGGGACAGGATATCCGTTATCTTAAAACCGGAGGATTCCATTATTATGAAAAAGGAAATTATTTCTTCGGTTCACTTATTTACTGGCTGTTGTTCATAATCCCGGCATTGATATCGGCAATCCTGATCATAATTTTCCGTAAACAGGTAAAAGAAAATTCGGACTTCGCTTTGCAACGTACTAAAAAGGCAAATAAAGTAGCCGTAAAAAGACTAAAAATTGCACAGCAATTATTGCGGAACCACAAGAAGGAAGAGTATTACGAAGAGTTACACAAGGCTTTGTGGGGCTATATCAGCGATAAACTCAATATTCCGTTTGCCGACCTGACAAAAGATAATATAGAGACGGAACTCCGGAATTTCGGCGTTGAAGATTCGTTGATAGAGGAATTTATCGATATTCTGAATACGTGCGAATTTGCACGTTTTGCACCGGTCAGCAGCGAAGAAGATATGTCCGGGCTTTTCGACCGGGCTTCGAAAGCTATCGGAAAAATGGAAAATACAATCAAACGTTGAATATGGGTAATATAAATCATATGAAAAAGATATTTCTTTTATTCATTTTATCCGGTTCTTTTGTTCTGATACAGGCACAAGAAGCGGGATTGGAACAAAAGGCGGAAGAAGCGTATAAAAGCGGACAATATGCCCAGGCTGAAGAACTGTATAAACAGTTGCTTGACGAAAAAGGCGAATCGGCAGAGGTTTATTATAATTTAGGAAATACCTACTACAAAATGAATAACATCGGTCCGGCGATCCTCAACTATGAACGCTGTCTAATGTTAGACCCGTCGGATAAGGATGCCCAGTTTAATTTAGAAATGGCTCGTGCGAAAAATGTCGATACGGTAAATGTAACCGAGACGTTTCTTTTAAAACGGTGGCTGGACGATACGAAAAATCTTTTTAGCGAAAGAGGGTGGGGGATTGCTGCTATTTGCTTTTTCTTTCTTTTTCTGGCTTCGTTGTTCCTATTCTTTTTCGGAAGGCGAATTATCCTAAAAAAGATCGGTTTTTACGTAGGCCTTTCAACTCTGTTTCTTTCAATCGTATCGAATTCTTTCGCTTACTCTCAACGGGAAAAGCAGGAACTCAGAGATCAGGCGATTATCATGGCTGCGACTGTAACAATCAAAAGTTCGCCCGATAAAAGCGGAACAGATTTATTTGTGCTGCACGAAGGTACGAAAGTAAAGGTAAGAAGCGCATTGAGCAATTGGTCAGAAATTGAGTTGCCCGATGGCACTGTGGGATGGATAGAAAATAATAAACTGGAAAGAATATAAAGTTATGATGGAGTGGACTTTGCCGTATGAGCGCGACCTTTTTTTCTTTTTAAACGGAGGGTTGCCTTCTTTTCTCGACAAATTTATGTGGATTTATACCGGCAAATGGCCATGGATTTTCCTATTGCTGGTTTTCTTATTTTTGCTTTTCTATAAGAAGAACTGGAAGGATGCTTTATTGGTTATCTTATTTATAGTGCTTGCTATTACGTTGTGCGACCAACTTTCATCGGGTTTCTGCAAGCCCTTCTTTGCCCGCAGCCGACCTTCGCATCATCCGGACTTTGCTCCGTACGTTATTTCTTTCAATGACTATAAAGGCGGTGCATACGGCTTTACATCGAGTCATGCTGCTAACTTTTTTGGTTTCGCAACCTTTACGGCACTGCTATTGAAAAATCGCCTGTATACATTTACGATTATTTTATGCGCTTTGCTCAGTTGTTATACGCGAATCTACTTAGGTGTACATTTTCCGACAGATATTCTGGGAGGAACACTGATCGGCGTTGTTTCAAGCACTTTGGTTTATTTGTTATATCAAAGGACAAGAAACTATCTCGCACTGCACAATAAATTACCAAAAGAGCAGTACAATCTGAGACCAAATGAAATAAAATTACTATCGGGAACGATATACGGAATGATCATTTTCCTGCTTCTATTCAGTGAAGTGCTAGTATAATCAAAAAAAAAGGATGTTTTTAAACATCCTTTTTTTTGATTTGTTTATTTTGAAAAAGGGATTTATTTGCCTATGTTAGCAGGTAGTATTTCAAACCTCTAAACTTTATTACTATGGCAAGAACTATTTCATTCAACGAATTGAGGAAAATTAAAGATGCTCTTCCCGACGGAACAATTCACCGGATTGCTGATGAACTAGGTCTAAAAGTAGAAACCGTAAGGAACTACTTCGGAGGGTATAACTTTAAAGATGGAAGAAGTTGCGGAGTGCATATTGAAGAGGGATCAGACGGCGGTGTAGTTGCATTAGACGACACCACCATTCTGGACAGGGCACTGCAAATTATGCAGGAACAGCAGCCAAGCGGACAGTTGGCGTAACACAGTAAAAATCCCATTGCTCTCGAAACAAAGCTGTGGGATTTCTTTTTTTGTACATGTTTAATTTTTAAATTATACGATTATGGAGGATAAGCTGGTAACGTTGGCCATTCATTCTTATGAAAAGGCTATCATACTGAAAAGTATGCTTGAAAGCGAGGGTATTACAACATATATCCAGAATGTAAATGTGCTGATTCCGCAAAGTTCGGAGGGAGTAAGGGTCCGCATAAAAGAGAGCGATTTGCCCAACGCTTTGAAAGTTATAGAGGCTTCCTCTTTTAAAACGGATATCGAAGGAGATTCCGAAAACGAGGATGGTAAAGAGGATAAAAAGCACAAACGTACGATTCTTATTCCCGTAGATTTTTCCGACTATTCTTTAAAAGCTTGTAAATTAGGATTTTCTGCAGCAAAATCGTTAAATGCAAAAATAATAATAGCACATGTCTATTATGTTCCGTTCATACCTATGGCCCTTACTATCAACGATCTGGCTCCGGTAGCAGCACAAGAAGGGCTGGATATTGACCTTAAAGAAGCATTGCAACGTGCCGATAAGGGAATGAAAAAGCTTTTGGCTGAAATAAAATCGCTACAAGAATCTGGCGTACTTCCAGAAATACACCATTCGACCATTATTCGTGAAGGTATTCCAGAAGAGGTTATCGTAGAGCTCGGAGAAGAGCTGAAACCATTGATGATTGTAATGGGTACACGGGGTGCCAGCAAACGAGAACTGGAAGTTTTAGGAAGCGTAACCGCCGAGGTTATCGAGCAATCAAAACAAAAGGTTTTAGCTGTTCCTGAAAATGCCCCTTCAGACGCATTCACAAAAATCAGGCATATTGCGTTTGCTACTAATTTCGATGAAAGGGCTATACAGGCATTCGATCACCTGATGGAGTTGCTGGAAGGCCGTTCAATTAACTATACGATTGTCCATTTCAAAGAAAAAAGACATGACGGAGAAGCTGAAGAGCATTTGGAGAATATGAGCACGTTCCTGAAAAAGAAATATCCGAACGTTTCCATTCAATACAAGTTAATCGAGACAAAAGATATGTTCGCCAACCTGAATGATTTCCTCAATGAGAACTCCGTAGATCTTTTAGCAATCACAACGCATAAAAGAAATCCATTCTCAAAACTTTTATATGCATCCTTTGCATCTAAGATGCTATTTTATTCAAAAGTTCCAATTTTAGTATTAAGAGCATAACTCTACGAAAATAGCTAAATCTGAGGGCGTTAAATGTTAACGCCCTTTTCGTCTCTAATATCTATTATGTTTAATACGATGCGATGAAATTATTTAACTAATTTGAATCAGCCGTATATTCCCTATTTTATAAGGAAACAAAATCAAAGAGATAGAATATTTTGATAATTGACAAATATTTAAATAATAAATTTTCTCAGATATAAAAAACTAATTCAACTGACGAAAGACGTTGGCAGTAACATTTGGGCGTCACTCCCGTCATCTTTTTGAAATCCCGGTTGAAATTACCGTTGTCATTGTATCCTAGCATCTCGCAGACCTTGTCAATACTTGTATTCGGGATGTTCAGTAAACAGACGGGCTGCCTCGCGCAAACGAAGTTCTTTGCGCCACGGGCGGAAATCCATTCCATAATATTTTTTCATATATTGCCGGAAGAATGGCTGGTTTATCCTGAAAATCATGGTTTTAGGCTATTCTTCTCACAGATTTGTCCGCTTCAGATATATCCTTCCAAAACGATTGCTTCTTCCCTTGTATCTGGACTATTGCTGCATTTCCTGTTTCCTCAAAAACGGTTTCCGGCACAATTGAGGCAACAGTGCAGATGCGATTTGTTACGTCTGCACTGTCTTACGGAATCACCCCCTCATCAAACAGACCCGGTATGTATGCCGGCCATATATGACGCAAGATTGAAAGTAGCAATGCGTAAAACACCGTAATAAAGACAAAATTTACTATTGTGACATATGCCAGCAGCAACAGCTTGCTGATGATACGGAATATTCTGAGTGTTGTTTTCATGCGTATATGATTGATTAATTAACCTCCGGCTAAATATAGAAACAAATTTTGTGCAATCCGGAGCAATTACTTATTCATTTGTTTTCATCAAGCAAATTTCATAAAAATGAAAAACGGCGGGATGCCCGCCGTCCTTACGTACTGATAATGGCTATTCTTCTGCCGTACTGTTTTCCACGTCAAACAAATGTATCTCTTTTCAATAGATAAAAAAATATCAACGCTGTGCTGCACCTCCCATTATATCGAGAAGCTCGCTCGTAATAGACTGCTGACGCGATTTATTATATAATACTGTCAGATCTTGCAATAACTCATTAGCATTATCAGATGCCAGCTGCATGGCCATTGTACGTGCTCCGTGTTCGGAAGCATTGCTATCGAGAAGCACAGTATAAAACTTCAGCCTCAATACTTTTGGTAATAGAAGAGCCAAAAGTTCCTGAGCCGGAGGTTCAAGGATATAATCATCATTTATAAAGCCATTTTTGTCCACAGACTCGTTACTCTCTATCTGCAAAGGAAGAAATGTTTCATTCGTCAACACTTGTACCGCCGTATTTTTGAAATGATGATAAACGAGTTCTACCTTATCGATTTCTTTATTCTCAAACATTTCCATCAAAGATGAGGCTAATTGTGCGGCTTCTGCATAATCGGGCTTGTCGGCCATATGGTCAAAATTACCTTCAGCCTTATAGCCTGCCCTAAGAAGTGCTTCTCGTGCCTTCTTTCCAACCGGATACAGCAATACCTGCTCTTTACGGTAAGTATGCATAAGCGTTTCGGCTTCTTTCACTACATTGGCGTTAAAGGCTCCGCATAATCCGGTGTCAGATGAGAATACGACAAATGCCACACGGTTTATTTTTTCACGCTTATTAGTATATGGCGAATCGAAATCATCTCCTGAGGCAAGAAGATTAGAAAGAATCGAGTTAAGCTTGCGCTGGTAGGGCAACATGTTTTCTATAGCTGCCTGTGCATGATGTAACTTTGCCGAGGCAACCATTTTCATTGCCGAGGTAATTTTTTTCGTGCTATTTACCGAAGCTATACGACCTTTTATCTCTTTGAGTGATGCCATTTTTTACTTTTTCTTAAAGTTCTTCGATACAACGGCGGCTTCCTTTTCGATTATATGTCCGATTTCATCGTTTATAATACCTTCCCGCAAAGGCTCCAACACATCTTTGGTATGTGTATCAACCATTAATTGCAGGAACATTTTTTCAAATTCATGCACTTTGTCAAGCGGAACATCTTTAAGCAAACCGTGTGTACCGCAATACAGAATTGCAATCTGTTGCTCCACAGGCATAGGACTATACTGCGGCTGTACCAGAAGCTGAGTATTTTTCTGTCCTTTATCTATCGTATGCGCCGTTACTGGATCCATATCTCCTCCGAACTTCGTAAAGGATTCCAGTTCACGGTATTGTGCCTGATCTATCTTTAATGTTCCCGCTACTTTCTTCATCGATTTGATCTGCGCATTTCCACCAACACGGGAAACTGATATTCCGACATTAATAGCCGGGCGGATACCCTGATTGAAAAGGTCTGTTTCAAGGAATATCTGTCCATCCGTAATAGAAATTACGTTGGTAGGAATATAAGCCGATACGTCTCCTGCCTGTGTTTCAATGATCGGTAAAGCGGTTAAAGACCCCCCACCCTTTACTTTTCCTTTCAAGCTATCAGGTAAATCGTTCATTTCAGCTGCAACTTCCTGTTGTCCGATAATTTTTGCCGCACGTTCAAGCAAACGTGAATGCAGATAGAAAATATCGCCCGGATATGCTTCACGACCGGAAGGACGACGAAGAATCAGGGATACTTCACGATAAGCAACGGCTTGTTTCGAAAGGTCGTCGTACACAACAAGGGCATGGCGACCCGTATCACGGAAATACTCTCCTATCGCAGCGCCTGTAAATGGAGCAAAATATTGCATGGCCGCAGGATCGGAGGCCGTAGCATTTACTATTATCGTATATTCGAGAGCACCTTTCTCACGCAACGTATTTACGAGCGCTGCTACCGTTGAAGCTTTTTGCCCGATAGCAACGTAAATACAGTAAACGGGATTGCCTGATTCGAAATTACGCCGCTGATTAAGAATGGTATCAATAGCTATGGATGTTTTTCCTGTCTGACGGTCGCCGATAATCAACTCCCTCTGCCCTCGTCCGATCGGAATCATAGCATCAACAGCCTTGATACCCGTTTGCAACGGTTCGTTTACCGGTTGACGGAAAATAACACCGGGAGCTTTACGTTCGAGGGGCATTTCACAGTCTGCGCCTTCGATATCCCCCAGCCCATCGATCGGGTTTCCTAACGGATCGATTACTCTTCCGAGCATCTTATCACCGACGGATATCGATGCGATTTTTCCCGTACGTTTCACGGTATATCCTTCTTTTATACGATCGGTAGGGCCTAATAAAACCGCTCCGACATTGTCTTCTTCAAGGTTCATAACAATAGCCTTAATCCCATTGTCAAACTCCAGCAATTCATTGGATTCGGCATTGTTAAGACCATATATACGTGCTACACCGTCACTAACCTGAAGCACTGTTCCGACCTCGTCAAGATGAATGTCGGTTGAGACATCTTCGAGTTGCTTTAACAACAATTCGGATATTTCGCTAACTTTAATCGTATCTGACATATTGTTATTATTTATCTTCTATTAACTGCTTGCGTATGCGGTTCAGCTGTGAAACGACACTGGCATCGGCACGGTAACCACTCATAAACAAAACAAAGCCACCTATAATCTCAGGCTTTTCTTTTGTCTGAAATTCAACGGTACCCTTCGTTTTACTTTCTATAATTCTGGCTATCCGCTCTTCGATTTCCTTATCCACACGGGTTGCCGTAATCAATTTTGCCGTATAAATGTTCTTGTCTTTCCTATACAGGTTAATATAGATCAGGCTAATAAGCGGTAACATTGTTTCCCGTTTATTTTTCAAGACAAGCTGTATAAAACGTTTATACTGATCGCTTACGTTAATGCCGGCAGCCGTAATGAGAAGCATCTCTTTTTTTTCAGTCCGGAGAATTGGATTTTCGAGAGCTTCACGCAACGTATGAAATTCTTCAAAGCTTTCGGAAAGGGTCCGCATCTCCTTGTAGAGTACCTCTTCTTTTCCAGTGTTTTTAGCATATGCCAGCAACGCCTTCGCATATCTTACAGAAATGATACCTGTATTCATAAATTACGATTTATAAAACGGCGTTTCATCAAGCATACGGTCTATCACAGCCTTCTGACTGGCATCATCTGCAATTTTCTGCCGTATTACTTTTCCTGCAATATCGACCGACAGGTTTATTATTTCATTGCGCACTTCACGTATAGCCCGTTTCTTTTCTGACTGTATCTCTTCACGCGCATTATCAATTAACTGACCTGCTTCGGCCAATGCCTGCTCTCGGGCTTCGCTGATGATACGCTCTTTTTCAGAAAGTGCTTCTTTTAGCATTGCAGCCTGCTCTTCCCGTGCTTTCGCCAGTATTGCTTCACTTTCTGCTTTAATACCATCCAGTTTTTCATTGGCTTCTTGTGCGGCTTTGATCGATCGATCGATATATGCCTTTCGTTCTTCTACCATCTTTATAATAACCGGAAAGCCGTATTTCTTAAGGATAAAAAATACAGTTCCGAAAGAGAGCAGCATCCAAAACAATAAACCAGTATCAGGAACTAATAATGACATAGTATCTATTTATAGTTTAGTTAATCAAATTCCTCCTCATAAGCGTATCGAAACAGATCCCATTCTTTTCGGGGAGGATAACAGATTCTTTCTGTATAAAATATATCAACTATTTCACCGTAACGAAATTTTCGGTCGTAACGGTCATAAGTGTTATTACTGAAAGAGAGCAAGGAAACAAACTACAATGGCAAACAATGCCGTTCCTTCAACCAATGCGGCCATGATAATCATTGAGGTACGGATTTCACCTACAACAGAAGGTTGTCTTCCTATAGCTTCCATTGCCGAACTTCCGATTTTACCAATTCCGATACCAGCTCCGATTACAGCAAGACCTGCACCGATAGTTGCGCCTAATTGTCCTAAACTCATACCTGAAGCAGCAGCCTGAGCGGCTTGTAATAATACAAAAAGTAGCATAACTTTACAATTTTAAGTTTATAATCTTTTATTTGTTTTTAGTGCAATAACCTTTATCTCATTTTTCTCTTGCCAGGCCTATATAAACGGCTGACAACAATGTAAATATGTACGCTTGCAAAAATGCGACCAACACTTCTATGCAATTCATAAATATACAAAAAAGAACCGATACGACCGTCATTCCGGCATTAACCGCTACCCCCATAGAGGCCGTAATGAATATCAAACAGGTAAGTCCTAAAATAATGGTATGCCCTGCCATCATATTCGCAAAAAGCCGGATCATCAAGGCAAAAGGTTTTGTGAATATTCCAAAGAATTCTACGAAAGGCATAACCGGAATCGGTACTTTAAGAAATATAGGGGTATCAGGCCAGAAAATATCTTTCCAGTATTTCTTCGTTCCGAATATATTGGTTGCCAGAAATGTACATATCGCCAATGTAAATGTAACGGCTATGTTTCCGGTCAGGTTGGCTCCACCAGGAAATATCGGTAAAAGTCCGAACAAATTATTTATGAGAATGAAAAAGAATGCTGTTGTCAGATAAGGAACATAGCGCTTATAATCAGGCCCTATGTTTTCTTTAATAACGCTGTCATGTACAGCCATGACACCCATTTCCATCATACCGACAAATTTATCCGGTACCTGCATCGGATGACGCTTGTACCAACGTGCTGCACCTATTACGATAAATATAAGCAATGTACTGGTAATCAACATCGAAAATACATTTTTCGTAATAGATAAATCCAACGGACGGACTTCTTCTCCCGCTGCATTCTTTTCCACTAATTTACCTCTGAATTCACCTTCGGGTGCTATATAAAATCCTTCATAGCTACCCTCTTTATATAAAGGTGTAGATAAAAATACATTCCATCCGTTCTTTTCGCTCCATACTATGACCGGAAGCGGTATAGCTATATCTTTACCGTTCCACTCGGTGATATGCCAATGGTAAGAGTCCTCAAGATGTTCGAAAACGATCTCTTTTACATCAATATCCGTATCAATCGCCTTTGCCGTCGTATTGACAGACAATAGTAGGACTACAAAAAATATTATTTTAAATGCAAATCGTGAACGTTCCATTTTATTGCCGATTCTCTTTTCCTTTTTTTCTTATCATCCTTCTCTTTTCATACAAATAAAACACATAGCTTTCGATTGCAAGATGAATAAAATAAAACAACATCAAGGTTAGTCCGAAAGCATAGATGTATTCATGCACAAGTGCCGTATATAGCCACAAAAAAACAAGAGAAGAGAGTAATTTAGTCATCCGAATAACCATATATGCCGTAACTACGTAATTGGGATCCTGTGATTTTCGGCGATTCAGAGCAAATATCATAATTACACCCATAAGCCAGAAATAGGCCGGAATAGAGGGATACCACTTGAAGTAGTGATGTGGCCATAAAACAAAGAGGAAAAGCCACACCAATATTCCGAGTGCCAAATTTACTCCTGTTACCAATCCTAATAATCGTAGTTTTAATCGAACCATATTAAATTAAATATTTTTATTCTACACAAACAGAAATGTCGTTTTGCTGTACCTCGACAAAACCGCCTTGTATATCTAATGCTTCCGTTATTCCAGACACTGTGTAATGCACTTTCCCCTGTTGTAAAGCAGCAATCAAAGGTGCATGTCCGCCGAGTATCTCAAAGCTTCCATATGTTCCCGGCAACGAAATACTATCTGCTTCTCCTTTGAAAATGGTTCCTGTCGGTGATAATATTTCCAGTTTCATACTTTAGCGTGTTGCTTGTTCCTGTAATTTTTTTGCCTTTTCTATCGCTTCATCGATGGTTCCTACGTTAAGGAATGCCGATTCAGGAAGATGATCCACTTCGCCGTCGAGTATCATCTTAAAACCACGTATGGTTTCTTCAATGGGAACAATAGCTCCCGGCACTCCCGTAAACTGTTCAGCAACGGCAAAGGGTTGGGAAAGGAAACGCTGTACGCGCCGTGCACGGTTCACCGTGATACGATCGGCCTCGGACAACTCTTCCATACCGAGAATAGATATAATATCCTGTAACTCCTTGTTTCTCTGTAGTATCTGTTTAACACGTTGCGCAACATCATAATGCTCTTGCCCTACAATCAGCGGATCAAGTATTCGTGACGTAGATTCCAACGGATCAACGGCAGGATATATTCCTAATTCAGTGATTTTACGACTTAAAACGGTCGTAGCATCAAGGTGGGTAAATGTGGTTGCCGGAGCCGGGTCGGTAAGGTCGTCAGCCGGTACATATACAGCCTGAACAGATGTAATAGATCCTGTTTTGGTAGAGGTTATACGTTCCTGCATAGCACCCATTTCAGTTGCCAGAGTAGGCTGATAACCTACTGCGGAAGGCATACGTCCGAGCAGAGCCGATACCTCAGAACCTGCCTGCGTAAAACGGAATATATTGTCAATAAAAAAGAGAATGTCTTTTGCTCCCGTCTCCTGCCCTGCATCACGGAACGATTCAGCAACAGTAAGTCCGGAAAGCGCAACATCGGAACGCGCTCCGGGAGGCTCGTTCATCTGGCCGAATATCAGTGTTGCCTGTGACTGTGCCAACTCATCGTAATCGATATCTCTCAGATCCCAGTGCCCTTCGTCCATTCCTTTCTGAAACTTTTCCCCATAACGTATCACTCCGGAACCTATCATTTCACGCAGCAAGTCATTTCCTTCACGGGTGCGCTCCCCTACTCCGGCAAATACAGAAAAGCCATTGTGTTTTTTCGCTATATTGTTGATAAGTTCCATAATAAGTACGGTCTTTCCTACACCAGCACCTCCGAAAAGTCCGATTTTTCCTCCTTTCGAATAGGGTTCAAGTAAATCGATTACTTTAATTCCGGTATAAAGGACTTCCTGCGTAGTTGTAAGATCTTCAAATTTAGGCGGTTCCCGATGAATCGGTTCAGCGCCCTTTTTATTAAGGGCCTTCATACCATCGATAGGCTCACCTACCACATTCATAAGTCTTCCTTTTACTTGTTTCCCTACAGGCATAGTAATAGGTGAACCTGTAGATACGGCTTTCAGTCCTCGTCTCAACCCGTCAGTGCTATCCATTGCAACGGTACGAACGGTGTTTTCCCCTATATGCTGCTGCACTTCTACAATCAGCTCTTTTCCGTTATCGCGGGTTATCGTCATTGCATCATGAATGCGCGGAAGAGTAACGATACTTTCATCATCGCCCCCAAAATGAATGTCTACTACCGGGCCGATTACCTGTGAAATGAATCCTGTAATTTCTGACATATTCTTTTAATTTCTACATCTATATTTGCCTTCTTGCTGTTCACAAATATAGCAGATATGTTTGAATGTTGTTTTGATTCCTTGTGTTAAGCTTTCTTTATTTTGTTGTAAAGATATTCCATACCGGCACAAAAAATAACAAAGCATCCGGACAAATTATCTATTGTCCGGATGCCTGAATGACAGTTGTCTCACTCCGTTTTAGAATATTTCTTAATTACTCCAAGGCCTGATATACCAAATTGTAAAATATGTTGTGTATTTGGGGACCGTCGTAAGGAAATACGTTCGAATAAATCAATATTATCATATTTTCTTTCCGGTCTATTATATAATTGGTATGGTACATACCTCCCCACGACAGCGAACCTACCGAAACGGGAGAATAAAAACTGTCTTTCTCCTCAAATGTTTCAAAGCCCAGTCCGAATCCATTCTTTCCCCTTAAATTGCCCACGTTATTCTTTCCCATGAGCTCTACGGTTTTACGCCCTAAAATACGGTTACCATTAAAAACTCCTCCATTCAGAATCATCTGGCAAAAACGCGCATAGTCTTCAATCGTACCGCATAAACCGGCACCTCCACTGAACCATGTTTTTGCACCGGAATAGGGATATTTCTGAAAATCGGGAATTATACATGGCTTGAGATCTTCTCCTTTCGATTTCGTATAAAGCGTTACCAGTCTGTTTACTTTTGATTCCGGAAGATAGAAATAGGTATCTTTCATTCCCAACGGATCGAATATACGTTCTTTCATAAACCGATCAAGCGGTTCGCCAGATATAATCTCAATCAACGCACCTGCCACATCGATATTAAGCCCATATGTAAAAGCTGTACCAGGATCGTGCAACAACGGCATTTTACCTATGCGTCGGGCCACTTCCTGCGTAGTTAAAGATTTCAGGGAATATACTCCCGGAATATCGGCTTTTTCAAAAATGGCTTTCCATGGATTACCCCATGAGGTTCCATAAGTAATGCCGGACGAGTGGCTTAATAAATGCCGTATCGTAACATCGCAGGATGCAGGACGGGAAACGAATGTGGTATCATCATTCAGCGAGACGAAGACCTGTGGATTCTCAAATTCCGGGATAAATTTTTTTACCGGATCATCGAGATTGAATTTTCCCTCTTCAAACAGAGTCATCAGCGCTGCCGTAACTACCGCTTTCGTTTGTGACGCATTACGGAAAATATCGTCTGTGGAACAAACCTCCCTTTGTTCTATATTTCTGTAACCATAGGCCTTATTATGAACAACGATACCGTCTTTTGCCACAAATGTAACAATCTGAGGAACAACCCCCTCATTTATCATCCGATTCAGGTAAGTATCTATTCTTTTCAAGCGTTCTGCATCGAAACTTCCGGAAGTATTTCTATAAATAAAAAACTGCGGTTTCTCCTTATTATCTTTAGTATCGGAGGTTCCGGCCACAGCCGGCACATATTGTACCAACAATACTAAAGCTGAAATAACAGCTACAAGTGTTTTTCTTAAAAAATGATTCATAGTATATTTATTAGTTTAATACTTAAGCAAGTGATCGGCTGCCAAAACACAGAAGATATAATCGACGGCTGTTCCTACCGTATATTCCGTCTGCAACCAAAGGTAGGGATCGTTCTCTTTAAATTCCGGAAAATCCGGTTGTATCCAACTCGTTCCTCCACAAGTCACTCCCCCCGGTATGTAGGAGAAATCACTGCGATTAAATCCGAATCCCGGTGTCAGGGATTTTATTCCTACGCCCGAGACAAAAGAGCGGTCGGGAACTGCATGACAGCCGAATGTATAATGCAACGTCCGGTAAAGGTAGTCATCATCAAATAAGTCGGGATATGTTTTATGCAGGAAATAGTTATTAGCTGCATGTCCCAGTTTGTATGCCAGAGAGCCGAACATTTTATGGAGAGGTGGCAAGAAAAACGGATTTTCTTCGTATGCCTTATATCTTTTCTTCCCCCACTCCGCTAATCTCAGTTTTAGCTGATTTTTAAAAGTTTCCGAACCCAAAGGTTCTGCTACACGACAAAGCGACGCTGCCAAACCTTCCATTTGTCTTTCCGGTAATTCGGGCAGAATTTCCAGTAAGAAACTCTTATATTCATCTTTCCGGGTAGACAAAAAGAGTTCTACTGCTGCACATACCTGTTCTTTCTGGGTATTAGACGGGGCATAGCCTCCCCTTACTTTAACAGCAGCTGCCGTTTTTTCCGTATTCCATATCTTTTCCGCCGTAGTCAGGCATTCGGTTGCAAGAGCTTTATCATAGTCTTTAAGTACTCTTGCCGCAGCAGCTAACGTAGCAGCCGAATTGTATTCGACAGGCTGGCTTTTATTCGTAAAAACATAACGATCATCTTTAGTTCCGACTATCCCGTCGTTATTATCACCCGGCGATCCAATCTCCAGGTTTTCTTCCCATGAGCTGCATATGGTTCCGATAAAAGCATGCCCCGCAATACGGTAACCTGCCAGTAAATTCAATACTCCATGTTCTATCTGCTGCAAGAAATCATTTTTTCCATCCGGCACATGCAGAAGTGTCTGTTTATCCTGCTGGTTTATTGTCGTCTGATCCGTTTCAGGACGAAATTCTTCATATGCCAGCGTAAGCATGTGTACAGCATGAGAAGTTACCCCCTGGGGAACCTGGTTATCTCCGGCATCGTGCCACCCTCCTACATTTACCCCGGGCACATGCTCGCCAGATTTATAAGGGGTATCGCTGGTATCCCGTTGCTGATATCCGAGAAGATAAGAGAGATTGGCGGGAGGAACTACCGCATCATCATTATGACAGATTCCATGCCAATTCCGTATTCTGTCTTTTACGGCCATGTGGCACATCTGAACACATAAAAATGTTTCCAACGTAGGCTTCCAGACTTCATTATATACCCTATTCGATATAGGAAAAGGCAAGGATGCCGCATCACCATATACAAGTTGGTAAAGACCTTCTTCCCGCACTTTAGAAAAATCCATCGTACAATAATTATAACAAAGGTACCTTCCCCATTCCCTGGTTTTATCGGTCTTTATCTTTTCTTTCGTTCCATCGGGCCGCAGACGTACCAGCTCCAGTTTTCCTCTGGCCTGTTCAGTAGAGTCCAGTTCCACATAAGCTATTTTTCTTTGCCGGGGATGATAACCTATCTGTGAATAAGCTATCCGCGGCTGGCGTTTCCACAACTCATCGCTGGCAGGTGTTATTACCCATTCCAGAGCTTTTCCTGTAATGCCTGCCGGAACAACCGAGCGCACTACAAACCATTTATGTTCATGTATTCCCCGGGCATCGATCAATTCTATATCGTTTTTATCCGACTTTATTTTCAGGGAATGAAGCGGTAATTCCGGTGCTACGACCAATGATTTCCCTTTCGATAGAGGCTTAATGGAGTGGAATTGACCGTCGGTCTCTATTGCTCCGTCAAACTGGTTAGGGAAAATACCACTCTTTGCATCCATAAAATAACTTTTTCCCTTATACATTTCGGGGTAGAGTTCTACAATAAAATCGATTTTCCCGTTCAGAGAATCAGCAATAGGTGCATCCAAATAAAGAGACAGGACAAAATCGTTCCCCCGGTTCTCCACAGCTATACTATAAGGCAATTCTATTTCAGGATATAGGCACTTCGCACCGATCTGGTGTTTTTCCACATTTATAAAGCGGGTGCCGCTTTGCGGTACCGGGACATCTTTCGGATCGGGAACTGCACAAGATAACATCGCAACCCCTCCATTGGTAAGAATCCGTTCGCCATGCTGTATGATTTCTATGCCGGAACAACGTCCTACATAATAATTATTATGCTGTACCAATACGGAAACTTTTCCATTCGTAAAGTATTCTTTATCCGTTATAGTATATGCCGCATCATCGTCATTCCGGCTAAAAAGAGACACACCCGATATTAGCAGGCTCAATAATAAAAACGTTTTTTTCATGGTATATAAATTACAGTGCAAATATAATAAAAACAGAGGTCAGTCATCCCGACTAACCTCTACCATTGCTTAACTAAACTAAGTACTATCATGAAAAAAACTCATTCATTGTGTTTTCGCTCCATGAATTTTGCCTATTTATATTTGAAATATATCATATTAAAAACAAAACCTGAATATTTTAACTTAAATCAATGCTTTTCGATCATCTAAGACAGAAATATTGTTACATTTATTAAGTATTACTGGCTTTTCTCTGTGTCATTCTTAAAACATATCATATCAATCTGTTTTTCAGAATAATAACCTCTACCAATGCTTTATTACAGCAAAAAAACAATCACTATTATTTTTATATTTGCTTCAAATGTAATGGTTTTATATTATCATGCAAAATATTTTTGACACTTTTTTAATATCGAATTATCTTTTTTATCTTAATATCAAAAATAAAACTATCCGGCAATAAGGAGATATCCGGCAATTTCTTAGCCAAATATTAAAATAGACAAAACTACTCAAACGAAACATGGCATTTCATACCGATTAACTGTCTTAAATACACAACTTATCCGAAGTTGTCCGTAACACTCCAAATATCAATTTGTTCACTCTTTAAGATTAAAGTTTTTTGTTTTGTTCATTTTAATAATAGTAAATAAACCAAATAGAAATAAAGCTGTTATAAACACGAGGGACAAGAATAAATTCCTCAATATTAATCGAGTAATGTTTCATCTATAAAACTATTATTTATTATGGCAACAGGAACAAGTAAAGCCATCAAATTGGGAGTGTTTACACTCGCAATTATGAACGTAACGGCTGTAGTCAGTCTGCGTGGACTACCAGCCGAAGCAGTTTACGGATTAAGTTCCGCATTTTATTATTTATTCGCAGCTGTCGTATTTTTAATTCCTACAGCTTTAGTGGCAGCGGAATTGGCTGCTATGTTTCAGGATAAACAAGGCGGGGTATTCCGATGGGTCGGCGAAGCATACGGTAAAAAACTGGGTTTTCTGGCTATTTGGTTACAGTGGATCGAAAGTACGATCTGGTACCCCACCGTATTGACATTCGGCGCTGTTTCGCTGGCTTTTATCGGCATGAACGATGTTCATGATATGGCTCTGGCATCAAACCGCTATTATTCTTTGGCGGTAGTACTTATTATTTATTGGATCGCAACCTTCATCTCTCTGAAGGGTATGGGCTGGGTAGGCAAGGTATCAAAAGTAGGAGGTCTTGTCGGCACCATCATCCCTGCCGGTCTTCTAATTTTATTAGCTATCATCTATCTTTCTACCGGAGGACAATCTCAAATGGATTTTCACGGAAGCTTCCTCCCAGATTTCAGCAAATTCGACAATCTGGTTCTCGCAGCCAGTATTTTCCTTTTCTATGCAGGTATGGAAATGGGTGGTATCCATGTGAAAGATGTGGAAAATCCTTCAAAAAATTATCCTAAAGCCGTATTCATCGGTTCTCTTATTACCGTTGTTATCTTCGTTTTGGGAACATTCTCCCTTGGTATTATTATTCCCGAGAAAGACATTAACCTAACACAGAGCCTTTTAGTTGGATTTGATAATTACTTTAAATATGTACATGCCTCCTGGTTGTCTCCTATCATTGCAATCGCTCTTGCATTCGGTGTACTTGCCGGTGTTTTAACTTGGGTCGCAGGTCCTTCGAAAGGTATCTTTGCCGTTGGTAAAGCAGGTTATCTCCCTCCTTTCTTTCAAAAGACAAACAATAACGGTGTGCAAAAAAATATTCTTTATTTGCAAGGCATTGCCGTAACATTACTTAGTTTGCTCTTCGTCGTTATGCCTTCCGTACAAAGTTTCTATCAGATATTATCACAACTTACCGTTTTGTTGTATTTGATTATGTATATGCTGATGTTCAGCGGAGCAATCTACTTACGTTATAACATGAAAAAAGCGAACCGTCCGTTCCGTATCGGAAAAAAAGGCAACGGTTTAATGTGGTTTATCGGAGGTCTTGGCTTCTGCGGTTCTTTGCTGGCTTTCGTACTTAGTTTCATTCCTCCCGGCCAAATTGCAGTAGGAAGCAATGCTGTATGGTTTGCCGTTCTTATTCTCGGTTGCGTTATTGTTGTTGCTGCTCCGTTTATTATCTACGCAGTAAAAAAACCGTCATGGACAGATCCGGACAGTGAATTCGAACCATTCCACTGGGAAGAAGCAAACGTTACAACAGACGCAAAAACGACTGTAACACCGTCAAACCCTACTCAAACAAATAATAGCTCTACCCCGAAAGCCTAATCGTTATGAAAAAGAATATCATTTTACTTGTAAGTTTCTTTTTGCTGGGAAGTATCGAATTGGCATTCTCCGAAAATCATCCGAAACGCCAGCATAAAAACGACCAAGCTCAAACTGCGGAAAGCGAAAATGAAGCAGGTGTCCGTCTCTCTTATCACGAATATGTTACTCCTGAAATGATTATCATTTTCAAGGATAATTCTCCCGAAGCATTCAACGATCCGGATTTGCCCCGTTTCGCTATTATGGGGAAAAACAAAAAAGCCTATCTCGGTATAGGTGGATTTGTCAAAGGTACCGCCTCTTTCGACTTTAACGGAGTCGTCGATAATGCCACATTATTTATGCCCGGTGTTATCCCTATGCATCCGGAACCCGGCAACGGAGGACAACTACAATATGGTATCAGCACCAGTAACCTGTTCTTCAATTTTGTCGCATTGCCTGAATCGGAAAACCGTTTCGACGCATATATCAATGCTGACTTCGGCGGCCCGGGTTATGCCTTCCGTCTGCGCCACGCTTATATCGATTACAGGGGATTCCGTCTCGGTTATACCGCGAGCCTTTTTACCGACCTTGCAGCTGCGCCGACTACAATCGATAACGAGGGGCCTAATGGCTGGACTTTCCTGCGTCATATGATCCTTTCTTACACTAATCAGTTGAATGCCCACTGGAAAGTCGGAATTTCAGCTGAGGTTCCTATGGTAAGCGCAACGACTACCAACAATATCAATTCGATCCCTTACCAGCGCTATCCCGATATTCCCGCTTATATTCAGTATAGCTGGAATGAAGGCAAGGGACGTATGCGTCTATCTGCCTTAATGCGCAACATGGTTTACCGCAATCTTATCGAAAATAAAAACGTAGATAAAGTGGGTTGGGGTGTACAATTGAGCGGTAATTCGGATATAGGCAGCCGGATAGGTGCTTTTTACCAATTGGCTTACGGTACCGGTATCAGTAACTATTTTCAGGATGTAACAGGTTTTGGTGTGGATATGGTTCCGGATCCCGAGAATCCTGGAAAAATGAAGGCAGTAAGTGGCTTGGGAGGTTTTGCCGGTTTACAATTCAATTTTACAAAAAAATGGTTTATGACCTGTTCATATAGTCAACTAAGACTTTATAAAGCAGGAGATTACAACTGGGGCGAACAGTATAAAAGAGGTCAATATGTTTCCGCCAGTATGTTTTACAATATTATGCCGAATTTACAAGTCGGAGGTGAATATTTATGGGGAAAACGCCAGAATATGGACAACGAAGCAAACCATGCCAATCGCCTTCAGCTAATGGCTAAATTCAATTTCTAATGTAAAAATAATATGAGCTTTTAAAGGTACTTTTATATGCCTCCCAAGCAGGAGCTATAAAAACGAACAGTTAAAAGCATAAACGACAAAGGCATCTCTGTTAAGAAGAGATGCCTTTGTCGTTTTATAGATATCTATAAAATAGACTGATTATTCCCATCTGTTTTTTTCATATCTTTTATACCTATAAACAGGGGTAGATAAAAGAAAAGAGCTATCAATGACATCAATAAGCCTCCTATTGTTCCGGCAGCCAGAGGAAACCAAAAAGCCTCTTTCCCCTCTCCTATTAAAAAAGGGATAAAGCCCAATATCGTAGAAAGAACGGTAAGCAAAACAGGTGTTATTTTCAGGTTCCATGCCTTTATATAAGCACGTAAAGGAGTAATATGTGGCTCTTTTCGCCGAAGGGTGTTATATTCGTTCAATATATATATACTGCTGTTTACCGTTATCCCACAGAGTAATACAAATGCAGCAAAGCCTCCCTGGTCAAAGTTCAACCCGAAACAATAAAATGTCAGAAACAGTCCTATATAAGAGATCGGAATAAGGAAGATAACAACAAAGGGTTGGCGTAATGAATTAAACAAAATGCTTGTTATAAAAAATATGATGCAGATAATCAGCAACAACAACCAATATTGACTTTTATTTTCTTTATTCCATTGTCCCGATAAATCTTCATAAATAACAGAATATCCCATAGGAAGAGCATTTTCAAAGTCAGCTACAATTTGCTCCGTTATCTTTTTTCCCTGTTTGGCGACTCCTATGTATTCGTATTGAAGACAAAGCCGATATTGCTGATTTTCCTTTACTATCTGCTGCGGAAATTGTATTTTAGAAAGTCTGACTATTTCAGATAGTTTGAAATTTTTGCCATCTATCAACAGCGGCGTATTCTGAATATTCCATATATCGAACTTCTCCGACTGACGAGAGGAGAGCTTTAGTTTTTCAATTCCGTTTTTCGATAAAACTTCACCACATAAAATATCGCGGCCGAATGCCGAATTCAAAGCGGAAAACAGTTGCATAGGCTGAATACCTCTACGCGCCAGATTTTCTTTATCCAAATCAAAATAAAACTCCTGGTAATCGTTTTTCCAGAACGAGAAATCAGAAGAGACCGAGACTTCTTTTATCCGCTGATTTTCAAGAAGTCTATTTTTTAACTTATCTGCCCAGAAATATAACTCTTCATAATTATAACCATACAAAACGATTCTGTACGAACCGGCTATTTCATTCAGATTATTACTGAACCCCTGATCGGCAAGCCCCCATACGCTCCAACTTCCGCCCCCCAGTTCCAATGCCCTATTAATAATATTGGCCTTCAGCTGATAAGGAAAGCCACTATGCTGCTCTTCAGGTGTAAAATATATATTTATGACGGCCTGTCTCGCATTATAAATGGAAGTCTGAAATTGCCTTATTCCCTCAAATCCGGTGAGGTAGCGTTCCATTTGACGGACCAGATGATCCATCTGAAGAAGCGTAGCTCCATTCGGCAAAGTGGCGGCAACCGAAAGAACCGTCTCTTCCGGCCGGCTTAAATAACTGCCTTCATATACATCTTTGACGAAAAGACGCAAGGTACCTCCAAACAGCTTTTCTAAGACTGGTTTCACCTGTCCGGTGTAAAGAGGATCACTTGCGATTCTATTGTAAGTCTGTGCAAAAATATTGTCCGACTCAATTTTTTCCGGTAGTATAAATACGGGCAGACCAAAAGCTAATATCAATACCAAACAAGAAAAAAAACGCCATCGGTAAAAGAAAACAATCTGTTTTCTATACATATGGTTAAAAACAACCGTCATACGTTTAAATAAATAACGTCCCGGAAAATTGATAATACGCTTTTCCGCTTTGATTTTCTCCATTAACGAGGGTACAAAGAAAAGAGCGACCAAAATGGATACGACCAGATTGATTATGACAACATATGCGAAGTCTTCAAGATTCAACCGAATATTTTCGTCCAGAAAGAAAATAACGGATAAAGCACCAATGGTAGTCAACGTAGCCGCCAGAATGGACAGTATGGCTTTCCGGTTACCGTGATGCCGTATATGATCTGCCATTACAATGGTATTATCGATAATCAAATTGAGGGAAATCGTGATTCCGGTAAGCGAATAAAGTTGTATCTCGACACCTGAAAAATAGTAAAGTCCTACGGCTATGGATATATTGACCAACAGGCTGATTATAACTAACAATAGATAACGTACACTTAGAGTAACCAATAAAATAAAGAACAGCAGAATCAGCACAGTAAGAGCTGTACGAAAATAAATTTTATGCAGTTCGCCGTGAATATATTCCGTCGCATCGTATCCGGTTTCTATACGGTATCCAGCCGGCAATTGTTCTTCTATCCGTTCCATCTCTTTTTTTACCCGGCTGCTTACGTCCAGCTGATTCGCATTCTTATCGGCAATAAGTGAAACATAAATAGAATTCAGTCCATTAATACGATAATAACTTTGGGGAACCTCTTCTCTATGAGATATTTTTACAAGTTCGCCCAATCCTATCACCCTACCGCTCTTACATGTAATTTTAATCTGTGACAGATCAAATTCGGATACTTCTTTTGCCGAATTCAACGATATGCGTATCCATTCAGACTTCTTTCCCAAGCTACAGGATATTCCATACCCCAGAAATTCGGTATCTAAATAGGCGGCAACAGCATTTTTTACATCTTCAACCGTAATCTCCAGATATTCCAGCTGTTGCTTATCATATTCAAGACACCATTCCATTTGAGTAGCACCCGTTATTTCTACTTCATATATGCCAGGGCATTGTGCAAGTGTGGGACGTATGTAATTTTCCGCATATTGCCGGATAATATTGGGAGCTGCCGCCGCATTGAGTGTATAGGTCAAAAAAGGGCGTTCCTCATTTTCATCCGGGCGTTCCAACTCTATTGTGGGAAAGGTTACACTCTCAGGCATCTGAGGCCATATTTGCCGAATAATAGCCGATGCTTCCAGACGAACGACATCTATATCTGCATGTTTATCGAGTTCAAGGTCTATCCTGCCCCAGCCATTGCCCGAGTAAGAGGTTATTTTCTTTACGCTGCCGAGACGTGCCAACATAGATTCCAGCTTCGAAGTGGCTTCTATTTCCACTAAGCGGGACGAATTTCCAGACATTCCGAAATTTATAGATAGTCCCGGTAAATTACGCGATGGTACCAGCTTTACCGGCAAAAGAGGTAAAAAAGCAAGTCCGGCCAGAGCTATGCAAAGGAAAGAGACTATAAGAGTGAAAGACGATATTTTTTCCCGCTTATTCACAATTTACATTCCCAGTTTATAATCAAACAAATCGGACAAGGGTATTCCTACTTCAAAATCATGAAGTGTCAATTTTCTTATCTTATAATAGCTGAGCCAAAAATTCTGCAGTGCCAGAATATAATTCCTCTGGGCTTCCTGCTGACGATTGAGCGACAATGTAAGACTATTAATATCGGCTTTTCCTATCATAAACCGCTGTTTCATCTCATTATATGCTAAATTTGCCAGATCCAAAGCTTCTTCCGCACTACCTATCAATTCCTGCTGTATATTGAAATCCCTGACCGTCATAATAACATCTTCTTCGAGCGACAATGTCTTTTGCTGTGAAGTAATTCTGATCACATTTAGATTATTTTTTGCCATATTATACTTTCCCTTCCGTACTCCCCAATCGACCAACGGTATAGAAAGTGAAAGTGCAACAACATCTTGTTGTAACGGATTGCGATAAGCATTCCTAAGGTTATTTGCTACCTGATTGAATCCGACGCTGGCTGTTAAGTTCACATCAAAGATCGACTCTTTCCTGCTTTTATCCATATCCCGTTCTGCTTCGAGAATGTTCTGCTTTAATTCGAGAAACTGAGGATTATTCTCTTTTGCCGCAGAGAGTGCCACATCGACTGAAATATCCAACTTCGGCGGACGTACAGGCAAAAGAAGGAGCAAATCCGCATTTTTGTCAAAATTGAGATACGAGGCCAATGAAAACATAGCTCTTTTCAACGATATTTCCGTGTTTTTTAACGTATTAAGAGCATTCACCTTATCCAATTTCAATGTAAGTAAGTCGGCTTGAGAGATAGCGGCAATCTTATAGCGTTCCATACCTGCCTTATACAGTGTATCACTCGACGCCACATTTTTCTTTGCCAGATCGTATTCTGCCTGAGCCATCGCCAGCTCGAAAAAATAAGTAGTCGCCTGTTCCGACGTTTGCTCTATATTATATAAAAGTTCTTTCTTTACTTTTTCATATTTCAACGGTTCTATTTTTCTATCCCAGCGAAAGGGATTATATCCGATCAGTTTCTGATTATAACCCAGACGAACGGGTATCGTAGTAAACTGTGAATAGTGCTCATCGCCGAAGTTCTGTATATATCCCAAATCGGAATCGATAAAAAAAGTACCTCCCAAAAGATCAAAATTCTGCTGGATGGCTAAATTGGCATTTGCATAAAAATACTCCTGCCTGCGATAATCATAAACATTTTCCTGATAGTTATATTGCCGCGCTATATCTCTATAGTATTCAGCCGGTGTCATATTTAACGTAAGACTGGGCAAACGATTCGCCCGATAGGTTCTGTATTCCCAATAACCGGACATATAAAGATTCTTGGAACGGAATGCTTCGAGTGAACTATCATTGGCTAATTCTATAGTTTGTTGTAAACTGAGCACTCTGGTTTGTGCTTTGACACTCAGAGATATTACATTCAAAAGCAGAAGATAGACAACAAAAAACAAAGCTATTTTTTTCATAATCTACATTTTAAAAAGATTGTTCTTTTCCCCGGTATATAAACCAGTAAATAAGGGGGATAATAAACAGACTGACGAGCGTACCGACAACCATAGCTCCTATCATTGCAATCGATAAAGGTTTTTGCAGCTCCGAACCCATATCAAAAGAAAATAATAAAGGAACCATAGCAAATATTGTGGTAAGGGAGGTCATTAAAATAGGCCGCAATCGCCGTTTTCCAGCTTCATGGATTGCGTCGAGGAGTGGCATTCCGGCCTTGCGCAATTCATTGATAGCATCAATTTTCAAAATAGAATCGTTGATAATAATCCCACAGGTTACGACAATACCGATGGCCGACATCAGATTCAACGAATGGCCACATATCCATAATAACAGCAGTGCGGCTGCAATATCAACCGGGATTTCCAAAAGAACCACGAGTGGCTGGAGAAAACTTTCAAACTGTGCTGCCAAAATAAAATACATTAACAAAACCGAAATAAAGAGAATCACGACCAATTCCATCAACATTTGCCGGTTGGAATACCAACTTCCGGAAAAATCGACCGTCCATCCATCTGTCTTATCAATATTCTCACGAATGACACTCTCGACGTATTCGGGATCACGGACTTTATCGAAGTTAAACGGAAGATATTCTCCGTTTTTACCGGCTGTGATAACTTTCAGATCGTATGCCGAGGTCACTTTAATCAATGCGGACAAAGGAATTTCCGGATGTTCTCCCTCTTTATCCGTATTCATCCTGATAAACGTAGTTTTCAATAGATCGTCCATCCGGTTTTCTTTTCCAGATAATACAATAGGCAAATATTGCTGAAAAGAGCGTAACGTAGCCACCTGATTTTCCCTGAACAAAGTTTTCAATGCCCGATAAACTTCATCATAAGAAACATTGTACAATAACAGCTTTTCCCGGTCGACAGCAATATTTATCTGTTTGTCGAACACGATATTTGCAGGCTTTTCTCCGCTTTCAGACAACAGACCGGTTATATTCCGTATAACCTCCACATCATGTGACTGGTGTCCGTTTTCTGCATATAGCTGAACGGTTAAGTCTGCTTCACCCGTTACAAATACCTTCTCAAACACGGTAACGGGCGGTTGAAACGTTACCGTTGAACGGGGATAATTTTCATCCGACCACTTGCCGATTAATTTCCGTAAAGGTTCTATTCCCGAAGGAGTCGGTGTTTTTACATACAATGCCGCCTCCGATGAGGATAACTCCCGGTCACGATTCAATAAAAACTGTGTTTGCCCCAAAAGAGCATCGTGCGTAAGCGTAAACGAATCGATTCGTACTAACAGTTCATTTATCCTGTTACGATTCTCGGATAACTGAATATTTTCATTCCAATCAACCGCTATTTCCATCTCATTCTGATCGATATGCGGCATACGCTCTTTCGGTATTACAATAAAAAAAAGCACGCACAACGGAAATGCAATTACAATCAATAAAATATTCGTAAACTTATGCCGAAACGTAAAATTAATTCCGGCATCATAACATCTTTCAAGAAAACAGGATTGTAAAAAAGAAAATCGTTTCGGTAATTTTTTCCGGACGGGAGATGATTTTATTCCATATACCAGCCTATAAAGCACCGGCAGTAACATTATTCCCGTAAAATAGGAAACAAATAATCCGACGGTAACAGAAAAGGCCTGATCGTAAAAAATGGCACCTGCAATACCGCTCATAAACACCAAAGGCACGAATACGGCTATGGTCGTAAGGGATGAACTGAGCATCGGGGTTATCACTTCATTGGTGCCTTTTATGCATGCCTCCTCCAATGACAACCCGCGCTCACGGTACTGAGTTATATTTTCCGTTACAATAACGGAGCTGTCGATCATCATACCCAAAGCCAGAATTAATCCCGACAATGAAATAATATTCAATGACATCTGGAACAAGTAGAAGAAAAGAAAACATACTACGATAGAGACAACCATAGATAAACCTATAATGACCGGAGATTTTACATCTCCCAAAAAGAGAAAAGCGATAAAACAAATAAAAATAAAACCCAGCAACAAATTTTGCTTCAGGTTCGATACCGTATAATCCAGCAATTCAGTCTGATTCCTGCTGACACTGAACTCGATGTCGGGATAAATTTTTTGAAAATGACCTATTACTCCCGATAAAGCGTCTTGCAGGTCATCCATATTTTCATCGGTTTGTTTGATAATAGCCAACGTAACAGCTTGCTTCCCATTTGAGAGCGAAAGGCCTTTTTCTTTTTGCGGAATAATTTCTATTTCAGCTAAATCACCAAGCTGGAAAACCCGTCCTTTCTTCTTTATATAAATATTCCGGACATCGTCGGGGGTGCGAAGTATCGATGAGAACCTGATATTGTATTCATAATAGCCATCGCGAATCAGCATGCTTCCAGGCTCCACGTTATTTCCGACCAACGTTTCTTCTATATCCTTCAATGTTAAACCTAACATATTGAGTTTCGCTTCATCCGGAATTACACGGACTTCTTTCTTTAACACGCCTGTCATATCGGCCATAGCCACCTCGGGCAATTGCTCAATACTTCTTTTGATTACCGTTTCTGCAAATTCGCTCAATTCCAGAAAATCGGACTCATCGTTCCGGATATAGGGCTTATCATTCTTCAACGTAAGATTCAAATAAAATACAGGTATATCAGAGGCACTGGCCTTTACGACACGGGGACGCTCTATGTCACGAGACAAAAGGCTCATCGCTGCATCTATTTTTTCATTGACCTCGATAAATGCAAGATCGGTATTGGTGCCGTAATCGAAATCAAGACGTATCACTGCGCTTCCATCACGCGTTTCGCTCGTGATATTCCGCAATCCGCTTACCTGCATCAATTGCAACCTGACAGGTTTTACCATCGTATTCTCCAATTCTCTCGCCGAGCTGTTTTTTCCAGTAACCTGTACGGTAATTTCCGGAATTGCAATATCCGGCAACAACGATACGGGTATAGAAAAATAGGTTACCCAACCGACAATAAAAAAAGCCGTAAAAGCCATCAATACGGCAATGGGACGATCCAACAGGAATTTAATCATAAAAAATTATTCTATTACCGTTACAGGAGTTTCATGGGCTAAATTTATATTACCGCTCACAATTACCGAATCACCAGGATGTAAGCCTTCTGTAATAGTATATTGTGATGCATTTTCCATGCCCGTAACCACATAATTCCAAAAGGCACGTCCATTTTTCAAGGTAAAAACCACCTGTTTTCCGGAACGCATCACTACAGCCTGTTTTGGAACAATCAATTGCTTTCCCAACGACCGGAATACACTTACACGAATATTCATACCCTCAAATAATTTCCCCTTACCGTCGACCTTTGCTTTTATTCTGACCATACCATTTTCATCTACCCAGGGATTGATTTCAGTAATGTAACCGGCTGAAATATATTCGGGCATAGCAAATGGTACAACTTTTACTTTGTCTCCGGTATTTATCATAGGTAACTCATTTTCAAATACGGTAAAATCAGCCTCCAATGCCGTATTATCAATTACAGAGCAAAAAGGTTCATCCGTTTTCGGGATACTATGCTGTTTATCGAAAAGATTGGCAACGACTCCATCGAAAGGTGCAGTCAATGTCGCACAATCAAGCTTATACTGTGCCAACTGCAATTGGTATTCAGCGCGGTCGTATCCGCTTTTTACTTTTGCAAGTTTCAGTATTTCCCGGGGAATACGAAGCGAATCCTGTAATGAATACCCTTGTCCGATAAGCACATCTTTTAATTCTAGCTGTGTACGTTCCATTTCGTCGCAGGCTTGTTGTACTTCATTTTTTAATTTAAAAATATCCAATTGCGCCAACGGATCTCCTTTCCTGACGAAATCCCCGTTTTTTACCCATATTTCCGCAACAGGTTCACTGCTTTGAAAATATAGCTGAGCTGCACAGGCTGCTACAAGTTTTCCGTTGCTTACCAGTTCGTGTCCAAAATCATCTTCTCCAAGTACGATTACCTCCACTTTATGATTCTCTTCCGGCGAAGACGCTTCCATTTTATTCTCTTTACCTCTTTTTCCGTCGCAAGCCACTAATACGAACAGTATAAGTACCCCATATATACCAATTGATTTCATTTATCCGAATCTTTATAATCGTGTTGTTTTAACAATATTCTCATTTCCGCTCTCATTTCCCTCACTGCCGTCGTCTGAACCTTCGGTTCTTTTCCCAATACGGTACATGCCATTTTTTTCATCTTTTGTTCATTGTAAAAACGAGGTTCAGCATAAAGCTTTGCCAGTAAATAATATGGATATAAGCGTCCGGGAAGTAATTGTGCCGCACGAATAAACGAAGCCTCGGCCTTTTCATACGCACCGTTCTCCTGATGATTTTTCCCCATCGTATTATAAACCATCGCATCACAACTTAAACAGGACAGGCGCATCAAATATTTATCGGCCTCTGCATAGTAACCACTTTTCGATAAACTTTGTGCGTATTCGAATAGAAAAGCAGGTTGATAACCGAATACAGGAAGCAACTGTCCATAAGCTTCTACCGCCTTTTTATAATCCAATAGCAGATAGTAGCTTTTTATCTGATACCATTTCCGGTAATTAGCGTAAACGTCTCTTTGCCTGTAACAGACATACAGAGAAGCAAATAAACATATTCCTAAAAGAAAAAAAGAAAATACCCTTTTACCACAAAGATAAGCGGTCTCTGTTTCTTCATTTAAAGGTTGAAGTGCGACCAATAGAAACACCAACAATATCTGAAACGGAATTAACTGTAAAGGATAAGATGAAAAAGCAAACAACATAAATGCCAACAAAGCACCTGCAATCCCCCACTCTTTCTGCCTCACTCCTTTAAACAGAGAATCCGATAATAGAAGCAAAAACAGGACTAAGCCCGGTATACCCGTTTCTACTGCTATCTGCAAATATTCATTAAATGCGAAAGCCGGGCTGCCGGCAACCAGTTCTTCCTGATAAGATGCTGTTCCTGATTTAAAATATTCGGCCTGTGCTTCTCCATAGGCTTCAGGAAATCCGCCTGTT
>JAQXIO010000073.1 GCA_029007825.1 Bacteroidales bacterium | reverse complement strand
CCGTGTCTGTAAAATAAAGTATATATGAATGTCTCTTTCGTTTTTTTTCGCTACAGGATTGTTTTTGTGATTTGTACCGCATTTTTTGCTACGGTATTCCGAATGTTCGCATCGGATCCGACGGCGTGCGATTATGCGCCGGCGGGAGAGTATATAAAAGATCATTCAATTATATATCATGATGGCTGGTATCATTTGTTCTCGATCAGCGGTACGGCGGGTTATTATCATGGCAATAATGGAAACGAGGAGACCGTTTCCTGGAGTATAAGTAAAGATTTGGTAAATTGGGAGATGCGAGGGCATGTGATGCATGCCTCTTTACGGAAAGGAGCTTTTGACCAGCATGAAGTGTGGGCTCCTTTTGCGATGAAGGCAGATGGTAAATTTTACATGTTTTATACGGGTATTATTCATCCTTTTCGTCCGTTGACCTATGGGAAACCCGGCGATGATCATAAATGGATTTATGAAGGGCATAAAGAAACGATAGGTTTGGCGGTTTCCGACGATTTGACAAACTGGGAAAAGATATCGGATATAGTCTTAGGACTGCGGATTCCGGGCAGGGATGCCCATGTGGTTTGGGATGACGAAGGGCAGGAATGGTTGTTATATTCTACCGGTCCGGGAAATACAGACGGATTGGGGCAACTTTTTGTCTCGCGTTCGAAAGATCTGGTTAACTGGAATTTCTGGGGTACCTGTGCTTTGTTTCCGGTACATGCTGAAAGTTCCACGGTTATGCGTCATCCGCTTACGGGTAAGTGGGTTGTATTGACAAACGAGCATTATGCAATATCCGATAGCCCCTTGACATTTTTGAAAAGTGAAGTGAAAAAATACGATCGGACTTATAAAGGTAAGGATGTCGATTGGGGATTTGCCGGTGAAATGATCTATTACAACGGTAAATGGTATCGCTCGGGCGTATTAGGTGAAAAAAATAACTGGCGGCTTGGTTTTACAGAAGTAGAGTGGGTGGAAGACGGTTGTTTTAGGATCGTGAAACCCAGTGTGATCCGCTCAGTAGAGAAACCCTGATACCGAAGTACCGGAGAAAGGTCGATTTTCGGAGAAAAATAATTTGAATATTTATTTAAAATGAAGATTTTATGAGATTAACAGATAAATGGTTTACTGCTTTGTCTGAAAATGAAGAGGGGAATATTCTGATAATAACCGGTCGTGATGATCTGGATGCTTTCAGAAAATCCGGAAAATTCAATAACCGTCTGGAAATCGTATGGCGTTATGAAAATGAACGGGGTATGCCGTCTGAGGAACTTTCAAAAGAGATGGAACAAATGCAGGAGTTGCTCTGTAAGGCTGTGGAATCGGACAAACTGGCAATTCTAACAGGGATATATACCGGTGGCGGGGAGCGTTGCTGGGTATTTTATACGCGTACCGTACCAGTATTTTGCGAACGTTTGAATTCTGCATTGATCGGCTTGCCGGTTTTACCGCTCGAACTTTCGGCAGAGACGGACAGTGACTGGGAAGAATATCTGGATATGTATGAGATGAAGGAGAAAGAAGACGAATAGGATTTTTCTTTTTCTGTTTTCAACTGTTTTTATAGAACTATAAACCGGATAACAAAATAAATTTTCAGGCTCATTCTTGATGAATGGGCCTTTTTTATTGGCATAGTGTGTTAAAAACGATGTGTTGGATATAAAATGTTTCTTTTCTTGTTTCGGTTTTTGCAATGTTGCTGAAATGACAGGCGTAAAAAGTTATAATTATGGGATGGAATCAGGCTTTTTGGACAAAACAGCTTGATTATGTGCGGTTAACGATAAATTTTAATTGAAAATATGTGATTATAATAGAGTCATTCTCACTATATTTGCGGCGGTGCGTATCTTTCTGTAGCCAGCTAACCGACAGATAGATAGAAGGGGAAAATAGTATTGATTAAACAGGAGCTGTATCCTACTTATAATTCTTGTATCATATGAAAATAAAACGTAAAGAAAGTTCTTTTCGGGCAATAAACACAAACCGGAAATTAGAATCTGTATTCCTGTTTGTAACGGGTAAATGCAATGCCAAATGCACGATGTGTTTTTATGCCGACGATATGTCGAAAAAGGAAGAGGACCTGACATTTGAAGAGATAAAAAAGATATCCGAATCAGCCGGAGAATTTAACCGTTTATGGATTTCCGGAGGGGAACCTACTTTACGTGAAGATTTGCCCGAGATTCTTGAGATGTTTTACAGGAATAATAAAATTAAGGATATCAATTTCCCGACAAATGCGCTGAAACCAGATCGGGTTATTGAATGGGTAAAGCGTTTCAGACAGAATTGTCCCGATTGTAATATCAATGTCAGCATCTCTTTGGATGGATTCGGCAAGACACATGATATTCAACGCGGTGTTCCGGGAAACTTTTATAAGGCAGTGGAAACATTGAAAAAACTGGACGATCATTTTAGGGATGACGGAAAAGTGCTTAAAAACGTCTCTACAGTTATTACAAAATACAATTTGGAGGAAGTATATGATTTTATGATGTGGATATATGGAAGGTTCAATACATCGACACATACGATCGAAGCCGCAAGGGGCATGACCCGGGAAGATGGGGTTAAAATACTTACCGAAAGTACCTTAAGGAAACTCCAGGATATGATTTCTCCTGTTTATTCTGCTTATGCAGAACGGATGGTAAACGATACGTCGGGTCTGAGAAAACCGATTACCCGGTTTTTCTATTTGGGATTGATACGTACTTTATATAATGTCCGGGCAAGCAATATCGATAAACCTACACCGTGGGGTATGGATTGTACAGCCGGGGAAACGACGCTGGTAATAGATTATGACGGACGTTTTCGTGCTTGTGAATTGAGAGAGCCTTTGGGAAATGTGAAAGATTACGGTTGTGACGTAGATGCAGTTATGCGGGGTTATCCGATGAAACAAGAGATTGAGGCCATTGGGCATGGTTATGCTGCGAATTGTTGGTGTACGCATGGGTGTTGGATAACATCTTCCATAATTTTTAATCCGAAAAAAATGTTGCTCGAGGTCTATAAAGGCTACCGGCAAACTAAAAAACTATATAAGCCTTTGTCTTTCGATGAGAGTTTTTTACAGGGTTTAGAGGGAAAATACGGCCTGGACAGGGAAAAACTTTATCAATCCGGCGTGATCACCGGTTCATCTAATTAATTCCGAGAGAAATGAATATTCTTCTGGTTACAAGAGGCTCTCAGGGAGATATCTATCCTTATCTTGCTTTGGCGTTGGAGTTGAAGAAGCGGGGACATAAGGTGACGGTAAATCTGCCTCTTATCTTTGAAAAAGAGGCGAAAGCCTGTGGTGTCGATTATGTCTTGCAAACGTTTGATGATATAGGGGGGATGATTAATAGTGCAGCAGAAAAATCCCGGAAATTCGGACCTTTTCTGAAATGGATGAGAGACGTGATCGATGCACAGTTTATTCAGCTGATTCCTCTATTGGAAAAAAACGATGTGATGGTTGCTACGAATTCAGAGTTTTCTGCCGTAAGCATAGCCGAGTATTGTGGTAAGCCGCTTATAAGAACTGCATATGCTCCTTTTCTTCCGGGAAAGAAGATTCCTCCTCCTGTCATGCCTTATCCGAAGCCTAATCCGGTGATTCGTCCGGCTTTATTATGGAAAATACTGAACCGGACAACCAATTTTATGGTGAGAGACACCATAAATAAGAACCGTAAAAACTACGGTATGGAGCCTATTCGGAATTTTGGATTGTATGCCGCGAAGAATTCTTATAATTATATGCTTTTCAGCAGTCATCTGGGTAGTGTTGACCGCGCCTGGAAGTATAAGTGGCAGATAGGCGGGTACTGTTTTAACGATTCGTTTTCGTACGATCAGACAGCTTATGAAAAGTTTCTGGACTTTGTCGGCAGGAGTGCTGCACCTCTTCTCTTTTTTACTTTGGGCAGTTGCAATTCAAAAGATGCAAAGCGGTTTAGTGAAATGCTTCTTGCTATATGTAATAAAAACGGTTACCGTTTGGCTATCGGTTCCGGTTGGTCGAATATGGGTTCGCACTTTCAGAATAGTGATACCCTGTATTTGATGGATCATGCAATACCGCATAGCCTGATATTTCCGCATTGTGATGCTGTAATACATCACGGAGGGTGCGGAACGACGCATAGTGTTGCCCGTGCCGGAAAACCGCAAATGATTGTTCCTCTGATTATAGACCAGTTTTATTGGGCGTACCGGATTGACCGTCTGAAGTTAGGGCCGTCTTGTATGAAAATCTCAAATGCTTCGGAAAAGAAACTGGCTCGGAATGTGTGTGATTTAGTTACGAACCGCCAGTATAAAGAGAATGCTGGAGAGATAAGCCGGAAAATGAACAATGAGAATGGCATTCGGAATCTTTGTGAATATATAGAACTGTTTGCCGGATAAAAATAGTTTCGAATGTTTTTGGTGTTAAGAAGGGCTGCGACCATACGGTTGCGGCTCTTCCTGCATAATTAATGGTTTAAAGGGGCTTTATTAAAATTTTCAGATAGGTAAAAGCTTTTTTACAGATAGAAGTCTGTTGTGTCGGATAATTTATATTTTGATTTAAAGTGTTGTTATGCTGGTTTTTATCAGTTGGCAAGATGCATGTTTTATAAACAAAAACGGGAAAGGGAGTGTTTCACTATTGAATAAAATCGGGCTTTGAAACAAGTCTGAATTCTTTAAAAACGTTGTTTCTTTTTAACTTTGTTACAGGAAGAACTTATTTAACAAATGCGGAATCGCTATGAAAGATACTCATAAAATTGCTGAAACTTTATTGGCATGGATAAAAAAGGTACTGATAGATTTAGGCTTTTCACAAGATGTGGTTGGCCAGTTAGATCAATTTATTTATATCATATTGATTCTGCTCATTGCTGTTCTGATGGGGAGACTTATCCGTTTTGTAATTTTATTTTTTTCGAATAAACTGCTTAAAGCGAAAAATCTAAGGACTCTGAACATATTGGTTGAGCAAAAAGCATTTCACCGTATTTCGCGTCTTATTCCACCGATTATCGTTATAGCATTGCTTCCGTTTGCATTGCAGGATACGCCTAAGTTATTAAGCCTGATTGAGAAATTTTGCTGGATTTATATAGTTGTAGTTTTTATCATGTCCAGCAATTCGTTTCTCTCCGCTTTGCTCGTCGTTTTTTCCCGTAATAGTGAGTTGAGGGATCGCCCGATGAAAGGGCTGGTACAGATTATCCAGGTATTGCTTGTAAGTCTTGCAGTTATCGTCATTGTCGCGATTCTGCTGAACAAGTCTCCGGCAAATCTGATTACCGGACTGGGTGCTTTTGCCGCCGTCCTGATGCTGGTGTTTAGGGATAGCATTCTTGGTTTTGTTGCAGGAGTGCTGTTGTCACAGAATGATATGATACGTCATGGTGATTGGATTGTGGTGCCGGGAAGCGATGTGGACGGAGTGGTTATAGATATTACATTAAATACCGTGAAGGTGCAGAATTTCGATAATACGATCGTAACCGTGCCGCCGTATTCATTGGTTTCACAGCCGTTTCAGAACTGGAGAGGAATGAGCGAATCGGGAGGCAGGCGTATCATGCGTTCCTATACGATTGATTTGAATACCGTCCAGTTTTGTACGCCGGAAATGCTGGAAGATTTTAAACAGATCGATTTGCTGCACGATTATATAACAGAGAAACAGGCGCAGCAACAGGAGGGCAAAGAAGTCAATACTGAAAACCCTGCCGGCTTGGTAAACGGTACGATTGAAACGAATCTGGGACTTTTCCGTGCTTATATGACGCTGTATCTCCGTCAGCACCCTTCTGTTAATCAGGATTTGACTCTTATGGTGCGGACGCTTGCTCCGAGTGATAATGGACTTCCTCTTCAGGTATATTGTTTCTCGGCGAATAAGGTTTGGATAAGCTATGAATCCATTCAGGCCGAGATTATGGAACATTTTGCTGCCATTATGCCTCGTTTCGGTCTGTATCCGTTCCAGAACCCATCCGGAAGGGATTATATAACCTCGGCTTTGCTGGAGTCGGGAAAAGATATAACAACCCTTATGGGAGCGCCTGTCGGTGTTGTCCGTAAACAAAAAAGCACTAATGCCGGACAGCCCGAATTGCCTGGGCAAAATAAGGATGGCAAAACAGCTTGACAGGTAAACAAACTACGTACCTGAACTGTTATACCTAAACATGAGCTTGAAACTTAAAAGCTTGTAAATAAGACCATATTCCGAATTATAGGAAAATTCTTTTTAGCATGAATGAATTCTCGTATTTGCCGGTTGCAATAAAGACGGCAGTAACGGGAAAATGGTTTTCGTATGCAGGTTAAGCAGTTTTTTTGATGCGAGTATAAATCCTTAAAACAAAAACAGCAATGAACAGTATTAAAGGTACAAGAACAGAAAAGAATTTATTAAAGGCTTTTGCTGGTGAATCACAGGCGAGTAATCGTTACACAATTTATGCGAAAGTTGCAGCCGATGAAGGTTACGAACAGATTTCAGGCGTTTTTCTTGAAACGGCACATCAGGAAATGGAGCACGCGAAACGTTTTTTCAGCTTTTTGGAAGGAGGACCTTTGGAAATCGTAGCATCTTATCCTGCAGGAAAAATCGGTTGTACGGAAGAAAATCTTATAGCCGCCATTATGGGTGAGAATGAAGAATGGGCCGATTTATACCCTGAATTCGGAGCGGTAGCTGATGAAGAAGGATTTAAAGCTGTCGGTACTTTGTTCCGTATGGTTGCGAAAGTGGAAGTAGAGCATGAGAGAAGATATCAGACGCTTCTTGATCGTTTGAAAAGCGATACGTTATTTAAACGTGAAGAAGAGATCGAATGGCAGTGCCGCAATTGCGGTTTTGTTCATAAAGGAAAAACCCTTCCTAAGGTTTGTCCTTCATGTGCTTATCCTCAGGGGTATTTTGAACCAATGAAGCATAATTATTAATTTTTGTGGAACGGAAATATGGAAAATGCAGATTCGCCTGATAATCTCAGGGGGGTATGTAGATAAATATTTTCATTAACTGAAACAAAGCGGTTGCCTGATTGTCGGGTAGCTGCTTTGTTTTTGGTTTCTTTGTCTAATATATTGTAAAAAAGCCTATAAGTTCTAATAAAAATTGACATCTCTCTTCTGAATATATATATTTGAGTAACGGTAAAACTTTGATATAAAAATGGATAATAAGAAAGGGATTAACAGGCGGCAATTTTTGACAAGTGCAGCCATGATTGGTGCAGCCGGAACTGTGGGAACGATAGGTTCCGGATCTGTTTTGTCGTCTTGCTCATCGTCAGCCTCAGGCGACGGTGCTAAAATAAAGAAAACTCCTCAGGAGTTAGGTATGTATTCGTTTGCTGAGAAGGCCCCGGACGGGAAGCCTCTGACAGCGGGTTTGATAGGTTGCGGTAGTCGTGGTACGGGTGCTGCCCTTCAGTTTCTAAGTGCCGGAGAAGGATTGAAGATTACTCATCTTGCCGATCTTTTTCCCGATCGTATGGCTTCCTGCCGTGAAAAATTAAGTGCGGAGAAAGGAAA
>JAQXIO010000072.1 GCA_029007825.1 Bacteroidales bacterium | reverse complement strand
ATTTTGTATCTTTGCGCCCAAGAAATATACCCTCTTTTACTGTTAGGTAAAATGCTGGATTTCTTATATAATAGTTATATTTGAAAGAACCTTATGAGCTTAAAAATCAAGAAAGTATTGGTTTCACAGCCGAAGCCGTCTTCAGATAAATCGCCATATTTTGATATTGCAGAAAAGTATGGTGTGGCTATCGATTTTCGCCCTTTCATTAAGGTAGAGCCGGTTTCGTCGAAGGAATTCAGGCAGCAAAGAATTTCCATTCTGGATTATTCTGCTGTAATATTTACAGCACGGACTGCCATCGATCATTTTTTCCGTTTGTGTGAAGAATTGAGAATTACGGTTCCCGAAACAATGAAATATTTTTGTATGACCGAATCTATCGCTGTTTATCTGCAAAAATATATTGTTTATCGCAAACGTAAAATATTTTTCGGACAAACCGGAAAACTGGAAGATCTTGCAGCCGTTATTTTCAAGCATAGTAAAGAAAAATATCTTTTGCCTGTATCGGATGTTCACAAAGAAGATTTGATGCGTATGCTTGATGAAAAGAAAATTAATTATACAAAGGCGGTTATGTACCGTACGGTAAGCAACGATTTTGGAGCGGATGAAAAATTTGATTACGATATGATTCTTTTTTTCAGTCCTTCCGGAATAACGTCTTTGCTGAAAAATTTCCCTGATTTTGATCAACAGGAAATTAAAATCGGATGTTTCGGTCCTACCACGGCCAAAGCGGTACGTGACGCAGGTCTGCGTCTGGATATCGAAGCTCCGAACCCGAACGTTCCGTCGATGACGGCTGCTCTGGATTTATATTTGAAAGAATATACTAAAAAGAAATAACGGTAGATACCTGTTTCTTTTTCAGGAATAGAATAAAGAGATTGTTTCAATGAAAGCGAAGCAATCTCTTTTGTTGTTTAAAAAGCCTTTATATTAAGAATTTATTTTTTGTATTGGGACTTAGATTTAGATAAATTTGTACAGTTTTGTTTTGTAAATAATCCTATGACAGTACCGGATATAAATAGATCGGAATCATTTTCTTTTGAAAAAGGGGAACGTTTGTGTTCAAAAAAAGAAATCGAAGCTCTTTTTTCCAGTGGAAAAGGTTTTATCGTTTATCCGCTACGTGTTGTTTATCTGGTTACAGATGATAAGGGGGAATTCCCTTCCATAATGTGCACTGTCCCCAAGAGACGTTTTAAAAGAGCAGTGGACAGGAACAGGATTAAAAGATTGATCAGGGAAAGTTACAGGTTAAATAAATCATTGTTATTCGAATTCCTGAAAGAAAAAGGATATACCTTGAATATTGCTTTTATTTTTCTGGGTGAAGAGCTTCCCAAGTATCAGTTGCTGGAACAAAGCATGAACAAAGCATTTGTAAAGCTGAAAGAAAAATTATCATGAAAAGGGTATTTACATGGTTATTTTTATTGCCGGTTTATTTTTACAAAGCTTGTATCTCTCCTTTGTTTCCGCCATCCTGCCGTTTTACACCGACTTGTTCGCAATATGCAATCGAGGCGTTAAAAAAGTATGGTCCTTTTAAGGGCTCTTTATTAACAATTAAACGCATTTTGCGTTGTAATCCGTGGGGGGGAAGTGGTTATGATCCTGTACCCTGATGCGCATACACATCTGCAAAGCCGGAATTCGAACGAATTCACATTGCTTAATGTGTGTTTGCCTACAGAAAAGGAGCTGCAGGATCATTGTTTTTATTCGGCTGGAATTCATCCCTGGACCGATCCGGAAGAGTGGGAGAGAGGGCTTACCCAGTTGAAACGATGTGCTTTTTTTCCTCAGGTCAGAGCTATAGGTGAATGCGGATTGGATAAATTGCATGGTGCTTCTTTAGACAAACAACGGGATTTATTCTTTAGCCAGGTAGAAATTGCGGATAATTGCGGCAAACCATTGATAATACATAACGTGAGGGCGAATCAGGAAATATTTGAAATATATGGTAAATCAAAAAGCCATGTACCATGGGTATTACATGGTTTTCGGGGTAATGTTTTCGAGTTGCGTATGTTTTTGAGACGAAACTTTTTCTTTTCTTACGGATTGCACTTTAATAAAGAGGCGTTATATGAAACACCGTTAAACCGTCTCCTGCTGGAGAGTGATGAGAATGCAGAGGACGGTCTGCCAGAGTTATACCGTCAGGTTGCTATGATTAAGGGAGTGGGGGAGAAGGCCCTTTTGGCTGAAATAAGGAAGAATATGCATGCTCTCTTTTTGATGTAAACATAAAAATGTACATTTGCAGTTAAACAGATTAAATAAAACGATGAATTTTGTAGAGGAATTAAGATGGAGGGGCATGATTCACGATATGATGCCCGGAACGGAAGAGCAATTACAGAAAGAGTTAACTTCGGCGTATGTCGGAATAGACCCTACTGCCGATTCGTTGCATATCGGGCATTTGGTCAGTGTTATGATGCTGAAACATCTTCAACGTGCGGGGCACAGGCCTATTGCTTTGGTAGGCGGAGCTACCGGAATGATTGGAGACCCTTCGATGAAATCTGCCGAACGTAATCTGCTGGATGAGCCTACCCTTCGCCATAATCAGGAATCAATCAAGAAACAGTTATCGAAATTTCTCGATTTCGAGAGTGACAAACCGAATGCTGCATTACTGGTGAATAACTATGATTGGATGAAGGAGTATTCATTCCTGAATTTCATCCGTGACATAGGTAAGCATATTACGGTAAATTATATGATGGCTAAAGATTCTGTAAAGAAACGTCTTAGCTCCGAGTCGAATGTCGGAATGTCTTTTACCGAATTTTCATACCAGTTGTTGCAGGGTTATGATTATCTTTATCTTTATCAGACGCAGGGCTGTAAATTGCAGATGGGAGGTTCCGACCAATGGGGTAACATTACAACCGGTACCGAACTGATTCGCCGTAAACTGGGAGGGGAGGCCTTTGCTCTTACCTGTCCGCTTATTACAAAGGCGGATGGAGGAAAATTCGGGAAGACGGAATCCGGAAATGTTTGGCTCGACCGCCGTTATACGACTCCATATAAATTTTATCAATTCTGGTTGAATGTCAGCGATGCGGATGCTGCCAAATATATTAAGATCTTTACCGACCTTGGGGCCGAAGAGATCGAATCCTTGATAAAGGAACAGGAAGATGCTCCTCATCTTCGTCCTTTACAAAAACGTCTGGCGAAAGAGGTTACGGTTATGGTGCATTCGGAAGAAGATTATCTGGCTGCCGTTGAGGCGTCTAATATTTTGTTCGGAAATGCAACTTCGGAGACTTTAAAACGTCTGGATGAGGTAACTCTTTTGTCTGTTTTTGAAGGTGTACCTCAATTCGAAATTTCAAAAGATTCCCTTCTGGCTGGCATAAAGGCTGTAGACTTATTGACAGATACGGCTGCTGTTTTCGCCTCGAAAGGAGAGATGCGTAAACTTACTCAAGGAGGCGGTGTATCTTTGAATAAAGAAAAATTACTTCAATTCGATCAGGTGATAGACGGTTCTTATCTGGTGGGTGGGAAGTATATTCTGGCACAGAAGGGAAAGAAGAACTATTTTCTGCTTATCGCAAAATAAAAGAACGGCAGAATTTGCAAAATACAGAATATATTTATTACCTTTGCAGCGCCTTATTAAGGCGATGAGTTTGTCTCGTGGTGTAATGGTAGCACAGCAGATTTTGGTTCTGTTAGTCCGAGTTCGAATCCTGGCGAGACAACTGAAAGGAGAGATATAAAGTCAATAAAGAAAGAGCTTTTAATATTAAGGGCTCTTTCTTTATTTAAAGGAGATCGGAAATGAAGAGAGGGGATGAAGGTAGAAAAATTTTGTTATCCCTCGCTTTAATAAAAAAGAGAAGCAAAAAAGTTGAACCATTATTATTAGAAATTTGCAAGATATAGAATAAATCTATAAATTTGCATCGCTTTAATAAAGCAAAGTACTCTTGTCTTGTGGTGTAATGGTAGCACAGAAGATTCTGGTTCTTTTAGTCTGGGTTCGAGTCCTAGCAAGACAACTGAGGGGAAAAAAGATTGAAACTATTTGTTCCAATCTTTTTGTCGTTTAAGGGGTTAGTATTTTGCTGTTTAAAAAACAGAAAGGCGATTTCCATACTTTCAGCGAAAATGTTTTACTATTGTTATACTATGAAATCACAACTTACAGAATTTATTTGAGGCTTGATCAGGCGACTGATAAAATTGGAAAATGTATGTGTGCTATACGTATAACCACGTGCATCGTTACTCATTTTTGTCTATTAGTTTACCGATCTTGGATTGGGGATTCAGACAAAATGAGAATTAAACAAGACAACTGAAAATCTCTGATAATTTGAATAAATTACCAGAGATTTTTTATATCTTAGGAAGCGAAATGGGGAAGAAGCCATTACATCAGAATCGACATCCGAAAGGTCTGTACATATTGTGCGGAGTGGAGATGTGGGAACGTTTCAGTTATTACGGAATGCGGGCTTTACTAATCCTTTATTTAACCCGGGCTGTTATAGAGGGTGGAATGGGTATGAGCATTTCGAATGCCTCTTTGTTATATGGCTTTTTTACCGGTTTTGTTTATTTTACTCCTTTAATCGGCGGTTGGATTGCCGACAAATGGCTGGGGCGTCCTATATCTATTATAAGCGGTGCCATATTGATGGCTATCGGTCTTTTTTCTCTTTCTTACCGGTCGGATTGGGAATGGCTTTATCTGGGGCTTTTTCTTCTGATTATTGGGAACGGACTCTTTAAACCGAATATATCGGTTATGGTCGGGGAACTCTATCCTCCCGGAGACCGACGAAAGGACTCGGCTTTCACCTATTTTTATATGGGTATTAATATGGGGGCTTTGATTGCTCCGTTTATTACCGGTTGGGCGGCAGTCACCTATGGGTATCGCTTCGGTTTTGCTGCTGCCGGAATAGGAATGATCATTGGAATTATTGTCTTTGCATTTGCTCTTCATAGTGGGGTTATTCTTCCTTGTGCCGCTGCCGTACGGGAGTTGAAAAAGGTACATGGGAGTATGCCGGCAGATGAAGAAAAGAAAAAAGAGCCTTTAACGAAAGATGAAAAAGATCGTTTATCTGTTATTTTGGTTCTGGTTCTTTTCAGTATCTTTTTTTGGGCCGGTTTCGAACAGGCCGGAAGTTCCCTGACTATTTTTGCCAATCAAATGGTAAATCGTACAATTGGCTCTTTTACCATTCCGACGGAATGGTTTCAGTCTCTTAATCCTTTGTTTGTTGTTATGCTTGCTCCTCTTTTCGCAGCGATGTGGAAAGGTTTAGGCCAATATAAAAAAGAACCTTCGATTCCGGAAAAGATGGGATTCGGGATGCTTCTTCTGGGTATTAGCTTTATGTTGTTATGGGTGGCGACTTTAGGGGATACCAATGTGAATATATCTCTCTGGTGGCTTGTCGGGGCTTATTTATTACAAACGATGGGAGAGTTGTCTCTTTCCCCGATCGGGTTATCTATGGTCTCTAAATTGTCTCCTGTCCGGTTGGCATCTATGATGATGGGGGTATGGCTGGTTAGCAGCTCTGTTGCGAATGTGTTAGGCGGTTTCCTTGCCGCTTCCATTGTTAATCTGGGTGTAAATAATATTTTCGGGGGAATCGCTTTACTTTCGTTGTTCCTGGGTACGCTTCTTCTTACGATTCGCCGGTGGCTGGTGAAGAGGATGCACGGGATAAGTTAATGTCGTCGTGAGACGATAGTACACGGTGAGGATAATGGCCGTGTCCGACCAGTTCGAACGGGCAGCCGTAACCTTTCTCTAACCATTGTGTCGTTACCTGATTCCCTTTATGATAATATAAAGTATTGTTTATGCAGGCAATGTTTTTTACCTGGGAAATAATCGTTCCAATATCGTGTGAAATTAGTATAATCGCCGATTCTTTGTTGATTTCATCCAGCAGATGAAAAAAATGTTCTTCAAAAGGTTTATCGATATAAGTGCTGGGTTCGTCTAAAATTAATAATTCCGGCCGGGCAATGATTGCACGTCCCAGAAGTACTCTCTGAAGTTCTCCGCCCGAAAGATTCCCGACAGGTTTGTGTGCATATTTTTTGATACCTACCCGTTCTATGGTCTCCTCTAACAGTTCCCGGTGATGCGGCTTGTATCTACGCAGCCAATTGCGTTGATGTGCCAGACCGGAAAGAATCATTTCTTGTGCAGTAACCGGGAATTTCGTATCGATACGGGCAACCTGCGGGAGATAGCCTATACGCAAGTCGTTTACTTTTTTACCGTTTCTGTATGTGATAATTTTGCCCGATATGGGAGGGACGAGTTCCAGAATGGTTTTTATAAGCGTAGTTTTTCCTCCCCCGTTAGGGCCTATAATTCCCAGAAAATCTTTTTTATAAACAGATAGATTTATGTTTTTGAGAACAGCTTTTCCATCATAACCTGTCGTTACATCATCCAGTTTCAGGATAAGATCATTCTTTTCATTTATGTCTGAATCGTCCGAAGTCATTGCGCTAAACTTTTTGCTATGTGTATCATCTCTTGTCCCCAATCGTAAGATAGAGGTGCTATTTCAACAGGAGTAATTCCTATTTCTTTTGCAATGGTCTCAGCTTGTTTTATGTCAAACTCGCGTTGTACAAAGATAACTTTTACATTTTCATTGCGTGCGGTTTTGATCAGTTCTTTAAGTTGTTTCGGAGAAGGCTCTTTTCCGTCTGCTTCAATCGGCAATTGTTCCAACCCGAATTCTTCGGCGAAATAGGTGAGAGACGGATGGTATATCATGAAGCTTTTATTTTTTACGGGAGATAAAATTTCTGTAAGAGTAATTTCTACAGAATCTATGCCGGATGTCAGTTTGTTATAATTCTCTTCAAAAAGAATACTGTCGGCAGGATAAGTTTTTATCAGGGCATTTTTAATATTGGCGGCGATTGTTCTGGCCCCTCCGACGGAACTCCATATATGCGGATCCCCTTTTCCTCCGTGCGTGTGTCCATGATCGTGATGTATGTGTTCTTCTTCCTCTTTTTCCGAAAAAGGTGATTCAAAGCCTTCGGATGTATTTACGACAATAACATTTTTTGCTATCTCTTCGATGGATTTCTTCCAAATTTCTTCGACACCCAGCTGTCCGACTTTAAAGAAAAGCCGGGCATTGCTTAATCGTATTAACTGAGCCGGAGCAGGATCGTAATTTTCCGGATCCGCTCCTTCTGGCACGAGATTTTCTACCTTATATTTATTACCTGCAACCTGTTCAACAAAATACCGGAGAGGTTCTATACTTACTACAATTTGCCTGTTGTTCTCTTGTGTTGCAGTTTGCTTATGTGAACAACCGGATAACAGTAATAGTACGGTTATTATTTTGCAAATTGATTTTATTCCGGATATTACGCTCTGTTTCATTATTCTGATTGTTTATAATTCTATCATAATTCCTAAAGTGGGAAGTATGGTTCCCGTATAGGTCTGCAAGGGTTTCAGTATATAACGTTCCGGATCGTCCGGATCGGTTTCTCCTGTATTAAGATAGGTAGGGGCATCTTTATATTTATTATTTAAAATATTCTGTATGTCAAGATAGAGGCCGAGCATCCAGCGTTTGAAATGAAAAGTTTTATCTACCCTTATATCCAACTGAGTAAATATATTCAGACGTTCACTGTTATAACGCGAATAATCCAGATAGGGTTGTCCTTTTGCATCCCATGCTTCTTTTAAAGATGATTTTTCTACATCTACCGGTGTATAGGGTGCTCCGCCTACGATTCTCAGCTTAGTTCCCAAAGCCCATTTTTTCGGGAAATTATATGTACCACTAAAGGTAAAAAGATTTCGGTTATCCCAGGCTGTCGGAAGGTACTTTTCTCTGCCTTCGCGCGCATCTTTGTATTCACTTCGTACATAAGTATAAGATGCTATGAAATTCAGGTTTTTGTATCCGAACCAACGTATCATGAGTTCGGCACCATATGCACGTCCTTTGGCTGTCGAGCTTACAGGTTCATCGCCGACGGTCCCGTAGTCTGCCCCTTTTGAGGCTAATGGAATAGAGTCTTGCAGGCATAAAGGGGCATGTGTATAGTGTTTGTAAAATCCTTCGGCGCTTATTCGCAGGAAATTATTTAGTTTATAGGCTCCTCCTAAAGCGAACTGATCGGAACGAATGTAGGTAAGATGGTTTGCTTTATTGATAAGGGTACCGTCGTTATCTTTATAGCCCATAGATGTGTAAGGGGGTAGTTGGTGGTATCTGCCGGCACTTGCGGTCAGTTCCCATTGGTCTGTTATCTGATAGGCAAATGAGGCACGCGGGGAGAGTTGTTTTAATGGATTGCTCATATTTGCCGAATAGGTATTTGCGTCTGTCCGTATACCAACGGAGGCGCTGAATTTTTCATCGGGGGAGAGATATTCCATTGTTCCGAATACAGCCCATTTAAACAGATTCATCCGGGTCTCATAGTTCAGAATAACAGGTGTTGTGATGAAGAGTTTCTGAAATGTTTTATTGTTGTATTGGGTCCAGTCGATTCCGGCTCCTACGTTGATTTTGAATAATCGTGTATATGAAAGATTCTCAAAACGAAGTTTATTGCTAATTTCATCGGAATGATAATCCATCCGTTTGTTTTCTTCGCTGCTATCGTCGTTATTGTTGTATTTGAAATTGTGGTTATTAAGATAACTTCTGCTAAGGATAATGCTTTGTGTATTTTTTTTCCCGTAATGTTTATATACTCCTCCTATCGTATAACTTTTTTGGCGGATTATGGGGAGATAATCAAGCAGATAGAGATTTTCTTCTCCCGGATCTTTCATTTCGGTATTCAATTTTAAATCGTCTAAGGCTCCCAGTCCGAGTATTGTGAGTTCATGATGTTGATTAAAGCGGGTTTTTATTTTGAATTGTCCGTCGGTAAAGGTTGGTAGAATGGCCAGTCCTAAAGTTTTGAAAAGGAACTGTAAGTAGGATCTGCGTACGGATATTGAGTAAGTTGTTTTTTTCCCCAGAGGCCCGTTTGACGATAGGGAAATTTCAGATGCCCCTACGACAGCTCTTATAGAAGCTTTTTCACGATTTCCGTCTGTCAATGAGAAGTCGAGAACGGAACTTACCGCTTCTCCTCTGTTCGAAGGAAATGCTCCGGAATAGAATTTTATTTCCCTGATGAAATCGGCGTTTAATATTCCGACAGGTCCGCCTGAGGCTCCCTGTGTTGCAAAGTGGTTGATATTCGGTATTTCTACACCATCAATGAAAAAACGGTTTTCCGATGGACTTCCACCCCGTACAATGAGATCATTTCGGAAAGCGGGGGTAGAGGCGACGCCCGGAAAAGATTGCAGTACTCTGGAGATATCTCTGTTGGCTCCCGGACTTTTTTCGATTTCCTGCAGCCCGATGATTTGTACGCTTAAAGGACTTTCGTTCATTCTTCTGAAAGGTGTAGCGACGATGTTTACTTCTTTCAGCATTTCTTTGCTTTCCTCGAGCAATAAATCGACGGACTTATCTTTGTTTGTAATCATGAATTCAGGACTTACCGTCGGCTTGTAGCCCAAGCAGGATGCCTCCAGACGATAGTTTCCGGGAGCGATGTGTTTGATTTCATATATGCCGCTGGAATCACAGACGCTTCCGATGCCTTTCTGCCATATTTGTACGGTTGCATAAGGAATGGGGGCATTGGTGATATTATCGCGGACTTCTCCCCGAATTGTATAGGTCGATTGGGCTACGGCTGGTTGCAGAGGTAGTAGGATAAGAAGGAAAAAACAGGTTAACAGATTCGGAACAGATTTATATTTTGTGTTCATTACACAGGTTGATTTTAATATATGAAAACAGTTTTAGAGTGTCTTTGTTGTTCTCTGGTTCTATTTTTTCTATTTTCGTTGTTATTATGGAACAGGATAATTCTTTTTGTATTCAGATTACGGCGGATGGTTCACATACTATTTTTATTCCAGGACTTAATGAACATTATCATTCGGTAAACGGCGCGATACAAGAGTCCATGCATATTTTTATCAAAAATGGGTTGTTTCAGATTCAGAAGCCAAAGATAAGAATATTAGAAATAGGTTTCGGAACAGGATTAAACGCTTTGTTGACGTTATTGAATGCCACAGATAAAAAAATTCATTATACGGCTCTCGAATTGTATCCGTTACTTCCCGAAATGGCATTGGAACTTAATTATCCGCAGCGGTTGGAGGATAAAAGAGCGCCGGAATTTTTCAGGGAGCTTCATTCGTTACCGTGGGAGAAAGAGAATTTTGTCACGTCTTTTTTTACTCTAATGAAACGAAAGACTGATTTTACATCATTCGTTTTTTCCGATACGTATGATTTGATTTATTTCGATGCATTTGCACCCGAAAAGCAGTCGGAAATGTGGAGTCAGTTATTGTTCGACCGTCTTTTCTCGGTTACGGAGCCTAATGGAATTCTTTCTACTTATTGTGCAAAAGGTGTCGTGAGACGGATGTTGCAGCAAAGCGGGTATCTGGTTAAGCGTTTGCCGGGCCCTCCGGGAAAACGGGAAATTTTGCAGGCATTAAAAAAGTGACTGGACTTTATATACAAATTCCATCCAGACGATGTAGCGTAGAAATTTACCGATAAACATGGATATGCTTACGATAACGATGTTGGCACGCAAATATCCCATTGCAACCGCTATAAAATCACCAATGCCTGGAAGGAAAACGAAAAATGCCATCCAGGCGCCTTTCCCTTCGAGCCAATTCTGAACTCTATGGATTTTATTTATATCCATTTTCAGATAACGTTGAAGCCATTCTACTTTTCCTAAATAACCTAAGTAATAGCAGCTCATCCCCCCAAGGAAATTTCCTATGGATGCGGCAATTATGCAGGGCCAATATCCTGCTCCCGCCAGCAATACACCGGTAAGGACTACTTCAGAACTGAATGGGAGGACGGTTGCCGCCAAGAAAGATGCAATGAATACTCCTATATAGCCCCATTCAATCAGTATTTCCATAATAAGAAGAAGAAATTGGTGAATATAGCGGCGATGAATAACATAAAGAGCAGCTTATAAAGCCATCCGGATGAAGAGCTGAAAAAGTAACCTAATAACAAAGACATCGGAACAATTGTTGCAGCAAGCAACAATTCGGATGTAGAGAAGAAAACAGAGAGCATGTTCACTGAGATAAGAGAGATTCTTATGCTTTTCAGTTTTGTCCGTATTCTTAATTTTTCGGAAATGGTTCTTGAATTCAGTATGGAGATGGTGCAGGTTGTAGCGATAACGGCAAGATATATGATTCTGGAATTACTTAACGGCGCATGTGTATGGTGGCCAATTTCGGTAAATTCCCTGAAAAGAATGCCTATGGCTTGGGGGCTATCTCCGGTTAAGAGGAGGTAGCTGCCTAATAGCCAGAATGCGGAGAATAAACCGATGATCGAAGCTGTAAAACTTTTGAGTGTGAGGGCTTTGTATTCATATAATAAATACCAGAATACGGGCATAAGACAAAGTAAACGGATATCCAGAAGACATAAAAAACTCATGCAGGTGGATATATTGAAAACTTTAACCTGAGGAAAATCATCGTGATAGCAGTCGAAAAGCTGAAAATAGATAAATGTAAGGGCCAGTAATAAAACGTAACTGAGGTTTGCATTTGCTATATTCGGATTGAAACTGCTTAATACGAGGGCAAAGAAAAGGGGTAAGAGGCTTCTGGACCGGATTAATGAATAGTGAACGACTCCTTTCTGGAATATAACGATGAAAAGGATGCCGAGAACAATGTTTATCAGAATATTTGCTGCAATTGGAAAATCAGGAGTGCTATCGAGCCCTAATATGGTAAAAATGGGGAGCTCGACAGTGAAAGACTGGGGAAAGAAGAAAAGAGCTGTCACGCGGAAAATCGCAGCTATTAGCACGGCGATCAGCAACAGTCCGTTGTTGGTCATAATTTTACCGTCTGATAGCTCTTTTCTGTACATGTGAATTATAACAGGTCAAATCCGATATCCGAGCGAAGATATTTTCCTTCGAAATTGATTTTCTTTGCGTTGGCAAAAGAGATTGAAAGTGCTTCGTCTTTTGTGGAACCGTATGAGCTGACTGCGATTACACGTCCGCCGTTCGTTAATGTCTTGTCTTGATTCGAAGCGGTACCTGCATGAAAGAGAATACTCTCGGAAACGTGTTCTAATCCTGAAATTTCTTTCCCTTTTTCATAAGAGCCCGGATAACCTCCACTAACAAGCATTACGGTTACTGCATAACGGGGATCGATGTGCAATGTTTTTTCATTCAAATTCTTTTCGGCCACACCTTCGAAAAGCTCTACCAGATCAGACTGAATACGTAGCATTACAGCTTCTGTCTCAGGATCGCCCATACGGCAGTTATATTCGATAACATACGGTTCTCCTTTCACGTTAATGAGCCCTAAGAATATGAAGCCTTTGTAGTCGATTTTTTCGCTTTTCAGTCCTTCGATCGTGGGAATAATAATCCGGTCTTCGACTTTCTTCATGAAGGCGTCATCTGCGAATGAAACCGGAGAGATTGCTCCCATACCTCCTGTGTTAGGTCCTGTATCGCCCTCGCCGATACGTTTATAATCTTTGGCTACCGGAAGTACTTTATAGTGATCTCCATCCGACAGAACAAATACCGAACACTCTATTCCTGACAGAAATTCTTCGATTACAACTGTTTTGGATGCATCTCCGAACATTCCGCTCAGCATTTCTTCCAGTTCTTTTTCTGCTTCCTTTAAATCGGAAAGAATTAAAACACCTTTACCTGCGGCAAGACCATCCGCTTTTAATACGTAGGGAGCATTTAACTTGCGAAGAAAAGCTTTTCCTTCTTCTATCGTTTCGGCAGTAATGCTTTTATATCGGGCCGTCGGAATATTATGCCGCATCATAAAGGCTTTGGCAAACTCTTTACTTCCTTCCAAACGTGCTCCTGAAGCAGAGGGCCCTATCACCGGGATATGGCAAATATCCTTATCCTGCATAAAAAAATCGTATACTCCTTTTACAAGAGGATCTTCAGGGCCTACTACAACCATGGATATGTTGTTCTCTTTTACGAATTGCTTGATGGCGGGAAAATCGGTTGCCGATATCGGAACGTTGGTTGCAATGGACGCTGTTCCGGCATTGCCCGGTGCAACGAAAAGTTGTTTAATTTGGGGACTTTGACTGATTTTCCACGCCAAGGCATGTTCACGGCCTCCTGAGCCAAGAAGTAATATCTTCATGTCTATTGTATTGTATGATGATTATTTTGTGCAAAGATAATGATTTTGAGGAATATTGTTTAATTCCTTTTTATAGTGTGGAAGTCTTCAGGGCAGGTTTCGGAGAGTTTTTATTTTTTATAGCTTTTTCTCAAAAAAATCAGAGATAACGTGGTGTAGATGGATTCTGTCTTGTCCTTCTATATTATGACCGTGTCCGGGATACAGGAAAAGTTCCGGATATTTGTTCGCAGAAATGCATGCATTTAAAAACCGATACAAATGTTGAGGCAGAACTACCGGATCCTGACATCCGTGCAACAGGAGTAGTGGATCTTGTAATAACTGAGCTTTTTGGGTTAAATCGGTTTTTTTATAGCCTACCGGATTTTTTTGAGGAGTTTGCATATAGCGTTCGGTGTACATGATTTCGTACCATTCCCAGTTCGTAACAGCTCCGCCGGCAACTCCGGCTTTAAAATATCCGGGATTGTGTAGCAACAGGCGAAGCGTCATGTATCCTCCGAAACTCCATCCGTGCACGCCTACTCGCTTCGGATCGATATAGGGTAAGCCTTTCAGCCAATCAGCCCCGGTTATCAGGTCTTTCTCGGTAGGTTCTCCCAGATGACGAAAAACGGATTGTTCAAATTTTCTTCCCCGGTATTCGGAACCTCGCGGATCAAGAGTAAAAATAATATAGCCACGGTTTGCCATATATAGTTCCCAGCCTCGTGCATTATACAGCCAGGCGTTGTTCACTAACTGAACGTGAGGTCCTCCGTATACGTATTGAATTGCAGGGTATTTTTGGCGATAGTCGAAATGTGGGGGAAAACAGATGCGGTAATAAAGTTTGGTAATATTATCGGATGCGGTTATATATCCGGTTTGCAGTTGAGGTACAGAGATAGATTGTATTGGATTTGCCGAGGGTAATATCCGGATTTCAGGAACAGGTTTTTGCGCTCTGAATACCGGCGTAATTTCAAAAGAATCTAAATTTATCCAGTCAATTTGTGTAATTGTTTGAGGGTTGGTAAATTCTCTTAGCAGATATTTTCCGCAGTTACTTAAATGTACGTTTACATGTCCTCCTGTTCCGGAAAGAAGAGATTTTTTACTGGTTTTCGGATTTACGGAATATAAAGATTGATCCAGAGGGGAAGATTCATTTGAAAGGTATAGAATATTTCCGTTTATATCGGAACCTATAATTTTAATAATCTCCCATTTTCCTTTTGTTAAAGGACGAATTTCCTTACCATTATGATCATGTAGATACAAATGCTGCCATCCGTTTTTCTCGCTTGCCCAAATAAATCCCTCTTCATTTTTACTTAAGGGTATAGGATATGGATTGAAGACAGGTTCTACGTATCTGGAGGATCGTTCTTCCAAAAGTACTTTCTCAAGATCTCCTGTTGCAGTATTGTAGAGAGATAACCGATAGTACTGCTGGGAGCGTGCGATCTCCGTAACGTATAGATGATCTTCATTTTGGCTCCATGTTATTCCGGCAAAGAAATTTTCTCTGGAATCGGAAGTCTGAAGATAGAGAAATTGATTGTTGGTAAGATCGATTATTCCGATTGTTACCGGAGGATTTTCTTTTCCTGCAAATGGGTAAGAGCATCCCTTTTGTTTTTTTTCGGGTAAAGAGAAGTCGGCAAAAGTATAATATGCCTCATCGCTTGTGTCGATCCGGTAAAATGCAACTTTTTTACCTGAAGGAGATAGGAAAAGTCCTTTATTTATATTCCATTCGTTGCGATGGGCGGCTTTACCCAAAATTATTTCCGGTTTATCTTCGGACGTGAGTTGATGAGATTCTCCGTTGCTTATTTTCCATAAATTGTTTTTGTATGTGTAGATAAAGTCTTGATAAAAAGGAAGATAGATTTTATTTGTCCACTCTTTATTCAGTAATAAACCGGATAGAAATTCTTTTTTTTCGGTGTCGTACCATACCGAGACCTCTTTTGTTTCAAGAACGATGATGGAATCGTCGGGAGCTATTATTGTAGGTAAAGGTAATTTATCCGTTAACGGTAATTCTTTTTTTTCGAGCTCTGAGTTTAGCTCTTTTAATGAAATAAGCCGGGTCTGTTTAAAGCTATTATCGGCTGGGATTAATTTATAAAGGTTATTTTTATAAACATATATACAAGCCCCTTTAGCCCAACAAATGCCTTTTAGAGTGTCGGGTTCCCATGAGGGATAATCTTTTCCTCCGGGAATCAGACGGTCAAGGGTGAGGAGGAGATTGTTTTTTTCCTTGCCTTCCATAACGATTCGCCTTTTCAAGATGTTCTTTTCGTTTGCCTTCGAATAGCTGATAATAACGGAGTTCGCATGGAAGCTGGCCATTCAGCAGATCAACTTTTTGTGCCGGTTTAAGCCCGATATAATTGAAAAGGTCTCCTTTCTCACTTATTATCCATGCATCCCACCCTTTAAAGTGATGTTTTAATTGTTGGCCAATACGTTCGTAAAGAGCCGAAAGATCGTTTAGTTGCAAACGTTCTCCGTACGGAGGATTTGTAACCAATAATCCTTTTCCTGCCGGAGCGTCTATGGTTTCGAAACGTTTATCTTCTAAATTTACGTATTTGCTTAATCCGGCTCTGTCAACATTTGCCTGAGTTATATTGATTGCTTTTCCAGAGATATCGCTTCCGTAAAGTTTGAATTTGAATTCTTTGTCGCCGCTATCATCTTCGGCGATTTCTTCCAGTAAATCGGCATCGAAGTCCTTCCATTTCTCGAAGGCAAAAGATTTCCGGTAAATGCCGGGGGGAATTCCTAATGCGATTAGTCCTGCTTCTATGAGGAATGTTCCGGATCCGCACATAGGATCGATGAAGTCGGTTTCTCCTTTCCATCCAGCCATCATCAATATTCCGGCTGCCAGTACTTCGTTTATGGGAGCTTCTGTCTGTTCGGTACGATAACCTCTTTTATGTAAAGATTCTCCGGAACTGTTCAATGAAACGGTGCAGGTGTCGTGACTGACATGTACCAGAATAGGAATATCAGGATTTTCAGTACTTACACGCATTCGTTTTCCCTCTTTCTCCATAAAGTAATCCATTATGGCATCTTTGGTTCTGTAGGTAACATACATCTGATGGCGCATTGTTTCGGAGAAAACAATAGAGTCGATTGAAAATGTTTTTTTCAGGGAAAGGTATTTTTCCCATTCTACTTTTTTCAGTTGTTCATATAACTCTTCAGGGTCTTTTGCGGTGCAGGTGTAAATGGGTTTTAAAACTTTTAGAGCTGTCCGTAAATGGAAGTTTGCCTTGTAAAGTAGTCGCTGGTCTCCGACACATTCGACCATACGGCGGCCCAAGGTAATGTTTTCAGCGCCTAAGTTTTCTAATTCCTGAGCTAACAGGTTTTCTAACCCTTTCTGTGTGGTACAGATAATTCTGAATTTTTCTGTCATTCGATATATTGTTTTTTTGCACTTTGTCCGAAAGCCCGGCAGCTTATTTTCTGAGGATTTACTTTCCACACCAGTATGTTGTTTATCGCTGGTGCCGAATAGGTAAATTTCCGTTGGGTATAATGTTGCATCATCAGATTCAATATTTCAACCTTTTTGTCGTAATTTTCGATAAATTCCACTTCTCCTTCGACTGTCAGGCTTTTTGAACGCATGCTGTAGCTGCAGGCGACATCGGGGTGTTGCCAAACCAGTTCATTTTCTACGTTTATATTAAGGCAGATTCGCCGGTTTTGGTGCAGTATATCGATTTTTCTTCCTTCTTTACCGGAATGAAGATAAAATATTCCATCCTGATATCCGAAATTCATTGGAAAAACATAAGGAATACCCGTTGGTTCACATAAAGCAACATAGCACACTTTCGCTTTGGCTATGATCGTTTCTATTTTTGAAAGATCGGTTATTTCTATCGTTTTCATTCGATTTTACATTTTTGCAAATGTACATGATTTTTTGCAATAGATGTGTGTTGTTGCCGAAAAAGCAGTCTTTAAAAGGATATATCGAGTGATTCGAGGAGGAAAGAAATGAGGAGAATTTTCTCCGATTAAAGATGCCTTTTGTAGTATAATGATAAAAATCCTCTATCTTTTGTGGAATCGCGTTAATTCTTTAACTTTGCGCACATGAAGAAAAAGGTCCTGTTCTGGACTTCGAAAACGTTTATCCTAATTATAATCAACTTAATATTAGTATTTTATGTGGTTAATTAATTCTTCAATCGGGAGAAAGCTTATTATGAGTTTATCAGGGCTTTTTCTGATCCTGTTTTTAACGTTGCACATGGTGATGAACTTTGTGGCGGTATTTTCGCTCGAAGGTTATGATGCGGTGTGTGAATTTATGGGTACAAATATTCTTATTCAGATTATGGTGCCTGTTTTAGCTGCGGGATTTGTCATACACATTGTTTATGCAATTATCCTTACCTTGAGAAATCAAAAGGCAAGGGGTAATGACAAGTACGCGTCGTCTTCAAAGACAAATATACCGTGGGCGTCAAAGAACATGTTGGTATTAGGTATCATCGTGTTGGGTGTATTATGCTTTCATTTGACGGATTTCTGGGCTAAAATGCAATTGGTTGAATGGCAGGGCGGACATTCTGCATTAGGTTCAACGTTAATAACTACAGTTTTTCAGAATCCGATTGTGGTTGCTGTTTATGTTATTTGGGTAATTGCTCTCTGGTTCCATCTTACTCATGGTTTTTGGAGTGCATTTCAGACGATCGGCTGGGACGGCCGTACGTGGTATCCCCGTCTTAAAGCTATCGGTAATATTTATGCTACTATTATCGCTGTCGGATTTATTACGGTTGCCGTTTATTTCTTCTTTGTTTAGTGATACCTTTTTCTTCGGTAAAAACAATTTAATTTGAAAATATAATGACTAAGATAGATTCTAAAATTCCAGAAGGGCCATTAGCCGAAAAATGGAGTAATTATAAAAATCATCAGAAGTTGGTAAATCCTGCCAACAAGCGCCGTTTGGATATTATCGTAGTGGGAACCGGTCTTGCTGGAGCTTCTGCTGCCGCTTCGCTCGGAGAGCTGGGCTTCAATGTCCTCAATTTCTGTATTCAGGATTCTCCCCGTCGTGCCCACTCTATTGCTGCACAGGGAGGTATCAACGCTGCAAAGAATTATCAGAATGACGGAGACTCTGTATATCGTCTTTTTTACGATACGATAAAGGGTGGTGATTACCGTGCCCGTGAAGCAAATGTTTACCGTTTGGCTGAAGTTTCTAATAGTATAATCGATCAATGTGTAGCTCAGGGGGTTCCTTTTGCCCGTGAATACGGCGGTTTACTCGATAACCGTTCATTCGGGGGTGCCCAGGTATCACGTACGTTTTATGCTAAAGGACAAACCGGACAGCAGCTTCTTCTCGGTGCTTATTCTGCATTGAGCCGTCAGGTGAAGAAAGGTACCGTAAAGCTTTATACCCGTCATGAAATGCTGGATGTCGTTATTATCGACGGCCGTGCAAGAGGTATTATTGCCCGGAATCTGATTACCGGAAAAGTGGAACGCTATTCTGCTCATGCCGTTGTTATTGCAACCGGTGGTTATGGTAACACTTTTTTCCTTTCTACGAATGCAATGGGATCGAACGGATCGGTTGCTATGCAGTGTTTCAGGAAGGGTGCTTACTTTGCAAACCCTTGTATGGCTCAGATACATCCGACTTGTATACCTGTACATGGAGAATTCCAGTCTAAACTTACGTTGATGTCGGAATCTCTTCGTAACGACGGCCGTATCTGGACACCTAAAAAGAAAGAAGATGCGGAAGCAATCCGAGCCGGAAAACTAAAACCAACAGATATAAAAGAGGAGGACAGGGATTATTATCTCGAACGCCGTTATCCTGCATTCGGTAACCTGGTTCCACGTGACGTGGCTTCTCGCGCTGCCAAGGAACGTTGTGATGCCGGTTATGGGGTAGGTTCAACCGGTCTTGCCGTTTATCTTGATTTCTCCGATGCAATTAACCGTTTGGGTAAAGATGCCGTTGCTGCGCGTTATGGAAACTTATTCCAGATGTATGAAAAGATCGTAGATGATAATCCGTATGAAACACCTATGATGATTTATCCTGCTATCCACTATACGATGGGTGGTATCTGGGTTGATTATGAATTACAGACGTCTATTCCGGGGCTTTTCGCTATCGGAGAAGCGAATTTCTCTGATCATGGAGCAAACCGTTTGGGTGCTTCTGCTTTGATGCAAGGTTTAGCCGATGGCTATTTTGTATTGCCTTATACGATCCAGAATTATCTGTCCGATCAGATTCGTGTTCCCCGCTTCAGTACGGATCTTCCTGAATTTGTGGAAGCCGAAAAAGGTGTGAACGACAAGATCAAGAAGCTGATGAGCATTAAAGGGAAAAAATCGGTCGATAGTATTCATAAGCAATTAGGTCTTATTATGTGGGATTTTGTAGGTATGGCCCGTACGAAAGAGGGATTGGAAACTGCCTTGACAAAAATTCTGGAAATTAAGAAAGAATTCTGGTCTAATGTGCGGATTCCTGGAAACGCCGAAGATCTTAATACTGAACTGGAGAAAGCTCTGCGTTTGTCAGATTTCATTGAAATCGGTGAGTTGATGGCTCGTGATGCTCTTGACCGTGAAGAGTCTTGCGGAGGTCATTTCCGTGAAGAGTACCAGACTCCGGAAGGGGAAGCCCTTCGTAGGGATGATTTGTTCTCATATGTGTCTTGCTGGAAATATGAGGGAGAGGATAAAGCTCCTGAATTATTGAAAGAACCGTTGGATTACGAATTTATCGTTCGTCAGCAACGTAATTATAAGAGCTAATTATAAGAAGGATCAATCCAAAACAGTTAAAAGCTAAAAAAGATGGATAAAACAATAAATATCACGCTTAAAATATGGCGTCAAAGAGGTCCGAAAGAAAAAGGTGCATTCGAGACCTATAAATTAGATGGTATCTCTGTTGACAGTTCCTTTTTGGAAATGTTGGACATTCTTAATGAAAAACTGATAAACGAAGGTAAGGAACCGGTTGTTTTCGATCATGACTGCCGCGAAGGTATTTGTGGAATGTGTTCATTATATATTAATGGACATCCTCACGGTCCTGACGAAGGTATTACTACGTGCCAATTGCATATGCGCAGATTTAAAGACGGTGAAACAATTATAGTTGAACCCTGGCGTTCGGCTGGTTTCCCTGTTATTCGGGATTTGATGGTCGATCGTCATGCTTTTGATAAAATCATGCAGGCGGGCGGTTATGTTTCAATTAATACGGGTGGTGTTCCCGATGCAAATGCGATTCCTATTTCAAAGGCTGATGCCGATGAGGCTATGGATTCTGCTTCTTGTATCGGTTGCGGAGCATGTGTTGCAGCATGTAAAAACGGTTCTGCAATGTTGTTCGTTTCGGCAAAAGTTAGTCAATTGGCTTTGCTTCCACAAGGAAAAATCGAACGGGCACGTCGTGCAAAAGCTATGGTCGCTAAGATGGATGAGCTTGGCTTTGGAAACTGTACCAATACCGGAGCTTGTGAAATAGAGTGTCCTAAAAATGTTTCTATCAGTAATATTGCTCGTTTGAATCGTGAGTTTTTGAAAGCGAAACTTCAAGATTAGAATAAGGTTTTAATAGATAAAGAAAAAGGGAGCTTGTTATCAAGTTCCCTTTTTCTTTAGTTGTATGCTATATTTATTTCAAGGGTGTCAGTCTGACATTTCTAAACTCGATAGGTGCTCCTTCGCTCTGGAGACCTATTGCTCCGGAGGTATAGGTCGGTTTTGTTCCTTTATTCTGGAGTGTTCCGTTAATAGTAACTGTGATTTGATCTCCTTCACAACGAATATCGGCGCTATTCCATTCTCCATAGGGCTTTTCGTTTGATTCTTTAATTTTGGGAACGACAGGATATTCCGGACGTGTTTCTCCTTCCGGAACGGTGAATTCTGCCAGTTCTGAACCTCCTAATAAAACAAAATCGCCTGCATGTCCCGTAAATAACTGGCATTCGATTGCATTTGGCCATAATTTGTGTGCTGGCTGAACATGTAAAAAGATACCGCTGTTGATCAATTTTTCATCTAATCCTGCAGTTTCCGGATATCTCCATTCAACGTGTAAATCGTAGTCAGAGTAGGCCTGATCGGTATACATGCAGCCGAAAGGTTGTCCGGCGATACGTATTACTCCATCTTTTACGGTATAAACCTCATTGGCTTTGTCTTCATCATTGCCTTCAACAAAGTAGTTCCACCCGGTTAAATCTTTACCATTAAAAAGATCGATGCTTTTTTTGCTTTCGGAACAAGAATTTCCAATCAATAAAGCAGTCACGAGGCTAAATGCCAAAATTAAATTTTTCATCATGGTTAATAGTCTGTTATCGAATAAATTATTTTGTTTACAAAGCTAATAGAAAGTTTCGAATAACTCAAATAAATTCTATTTAACACTAATTGGTTATCTAAAACTTGTGTATTTCAATATAGAAATGTATTTTTGTTCCGTGGTTTTTTCATAATAGTATTAGATTTAAGGTTAACAAAGGTTGTTAAAGGAAGTCGGGAGACTTCCTTTAATTTTTTATATGGTTATTACTACCTATTATGTCAGTTTATAAATTCCTCCGGGAAGACAACGAATAATTCCTCTTAGTTCTAAATCGAAAAGGATCGGAGATAAACGATGTATAGGAAGATTTGTCTGGATCAGAAGATGATTGATTTGAATTTCTTTTTCTTTTTGTAGGGTCTGTATTATAAGTTCTTCCTCTTCATTCATTGCTAAAGGAAGTTGAGCTTCTTTAGGTTCGTTTTTTTCTTCTATTCTGGTATTCCATCCCATGGCTTCAAATAAATCGGAGGCACTTCCGATCAATCCGGCTTTATTTTGTCGAATCAGTTGGTTACACCCCTGCGAATAGTGGTCGTCTCTTCTTCCGGGAACGGCGAATACTTCTCTGTAATAAGAATTTGCGATTTCTGCCGTGATGATACTTCCCCCTTTTTCTGCCGATTCGATAACGATGGTTGCATCGCTTAACCCTGCTATAATACGATTTCTTTTTACAAAATTTTGTCGATCCGGCTTTGTGCCGCTGGGAAATTCTGTGATTAGGCCACCCTCTCCGATCATTTGCTTTGCTGTGTTTCTGTGTATGGAAGGGTAGATGCGGTCTAAGCCATGCGCTAATACACCGATGGTAGATATTCCATTGTGTAATGCTGTACGATGGGCACAAATATCAACACCGTAGGCTAACCCACTTATAATCAGTAAATCTTTCGGGCCGTTTTGTAACCCTTTTATAATCTTTTCTGCCGCTTCTTTTCCATATTGTGTCATTTCGCGGGTACCGACAATGCTGATTATTTTCGATGAATTTAAATTTGCGTTTCCTTTATAGTAAAGAAGTACAGGTGCATCCGGACACTCTCTCAGGCGGTATGGATAAGCTTCGTCTGTTATAAAGAACGTAGTTATAGAATGTTTTAAGACAAAATCTGTCTCTTTTGCCGCTTCTGTGAGAATTTTTTTGTCCGTGATTTTTTCCAATAATAGGGGTGATAAACCGGGAAGCAACGAAAGCTTTGTTTTAGGAGTGGTAAAAAGTTCGGAGACATCGTCAACAAGAGACAGTAGGTGCCGTGCTGTAATATTTCCTACGCCATTGATGCGGGTAAGTGCGATCTGGTAGAGTAAAGAGGGTTCGTTCATGAAACGTAGTATTGAGCGAAGAATTGGTCGAATAGCTCACCCCTTGTCAATACGCCGTTTTGTACGATTACGCTTTCTACTACTGCTTTAATACATAATTTTTCGTCTGGTAAACGATAGATTTCCTGATGAAAAACAACTTTCGGACCTTTTTTGGATATGGATAATTTGGAGACGAAACGGTCACCGCTTTTTAAAGATGTGCGGTAATTGATTTCTACCCTGCTGACAATGGCGTCGATTCCTTCGTCATGCAGTTTCCCGAAATTTCCACCTAAAGATTCGAGAAACTCATGTCTGGTATGTTCTAAGTAATGTTGATAATTTGCATTGTTTACAATTCCCTGAAGGTCGCATTCGTAATCGCGTACCTTCATCTCTAATTGAAAAATACAATCTTTCATTCTTCTCCTTTTTCGTTAGAAACTATTTTGTAAAGTTTGTCGGACGGCCGTATTTTTTCATTCACTTTGATAGAAAAACTTTCTCCTTTTACCGTTTCTGAAACAGGCTTCAAATCGACTCTTATTTCTTCGACAATCTGTGATACGGCTCCGGTTGTGGGCCCTGTAATTAAAATCTCGTCTCCAACCCTGAGGTTCTGGGTTTCCATTAAAAATTCAGCGACACCTAATTTCGAAAAATATTTGGTGCCTTTTCCGATATATATTTTACGTTTTGTCGCAGACGATCCGTATTTGTGGCTCCATTCACCCAGACGCTGTCCCAGATAATATCCGTTCCAGAACCCACGGTTAAATACGCTACGTAAACGATCGTCCCATTTTTGAATCCTTTCTTCGGTAAAAGAGTCCGTTATCCATGCATTGATTGCTTCCCTGTAACATTCCACTACAGTCCGGACATATTCGGCGCTGCGGGCGCGTCCTTCGATTTTAAATACCCGTACACCGGCATCCAGCATTTTGTTGAGGAAGTGGATGGTTTTTAAATCTTTCGGAGACATAATGTATTGATTGTCTACCTCCAGTTCAATATCGCTCTCTTTGTCTTTTACTATATATCCACGCCTACAGATTTGATAGCAAGAGCCACGATTTGCAGACTTTTGCATTTCGTGCAAACTTAAATAGCATTTTCCGGATACAGCCATACATAACGCTCCGTGACAGAACATTTCAATACGGACCTTCTCTCCGCCCGGTCCACAAATATTTTCTTCGTCGATGGCTTGATAAATTTTTTTTACCTGATTCAGGTTCAATTCGCGAGCCAACACTACTACGTCTGCGAAACGGGCATAAAAGCGCAATGCTTCTATATTGGATATGTTCAACTGGGTTGAAAGGTGTACTTCCATCCCTATGGAGTATGCATAATTCATTGCTGCCACGTCGGCAGCGATTATAGCCGATATTTCCGCATCCCGTGCCGCATTTATGATTGATTGCATGTACGGAATATCTTCGTCGTAAATAATGGTATTAACAGTGAGGTAGCTTTTCACACCGTTTTCACGGCAGATGTCAGCGATTTTTTTTAAATCGTCCAATGTAAAATTATTGGAGGAGTGAGAACGCATGTTCAAACCTTCAATTCCGAAATAGATGGAATCGGCTCCACCTTGTAATGCCGCGGCAAGAGACTCGTAAGAGCCGACAGGGGCCATTACCTCAAAATCGTTTTTTCCTATTTTATTTTTTCCCACACTGATTTGTTGTAATTCCGAAAATATCTGGTATGCAAAAATAGGAAATATCTCTTATAGTGTGGGATAAAAAGCGTAAATTTGCATTATTGCGGCAAGTGAAAGGTATGAAAATAGGCAATATTGAATTCAAAAAATGCCCTCTTTTTTTAGCACCGATGGAAGATGTTACAGATCCGTCTTTTCGATTGATGTGTAAGAGATTCGGTGCCGATATGGTATATACGGAATTTGTTTCGAGCGACGCCTTGATTCGTAATGTGGGGAAAACCGTTCAGAAATTACAGGTCTCAGAAGATGAGCGTCCTGTTGCAATACAAATATATGGCCGGGAGACCGATGCGATGGTCGAGGCTGCAAAAATCTGTGAAGAGGCTTCCCCGGATATTATAGATATTAATTTCGGTTGTCCTGTAAAAAAAGTTGCGGGAAAAGGGGCAGGGGCAGGAATGCTTCGGAATATTCCCCAGATGCTTACAATTACAAAAGCAGTGGTAAATGCGGTTAAGCTTCCTGTGACCGTTAAAACGAGGCTTGGTTGGGATAATGACAGTAAAGTTATAGTCAGTCTTGCCGAGCAATTGCAGGATTGCGGTATTGCAGCTCTTAGTATTCATGGCAGAACTCGTAGCCAGATGTATACGGGAGAGGCAGACTGGACATTGATAGGAGAGGTGAAAAATAATCCTCGTATGGTAATTCCTATTATTGGTAACGGCGATGTTACTACGGCAGCAGGCTGTAAAAAAATGTTCGATCTTTACGGGGTAGATGCTGTAATGGTGGGCCGGGGGGCAATCGGTTGTCCGTGGGTGTTTGAAGAGATGCGCTATTATCTTGATAATGGAGTCGAACTCGAACGTCATCCGTTTAACTGGTATATGGATATATTGAAGCAACAGGTGTTACAAAGTGTGGAGCGGTTGGATGAAAGGAGAGGCATATTGCATATACGCCGCCATATAGCAGCGTCGCCTTTATTTAAGGGGATTCCGGATTTTAAGTCGATGCGAGTCGCAATGTTGCGGGCGGAAAATGTAAAAGATTTATTTGATCTTTTTGATTGTGTTCCCCGGCAATTCGGATTAAACTAATTTTATATGATGAGTTCAAACACGAACGACAGAAGGCGTTGGGGAGTGATTGAGGCCTTGGTTTTATGCATCATTCTTTTTTTCTTCGGGTTACTTATAGAATATTTTGCAGGTCCGCCCGATCTTTCTTTCTGGTCTTATCCGTTAAATCTTATAGTCGGCATCGCTTTTTTATATGTTAATATAACGGTTTATTATTTTGGGAAGAATAAACGTTGGGTACAATGGTTGTCGGGTATGCCGATGAGCCTTACCGTAATTTTATGGATACTTTATTTGTCTCTTTTGGTTGGGCTTATACCTCAATCCAATGTGGTGAATACGAATTTGACTGCGAGTGAGAACTTGCTTGTTCGTTTCGGGTTTACACATATTGTCTCTTCATGGTTTTTCTTGCTCGATATGGCTCTTTTCCTTTTTGTTTTGGGATTGGTCATTTTGCGTCGCCTGACAATGGCGTTTTCATGGAGGAATATGGCGTTTATATTAAATCATGTGGGATTATGGGTTGCTCTTGCGGGAGGAATATTAGGTGCGGCGGACCGGATGGAACTTAGAATGCTTCTTCCTCTGAACGGCAATGTAGTAAAAGAGGCTGCAGAAGTAAATTCAAATACCCGGTTGTCTTTGCCTTTTGGTCTTGAACTGAAAAATTTTATTTTGGAGGAATATCCTCCTAAACTTGCACTGATAAATTCTGACGGAAAGTATTTGCCTCTTGGGAAACCGGATATTGTTTCGGTCGATGGCATTGGCAGGGTGGGATTGTTAGGTGACTGGTCGTTAGATGTTATTAAGTATCTTGAAGAAGGAGTTTCGGGAGGGACTTCGGAATTCCGGCAGGCCGATATGCGGGGAGGGGCTACGGCATTGTATATTGTAGCTACCAATAGGAAGAAGAATCTTCGTTATGAGGGTTGGGTAAGTGCCGGAAATTTTATGATAACACCAACATTTCTTCCGTTAGCAGATGAAAATAGATATATTGTCATGCTTGAGCGTGAACCGAAACGATTTGCGTCTGAGTTGATCGTTCATAAGGCAGATGGTAGTATAAGCGAAGCAATCGTGGATGTGAATTCTCCTTTTTCCATAGACGGTTATGATATTTATCAATCTTCTTATGACCGGGAGAAGGGGCGTTGGTCTGCTTATAGCGGATTGATGATTACTGCCGACCCGGTGTTGACAATAGTATATGTCGGTTTGTATATGATGTTGGCAGGAGCTATTCTTCTGTTCGTTTTCGGACCTAAAAAGAGAATATTATGATTACATGGGATGCGTTTATCTATTTTGCTTTTGCCTCTTTATTTTGTTGGATGGGAGCTGTGGGATGCGCTTATATGCCAAATCTACGCCGTTGGACAGTCCCTTTGATGAGTTTGGGCTTAGCAATATTTGCCGTTTTCTTGATCGGCTTCTGGGTCGTGTTGGAACGCCCTCCTTTGCGAACCATGGGAGAAACCCGGTTATGGTATTCTTTTTTTCTTTCGGTAGTAGGATTGATAACCTACCTGAAATGGCGTTACAGATGGATTCTTCTATATAGTACAGTTCTATCGGGGGTTTTTATATTTATCAATTTGCTTAAGCCCGAGATTCATTCAAAGAGTCTTATGCCGGCTTTACAGAGTCCGTGGTTTGCGCCTCACGTCATTGTTTATATGTTTGCATACGCTTTATTGGGGTGTTCTTTTCTGATAGCTTTGTACGTTCTTTATTCGGTTTACAAAAAGAATAAAGATCCGCAACCTCTTCTTTCTGTTACCGATAACATGGTATATGCAGGTTTTGCTTTTATGACTATCGGAATGTTATTTGGCGCTCTTTGGGCAAAAGAGGCATGGGGACATTATTGGAGCTGGGATCCGAAAGAGACATGGGCTGCCGTAACCTGGCTGGCATATTTACTTTACATACATTTACGCTGGTATGCGCCCCGTTATGTAAAGGAAACATGTATTTTACTTATCGTATCGTTTCTTTTTTTACAAATGTGCTGGTATGGGGTTAATTATTTGCCTGCGGCGCAGCAGAGCATACATCGCTATTCGATGAGCTGAAACATTTTCCTGTATTTCTTTCCGGAATGGAGTAACGTTTTATTGCATCGTGTTGAATCCGTGTCGAGTGCGGGTCATGGCATTCGATACAACTCATGCCTTCGAATTTTCCGACGGGCGTACAATCATCGTTTGTGCCTGCTTCATGCCATGCGTTCGGTGCATGGCACTGGATGCATGTCCAGGTAGATCCGTCTTCTGCAACCGTTATATTTTTTCCGTTGTGTGTTATTTGTACACGAGGCAGTTGGTCGTTGCGCATAAATGTTTTTTCCGTTCTGATATAGAGGCCTACTTTGGGATTACGGTTATTTTCCATAAGGTTGGACCCTGTTTTTTCTTGAGGAAGATTGGGTGTATGTACCTGATGGCATGCCAGACATGGAATTGTATGATTATTTGCGGCTTTCCGGTCTTTAAATGATAATTGGTTGTTTCCTTTTGAAAAATCAATCAGTGCTGTAATGTCATTATCGTAGTACATTCCATGACAGCGGAAACAGTCTGCATATGGAGGTTCTATTCCGTTATGTATCGAATCCGAGAATATATCCTGATAAGTCGCTGCATGATTTCCATTTTTCCATTTGGCTCCTTCGTCCTGATGACAGGAAATGCATCTTTCCGAAATATCTAAGACTTGTTTTTCCGTCAGGCGGATATCTTCATTATGTATTGTGCCCGAGAAATGAGAGAATACCATATTGCTCTTCTCCCTGAGGCTGTGGTGGCCTTCACTCAATGCAGTGCCGTGACATTCGGTACAACGTACATTTGCATGTGCGGATTCTTCCCAACGTTGAAGGGAAGGGGCTATCTCGTGACAGGAGATGCACGTATGTTTCGGATCAAGGGTGTTCCACAGTGTATAACCGGACAGAAGTGCGATTAAGAGTGTCACTGAACCGAATATCATGAGTAATATTGTTCGTTTCTTCATTTTATAAATAATTGATTACGACTTGAAACGTGTTCCGTTCCATTCCCGTTTAATATAATCTGCAACCCAGAAAGATACGGCCATAATGGTAAGAACGGGATTAAATCCGCCGTTTGTAACGAAAACAGAGGCATCGGCAACAAATAAATTGTCGATGTCGTGTATCTGGCCGTATCGGTTGGTTACCGATGTTTTGGGATCATTTCCCATCCGGCAGGAACCTGCCTGATGCTGGCTGGGGTTTACGACATCGCCTCCGCCTCCGACGTTCAACCATGTTTTGGTAGCACCGGCTGCCTTGATGATCGCTTCCGCTTTTTCAGAAAGAAATTGACAATGTTCCCTATTTTTCGGATGTGGTCGGCCTGTAAGTGCGGCAGCAGGAATCCCCCAAGCGTCTTTTACTTCAGGGTCAACAGTAACGCGCCCTTCGAATGTCGGCATTTCTTGGATCGGACCACTGAGTCCGCTCAATCGATAAAAATTTTCCCGTTGAAATTTTTTATGCTCTGCTCCCCATCCGGGTTCACCTGCTGGACGTATCTGGGAGAAGGCATAGGGTGGTTTGTTAAATTCATTTGTGAGGGCTCCTCCTCCGATAATTCCGGTATTATGATGATTATAATCGCTTATGGCTACGCAGGCGCCCGGACCTACCATATCCAGGATATCTTTTTCAAAAAGGCCTTTTGCTCCAGTGTAAGCATGCCCTTGTAAATTTCGTCCCACCCAATCGTTATTATTGCCGGCTCCGTTCGGAAAGAGTCTGGATTTTGAGTTCAAAAGCAATCGAGCGCTTTCCATTGCAGAAGCACATAAAATAATGATATCGGCACTTTGATAATGTCCTTTTTTATCGGCGTCGAAATAGTTTACGCCTTTTGCTTTTCCTCTTTCATCTGTTACAATTTCGGCAGCGACGCAGCCGGTACGCAATTGGCAGTTACCTGTTCTCAAGGCGATGGGGATAACTGTATTTTGTGTTCCGTTTTTTGCATTGACGGGACAAGCGGATCCCAGACAATACCGATTGAGAATGCATGCTCCACGTCCGTTATAGGGTACGGAATTTCTTAGCATAGGAATGGGGAACGGATGCAATCCCATTTTTTTGCAGGTATCGTAATAAAGACGGCCTTCACTGTTATAGGGAAAGGGAGGCATGGGTCTGTCTTTTTTACGAGGAGGGGCAAAGGGGTTTCCTTCGTCGGAGCCCGATACCCCGATTTCCCATTCGGCTTTTTCGTAAAAAGGTTCCAGTTCTTCGTAGGATATAGGCCAGTCTTCAAGTGTTGATCCTTCCAGTGTTCCATAAGTCGAACGCATTCTGAAGTCTTCAGGCATAAATCTCCATCCCATTGCTCCGTAGCTCACTGTTCCTGAACCAACGCACGATGCAATATGGCTATAGCTCCATTCTGTGGGACGTGTAAATATTTTTTTTCCGTTAGGAAGTATCTGCAGTCTCGGGTTTAATTTCGGATCCGGTCCAAATGCGGGTGCTAATTCTCCGATTCGTTGTGAAATCAATTCATCGTGATTATGCGTATCGTATTTTGCCCATTCTCCTTTTTCCAATAAGACGACGGATAGACCCTGTATGGCGAGTTCTTTGGCCATTACTCCTCCGCTGGCTCCGGCTCCGATGATAAGAGCATTTACATGTTTGTCTTTTTTCATCTTAATACCTGTTTTGTCCTACAACGAGAGGCACATCCAAACGTAACATTTTATAACTTGCATACCCTTTATTTCCTCCGTGACGGGGAGCTCCATAAAATCCCATCATCGTGTGTTTCAGTATCATAGCAAAAAAAGAACCTGAAGATAGTTTATTCCATTCTTCACCTGTCAGGAGGTTTTGTTCCATTTGTTTCATCAAATTAATTTGCTGGGAAGATGAAAGGTTCTCAAAATTCCGGTTAAATTTATTCTGACAATAGGTTTGAAGCGCTTGTAAGCCGTTTCTGTAATTTTCTTTACAATAATCGAGATGAAGAGAGAGTTGCTTTTTTATGAATCCGGGAGTTCCGGTTTTTACTGCTCCCGGATATTCGTCATCGGGAATAATTTGGTTGCATAGGGCTTCCAGGCAAGCGTTGTATTGTTCATCAAAAGATGAATCCGAGATGTTTTTCGTACATGAAGGCATCAAAAGCAAGGAGCCATATAAAAAACCTATGCTCTTAATAAAAGCCCGGCGATTGTATGTCATGGTCAGAATCGTTTATTTAGCTATAGCTCTACAATATAACAAATGTATTTATTAAACAACATAAATACAATAGAAGGGGAAATGAAATGCAAGAAAATGAGAGGTTATAAAAAAACCGGTACTTGAACTTGAATACCGGTTTTTGTTTAATTTAAAGAGAGTAAATTTTATTCCTCTTCGTCATTAATAGAGGTCGTGATGCTTTGATCGGCTACAATCGGAACAATACGGTTTAAACTTTGGCGTAAAGATATTAAAGTCTCTGTTGCCGTTACTCCCGGTATTTCCTGAATGCGTCCGTTCAGCAATTCCATAAGATGTTCATTGTCCCGTGCATATAGTTTAATAAGCATGGTATAAGGCCCAGTGGTGAAGTGGCACTCTACAACTTCCGGTATTTTTTCGAATTCGGGAACTACATCTTTGTACATAGAACCTTTCTCCAGTTTCACTCCGATATATGTGCATGTATTGTACCCTAAGACTTTGGGGTTAATGTGATAGCCTGACCCGACGATGATATCAAGATCGATCATTCGTTGCACACGCTGATGAATAGCAGCGCGGGATACGCCACAATCCTCTGCTACATCTTTGAAAGGAATCCGGGCATTTTGGGTGATGATTTTCAGGATCTTCTTGTCAAGATTATCAATTTTAGCCATAATATATAGTATTTTATTGAAATGCAAAGAGACTGTTCCTATTGTGAAACAGTCTCTGTTTTACATTTTTGGACCATTTATTTTTTTGGGTCTTCAACAGATATCAGTTCTACTTCGAAAGTAAGAACGGAATTCGGTTTTATTTGTTGTCCTGCTCCTCTTTCTCCATATGCCAGTTCTGAAGGAATCCAGAAGATGTATTTAGAGCCTACAGGCATCAGTTGTAAACCTTCTGTCCATCCCGGTATTACCTGATTTACTGTAAATTTAGTAGGTTCGTTACGGCTGTATGAACTGTCGAATTCAGTTCCGTCCAATAATGTTCCTTTATAATGTACGGTAACGGTACTTTTTTCAGTCGGTTTCTCTCCTGTTCCTTCTGTTATAACTTTATATTGCAGACCACTTGGTGTAGTCTTTACTCCTTCTTTTGTTTTATTTTCTGCAAGGAATTTATCCCCTTCTTCTTTTGCCTTTGCTGCTTCTTTCATTGCGGCATTGGTAAAATAGGCTTGTATAACTTCTTGAGCGTCTTTAGCTGATATTTTGGTTTCTTTACCATTTAATGCTTCCACAAAACCGGCGACCAACGCTTCTTTATTGGCTTCGCCTCCGGGGAAGGTTTTAAGTTGTTCTGCAAATCCGGAACCGTATGTCACACCGATAGAATAGCATACGCTGTCTATATCAGTCTTTAAATTAGCTTTGCCGACTGGTTGGCAAGACGTGGCCGATACCATTAATGAAGCTGCAAAAGCTGCTACTACGAAACTTAATTTTTTCATTTTAATTGTTATTTTACGATTTCTATTAATTCTACATCAAATATTAATGTGCTGTTCGGTTCTATTACTTCTCCGGCACCTCTTTCCCCATAGGCGAGGTTGGAAGGAATAAATAATCTCCATTTGGAGCCTTCGTTCATTAATTGAAGGGCTTCCGTCCATCCGGCAATAACCTGGTTTACTCCGAATACGGCAGGTTCACCCCGTTCTATGGAGCTGTCGAATATGGTGCCGTTGATCAATGTGCCGTGATAGTGGCAACGAACTTTATCGGTTGCTTTAGGCTTGTTTCCTTCGCCGGTTTTCAACACTTCGTATTGAAGTCCGCTGGGAAGGGTTATGACCCCTGCTTTGCCTTTGTTGATCGTTAAAAATTCTTCACCGGCTTTTTTATTTAGTTCCAGTTTTTCTTCTTGGAGTTTCATGAAAAAGTCGTTTATTACTTTTTTGGCTTCATCATAACTGATTTTCGGATCTTTATTTTCCAAAATATCTTTTACTCCTTCTGTAAAATCAGATAATTCTAAATCATTGATTCCGGAAGATTTGAAGTTATTTCCGATACTGAGGCCTAATGCATAGCTAATTTTATTCATTTATAAGGTTTTAATGAAAGACATTTCCGTGCAAAGGTAGTTCTTTTACGTTTAATTTTTAACGCTTTGTCGTATTTTTTTGTTCAATCCTGTCAAATCATTCATCATATTCTGAAATTAAGTGCTTTAATTTTAAACTTTTGAGTTATATAGAACCATTTGTCGTACAAAAAGTGCAATTTTGTCAGGATTAATTTGGGGCGGAAAGAATTGTTATATAACTTTCTTACTTTAAAGTATAACCCACCAAATTTATAATTAAAATGAAAAAGATCGTTGTTCTTACGGGTGCAGGTATGAGTGCAGAGAGCGGATTATCTACTTTTCGTGATTCCGGTGGTTTATGGGATAAGTATCCGGTGGAAAAGGTCGCAACTCCCGAGGGATTTGAAGAGAATCCTGAGTTAGTTCTCGATTTTTATAACGAGAGACGAGCCGAGTTGATTCATGCAAAACCAAATCAGGGTCATGTGCTATTGGCGGAATTGGAGAAAAATTTTACGGTGAGTATTATTACACAAAATATCGATGATTTGCACGAGCGTGCAGGTAGTTCACATGTATTACATTTGCACGGAGAATTGATGAAAGTGCAATCGACCGGTGATCCGTCGTTGATTTATGAATTAACACCCGAAAATAGTGCAATACATTTGGGTGATACCTGTGAAAAGGGATATCAGTTGCGTCCGTTTGTTGTCTGGTTCGGAGAACCGGTACCCTTGATTGAAATGGCGGTAGAAGAAGTCCGGACTGCCGATATTTTTGTAATTATCGGGACTTCTCTTAATGTTTATCCGGCAGCAGGATTGCTGAATTATGTACCGGATGGAGTGCCTGTTTATTTAATCGATCCTAAGGAGGTTCGTTATACGGGTAAAAATCATATTATACCTATTTATAAAGGTGCATCCGAAGGAATGAGGGATCTCATTTTAAAATTGGCACAGGAATATAAATAATCTTACTTTCTTTAATAACTTCTAAAGAATCGGGCGATTATGCGCCGGAAATTCTCTGATTTTATCGGGAGAAGTTTAATATGGCAGAGGGTTCTTGGTTTTACGGGAAATTAAGGCTGTTTTTATTTTATGATACTTATTTTAATCTAAATTATTCGTGGTAGACATTACGTCTCAGCATAATTCAAGCAAGCTCGATTCTACATTCGGCTTGCAGTTTATTTCAGTTTCTTATCTGTTACAGCTTGTACTACATTTAAAATATAGTCGCCCATACGTTCGCAGGCTGCTATAATATCCATATAGTAGATGCCATCCTGATAAGCGTATTTTTTTGTATTTACTGCTTCAAAATTCCGCATTTTCAAACTGTTTCGGAAATTATTAATTTCATTCTCAATGTTATACGAAGCATTTACATCACTTGGTAACGGTTCGTTCAGATGTAATACTTCTGTCATCCGGCTTAATGCTTTATCAACGTATGAAAACATTTTGGTTACGTTTTGATGCATTTCATCGGTGAATGGGGAGTTTTTTTCATTGCGGTGTTTGATTACTCGTGCCATGTTGAGGCAGGCATCCGTTATACTTTCGATTTCCGTATCTGCCAGAATTAAAGAGTGTATTTCGGATTTGGCTTCAAAACTTAACCGACCTTCCGATAAATCATTGATGTAGTTTGCAATTTCAATTTCAATGTGATCGCTGATTTTTTCATATTTCTCGATCCGGTTAAATAAGTTGATTCCGTTGTTTTCATCTTTTTCGTGGTAATAGCTCTTTACGAAATCGAACATTTGCCGAGCCCGTTCCCCGAATTGCGCAATCTCTTTTTTTGCCTGTAATACAGATAGCTCGGAAGTAGAGAGCATTCTTGAAGGGATGTATTGCAGATGGAATTCTTCTTCGTCGGTAGTTTTAGGTTTAATGACTTTTGAACAGAAATAGACATAGAATTTAACGAACCAGATCATTATACATACGTTCAGTATGTTAAATATGGTATGGAATAGGGAAAGGGCATACGAAACAGCGACCTGAAGCGTAACTAATTTCGTTTGAATTGCCGTTAAATCGGGGGTTAAGCTGCCTGTGGGGCTTTCCGTTACCTGATCTACGATACTGGGTGAAACCGTACTTAAAAAACTTGTGATTTCATAAGGATCTCCCGGCCCGTAGTTTGTTACGAGCCATGCGATCATTCGGGTAAAGGGATAGAAAAAAATCAGCATCCAGCATACACCGAATAAGTTAAACAAAAGGTGTGCGAAGGCTGCCCGTTTTGCCGATACATTTGCCGATAACGCCGCAAGGTTCGCTGTGATGGTAGTTCCTATATTTTCTCCTAAAATCATGGCAGCCGCAATTTCGAAAGATATCCACCCTTTGCTGCACATTATCAAGGTAATTGCCATTGTCGCACTGGAGGATTGTACTATTACGGTTACTATTGTCCCGATTAGCAGGAAAAGAAGTATGGATAAATATCCCATACTGGTATATTCTTTTAGAAAACCGAGTATTTCAGGGTTATTCTGGATATCCGGGACAGAATTTTTTAAGTAATCTAATCCTAAAAAAAGAAGCGCAAACCCAATGAGAAATTCACCGATAGATTTGCGCTTGCTGCTTTTTGAGAAAAGAAACGGTATCGATATTGCGATGACCGGCAGGGAAAAAGCGCTGATGCTTATTTTAAAACCGAACAGGGAAATAATCCATGCCGTTACGGTTGTTCCGACATTGGCGCCCATTATAACACTGATGGATTGAGCCAGAGAGAGTAAGCCGGCATTTACGAAGCTTACTACCATTACCGTTGTGGCTGACGAAGATTGGATGAGGGCGGTGATCATCACCCCTGTCAATACTCCCATTACCCGGTTGTTGGTCATTGCGGATAAAATGCTTCTCAACTTATCACCGGTTGCTTTCTGAAGCCCTTCGCTCATTACCTTCATTCCGTATAAAAACATACCTAATGAACCGATGAGTTTCAGAAAATCGAAAAAAGAATAATCCATTACTGTTTTTTTAGTTGTTCTTTGGTTTTCTGGCGTTATCTACCTAAATTAGAGCACAAATTTACTAAAATGAAACGAATTATAAGGGACGAGATAGAAATTTTCTGTGAAAATTCAAAAGAGTATAAATTAGTAAAAAAAGGAATAAAGCTTTCAGAGTTGGCGGAGGTTTTCAATGTTCGGTTAAATTATCCTATAATCGGAGCTAAAGTAAATTATATAACGCGTTCCCTGAATTATGATTGCTATAAGCCGATGAAGGTGCGTTTTTTGGATATCACGGCTCCTTCAGGAATGAAAATCTATGTGCGAACACTTTGTTTCATTCTTTTCGTGGCAGTGAAGAAAGTTCTGCCTGAAGCTCATTTGCGCATCGAACATCCTCTTTCAAAAGGTTATTTTTGCTCTCTCGGATTGGGGCGAAATATTGAAACGGAAGAGATAGAACGCATTAAGAAGGAGATGCATAATCTTATTCTGGCTGATATTCCTATTTTGCATCATGAAGAATTGGCCGATGAAGTGGTTCGTCTTTTTCAGGATAGAGGATATCAGGATAAGGCCGATTTGATAAAAACATCAGGGAAACTTTATTCCAACTATTATTCTTTAGGGAATGATGTTGATTTTTTCGATGGGGTTTTAGCCCTTTCTACCGGCTATGTGGGGTTGTTCGATATTATTCGTTTTTATGACGGAATATTATTACGTGTTCCTAATCGTTCTAATCCTAAAGATTTAGAACCGATTGTAAAACAGCCTGCCATGTACGAGGCGTTTAAGAAGCAGATCGATTTTCTGAATATTTTGGGTTTGACCAATGTGGGGCAATTGAATACACTTATAAAAGCTGGTAAAATATCTGAATTGGTCACGGTGGCGGAGGCTTTGCAGGAAAAAAGTGTGGCGGCTATTGCTTCGGAGATTGCCGATGAGTATAAAAAAGGTGTTCGGATAATTCTTGTGTCCGGGCCTTCGTCTTCCGGTAAAACGACTTTTACCAAGAGATTACAAATCCAACTATTGACGAATTTGTTGAGACCTCTTGCTATTTCACTTGACGATTATTTTGTGGACCGGGAAAAAACACCTCTCGATGAAGAGGGGGAGTATGATTTCGAGGCGATTGATGCGTTGGATTTGTCTTATCTTAATTCCGATCTGAAGAAACTACTGGAGGGGGAAGAAATCGAACTGCCGCGTTTCGATTTTGAATACGGCAAGCGTAAAATGTCCGGTCGTAAAATACGATTGAAAGAAGGAGCGCTGCTTATCTTAGAAGGTATCCATGCCTTAAATCCGGTCTTAACGGAAATGATTCCGGACAGTGCAAAATATAAAGTATATGTTTCAGCCCTTACGACTATATCGTTGGATGATCATAATTGGGTTCCTACGGCAGATAACAGGCTTATTCGCCGGATCATCCGCGATTACAATTATCGCGGGTATTCTGCCAGCTCGACAATTGCCCGATGGGAAAATGTCCGGAAAGGAGAAGATAAATGGATTTTTCCTTATCAGGAAAATGCGAATGCAACGTTTAATTCTGCCATGCTGTATGAATTGGCTGCTTTGAGGCATAAAGCGGAGTTAATTCTGATGGAGGTGTTACCTAATGATCCGGAATACGGGGAAGCTCACCGATTACTTAATTTTTTGAGTTATTTCATGTATTTAAACGATAACGAGCTGCCGCGGACTTCTTTATTAAGAGAGTTTTTGGGAGGTAGTAGTTTCATTTATTAGCTATATATTTATCTTTGTATTGGTTATTTTCGTGTTTTAATTGAAGAAATAAACAGAAAACAGATACACAGAGTGTTATTATGAAAGCGGGCTATGCTTTAGGTTAGCTGGTTTTATTTAGGGTACTGTTATATTAAGATAGATGTTCAAACAACAGTTACAACAAAAGTTACAGCAACGAATTTCTCCTCAACAAATCCAATTGATTAAATTGATGGAGCTTCCTGCGTTGGAACTGGAGGAACGGATAAAGCGTGAATTGGAGGAAAATCCGGCGTTGGAAGAGGGTGAAGAGGATCATACGTTACAAGACCAGGGCGCGGATTCTCAACCGGATGCGGAAACGACAGAGGAGATTTTGTTGGGTGATTACTTGCGGGAAGACGATATTCCGGATTATAAATTCCAGGAATTAAGAAGCATGGAGGCGCCCCGTAAGGAAGATTTACCGCAAAGTATTTCCGAATCTCTTTATGAGTATTTGCTGGAGCAGCTGGGGTTAAGGGAATTGACCCCGGAAGAGCATGCTATCGGAGAGCAGATTATAGGAAATATTGATGACGATGGTTATCTGCGCCGGTCGTTGGAGGATATTACGGATGATATTGCTTTTACCTTGGGCATTGAAGCTTCTGTAGATGAGGTGAAAAAAATTCTGGAAATAGTTCAGGATATGGATCCTCCCGGAATCGCATCAAAAGATTTAAGAGAATCTTTGTTAATTCAATTATCAAAGAAAGAGCAGAAAGAACCGGTGGTTCTGGCTTATAAAATGATAGAACTCTATTTTGAGGAGTTTTCAAAAAGGCATTATGATAAGATCATGCGGGCACTTCATATCGACGATAAAGAGATGAAGGCCATTTTACATGAAGTTCAGTCGCTTAATCCGAAGCCCGGAAGTTCATGGAATGGAGATTTTAATGAGCAACTGACACATATCGTTCCGGATTTCCTGATAGAGTCTCGTGACGGAAAACTCTTTTTGAGCATGAGTAATGCTAATATTCCCGAATTGAGGATTAGCAGGGAATATAGGGATATGATGAGTGATTTTGTATCCAATAAGAAAAACCAGACCTCCGATCGTCGGGATGCCGTTTTGTTTGTCAAACAGAAAATGGATGCGGCCCAATGGTTTATTGATGCAGTAAAACAGCGTCAGGAAACGTTGCTGAAGACTATGACGGCTATCATGGAGATTCAATATGATTTTTTCCTGACCGGAGACGAATCTGCCATAAAGCCGATGATCTTGAAAGATGTAGCAGATAAGACCGGATACAACATTTCAACAATTTCACGTGTTAGCAATAGCAAATATGTACAATGCGAACATGGAGTATATTCTCTTAAATCGTTGTTTTCCGAATCTATGCTTACGCATTCGGGAGAAGAGGTTTCCGCTATTGAAATGAAAGCATTGCTGAAATCGTTTATCGAAGGAGAGAATAAGCAAAAGCCTTTTACGGATGAAGAGCTAGCAAATAAGATGAAAGAAAAGGGTTATGTCATTGCCAGAAGGACAATTGTAAAATACCGGGAACAATTAGGAATCCCGATTGCCCGACTCAGAAAAGAATTGTAACTTTGCCGATATGATGAAATTTTTTGCACATCTTTTTTCAACGTTGTTTCATCCTCTTCTGATGATTACATACGGAGTTCTTTTCGCATTGAATTTCACTATGTTACAATTTATATCGCCAACGGAAAAAATATTGCTGCTTGGCGGAACATTTTTTTTCTCAGCTTTTTTACCGGCGTTGGTAATTGCGATAATGATCTGGCTAAAGTGGATATCGGATTATGAAGTCGATAAAAGAGAAGAGAGACCACTTCCTTATATAGTTTCGATCATCTCTTACGTCGCTACGCTTTGGTTTCTTGTTATAATGTGGGCTCCTTACTGGTTGCTGGGTTTGGTTGGCGGAGCTATAGCCTCCTTGCTTGTCGGAATGTCGGTCAACATGTATTGGAAAATTAGCGCTCATGGAATTGGAGTAGGAGGTTTTGCGGGTTGTGCATTCGCTATAACCCCGCTTTTAATTTCAAGTCCTCTTCCGTTATTTGCCGGAATATTAATTATTTCAGGATTGGTTTGTACTTCGAGGCTGATTTTGAAGCGACATACTTTAGGGCAGGTTCTTTGCGGCTTTTTACTCGGCTTTATTTTTTCAAATATCGGAATTTTCTTGTCTTACTATATAATCAATAAAAATTAAAAATAACGATGAATCCTATTGTGAGCATTATTATGGGTAGTACATCCGATCTTCCAATAATGGAAAAGGCTGCCCAGTTGTTAGATAGTTTTGAAATTCCGTTTGAGATTAATGCTCTTTCGGCTCACAGAACACCGACAGAGGTTGAACATTTTGCAAAGAATGCTCACAAACGAGGTATAAAGGTAATAATTGCAGCAGCAGGCATGGCGGCTCACCTACCGGGAGTTATAGCATCTATGACGGTTTTGCCGGTTATTGGAGTTCCGATTAATTCAACCTTAGACGGAATGGATGCTTTATTGGCAATTGTTCAGATGCCTCCGGGAATTCCGGTTGCCACTGTCGGTATAAACGGAGCTCAGAATGCAGGGATTCTGGCAGTTCAGATATTATCGCAAGGTGATCCGGCTTTAATCTCTAAACTGGAAAAATTTAAAGAAGATCTTAAGAAGAAAATAGTAAAGGCCAACGAAGATCTGGCAAAAGTTTCATTTAAATATAAAACTAATTGATGTCTGTTTTATCTGAAGTCACTGAAAACAGATTGATATAGGAAAGTAAAAAATGACTTTATTCAATTATAAGAGAAGAAAGAGTTGGAAAGTATCGGTCGGTAATGTTGAGTTAGGAGGAGACTTCCCGATTCGTCTTCAGTCAATGGCCAATGTTTCGACTATGGATACTTTGGCTGCGATAGAACAGGCAAAGAGGATAAGTGAGGCAGGAGGACAGATTGTCCGTTTTACGGCTCAGGGAGTTAAAGAAGCTCGAAATCTGCAAAAAATAAAAGAAGGCTTAATAAAAGATGGATATTCATTTCCTCTGGTTGCCGATATTCATTTTAATCCGGCTGCAGCAGAGGAGGCTGCTTTACATGTTGAAAAAATACGGATTAATCCGGGAAATTTCGTTGAGCGTACTAAAAAAAATAACGGGGATTACAGTGATGAGGAGTATGCGGCCGAGTTAAAACGTATTGAAGAGCGTTTTATTCCATTGCTGAATATTTGCAGAGAGCATCATACGGCAATTCGTATAGGCGTTAATCATGGTTCTTTATCGGAACGGATTATGGATCGTTACGGTGATACACCTGAAGGAATGGTCGAATCCTGTATGGAATTTTTACGTATTTGTAAACGGGAATCTTTTCCGGACGTCGTAGTTTCTATAAAATCTTCAAATACCGTAATTATGGTGCAGACTGTGCGTCTGCTCGTTAAGCGGATGGAGGAAGAAGGCCTTTATTATCCGTTACATCTGGGAGTTACCGAGGCCGGAGAGGGAGAGGACGGAAGAATAAAGTCTGCGGTTGGTATCGGAGCTCTATTAGCCGATGGTATCGGAGATACGATCAGGGTTTCATTGAGTGAGGAACCGGAAAAAGAAATTCCGGTTGCGATGAAACTGGTGAAATATATTTCGAGAAGGGAGAATCATCCTTATATAAAAGGGTTTCCGTATCCTTCTTATGATCCGATTTTTCATCAACGCCGAAAGAGTCGCAGCGTTGAAAATATCGGAGGGGATAATCTTCCGGTTACTGTTTCGGTGGAAGAAAGCAGTAATAATTTTTCCGAAACGGAGGTATGGCCGGATTATGTGTATTTAAAAGGAAAGACTCCTATTGACTATAAAAATCTGCCATCGGGTGTTCACATAATCGTAGATGAAGAAAGATGGATTGAAGGGATCGATTCTCTTTACCCGATGATTTCATTACTCAGGTTTGAATCCAGTGTGTGGAATATTCCCTTGCTTTTTGTGAAAACGTCTTGGTGTGATTTGACAGAAGAGCGGATTGCAAAGTTATCCGAAGCGAAGAATGTGGTTTTGGTTCTGGAGTCGAACCGGCGAAATCCGGTAGGAGAAGGTCGTGCCGCAATACATCGTTTAATGCGGTATAATTGTGATGTACCGGTGATTTTGTATCATCGATATTTTGAAAAGGAAAAAGAAGATCTACAGGTTAAGGCCGGCTGTGATTTCGGGACGCTTTTGCTGGATGGTTTTACGGATGGAATAATGCTTTCTAATTATGGGAATGTGATATCTTCGACCGATATTAACAGTTGTATGTTTGCAATTCTCCAGGCTGCACGGGTAAGAATGTCTAAAGTCGAGTATATTTCTTGTCCGGGATGTGGCAGGACCTTGTTTAATCTTCAGAAAACAGTTGCGGAAGTAAAAGAGGCTACCAAACATTTGAAGAATCTGAGAATAGGAGTAATGGGCTGTATTGTTAATGGCCCCGGAGAAATGGCCGATTCCGATTACGGTTATGTCGGAGCTGGAAGAGGATGTGTCAGTTTATATAAGGGGAAAGAGTGTATATTGAAGAACATTCCGGAAGAAGAAGCTGTAGAGCGGTTGGTTGTTTTGATTAAGGAAAACGGAGATTGGATAGAAAAAAGCGATGAGTGAGGAATTAAGAAATAAAGAGTTGTCGGAACTGACCCCGTTTATTGTTATGGAGGTGCTTGAACGTGCACAGGAATTACAGAGGGAAGGAAAGAAAATTATACATCTGGAAGTGGGAGAACCTGATTTCGATGTACCGGCCTGTGTGCAGGAAGCAACGGTTCAGTCGTTGGAAAGAGGTGAAACGCATTATACACACTCTTTAGGTAATATTGAGTTAAGGAAGGCGATCTCGGAGATGTATTTCAATGAGTATGGAGTAGAGATATCACCTTCGAGAGTGATTGTAACATCGGGTTCTTCTCCTGCTATTCTGATGGCGTTATTGGCTTTGGGGAAGCGTGGGGATGAAGTTTTACTGTCTGATCCGGGTTATCCCTGTTATAAAAATTTTGCCCTTACCTGTGGATTAAAGCCTGTCGTGGTTCCGTTATCTCCTGAAGAGCAATTTCGTTATAATGCGAAAGAAATAGCTAAAAAAATAACACCGGCTACTGCTGCTATTTTTGTGAATTCTCCGATGAATCCGACAGGTGTGGTTATGCGGGAGGAGGAATTCAGGGAAATCGCATCGTTGGGAAAACCGGTAATCAGCGATGAAATTTATCATGGTCTTGTTTATGGAGAGCGTCCGCATACAATGTTGGAATATACTCAAAATACATTTGTCATTAACGGTTTTTCGAAACGTTTTGCGATGACGGGACTTCGTTTAGGATATATGATTGTCCCCGAGTCTTATGTACGCATTTTGCAGATATTGCAGCAAAATTTGTTTATTTGTGCTCCTTCAACTGCACAGGCTGCAGGATTGTCTGTTTTAAAAAACGGGCTTGCCAGCGCTGAAAAGATGAATGCTGTTTATAATGAACGGAGATTATTTATGGTAGAGAAGCTTCAACAGATGGGGTTCGTTCTCCATGCAATCCCGAAGGGTGCTTTTTATGTATATGCGGATGCTTCGGCATTTACGAATGATTCTTATCAATTTGCATTTGAGATATTAGAGAATACAGGGGTGGGTATAACTCCGGGCGTTGATTTCGGAAATACGGGAAAGCGATTTGTTCGGTTTTCTTACGCGAATTCCATTGAAAATATCAGGGAAGGGTTAAGCCGAATCGATATATATCTGAAAAAGAAGATGAAATAATGATTGATTGCGCGGATAATCAGTAACTTCGCAAAACAAAGTATTTTTTATGAAAGTTGAAATAATAAATAAATCGAAGCATCCTCTCCCAGAATATGCTACTGCTTTGTCTGCCGGATTGGATTTACGGGCAAATATCGATATGCCAATCTTGTTGGAACCGTTTCAACGTGTTCTTGTGCCAACCGGAATTTTTTTGGCGTTGCCGAAAGGGTATGAAGCTCAGATACGGCCGAGAAGCGGTCTGGCTTTTAAATATGGTATAACCGTATTGAATACGCCCGGAACGATTGATGCGGACTATCGGGGTGAGATAAAGGTTATCTTGATAAATCTTTCGAACGATCCTTTTACAATTAATGACGGAGAGCGTATCTGTCAGATGGTTATTGCCGCACATGCCCGGGTAGAATGGGAAGTTTGCGAAGAACTGGAAAGTACGGAACGCGGTGCCGGAGGGTTTGGTCATACAGGGAAAGTATAATGATGAAAAGAGGAAAATTCGTTGTATTGCAATTGGGCTTGTTAATCTGTAACCTGTCATTTTTATGGGCTACACCGGCAGACCTTACTCCGTCCAGAAAAGCGGAATATTATTTTTTGGAGGGAATACGTTTAAAAAATGTCGGAAAGTTTGACTCTGCCTTCGAAATGTTCCAACATGCGTTAAAAGCGGATTCGGCAAATTCGGCGGCATTGTATGAGCTTTCTAATTTTTATACACAGTTAAACAGAATAGACGTCGCACAGGATTTTCTTCAAAAAGCAATTGCGTTAGACAGTACAAATTTCAATTACAGATTATTGTATGCAAATATTTCGAAGCTGAAAGGCGATTTATCGGAAGCCGTCCATAGCTATGAAATTCTGGCGTCTAAATTTCCCGACAAGCCTGAATTAAATTATTATCTGGCGGAATTATATGCTGAAAAAGGAGAGTATTTAAAGGCTATAAAGGCATTTGATGACTTGGAACAGGACTTTGGGGTTTCAGAGGCTATCTCTTTGCGGAAATACCAGCTTTATAATTCTGCAGAAAAGGAAGAGGAAGCATTTGCAGAGATTGAAAAATTAATGCAAAAATATCCGGCGGACATTCATTATATCATTCTGATGGGGAATCTTTATATGGATAAAGATAAATATCAGACTGCCTATGAATATTATGAAAAAGCTTCGAAATTAGATCCGGATTCTCCGGATCTTTTGGTGGCTTTGGTACGGTATTATGAAGTGACTGATAATAAGGAACATGCTATTCAGCTTATAGAAAAAGCGTTAACAAATCCGGAAGTCGATGTTGACGTGAAGCTGAATATTTTGTCTCGCTATATATCTATGTTGCAGCGGAATAAAAAAGATACGGCGGAAGCAAATTCTCTTTTTGAACTGTTGCTGGAACAGCATCCTCAGGTTGCGGAACTACATCAGATTTACGGGGCATTTTTATTGTCGCAAGGGAAGACAGAGGAAGCGAGATTTCAATTTCAGGTTGTGACCGAAATGGAACCTTCTTTATTGTCGGCCTGGCAACAATTGATGGGGATTTATATGAAAGAGAACGATACTGCTAACCTGATCCGTATTTGTAAAAATGCATTAGAATATCATCCGGAAGCTTCTGAACTTTATTATTTTCTGGGAATTGCCTATTATCAGGAAAAACAGATGGAAGACGCATTGGATGCTTTTGATAAGGGACTTACGACAATTAAAAATAATCCCGGTTTGTCATCTGACTTTTACGGACAAATGGGCGATATATACTATCAATCGGGAAAAAGGGAGAAAGCGTTTAAAGCTTATGACGAGGCTTTAACGTATAATCCTGACAATGTTCCGGTATTGAATAATTATGCTTATTTCCTCACTCTCGAAAAGCGGGATTTAAGTAAGGCTGAACGTATGAGTGGCCGTTGTGTAAAATTGGAACCTTCCAATTTTACGTATTTGGATACATATGCCTGGGTATTTTTTGTACAGGGAAATTATAGTTTAGCAAAAATATATATTGAGAGTGCGATTAATAATGGGGGGGGAGAGACTCCTGAAATTGTCGAACATTACGGAGATATTTTATATAAATTGAATGATTTGGACGGTGCTATGCGTGAATGGGCAAAAGCGAAAGATCTGAATTCTGAATCGAAGACGTTGGATACCAAATTGAAAAAGAAGAAATATATAGAGGAGACATTTAAAAAATGAGGAGACTTTCATTCTTATCCATAAAAAGCATTTTATTGTGTTGTGTATTTCTGATAACGGCTTGTAAATCGACAAAGGAGTTATCAGAGAAATCTTCTTTTTCTGGAAATGCCAAACTGCGGTTTGAATCTTATCTGAAAGATCAGGTGAAGTTTGAATCATTGCAGTCGAAATTAAATATAGAGTTCTCAATCGGAGGTAAGACTATGTCTTCCAGAGCAACATTAAAGATAAAGAAGAATGAATTTATTCAATTGTCGGTACAGCCGGTTTTGGGAATTGAAATGTTCCGCCTGGTTATTACCCCTGAGTCTTTCTTATTGATAGATAAAATGAACCGGCGTTATTTCTCCGAATCGATAGAAGTATTGGAAGAATTGGTTCAAATGGAGATGGATTTTAATTTATTTCAGTCTTTATTTACAAACCAGATGTTCTTGCCTTATCAAAGGGGGCAAGGACTTAATTTCCATGCGTTTGAGAATAATGCTTTAGATGATGAAATAGAGTATATCCCGAAGAAAAAGAATTCTTATGATTGCCGATTTCTTTTAGATGTTGCGGCTCATTTGATACAGACAACAATATGCGATGCTTCCGGGAGAAATCAGTTGCAGTGGAGTTATCAGAATTTTGTGCCTATGGGTAATAAACCGTATCCTATACGCATGAATGTTACTCTTGATTCGCAGCTTGGAAAAATCGGAATGGTGATGAATAGTTCCGATACTCAGTTTGGGAAATCGGTGAAAGCTGATTTGTCTGTTTCCAACCGTTACCAGAAAGTGTCCTTATCGCAGATAAAAAGTATGTTTTAATTGGCTATGAAAAAGGTAGGCTGGTTTATTTTATTCCTGATGGTTTCATTTTTTACTTTCGCTCAGAATTCGGCGAAGGTGAAAGAGCTGGAAAGAATGCGTAAGGCTGCATTAGAGGAAATAGAAACTACTTCTGCATTGCTTAAAGATGCACAGAAGAGTGCAAAATCACAATTGAACAGAATAAATCTGTTGGTCAAACAAATTGAGAACAGAAATAAAGTTATCGCAATTTTAAACGATGAAATCGTTGAAATAGGTAAAAGCATAAACTCATTGACGGAGGAAATATCGCAGCTTCAAAGAGAATATAATGATAAGAAGCAACAGTATGCGCGCGCAATTCAGGGAATGTATAATAAGAGAGGGTCGCAGGATAAGCTTTTGTTCGTTTTATCAGCACAGTCGTTTTCTCAAACGTTGAGGCGTTTGCGTTATTTGAAAGAGTATTCCAGCTGGCAAAAATTGCAGGCACAAGAAATTAAAGAGAAACAGACGGAATTAGAGAATAAAAAGGCTCTTTTGGAGAACACTAAAAAAGAGAAAACAGCTTTACTGGGCCAAAGAGAGACAGAAGCCTCGAATTTGAAAAAAGAAGAGAAGGAGAAGCAGGAAGAACTTAAAGGGATAAAGAAACAAGAAAAGACGTTAAAAAGCCAGCTTGCCAAAAAGAGAAAACAGGCAAGTGAACTGAACAGGCAGATAGAACGACAGATTGCTTTGGAAATAGAACGGGCGGAACGTGAAGCACGGATTGCTGCGGAGGCCCGCAAAAAGAGCACGCGCCAGGATAAAGACGTGCCTTCGGCAAATGAACGCCAGAGTGCAACATCGGGAGGATATGCCATGACTGCCCAGGAGCGTAAATTGTCAAATGATTTCGAGAAAAATAAAGGGATATTACCGTTTCCCGTAGCAGGGCGTTCGACTATTATCGGTTATTTCGGAGAGCAACAACACCGGGAGCTTACTTATGTCCGTACAAATAATAACGGTATCGATATTCAGGCAACACCGGGAGCTGACGCAAAAGCGGTATTTAACGGAGATGTAACAAAAGTTTTTGTAATTCCCGGATATAATAGTTCTGTTATCGTCCGTCACGGAAATTATCTTACGGTATATGCGAATTTGAAAGAGGTATATGTAAAAGCCGGGGATAAGGTTTCGACGGGCCAGTCAATCGGACGTATCTTTACGGACGAAGAAGACGGCAACAGGACGGTATTACATTTCCAACTTTGGAAAGAACGTACAAAACTGAATCCTGCCCTGTGGATCCGAAAATAAAGTTTTAGTGGAATTAAAATATAAATGCTCGGTTTTATTTTTCAGGAAACGTGAGAATATCCCGACAGGACCTTAAATAATGAAAAAGGAATCCTCGACCAGAGCTGATATAATAAAAAATACGGGGAAATTATTCTCCGCAAACTTGTTTACGCAGCTGTTGATTTTTGCCGCGTATCCTCTTCTCTCGCGGCTATATTCACCGACCGATTTTGGCATATTGGCATTATTCCTGGGGATAGGGGATATTGTATCTCGTTTGGGAACGTTAAGCCTTGAAGAAGCGATCTTACTTCCGAAGAAGAGAAAGGAAGTTTATTCCATTGTTGGGGTTTCATTTTATTGCTTGATTATTGTTTCCTTTACCTCATTTCTTTTTTTTCTTTTTAATCAGTTTGCCGTAAATATCTTTTCTTTTTCTTCCTGTTTTCTTTTTCTTCCCGTATATATATTTCTTACAGGCTCTGTACAAATCTGCAATTTCTTTTTTAACCGTGACAAGCGTTACAGGGATATTTCTTTTTCGATTGCAGGGATGGGGATATCCAATACGGGTTTCCGCATATTGGGAGGACTTCTCCGGTTTTCATCGCCGGCTCTTATTATTTCGTCCGTCCTTTCACAGGGTGTTGCTCTTTGTGTCTATCTTGTTCGGATAGTAAATCTTAAATTATTCCGGTATTTTTCGTTTTTATCTTATAAGGATACCATTTCTTTGTTATCGGTATATAAGCAATTTCCTCTTTACGTAATGACGCGGAATTTCCTGAATTCTTTATCCGGAAATTTGCCTTATTTCATGCTTATCGATTATTTCGGTGCATCTGAGTTAGGATGTTATTCTATGGCTTTTACCGTTGCTTTCAGACCTGTTTATCTTTTTTCTAACTCAGTCTATCAGGTTTTATTTGAAAAATTTTCAAGTTTAAAAAAAAGAGGGTCTTTACTAATGCCTGTCTTTAAAGGTTATTTAGGGATCATTTCTTTATTGGCGCTACCTTTTTTCCTTCTTGCCGGTTATTTTTCTGAGGAGATATTTAGTTTTGTTTTTGGTCAGGAGTGGCAATCGTCGGGTGTATATTTCAGAATCTTGTTGCCCTGGATTTTTATGGTACTGTTGTCTACGCCTTTAGCTTCGATTTCCCTGATTTTTTCAAAACAAAAATATGCTTTCTGGATAGATGTTTTTTATTTATGTTTCAGGGTGGGGGCACTTGCTTGTGGTATATTCCTGAATAGTATGGAAAAGGCTCTTTTCTTTTTTTCTATGGCAGGCATGGTTACTATGTGGGGATTACTAATCTGGTATTATTTTTTAATTAAAAGCCATGATAAAGATATCTCTTCGATCTGACAGGCATTATGGTTATAAATGGTTTTCATGTGAAGGAATTTATGTGAAAGGATATCTTTTTACCGGAGACGGTACTCTATATAGAGAAGAGAATTTACTTTCATACTTTAAGGATGTAGATAGCAGAGAATCGTTTTTAGAAAAAATCACGAAGGCCACCGGATTATTTTCTGTAATTGTAAACAGGGAAGACGAAATATATGCTGCGGTGGATGTTGTGCGGACATTTCCTTTGTTTTATTATTATCATGGAGAGCAATTTATTCTTACTGATGCACCATCCATGTTATTTTCTCCGGAAAGGAGCTTTGAGTTTGATGATAATGCAGTTTTACAGTTTGAAGCATTGGGATATGTATTAGGGAAAGGTACTTTGTTGAACGGAGTTTACCAGATTCAGGCAGGAGAGTGCCTTTCTTTCGGGAAAAATCAGGTTTATACAAAATTTTATGTTTCCCATTATCCGCCGTTACGAGAAGTGCCTGATAGGAATCTGTTGAAAGAAGAGTTCCGGGAAATGCTATCTGTATTATCGAAACGTCTGGTGCGGTTGTTAGACGGACGTCCTGTCGCTCTTCCGTTGAGTGGAGGATATGATTCCAGACTGCTTTTATATATGCTCAAACAGGAAAATTATAAGGATGTACTTTGTTTTACATATGGAGCAAAAAATTCGCAGGAAAGATATAATGCCGAGATGACAGCGAGTGTTTTGGGATATAGATGGATTTTTATCGATTATTCCGAATATTTGCAGGAGGATGTGATAGCTTCAGAGAGGTTTCGGGATTGGATTGAGTTTACATCGAATTACACCTCTTTCTTTTATTTTCAGGAATATCTGGCTGCTTATTATCTGAAAACGAGAGATCTTATTTCCGGAAATACGGTATTTATCCCGGGCCATACTGCCGATGTCATTGCAGGAAGCCATTTAATGACGGAAATGGAGAATATAAAAACAGTAAAAGATTTGGCTTTCTACGTTTTTTCGAGAAACGCTAATCTCAGGAGTTTGAATGGGAGAGAGAGAAAACAGCTGAGTAGAGATATTATTAAAACAATAACTCTGAAAGAGAGTCCGAGGGAAGTGAATCATGTGCTGTATGAAATATGGGAACAAAGGGAGAGACAGGCGAAACAGATTGTGAATTCTTCCAAAATATGGGATTTTTTCGGATATCAGTATGTTCTTCCTTTCTGGGATACGGAGTTTACTTCATTCTTTGCCTGTCTGCCGTTTTCTTATAAGTCGGATAAGAATTTTTATAACGAAGCGATCGGAGAGCTGTTTAGTGAAGAGGGTATATTGTTTCATCATGAATTATTGCCTTCGAACATAATGTTATGGAAGCAGCGAATAAAGTTTTCTTTAATGAAGCTTCCCTTTTTTCCCTTTTTATTGGAGAAGAAAAAGTTGTGGTTGTTTGATTCTGTATATTTCAGGGAGTTTTCAAAAAATTTGCTTTCCGATTTAAGCAAAACCGGAAAGCTGAAAAGGGTTCTTTTGTATAATGGAGTTTTATCGGCATGGTATATATACTACATTAAGCGAAACCGAGTGTTTAAAAGAGATCGATGAAAAAAGCCGATCCAGAGAATGTTATTTCTTAATACAGAGAGGGATTGAATGCCCTTTTATAGAAAAAGATTGTTGTGTAAAATAGGGTGTGTTTATTGCTCCGAACCCTTTATACATTCGGGCGACACCTTCTATGGAAGAGCCTTCAAAGTCTAATTTCTGAGTACTTCCTGCATTTTTTTTAATGAATTCATCGAGTAAAAGGAACATTGCTTTGCTTTCTTTTCCTTCTGTCGAGGAAAAAGGAGCCAGATAGTAGTTTGTATCGAGGTAACGGGGAATAAAAACGGCGGTAATTAACTTTCCATTCTTTTCACATCCCCAGATTGCTCCGGTATGGTGCGATAAACAGGCTGTAATCAGGTTGTTTAGTATGGGGAAGAAGCGGGGCTCGTAGTGAGGCGTAATTTTAGTAAACTCATCAAGAAATTTTTTCGGTTCTATTTCTTTTATATTCAAAGATTGCTTTGACGCGTATTGAATATTCCTTTTTGTGTTTTTAGAGAATCTTTGGTTTAGGTCTTCATAGCAGGAGTCGAGATGAAGAATATAATTGTTTTTCTTTTTCCATTTTCTGTATGAATTGCTATTGTTCCAGTGTAAGTTATAATATCCTGAAGGTAGATAACCGAGAAAAAGGGATATTACGGATTCCGGAATTATTTGATCGGAAAACAAACCTAATTGTTGTGTATAGGCCGGTTGCAAAAAGACCGGTAAACCCCATTTCGATTTTCGCGGTAATGGCATAATATATGAAAAGTCCTCACTCACTAAGGCCTCCCATCCGGGAGCAACGATATCCAGCCACCAGGATTGGGCATATATCGTTGCATTCTGACATTGAGATAATTTTTTATCCCAATACTTTTTGTCTATGTCGGAATGGATCAGATGAGTAATTTTCATAAAGTAAGGTCATCCAATAGCTTTGTATAAATTTCGATAGCTTCTCTTATTTCGCTTTTTTTAATGTATTCATCGGCTGTATGTGAGCGGGATGAGTCTCCGGGGCCCATTTTGACAGAAGGGAAAGGCATAAGAGCCTGATCCGATAATGTAGGGGAGCCAAAGGGCAGAAGGCCTAATAGCAATGCTCTTTTCACAAACGGGTGGTTGGGTTGTATGCCGGAAGAATTGAGCCGGAAGGAGCGTGCTTGTACGGTGCTTTTTACCGATTGTGAGATTAAAAGAAATAGTTCTTCATTATTATAATATTCATTACTGCGTACATCGACGACATACCGGCATTCGTCCGGAATAACGTTGTGTTGTGTACCGGCATTAATCATCGTAACACTCATTTTGACTTCTCCTAACAGGGGACTGATTTTAGGAAAATGGTGGGAACGAAACCATTCGATATCCTGTATGGCTTCATATATAGCATTGACCCCTTCGTTTCTTGCTGCATGGCCGGACTTTCCGTTGGCTATGCAATCGAGAACCATCAGTCCTTTTTCGGCTATGGCCGGCTGCATTCCTGTCGGTTCTCCAACCACTGCGAAATTGATGGAAGGAAGAATGCGCAGAGCTGATTCTATTCCGTTTTTCCCTGATATTTCTTCTTCACTGGAAGCCAGAAAAATCAGGTTATAAGGTTGTTCTTTTCGCGATAAAAGAAAAAAACTGTGTAATAAAGATACAAGACTGGCTCCTGCATCGTTGCTTCCGAGACCATAAATATAGTCGTCGTTTTCAACGGGTTTGAAAGGGTCCTTGTTCCATCCGGCAACCGGTTTTACGGTGTCTATATGAGAGTTAAGCAATAATGTCGGCCGGTTGGCATCATGAGCTGATGCTTCTATCCAGATATTATTTCCTATTCTGTTTGGTGTGAAATTTTGCCGGGAGATATACTCTTCTAATTTGTCTGCTACGCTTTGTTCTTCTCTGCTGAAAGACGGGATGGTTATTATATCTTTGAGAAGGTCGACAGCATGATAATACAGATGATCTTTATCCATAAGTAATGCTTTTAATCATTTTACAAACATACTATTTTTACTTGTATGCACAGACTGTTGAAATCTTAAATGCTTACAAATTCGTTTAAAAACCTTATCTTTGTACAGATTCTAAAAAAGGGAATTATGGAAAACTGTCATTTAGCTGAATTAGTGCACCGTCAGGCCGATAAATATAAAGACCGGACAGTCTTGAGATATAGGGATGATGCCAGTGGCAAATGGAATAAAATATCCTGGCGGGCTTTTTCTGAGCGGATCATGCTTGCAGCTAAAGCGATGGCTGAATTCGGTGTGGAGGAGTGTGAGAATATCGGTATTTATTCTCAGAATATGCCGCAGTATCTGATTACGGATTTTGCAGCTTTTGCAAATCGTGCAGTGATGGTTCCATTGTATGCAACCAGTTCTCCTTCTCAAATCGAATATATCGTTGAAGATGCGAAAATCCGGTTTCTCTTTGCGGGGGAACAGTTCCAGTATAATAATGCTTTTATCGTGCAAAGGAACTCTTCCGTACTGAAACGGATTATCGTTTTTGACAGGAATGTAACGTTTCATCCGGATGATAAGACAAGCGTTTATTTCGATGATTTTGTGAAAATGGGCGATAGCTCATTGGCCGAGACAACGGTTAAAGTCCGTATGATGAACATTTCGGGAGATGATCTGGCTACGATTATTTATACGTCGGGAACTACGGGCGAACCAAAAGGTGTAATGCTGAAACACTCTTCTTTTATGGAGATAATCAGAATACACGATCTCCGTCTGACTATGCTGAGCGATAAAGACCATACTCTTTGTTTTTTACCGTTAGCTCATATTTTCGAGAAGGCATGGAGTTATTATTGCCTGCATGTAGGAATGAAAATATCGATTAACCGGGATCCGAAAGAGATACAGAAAATTATAAAAGAGGTAAATCCAACGGCTATGTGCAGCGTTCCCCGTTTTTGGGAGAAGGTATATATCGGAGTCAATGAGGTTATATCGGGTGCAACCGGAATAAAAAAATGGTTGTTTATGGATTCTATCCGGACGGGAAAGCGATATAATCTCGATTATAAAAATAAAGAAATTGCTGCACCTCTGGGATTGAAAATAAAATTCTGGTTGTATGATAAGACTGTATTTACTCTTTTAAGAAAGGTAATCGGAATAAATAATGGAAATATTTTTCCTTGTGCCGGAGCACCTTTGTCCGATGAAATCAACGAATTTCTTCATTCCGTAAATATTCCGCTTTGTTATGGTTATGGTCTGAGTGAAACGACTGCTACGGTTTCCTGTTTTCTTGAAAGAGGGTTTACTTTCGGAACTGTAGGGACGATTATGCCGGGCGTAGATGTAAAGATCGGAGAGAATAGTGAGATTCTTGTTAAGGGGAAAACGGTGACGTGTGGTTACTATAATAAACCTCAGGCTACGGCCGATGCTTTTATCGACGGTTGGTTCAGAACCGGAGATGCCGGAAAATTAACCGATAAAAACGAGATAATTCTTACAGAACGTATTAAAGATCTCTTTAAGACTTCAAACGGGAAATATATAGCGCCTCAGGCTCTTGAGTCAAGAATTGCAGCTGATAAATATATCGAGCAGATCGCTGTTATCGGCGATAAGAGAAAATTTGTGTCTGCTTTGGTTGTTCCGGCTTTTCCTTTGTTGAAGGAATATGCGGAAAGTAATGGCATAAAGTATAACTCTACAGAGGAGTTGGTTCAGGATGATCGTATTCATCGTTTGATTGAGAGCCATATCGAAGAGTTACAGAAAGGATTTGCTTCGTTCGAGAAAATTAAACGGTTTACTCTATTGCCGAAGGCGTTTACAATGGAGGCCGGTGAAATTACGAATACTCTTAAATTTCGCCGTGCGGTGATTCAAGATCATTATGCCGCTGTGATAGATGAAATGTATATTGAAGAACAATAAATTTGAATAATAATGATTACGACAGACCAGCTACATGATGTGTTGGAACGCGAGGACGCGTTGAGGAGGTATCTTTGACGTCGATGCGAAAAAGATACAATTAGAAGAAGAGGAGATCAGAACCCAGGCTCCTGACTTTTGGGAAGATGCGAAGCGTGCTGAAGAACAGATGCGGAAGGTGAAAGACTTGAAGAAGTGGATCGATTCTTATAATGAGGTGAAGGCAGCTGCTGAGGAATTGCAGCTTGCTTACGATTTTTTCAAGGAAGAAATAATCACCGAGGAAGAGGTTGATGCAGCTTATACGCATACTATAGGTTTAATAGAAGCTTTGGAGTTGAAGAATATGCTTCGGCAGGAAGCCGATCAGTTGGGGTGTGTTCTTAAAATCAATTCGGGTGCCGGAGGAACGGAAAGCCAGGATTGGTCTTCTATGCTTATGCGCATGTATATGCGATGGGCGGAAAACAACAAGTACAAATTGACCGTTTCGAATATTCAGGATGGAGATGAGGCGGGAATTAAGACCGTCACTATGCAGATTGAAGGAGAGTATGCTTACGGCTATCTCAAGGGTGAAAACGGGGTGCATCGTTTGGTTCGTGTTTCTCCATTCAATGCACAGGGAAAGCGGATGACCTCTTTTGCGTCTGTTTTTGTCGTTCCGTTGGTAGATGATACGATAGAGATCGAGGTTAATCCTGCCGATATAACCTGGGATACGTTTCGTTCGGGAGGAGCCGGAGGACAAAATGTAAACAAGGTGGAAACGGGAGTCCGGTTGCGGTATAATTACAAAGACGAGGCAACAGGAGAAATAAAAGAAATTCTTATAGAAAATACCGAAAGCCGCTCACAGCTCGATAATCGTGAAAATGCAATGCGTTTGTTACGTTCGCAGTTGTATGAGATGGAGCTTGAGAAGCGTCGTGCCGAACAACAAAAGGTTGAAGCGGGAAAGAAAAAAATTGAATGGGGTTCTCAAATCCGCAGTTATGTTTTCGACGACCGCAGGGTAAAAGATCATCGGACAAATTACCAGACATCCAATGTTCAGGCAGTTATGGACGGAGATATAGACGATTTTATCAAGGCTTATCTTATGGAATTCTCTGAAGCAAGTAATAACTGATTATAACTTCTAATTTCATATTACAAATACTCTCACGATAGAACGTGAGAGTATTTTTTCTTTTTTTGAAGTAGTAAATAGTAGTACTGATCGTTCTCGAATGCTTCTACGACATTCAGAGATGCATTTTTAAATATCTGGGCTTGTCTCTCTACCTCGATCAAATGAGCCTTACGCATATCCGTCTCTTTCTGGTCATGAACTTTATTCAAATAATCACGGCTTTGTGTGTGTGCTATCAGAATATTTCCACCGGGGAATAGATTATTCTCTATCAGTTTTTTTATTGTTTCCGTTTTTTTCTGTAGATGCGGAAACATTGAATAAAGAATTATATGATGGAATCTTCCTTCGATTTCCTCTTTTTCAATATCCAGTAACTGAAAGTCGAGATTTCTCTTATTGCTGAATTTTTGTTTTGCAATATTGATCATTCCTTCTGAATAGTCGATTCCTACTATACGGCTGCAGATACTTTTTTCCCTGATGAAAGGAATTAATACTCCGGTTCCTGTCCCTATATCGAGGATTCGGTCGCATCTTTTTATATTGAGTTTGGATAATAAGAATCGTACTTTGCCAGCATCCGGTTTACACCTGTTATCCCATTGGGGAGCTATCTGATTAAAAAATTCTTTTTCGGACAACACTTTCATTCTTTTTTATTACGTCTATTAAACATCAAAAATGTGGCTTTTGTTCAAGAATGCCGAGAGAAGTTCGAACTCTTTTTTGATTTATAGATTTTGGATAAAACGTTTGGTATTTCCGCTTAAAATGTGTAATATTGCACCCGAATTGGATTTTATTCCTTTCGGTCCCATAGCTCAGTTGGTTAGAGCACCTGACTCATAATCAGGGAGTCCTTGGTTCAAGCCCAAGTGGGACCACTTAAATTATAGCTACTTACAGTAAATGTGAGTAGCTTTTTTATTTGTCTGATGTTTACGGTTTTGTGAGGTGCAGGGAATAAGCCAGATGGAGAATTGAACAGAAATACGTGAATAAGCAAGAAGGCTAACCTGTCGTATTACAAGTAAAAGTTTTATCTGATAAAGGATTTGTTGATAATTAAAGCCTATATCTCGTTAATCGTATCGATGATAATCAAATGGTATAAATCAGAGTATAAATGGCATAAGATGATATGAGTCGGTTTTGGGTAAGCTGATTCTGACATTTTAATGCGAATTTTTTGTAAAACCATTCGTATCATAAAATATTTTGATAACTTCACTTTTGTATTTGTATGATTATGAATTAGAATCATTTACTTATCTGTAATAGGTAATGCTTTCGCTTTTTTTCATAATTAGTTGTAGATTCTCTATATGAGGGAGCAGTATACCATTGATTAACATTTTTCATATATCTCACGGATTTAACCGGAGAACAGCCAAGACAGAAATGAACAATCGCAGGCAATTTATTAAACGCTTTTCTCAGGGTGCTGTGGCTTTGGCACTCGGAAATCAGGCTTCAGTTTTAGCAGGTACCACTTCTGAACCTACCCAAAGGGTGAATCTTTCGGTACGTAAAGTTCATGTTGTATTTAAAACTCATTTGGATGTGGGTTTTACGAGTAGCGCTCGTAAGATTACCCGCAATTTGTGGGAATGGAAGATACCAACGGAGATTGCTACGGCCAGAGAGTTAGAGGCAGAAGGTATCCGGCCTTCGTTTGTTTATGGCTCGTGGGTGATCTGGGAAACGCTCCGGAGACAGAAGGGGAAAAAGAGAGCGGATGTTGAACGGGCTATCGGTGATGGGATTTTACAATGGAGTGCAGTGCCGCATACTTTTCAGGCTGAGTTTTACGATCCGTCACTTTTAGACGAATTGTTATCTGTATCGCAACAGCTCGATCAGCAATTTGGAATAAAAACTTCTGCGGCTAAATTAACGGATGTGCCCGGGCAAACAATTGCATTGCTGCCTCATTTTGCCCGAGCCGGAGTAGAGTTTTTACATATCGGAGTTAACTGGGCCAGTAAAAATCCCGATGTGCCTCCTGTTTTTCGTTGGCGGCATGCCGATGGCAGCGAAGTAATAACGATGTATTGTCCCGGTGGCTATGGATTGCCACAAGGTGTTGAAGGCCATTCGGATTGGCTGGGATTAATTACCAAGGGGGATAATATGGATCCCTGGACTGCAGTAGAGGTGCGCGATGCATTTGAACAATTGCGGAAACGTTTTCCAAATGCGGAGGTGTCTGGTTCGTCGATGAATGCTTATGCTCATTCGTTGAAATCGATTAAAGACCAATTACCGGTAATAACGGATGAGATTGGAGATACATGGGTGTATGGATGTGGATCAGATCCCCAAAAGGTTGCGGCTTTCCGTGAGCTTTCACGTTTGAGAAAAGAGTGGATAGAGAAAAAAAGCCTTTCTCCCGAGGCTTTAAGGCCTTTCTCAATTTATCTGGGAATGGTCGGGGAGCATACATGGGGCTTTGACCATGGAACGTATCTTGACGATGACGAACATCTTTCTAAAGCGTCGTTTACCGCTTATCGGAATCGTTCTAACTATCGTTTGATGGAAGAGTCGTGGAAAGAACAGCGAGAATATATCGACCAGGCTGTAGAGACACTTCCTGAAGGATTTGCTGTTCAGGCGAAGAAGCGTCTCGAAACTCTTATACCTCGTCGTCCCGATTTGTCGCAATGGCAAGTGTGTGATCCGGCCGAAGAAGTTTTTACGCCTTTGTTTAAAGTCCGTCTTTCATCTAATGGAGCTGTAGGATCGTTGATCGAGCAGGGGAAAAAAGCCCGTGTGTGGTTTGATGCCGGACACCCACTGGGGCTGTTACGTTATCAGGTCTTTTCGGATAGAGATTTAGCCAGATATAATCGGGCGTATTGGGCAGGAGACATGGGAGAGTTGTTTCTCCCTGATGATTATGAGCAAAACAGTGTACATTCTTTGTTTTGTGAACCTCGGTTAGAAACTTTATATCGTCGGGACGCGAACGATTTTACAGCATTGCTTGCCCGGTTGCATTTTCCCGCTGAGGTGGTCGAAACATATGGTGCGCCGGCAGAATTGTGGATGGAATATCGTTTTTTGCATAGTGAACCTGTTATCGAGATGAAAACATGTTGGTTCGGAAAAGATGCAATACGTGTGCGTGAGGCAAGCTGGTTTTCGGTTGTGCCCTTGCAGAAGATGGGGGATGACGGTTGGAGAATGGAGAAGATCGACAGTTTTGTTTCACCGTGTCAGGTCGTATCGTTCGGAGGTCGTAATTTACATGCTGTTTGGGAAAAAATCGAACATCGCAAGGAGGGTATTTTGTTCGAAACATTGGATGCTCCGCTTTTTTCTCCGGGACGTCCTGCCGTATATGATTTTCATAATGAAGTTCCCGATATGCAAGGTGGTATTCATATTAACCTGCATAATAATCTTTGGGGAACAAATTATCCTGCGTGGTATGATGATGATGCGCTCTTCCGTTTCCGGCTTACATTAGGTTAAGAGTTTCGTAACATAAGATTTCATGCATTACTCTTTAAAGGGTATATTTTCAGAGCAGGAAGGTCGTTGAACCTTTTTGGTTGCGACTAAATAATACGTTTTGTCTTAGTTCGCCGGAAAGTGCGACCAGAGTAATATTTTATCCTTTTCCGGCTATGGTAAAAGGGGTGAAATTCATAATTGAAAGAGTAAGTTTTATAGCTTACAGGTTTGTTGTATGTATTTATTCTAATGCCTTTAAACTTGTCGATATTTACATTGTCTGACAAATTTTCGGGATATGTGAAAAATATCGACCTCGAGGATCGCATATTTTTGAATTAACAATGCCTGGAAGAATTAATGATAAACAGTATTTGAGAAATCAAATACTGTTTATCAATCCAATCTTTCCGTCATCGACTAATTTTGCGATTAATTCTCCGAAGAGGGTATTTACCCATGCAAACCACGAACGTGTAAATTCATCCGGATTATTCATCTGGAAAGATTCGTGCATAAATCCGGTTCCGGCATCGGTATCACGAAGCATTTTAAGACAATATTTTATTTCATCGTCATCGTTCGAAGTTTCTGCTCTCATGATGATACTCATAGGCCAGATGTGCCCTATTCCGATATGGGGGCCGCCGATTCCTTCTCCTGCTGTTCCTTTGAAGAAATAGGGATTATCCTGACTAAGGACAAATTTACGGGTATTTTGATAAACGGGATCATTTATATCGACACATCCAAGGAAAGGTAATGCCAAAAGACTTGGGATATTGGCATCGTCCATAAGGTTGCGGCCTCCGAATCCGTCTACTTCAAAGGCATATATTTTTCCGTATTTAGGATGATCGATAATTCCGTATTCTTGTATTGCGCGTTCAACTTCATTTGCTAATGCAGTACATTTCTTTGCCAGTTCGGTATTGTTTCTTACTTGTGTAAGAATTTCCGAAAGCTGACGGAGAGAAGTGACGGCAAAGAGATTAGATGGTATCAAAAAGCTGAATAATGTTGCATCATCCGAGGGCCTGAATGTTGAGACGATCATCCCGACCGGTTTTACCGGACTGCCCCAACCCGAATTGAGGAGTGTATCTCCCTGACGGTCTGTTACCCTTGTAAATTTGTAAGGTCCGAGATTTTCTTTCCGTTGCTGTTCGACAAACGTCCGGTATACAGCCTTCATTGCGTTCTCCCATGTTGCATCGAATACCGAAGTGTCGTTGGTCTTTTTCCAATAATGATATGCCAGGCGTATAGGATAACATAATGAGTCGATTTCCCATTTCCGCTCATGCAGTTCTTTTTTCATCTCCGTATTATCGTTTTCCCATTCGCTTCCGGTTGCGGATTCATTGAAGGCGTTTGCATACGGGTCTATGAGTATACATTGAGATTGCCTGTTTATAACTCCGGCAAGCATCTGTTGCAAGGCTTTTTCATCGTTCGCCAGTTTTAAATATGGAAAAACCTGAGCGGAAGAGTCCCGTAACCACATGGCATGGATATCTCCGGTAAGAACGAAAGTGTCCGGTTTTCCGTTTTTCATTTTATATTCGACGGTAGTGTCAAGTGTGTTTGGATAGCAATTCTCAAACATCCATGCCAGTTTGGGATCTTTAATTTTCTTTTTAATCGCTGCTATGCTTTCGTCAACTGCTGCAGAATGAAATTTCCGCATTGAGGCCTGAGGCCGTTTGGTTAAATATTTTCTTTTATCGGAAGGTGAACTTGTAATGGTATTTTTCCCCCATATATTGTGTCCTAAAGCAATTCCACCCAGCGATAGTGTTCCTTTTTTCAGAAAATCTCTACGTGTTGTCATTATATGTTTAGATTTATGTTGTATTCTTATTAGCTTTTCAAAATTATAAAAAAGAAACTGCTTTCCATCTTACATTGTGACAAAAGGTAAGAGGTTATATCATCATTAAGATTAAAATTAGAAAGGGGGAAAATTTTTGAGAAGATAAAATCTTAATCTCCTAAATTGAAATATGATTGTTGAAAGTCTGGTATTTCTTGTTTTTTATTAATTTACGGATGTGGAAAAGTTCTTTTTCGTTTTTTATTTGTTATATCATATAGGTTTGTCAATTAAAGTTGTAATGATATGAGAATAGGTTTGTTTATCCCTTGTTATATAGATGCAATTTATCCTGAAGTCGGAATAGCGACATTCGAATTATTGCAAAAATTTGGATTAGATATAGATTATCCGACCGAGCAAACTTGTTGTGGGCAACCGATGTCCAATGAAGGGGATAACGAGAGTGCATGCAGGGCGGAAGAGCTTTTCGTTAAAAATTTTAGCCGGTATGATTATATTGTCGGGCCGGCCGGAAGTTGCGTGAAACAAGTCCGGGTACATTATGATAAACTGGATCAGACGGATGATGTAAAACATGTAAGAGAAAATACATATGAATTAGTGGAGTTTCTTCACGATATTATGAAGGTGGAATCATTTCCCGGAATTAGTTTTCCGCATAAAGTTGCGTTGCATAATAGCTGTAGTTCTATCCGGGGATTAGGAATTGCAAAGCCTTCTGAAATTATGGGTGTGCCATTTAATAAATCGGCTGAGCTTTTGGGCAAAGTTTCCGGTCTTGAGATTGTAGAATTGGACCGTCCGGACGAGTGTTGCGGTTTCGGCGGAACGTTTTGTGTTACGGATGAAGCGGTCAGTGCCCAGATGGGAAAAGATAAGGTTATGGATTATGTGGCGAATGGAGCCGAGTATGTAGTCTCTCCGGATATGTCCTGTCTGATGCATCAGGAGGGAATTGCCCGGAAGTTGGGGATAAGTCATTTACCGTTTATCCATATCGCACAAGTTTTGAATGGAGGACCGTTTAAAGAGTAGCTTTATGAGAGAGCGTGTTATTGATGTAGAGAAAAATGCAGCCAGATTTATCAATCAGGATGATGTCCATGAGAGAATGCACGATAAGAATCTGTGGGCTGCGAGAATGAAAAGGGACAAAATAGCGGAAACGATTCCCGAATGGGAAGAGCTGCGTAATTTAGCCTCACAGATAAAGGAACATGTTTTGACGCACTTGGACTATTATCTGGAAATGTTTGAAGAAAATGCCGTGAAAAACGGAGCTATTGTTCATTGGGCCCGTGATGCGGCAGAGCATAATCAAATAGTACTAAGTATTCTTGAAGATAAAAGAATCACGGAAGTGATCAAAAGTAAATCGATGCTTCAGGAAGAGTGCGGTATGACGGCTTTTTTGGAAAGAAAAGGGATTATAGTTACGGAAAGCGACCTGGGTGAACGTATACAACAGTTGGACGGTCAGTTACCCAGCCATATTGTTATGCCGGCAATTCAAAAAACAACACAGGATGTTGCAGCACTATTCGCCAGGACTATCGGTACGGATCCGAATGATACGGACCCTCATTCATTGACGGAAGCTATGCGTAATAATGCCCGTCCTCGTTTTTTGAGGGCTGGAGCCGGAATGACCGGTGCTAATTTTGCCATCGCGGAAACGGGTTCGTTCGTTGTCTGTACAAATGAGGGGAATGCGGATATCGGAGCTTCCGTACCCCCTTTGCATATAGCAAGTATAGGGATTGAAAAGATATTGCCTAAAACGGAGGATTTATCTGTTTTTATCAGATTGCTGTCGAGAAGTGCACTGGGAACACCCGCTACACAATATACATCACATTTTACAGGCCCCCGTAAAGGTGGTGAATTGCATATTATACTTACGGATAACGGGAGAAGTAAAAGGCTTGCGTTAAACGATTTCTGGCGTTCTTTAAAGTGCATTCGCTGCGGGGCGTGTATGAATACCTGCCCTGTTTACAGAAGGAGCGGAGGATTATCTTATCAAGCTGTTTATTCCGGCCCTATCGGGATTATTCTGGATCCGACGTTCGATGCCCATAAGTATAGCGAGTTGCCTTTTCATTCGACTCTATGTGGTTCCTGTACAGAAGTTTGTCCCGTGAAAATAGATATCAGCAATCAAATATATAAGTGGCGTGAGATCATGGCGAAGAGAAAGCTTTTGCCTTTAAACCGAAGAGTTTTGTTTAAAATGGCCGGAGGTATTTTTGCCCGGCCTTCCCTGTTTCGAACAGCAGAGGTTGCCGCTGCAAAAATATTACCGGTTATTCCCGATTTTATTATTTATAATAAAGCTTTGAATCCGTGGGGGCGTCATCGTAGAATGCCGGTGTTTTCTAAGGATACGTTCAGAGATTGGTATTTGAAAAACAGAAAAGAAAAAAACAATGAATAGTACAAGAGAATACATATTAAATTCCATTTCCCGGAATATGCCCGCCACAAAAACAGAGTATCCGGTTATTCCTGATTTTCCTAAAAATTCAAAGGATATTCTGGAAGAGTTCAAGGAAAATTTACTTCTCGGGGCAGGTGCTTATTATGATGTAAAAGATAAGGAAGAAGCATTAAAGTTGATTAAAGAGCTTTATCCCGAAGCGAAAATTATTTGTTCTGCATCGCCGGATATAAAGGGGAATAAGGATCTTCGTAAAATTAATGACCCTCATGATCTTGCAGATGTGGATGTCGGAATCATCCGCGCACAATTCGGTGTGGCGGAGACCGGTATGGTCTGGCTTACCGAAAATGAGTTGATATTAAATGCTTTAGGTTTTCTTTCCCAGCACTTGATTATTTTATTAAAAAAAGATCAATTGGTAAAGGATATGTATGAAGCTTACAAAAAGGTGGATATCGCTTCCAGTCATTATGGATGTTTTATGTTGGGGCCTTCGGCTACGGCCGATATTGGTGCTGTGATGGTCAGAGGTGCTCAGGGTGCAAGGACTTTAACGGTCTTTTTTATGTAATTGCACTGTTGAGTATCTGTCATTTAATAGTGGGCGAACTATAGGTGATGGATTATTTTACAATAAACGAAATGGTTCTTTATAGAACCGTTTTTTAAAATGCTTCGGTCATATTCATATAGAACAGCATACCTTTGGTTCCCGGTTCTTTTCCGAAGTCGAGTCTGAAATTTTTTCCGGGTTGCAGCTGAATGCGAAGTCCTGCACCGTAATTGAATTTCCATGTTTTCCATTCAAGGGGTGTATTTCCTAATGTCCCGGTTCCCACCCAGACTACGAATCCTGTTTTTGCCCAGAAATTTCCTCTGTTATATGCTGCTTGTGAGCCAAACATATGACGGTATTCAATAATGCCATAGGCCATGGATTTATCACGGTATTTACCAAGATAATATCCCCGCAGATCAAAAGGAGATCCGAAAGACGGCAGTTCGGTAAAAGGGACATCGCCGAAACTAATCTGGGATCTTGCGACCCACCCTAACACGCTGCGCCTGTGGAATACGGGGACAAATTGCCTGTATTCGAGATCGAGGAACTGGTAATTATAATTACCTCCTACGTATTTTCCGAAAAGTTTAGCTGTTGCACTCAATAATATTCCTTTCTGCGGTGTTGCTATATCATTACGGGTATCGTATTGTATAACTCCACCTAATCCGATGTTTGTATAGGTATTTTTAAATTTCCTGAAGTAAGGGTCTTCCTGCATTACGGGATTAATATCGTACGTATGAGTGTAGTTTATATCGAATAAAGGTCCAATAAAGAAATTCGGTAATACTTGCCAGACAAAACGTGGGTATAGTAAAAAACTTGTTTTATGAAAAAGAGTGGTAGAATCGCTCATAGGGATATGGCTTGCTGAGGAGAATCCTTTTCCGAAATAATTACTTGGTTCGCGCCTGAAAGAATAGGAAGTGTATATTCGGAATTTGTTTTCATTGAAAAACAAGCTCGCAGCACCTGCTACTACATAAGTTCCGTTTAGTGAAATATTGAAGCCTACAGGAATAAAGGAGCGTTGGGATATGGTGTCTGCTTTATTTATCCTGAACGTGGCCAGTAAGGCGCCTCCCAGACCTAATGAAGCTTCAGGAGTGTAAGAGGGGCCTCCTAAAATCGACCACCATACTCTTTGTTTTGCGCGGATGGAATCCCGTCGCTGCTTTTTTTGGTAAGCTTTTAACTGTCTTTCAGTCATAGAATGCGTGGCATTATATGTAGGCAGACTGTCTGTATCGGGTAGTGTCAAGGATGTGACTGGAATTAAGGGTACGATACTTCTGTCGGGAGGAGTAGGAGATTCGGCATTTATACATAAAACATAAAAAAGTAGTCCTACAATGCTTAAAAATAAACGGACTTTTTTCACAGAATCAATTTGTATAATTACTATTGGAATTCGACACTAAAAATAAAAAATAGTTTGTAAAGTTCCGGTTTTTATAAGTTTTGTAATGTGCATTTACTTTTGGGTATAATATGTTTAAATATTACTGTATAAGCTATGATGTGTATGGGGGAGGTATTTTTGTCTTTGTTCATAATAAAATGTTTTGTTTCTGAATAGAGAGGGTTACGAATTTGTTTTTGGGTATGTTTTATTTGCAGTGACAGTTCTGATGTCTATGCTCAAAACAGATATACAATGAAAAAAGTTGAAATTTCAGGATATTCTGGAAATATGAAAGTCCTAATTATTGCTTTATTATTTCGATATATTAAATTTAAACCGAAGCATGCTATCACAATGATAGAACGTACGTAAAATATTCCTTATATTTGTAGAATATAGGATGTGCCCGGGACAAAATACAAAGTAAGCTTTGATTTTGCCTCTCGGCTTTCGTTATATTTGCAAAATAATAAAAACAGAAGAGATGAAATTCAGTGAAAAAGCATATCAGATATTTGAAAATTCTACAAAAGATTACCATATCACTGATCATGTAGATGCTTCGATTAAAAATCCGTTTCCGGAAAAAAGCATAGAATATTACCTTTATCTGAAAAATTGGATTGACGCTGTTCAATGGCATTTGGAAGATATTATCCGCGATCCGGCAATAGATCCGGTAGATGCTCTTGCTATCAAAAGGCGAATCGATCGTTCTAACCAGGATCGGACAGATCTTGTAGAGTTGATAGATAGTTATTTTCTCGATATTTATAAAGACGTCAGGATTCTGGAGAATGCTTCTATAAATACGGAAAGTCCTGCTTGGGCGGTGGATCGTCTTTCTATCCTTGCTTTGAAAATATATCATATGCAGCAGGAGGTAAAGCGTGAAGATGTGGAAGAATCACATAAAAAGACCTGTGCAGCTAAACTCGTCATATTGAATGAGCAGCGTTCCGATCTGATGCGAGCTTTGGATATGCTTTTGGAGGATATAGAAGCAGGGAAAAAATATATGAAGGTATATAAACAGATGAAAATGTATAATGATCCGAATCTGAATCCTGTTCTTTACGCTAAAAAATGATTTTATGAAGAAGGTGCTTCTTTTCCGCATGTCTGCTATCGGCGATGTGGCAATGCTGATTCCTGTTATATATTCAGCAGCGAAACACCATCCGGAAATTCATTTTACATTTTTGACCCAGTCTTTTTTACTCCCTTTGTTTGTTAGTAAACCCGATAATTTAGAGATTGTCGGGTTCGATCTGAAAGGAAATGAGGGAAGTTTTGCGGGTTTCTTAAGAGCACTTAAGCCGTTTCTTTCGCAAGGATATGATCTCGTTCTTGATTTGCATGATGTTCTCAGGTCAAAGATAATGCGTGTCTATTTAAAAATCCGGGCAAGTATTTCATTCGTTGTTATAGATAAAGGCCGTAAAGAAAAAAAACGATTGACACGGAGAAGAGAAAAAGTATTCGTTCCGTTGAAATCGACTTTTGAGCGTTATCATGAGACATTTGAAAAGGCAGGTATTTTTTTCCCTTTGGATTTTGTTTCTGTTTTGGATGGAGCAAATGTTTCCCTCCCTGCAATTTTCTCCGGTTTTTTCCCTAAAACCGGAAAGTGGATCGGTATAGCACCTTTTGCCAAGCATCAAGGAAAGATTTATCCTTTATCTGCTATGGAGCGCATTGTGAAGTCTTTGTCTGCAAATGAAGATTATCGTCTTTTTCTTTTCGGAGGGAAAGGGGAGCAGAAAATTCTGGAAGAGTGGGCTATGCGTTATCCCAATACCTCTTCAATGGCTGGGCGGGCTTCTCTGAAAGATGAAATTGTCTTTATGAGTTATTTGGATTTGTTCGTGTCTATGGATTCGGCTAATATGCATTTTGCCTCATTGGTGAATGCGCCGGTTTTGTCATTTTGGGGACAAACGCACCCTTATGCCGGATTTTATCCATGGAAACAACCTCTTTCGAATGCTTTGCAAGCTTCTCTCGCTTGTCGTCCCTGTTCTGTTTTCGGGAACAAAGACTGTTACAGACATGACTGGGCTTGTCTGCGTATGGTTCCGGAACAGGATTTTTTAAATCGCATATCGGCTATATTACAAAAGAGTTAAAAGATTTATGGCGCATAATTTCAGATATGATATTCATCCTTCTTATGGTTTTCTCCTTCTTTTTTTGGAGAAACTGCCTGAGGTATATTCTTCTTCAGGGGATGTTATTTACTCTGACCGTAATGAATTAAAAAGATTTACGATAAAAGATTGTGATTTAGTTGTAAAATCATTTAGACCTCCTCATATCATTAACCGGATAGTTTATACGTTTTTCAGGCCGTCGAAGGCAAAACGTTCTTATCTGCATGCTGTAGAGTTGATAAAAAGAGGGGTAGAAACGCCTTTTCCTGTTGCGTATATAGAGGAGTATAGGGGAGGATTGCTTTATCACTCTTATTATATTTCTTTCTATTCGGGATTTTCCCGGAATATGCGGGAGTTTTGGTTTACTCCTGAAATCGGGAACCGGACTCCGGTATTAAAAGCGTTTGCAGGGTTTACGGCTAAGTTGCATGAAAAAGGTGTGTTACATACGGATTATTCTGCAGGAAATATACTTTTTGAAGAGACAGACGGAACAGTTCTGTTTACATTGGTCGATGTAAACAGAATGCATTTCGGAAAAGTGGGCGAGGAAGAAGGTTATCGTAATTTTGCGCGCCTGTGGCTTCCGGACGAGACTTATAAAGTAATAGCGAGAGAATACGCTAAAATCCGGAATTATGATGAAGAGCATGCGGTAGAGCGTATTTGCTATTATAAGGATAAATTTATGCAAAAAAGAAACTGAATATGAAATCTGTAAAAGTAGGAGTTTTATATATTGGCATTGGACGTTATGTCCTTTTATGGGATGAGTTTTACCGAACTTCGCAAAAATATCTTTTCCCTTCATCCGAGAAACATTATTTTGTTTTTACTGATGATGATGAGCTTCTAAATGCAAAGTTGCCCAATGTATCATGTTATAGAGAAACCGATTTGGGCTGGCCGGGTAATACTTTATATAGATTCAGGTTTTTTGATAAAATAAAGGCTTCGCTTGAAGGATTTGATTATCTGTTTTTTTATAATGGGAATTATTCATTTCGTCAGATTATTACGGAAGATGAAATATTTCCCGGTCCTGATACCGATGGCTTTGTTTCCATGACATTTGATATAAACAATGAAGAGCCTGTGGATACTTATCCTTATGAAAGAAATCCTCTTTCTACCGCTTATATACCTTATGGGGAGGGACGGCATTATTATCGTGGAAGTTTTTGGGGCGGTAAGGGCGACAGGGTTCTGGATATGATCGAGACTTGTAAAAGAAATACGGAAATCGACGATGAAAAGGGATTCGTTGCATATGCGCATGACGAATCTCATTTGAATAAATATCTACTTAATAAGTCGGTCAAAGTTGTAGGTCGTGAATATGGAAAGCCGGAACGTTGGGTGAAGCCGCATAATCCTAAGGCTATACTTCGTGAAAAAAAGAAGGCGTTGGGCCGTAAATACATATATTCGCTGAAAGATAAGAAAACAAAAATCAGACTGTTAAGTAAGATTATATCTTTGTTTAAACGATGAATATTCTACACTTTAGAGGAGGTCTTGGCAATCAGCTTTTCGAATATGCTTTTTATTTTTATTGGAAAAGAAAAGGCGTGGATAAAGTCTTTCTTGATGCGACTTATCCGTCTATGATTCGTAAATATGGCTTTGATCTTGCCTCGATTTTTCCGGAAGTGGGAAAAGAAAAGCATTTTTTATCTTATTGGAAAGCCCGTCCTTTTTTTCTGGTTGGAGATTTGTTGAAAAAGCTTTTCGGAGTTCGTCTTACCGTTTTTGAGCCGCAGCAACTTCCGGTAGAAGGAAAGGTTTGGATAAGAGGATTTTTTCAGTATTTCGATTATTTGGAAGAAATCAGGGACGATGTACGTTCTTTATATACTTTCAGGGAAATAACGGAGCCGGAGAATATAGTTGTAGCTAAACGAATCGAAGCTTCAGAGTCGGTGAGTATTCATATACGCAGAGGAAATTACGCGAAACCTCGGCAACGTATTATTTATGGGGATATCTGTACCCTGGCGTATTACCGGGAGGCAATAAGACAGGTGAAAATGCGGGTACAGAATCCGAAGTTTTTTATTTTTTCAAACGATGTAGAATGGGTAAAGCGGGAACTTGCATTGCCTGATGCCGAATATGTGACTTGGAATTGCGGAAGAAACAGTTTCCGTGATATGCAGTTGATGTCGCTTTGTAAATACAATATTATTGCAAATAGTTCTTTTAGTTGGTGGGGTGCATGGCTGAACAGCCATAAAGATAAATTGGTATTTGCTCCGGCCAAATGGCATCATGATCATCCCGAGGACCATACAGAACGCCTGCTTCCTCCTTCCTGGATACGGATTGGTAATATACAGCCTTTTGTGACCCTTTGTTTTTCCGATGAGTTGACCGATGCGGAGCTTTCTTGGTTTATGCGGCAGCAGTATGGCGATTTTGAACTTTGTTTTCCGAATGCTTCCCAGCGGAATGATAAGAGAATGACGGAGTCTCCTACGGCAATTCATTTATTGAAAATAGAGAAGAGTGAAATAAAGCGTTTCAGGAATAAGCGTTATTTGCAGAAAAGGCTCTTCCGGTATTTCTCTACGATGAATTGAGGGAAAAAGTGTCGATAATTCTTAGATAAACGTCATTGATTATTTTAGCACTTTATTTTTAGATGCTATAGATGTAAAGTTCTGCCGGTTTGTGTTATGTTATTTTCGTCCAAAATCTGCCGGTATTTCTCCCCATTCTTCTGTCTCCCATTTGAGTATGGTTGTAGAATAATGATTTTCATGTAACCATTTTTCGGCACGGGCAATCAGGTTGAATATTTCCTGGTTTTCAGAAACAGGGGTCAGTTTTGTTTTGCAATGTTTATTTTTTACCCAGGTTATCGCATTTTTACTGTCTGAATAGAGAGGTAGGGTACTATTTTGCTGTTTTAAAAAAGCCAGTCCGTGTACTATAGCCAGAAATTCTCCGATATTATTTGTTCCCTGTTCCATCGGGCCTACATGAAATAGCTGTTCTCCGGTAGGAACGAATACGCCTCTATATTCCATTTTTCCGGGATTTCCGCTACATGCAGCATCGACAGCGATACTTTCCCGGATGAAGCCGGTAGAAGTTGTTGTTTGCGGAGGGTTCTTTTTTGCTTGTGAGCCTATATGTTTAAACGGATTTTCCGTAAAGGCTTTTTCTGCTTCTTCACGTGTGCCGAATGATTTGTATTTTGCACCGTCGAAACCGGATACAGAGATTTTGCAGTCATCCCAGTTATCGAATATTCCAATGGCGTTTCCTTCCCACACGACATAGTATTTGCTTTTTTTTGCAGACATTTATTTTTTATTTGATGAGCAAAAGTAGGTGAAAATGAATTATTAATCAAAATTTTTTCCGACCGGACTTTCAGGTAATTGCGTAAATCGCTTATTTATAATCTCTCTTTCTTGTTTTTAGCCGGAACATATTAACTTTGTGAATAAAGAATGTATATTTTACAACGATGAAAAGAATTTACCTGATTGGGTATATGGGGGCTGGAAAAACAACGCTTGGACGTTTACTTGCTGAGACTATGCAATTATCATTTATAGATTTGGACCATTTTATAGAGAATCGATATTCAAAAAGTGTCGGACAGCTTTTTCAGGAAAGAGGCGAGGATGAATTTCGTCGTATAGAGACCAATATGTTGCGGGAGGTTTCCCTTTTTGAAAATATTGTTATTTCAACCGGAGGGGGCACCCCGGTATTTTATGATAATATGACTTATATGAATCGGATGGGGTTGACGGTATATCTTCGGGTTTCCGTAAAAGAGTTGGCGAACCGCCTGAATAAAGCAAAAAGCGGAAGGCCGCTTATCCGTGATAAGAGCGAAGAGGAACTGGAAAAATTTATCTCTGAGACTTTGTCGCGCAGGGAGCCTGTTTATCTCTCGTCCAAACGCATTTTTTCAGCAGAGGAACTTGATTCTCCTACCGATATACAATCTGCAGTAGTTAACCTTTTAAAATGTTGTGAAGGCCATGGCTAAAATTGATATTTCGCTGTTATGTAAAGAGCAGGTAAAAGAGTGTGCTTCTTCCAGAAATGGTATAACAATAGGAATTCCGAAAGAAGACCAGGGAGAAGAGAAACGATTGGCTTTAACGCCTGAAGCGGTGGCGATTCTTACGTTGCGCGGACACAGAATTGTAGTGGAAAGAGGCGCGGGGGAAGGAGTGAACTATTCCGATATGGAATATTCGGAAGCCGGGGCTTTGCTGGCGGAATCTCCCGAAGATGTTTTTGCCTGTGATGTCGTTTTGAAAATCGCCCCTCCTTTGCCTGAGGAGATTCTTATGATGCATCCGCGCAGTACTTTGTTTTCTATGATGTATCCGGATACTTTTTTACCTCAAAGTATTGACTTGCTGTTAGAACGTAAGATTACGGCGATCGCTTACGATATGCTTTTAGATGACGATGGAGAGCATAGTATAATAAATGCGATAGCGGAGATTGAAGGAACAGCGGCAGTGGCCATCGCATCTAATTTGATGAGTAATGTTTCCGGAGGAAAAGGTGTTCTGCTGGGTGGTATGCCTGGCAATGCTCCCACCGAAATTGTTATTCTTGGTGCCGGTTATGCGGGAATAGCGGCAGCCCGTGCTGCTATGGGTATGGGGGCGTTAGTGAAAGTCTTCGATAACAATATAAATCTTTTACGGAATTTTCAGAAACATCTGGGGCATAATACCTTTACTTCTACCTATCATCCGAATGTTCTTCATAATGCTTTTGTGTCGGCAGACGTTGTTATAGGGGCTGTTCCCTGTGTAAAAGGAACAATCGATCCCCTTATATCGGAAGAGTTGGTGCGTTGTATGAAAAAAGGAGCATTGATCGTAGATTTACAAATGCACCACGGAGGGTGTTTTGAAACGACATCCATGCAAATAGCACGGAAACCCGAGTATTTTAAAGTATTTGGAGTTCTTCATTATTGTAAACCGAGCATCAGTTCTCTTTATGCCCGAACTACGGCTATTTCGGTCAGTAATATATTTTTGCCGTTGCTTATCTCTACAGGTGATTTGGGTGGGATAAATGCGCAGATAAAAGTAAATTCGAATTTCCGTTCAGGGGTTTATATATATGGCGGCCGTTGCGTTTGTCCTTATGTTGCGAATTATTTCAATAAGCCGTTTTCCGATCTTGCATTGCTCTTTCCTGGCTATTAAAAAATAGAAAGATACGCCTTTCGACGAAAAAACATCAAGATGTAATTTATTTGGGGTTAAAGTGATACAAATATTTTGATTTAGCATACTTTGTTGTTACCTTTGTGCTTTGAAAATGAGAATTTCCTTTCTTATTTATTTCAACGATGCTACGTTATTAATTTGGATATGGAAGAAAAGACAATGGTAAAAGATTTGGAGAAGGTGGTCATTCGTTTTTCGGGAGATTCCGGAGACGGAATGCAGTTGACCGGAAATATCTTCTCTAACCTTTCTGCGGTTTTCGGTAATCAGATTTCTACTTTCCCTGATTATCCTGCAGAAGTTCGGGCTCCGAAAGGAACATTAAGTGGTGTGTCGGGATTTCAGGTGCATTTAGGTGCGAAGATTTATACTCCGGGTGATAAAACGGATGTCTTGGTAGCGATGAATCCTGCTGCTCTTAAAGTAAATGCCAAATTTCTTAAAAGAGATTCTGTCGTTATTATAGATGTCGATTCTTTTTCGAAGGGTGATCTTGATAAAGCTCTTTTTACAACAGACGATCCATTCCAGGAGTTAGGATTGAATTCAGTTCAGGTTGTTGCTGTCCCTATTACTTCAATGGTGAAAGACGGACTTGTCGAATCCGGATTGGATAATAAATCGGCATTGCGCTGTAAGAATATGTTTGCCCTTGGGCTGGTGTGCTGGTTGTTTAACCGTCCGCTCGATGTAGCAATGGAAATGTTACAGCATAAATTCGCTAAAAAGCAAAAAGTATTGAAGGCGAATCTTAAAGTGTTGGTTGACGGTTATAATTACGGAAATAATATTCATGCTTCGGTTTCTACTTATCGTATTGAAACCGTTTCGTCAAAGAAAGGCTGTTATACGGATGTGAATGGAAATAAAGCAGCTGCATGGGGATTGATCGCAGCAGCAGAAAAAGCCGGATTACAGCTTTTTCTCGGAAGCTATCCTATCACGCCAGCTACGGATATTTTACATGAACTGGCAGCCCGCAAAGAATTAGGTGTTAAAGTTGTTCAGGCCGAAGATGAAATAGCCGGTGTTTGTACTGCTATCGGTGCCAGTTTTGCAGGTTGTCTTGCTGCAACATCGACTTCCGGTCCCGGTTTGGCACTTAAAAGCGAGGCTTTAGGTCTTGCCGTTATTGCAGAGCTTCCGTTAGTTGTTATAGATGTACAGCGTGGAGGTCCTTCTACCGGTATGCCGACGAAAAGTGAACAAACGGATCTAATGCAGGCTCTTTATGGCCGTAACGGTGAAAGTCCGGCTGTTGTGATTGCGGCTGCTACCCCAACCGATTGTTTCGACAGCGCTTTTTGGGCATCTAAACTTGCCGTGGAACATATGACTCCGGTTATTCTTTTGACAGACGGTTATTTGGCTAACGGCTCATCTGCATGGCGGATTCCTAATATGGATGAATATCCTTCTATCATGCCTAAATATGCATCTGCTTATAAAGGGGAAAAGCCTTGGAAAGCTTATACGCGCGATGACGATTCGCTGGTTCGTTATTGGGCTGTCCCGGGTATGGAAGGCTTTATGCATAGGGTAGGAGGTCTGGAGAAAGATTATAATACCAGTGCAATATCTACAGATCCTGCAAATCACCAGAAAATGGTAAATACGCGTCAGGCTAAGATCGATCATATTGCTGATTATATTCCGGAACAGGAAATCGAAGGTGACGAAAATGCAGATTTACTGGTTGTAGGCTGGGGTGGCACATACGGGCATCTTCGGGAAGCGGTAGATATAATGAATAAATCCGGAAAGAAAGTGGCGTTGGCTCATTTTAAGTTTATAAATCCGTTGCCTAAGAATGCTGTTGATATACTTACGAAGTATAAGAAGGTAATCGTAGCAGAACAAAATCTCGGTCAGTTTGCCAATTATCTGAGAGGTAAGGTACCCGGGTTGAATCTGGCTCAATTTAACAGAGTGGAGGGACAGCCGTTTGTTGTTGCCCAGTTGGTAGATGCTTTTACTAAATTATTGGAGGAATAAGAAGATGGACGCAGAAACGAAATATGTAGCAAAAGACTATAAAAGTGATCAGTATGTTCGCTGGTGTCCGGGTTGCGGAGATCATGCAATTCTGAATTCTTTGCATAAAGCAATGGCTGAATTAGGTGTTGCACCTCATGATACTGCTGTTATTTCAGGTATCGGGTGTTCATCGCGTCTTCCGTATTATATGGGTTCTTATGGATTTCACACGATTCATGGTCGGGGGGCTGCTATTGCTACCGGAGTGAAAGTTGCAAACCCGAATCTTGCCGTATGGCTGATTACCGGTGATGGAG
>JAQXIO010000071.1 GCA_029007825.1 Bacteroidales bacterium | reverse complement strand
TCCTTAAAATCTTCATCCATAGAGGGCAACCACGCATAATCTTGCTTCGTTCTCAAAAAGGTGTTTTGTTCATCCAGGAAAGAACGAGGGGTTCCGAGAGGCATAAGGGTAGAGCCTTCGCCAAACATAAGCAGTACCGTTATATTATTATCTTTATATTGCTTCATAATTTCGTCAAGACGTCTCATCTCGGCTTGATAATCCCGGTGTTTCGTCGCGATATACGAAATGCCATAGCGGATAGCCTGTACTCCTACCCGACTTAAAAAGTCGACCCCAAGATCATCTAACGATTGTTTCGGATATTGCATCTTTACCGAAGAAACGGCCATACTACGAACAAAACTCGTCCCTAAACGACGTCCATGTTGCCCTAAATCAAAAACGACAGCATAACCGCCGTAGCTCGATGGTATCTGCGGTTCTATGGTAATATTTTGAAACCCATTCGGAGTCATTTCTACTTTAACAGGTATAGATGCTACCTCTTCTATTTTATACATTTGCGGCATCCATATATCGTTAGGTATCCCCTTCGTTCCGTAACGGATAATATGCACATGGGCATTTTCAGTTATCGCCCTGTCAATATTGCTCGAAAGCTGAAAGGTGAATTTAACTTTATCGTCAGGCCAAAAGATATTGGCCGGTGCACTGGAATAGATGGTCGTCACATCATAATCATAGTGTCTCAAACCATTTTTCACTCCTAAAATCTCTTCATAATTTTTCCAATTATGAGGCTCTTGCATTTGCGCCTTCAGCATAAAGACGCAAAAGAGACTGACAAGAGCTGTTACGATTACTCTATTTTTATACATAATGTGTACTATTTTAATATTATTTTAAACTATAAGGAGCTTGGAATAAACGTTGCGCCTCAGCATAATCAAACAAGTTTGCTTCTGCGTTCGGCTTGCAGTTTATTTTAATTTTCAATAAGATATAGACGGTAATGTTTGACTCTCTTCTACTATTACATTTTTCTTATTCAGTTGCGTTACATTTTTCATTATTATACCGGGCCGATATTCTTTTCCTTGATAATAGAATTCGACATTCTCAAGTGAAAGAGCATGAATATTTTGCGCAAACAGTGCCCAACAGGGCAATATCCGGGCATCGACATGAGGTTTTTCTATCGGTATATCAATCAACGTAGAATCATTTGCTCCCTGGTAATATAATGTAAGGTTCTTCATCGTAATTCGTTCGTATTCTTCACCTTTCCAACTCTCAATAGAGATGGGTGCCCGTTTAATTCTTGTTCCGTAAAAATCACGAATCGAAATATGACCAGCCTTGTTTTCTTCATTCAATACCATCATTAAAGCATTATCTACCTGATCTACCCGGATATTCGATATTTCTATCTGATCTATATCTCCAGGCGTTTTTCCCCAACCTCCGGGTTGCAACAAAATCGCTGACAGCATATTCTTACGCATTAACTCTTTAGAGGTTCTATGAGGATAAAGGCCAGGCCCGACAAAAGAACAATTCGTAATCTTTAATTTTGTAGCCGGCATAATCAGGCGTATTCCGTTACATGAAGAATTTATCATGCATTCATCTATAGTAAAATCACGCCAATATCCGCCGGCAATCGCATCATCGCCGGTAAAAAACAGGCATTTCGAAATGGAAACAGAGTCTCCTCCTCGAATATGAATACCGTCCCACCCCTCTTGAATCGTCACATTTTCAAATTTGGCATGAGAGATTTCATAACCCATAAGTGCATAATTTGCAGCTTGTCTAATTTGAATATCTTTCAAACAAATATTTCGAGATTCTGCAAATAAGAGGGTATGCGGTCCACGCATACCCTCCTCTCCACAAGGATCATAAAGATGTCCTCCGTCGATAATACCATCACCTATAATCGACACATTTTCGACTCCTACCCCCAAGAGTAATGCTCTATTCCAATCTTTAGCATTCGCATTTAGATATTTATTCATTTCCCGTTGCGGAATATAAGAATCATATTCCCGTACGGACAAACATCCTTTTAGCGTTACTCCAGAAGGAATTTCCAAACAAATATTACTCTTCAAATGTATAGTACCGATAAGATATGTTCCCTTCGGAAAGGAAATGATGCCTCCTCCTTGCCGCTCACATGCTATTATCGCATTGTTTATTGCGTCCGTATCAATGGTGATTCCATCTCCGACAGCACCAAAATCAGAGACGCAATAACGTTCGGTTGCCAAGAGTGGCAGTGCAGAGAATAGAAAAAAAGAGACTACACTAAAGAAAATGAACATTTTCCCCTTATACTTTTTCGATGAGATATACACGATTCTTTCTAACTTTAATGTTTCTTTTTTTCATTTTCTCACCGGAAAGCACATCCTTAATTTTACAAGCAGCCGGCAGTCGATATTCAAAGTCTTTAAATGCAAACAAAACACGTATATCATCCTTATGATAAAGCACTCCATCTTCATTCGACAATATCTCCCTACTG
>JAQXIO010000070.1 GCA_029007825.1 Bacteroidales bacterium | reverse complement strand
GGCATTGCCGCCTTCTTCATATTCCACTCTTTTTCATTTATGGAAATAACATCGTCCAGAATCGGTAATGGAGTATTCCATTTTAATCCCTGACGGTTAAAGCGTATGCACCGCTTGCTGTGGTTTCTCCACTAAAAGTGAAGGTGTAGGGTATATCGTGATAAGGTCCTGTAGTGCCCGAAACGGTCGATGACGCTGTTGCTTTGAGATTTGTACCCTCTCCGGCTCGTATTTGATGAAAACACATTCCCCTGTAATCGTTAAGTAAATAAAAAGAAGGGTTAATCTCCTGAATTGCAGCGCAAGAGTGTACGGGAAGAAAGACAAGGTCTCCGCCTCTTACGTCGAATACGAATGTCTCCTGTTCCCGTATCGAGATGCGGGCAGTTGCGCCTTTACCCTCTAATGAAACATAAGAACTGTTGCTGCCGGCTGCATAAGAAATTTCTTTCCCGTCTTTGAATAGAGCGATTTCGTAATAGTCGAAAGGTGAATCTTGCGTCGCAAAATCGATATAGGGTATTTTCCTGACGGTCGATATCATTATGCGTCCTTTCCCGGATGCACATCTGCCGGATATCTTGAGATAAGATCCTGGTGAAGAGAAAGGGATATGGTTGAGATTATAAAGTCCGGCAATGTTTTTAAGTTCTTTGTTTGGGGAAATTTCTGTTTTATTTTGAATGTTCTCCTTTGTAGTTTTGCATGCTGTGAAACCTACTAAAGGTAAAGAGACTGCTGTTATTCCTCCTAATTTTATAAAAGAGCGTCTGTTGTATTTCATGGTTAAATATTGAATCGAGTGCGTGTTTGAAGCTGTTTTATTGAATTTCAGAAAATAAATATAGAGATATTTTGTGAAGGCAAAGGAATAAGATTGTGAATTTTATGCGATTTTCAGATAATGGAAATCGGGTAAATACAGTTACCTGATAACAGGAAACAAATTCGTCTTTAAAATTATAGGGCTATCGGATTTCCGATAGCCCTATAATTTATCTTGTCGATTGGATATTTAGAGAATTGATTTGGCAATTCCCATTTCGAGTCCCCTCAGTTCAGCCAATCCTTTTAAACGTCCGATACATGAATATCCGGGATTTGTTTTTTTCTTTAAGTCGTCGATCATCTGATGTCCATGATCCGGGCGCATTGCAATAGAGCACTTTCTCCGTTGCTGTAACAGCAGGAGGCTCTTCATGACTCCATACATATCTACGTCGCCCTCCAGATGGTTGGCTTCGTAAAAATTTCCTTCATCGTCACGCTTGGTACTCCGTAAGTGTACAAAATGAATCCGGTCACCGAAACGTTCCATCATGCCAGCCAGATCGTTATCGCCCCTTACTCCGAAAGAACCTGTACATAGACAGAGCCCGTTTGATGGGTTAGGAACAGCTTCTATCAGCTTTTTGAAATCGTCTTCAGTGCTCAGAATACGAGGTAATCCAAGGATGGGGTAGGGTGGATCGTCCGGATGAATAACGAGCTTGACTCCGGCTTCATCGGCAACAGGAGTTATTTCTTTCAGAAAATAGATGAGGTTGGCACGTAACCGGTCAGCATCTATATTATTATAGCGGTCTAAAGCTTCTTGAAATTGTTCGACTGTAAAACTCTCTTCCGAGCCGGGAAGTCCGGCAATCATATTCCGGGTAAGCAGAATTTTATCTTCTTCATTCATTTCCTCATACCGGGTTTTAGCCTTATTTATTTCGGCAGGAGAATAGTCCTTTTCAGCTCCCGGGCGTTTCAGTATAAATAAATCGAATGCAATGAAGGCAGCACGCTCGAAACGGAGCGCCCTTGAACCGTCGGGCATGGGAAACGCCAGATTAGTACGGGTCCAGTCTAATACAGGCATAAAGTTGTAAGTTATTACACGTATATCGCATTTGCCGAGGTTGCGGAGACTTTCTTTGTAGTTGTCGATATATTTCTGAAAGTTGCCTGTTTGTGTTTTGATATGCTCGTGTACCGGTACACTCTCGACAACCGACCAACGTAATCCAGCTTCTTCGATCAGTTTTTTCCGTTTAAGAATTTCTTCGGTACTCCACACCTCTCCGTTCGGAATGTGGTGCAGTGCATTTACAATTCCTGTAGCTCCCGCCTGACGTATATCGGATAGTGTAACAGGGTCGTTAGGACCATACCAGCGCCATGTTTGTTCACATAAATACATAATAATCGTTTTTAGTTAGAAACAGAAAGTGTGTATATTTCCGTTAAATACTGAATGCATCGAATCCCCCGTCAATGAGAGTTACAGTGCCTGTAACGAATTTAGAAGCGTCGCTTGACAACCATTGCAGAGTTCCCAATAGCTCTTCGGGCTCTCCAAAACGGCCGAACGGTGTATGCGCAATAATCGTTTTTGCCCGGTCTGTATAGGAGCCATCCGGATTTGTCAGCAAAGTCCGGTTTTGTTCCGTAAGGAAAAATCCGGGAGCCATTGCATTTACCCGTATGTTGCTTCCGAACTTCAATGCAAGTTCTCCTGCCATATATTTGGTAAAGTTAGTTACGGCAGCTTTAGCGGCTCCGTATCCTACTACACGGGTAAGGGGTCTCATTGCTGATTCGGAAGAAATATTGATAATACTTCCGCTTTTTTGTTTTGCCATAACTTCCGCGAATACCATAGTCGGGATAACGGTGCCGAAGAGATTTAGATCGACGACTTTCCTGAACGCTTCCAGTTCAAGATCGAAGATCGTTTGATCTGGGCCTATGGTTGCACCGGCCATATTGCCGCCTGCAGCGTTGATTAAGACGTCGATGCGTCCGTAACGTTCGAGTATTGCCTGTCTATTTTCTTCCAGTTTTTCTTTATTAAGAACATCTGTCGTTAAAAAGAGAGCCTCACCTCCTTCTTTCAGAATTGAGTCGACCAATGCTTTACCGGCTTCTTCATTCCGGTCCAGAATAATGACTTTTGCTCCCTGTTCTGCTAAATGCCGGGACATACATGAGCCCAGAATACCGCATCCTCCGGTTAGGAGAATTACTTTATCTTTAATACAGAAAAGATTCTTCATCGCTGTAATAGTTTTATACAATACACAACAAAAATAACGAATTTGTAAAGACTTATACTCCTTATTAAAATGAATTTTATGTGTTATGTTGACGGATTGAACGGGAATGAATGAAAAAGCGGAAAGTTATATATAACCTTCCGCTTTTTATCTGTAAATTGTAAATCGTCTGTTTTTCGGAAAACTTCCGAAAAAATATCTTATTTGAAGTTTAATCCTGTATCCTTTAAATTTTCTTTTGTAATCACACAAGAGTCGTTATGCAATGTAGTCAGGGTTTCCGGACTGTTTGCCAACCAGTTGAAATGTGCCCAGACCATAAACCATACCCATTCAGGCTGCTGACGTAGAATCTCAGGAGTAGGAGCTTCCCCGACTTCTCCCAATGCTATTATTTTGTTTTTTCCCAATGCGGCCAGTTGGTCATGATGAGATTGCTTATAGTCATTTTTATATACATCGGCTGCAAGTACGTCCACGTAGTCGTCGCCCGGGTAAAACAGTTCATAATCGTATGCTTCGTCGTTTTCCCAGTCGCGTGGCGCATTTGCGTTCCATACCCATAAAATATTATTAAGACCATGATAGTTTACCATGCGATCGTATATCATTTTCCATAGTTTCGTAAAACCGTTTTCTCCGCGACGATTTCCCCACCAGAACCATGCACCATTCATTTCGTGGTACGGACGGAAAAGGACAGGAATATTGGCAGCCTGAAGTTTTTTTAGTTGTATGGCAACGGCATCGACATCATTTAGCCATATTTGATTCATTTCGCTGCCTGGAGTGAGTATTTCCAACCATTCTTCTTCCGGCATTTTATACCAGGCATGAAATTTTTTCGAATCCGAGCGTTCTTTTAACGGTGGGTTTGCATGCCACATAAGCGTAACGATGTAGCCGTCGTTATAACGTTTTATAGCTTCTTCTACCATTGAGTCGCGTTTGGCATTCGTTCCCATCCATGTGAAATCGCTTCCCCATAAAAGCGGAGTTTTTGAAGTGTAGTGAAAAGTTGAATCCGTACAGCGGGATAGCTCGTAGGGATAATTATGTTGTCCCGCTACGGTATGATTACCTTTAATATCGTGAAGAAAGGTAAGAAGTTTTACTGCTTCCGGTGTTGCCTTCGGATTAGCCGGTTTTGCCGATACTTTTTCTTTTTCCGGAGCGGAGTTACGTTGTTGATTGCATCCCGCAACAACAACGGTAAGCAAGATCAGTGAAAAAATAAATTGTTTCATGAAAGTAATTTAAATGTAATTAGATTATTGTTTGATTAAATAAGCATTTTCTTTGGTTATGACATGCGGACTATTGTGTAGCGTTTTCATGGCTTCGGGGGTGTTTGCGTTCCAGTTAAATTCAGCCCAGATCATAAACCATGCCCATTTAGGCTGTTGTTCTAAGATTTCGGGCGTAGGGGCGACTCCGACTTCGCCCAAAGCAATAACTTTGTCTTTTCCCAATGTGAGCAATTGGTCGTGATGTGATTGCTTAAAGTCATTTTTATATACATCCGCAGCAAGTACATCGACATAGTCGTCGCCCGGGTAGAACAGTTCATAATCGTATGCTTCATCGTCCTTCCAGTCACGCGGTGCATTTGCATTCCATACCCATATCAGATTGTTCAGTTTGTGGTAGTTTGTATAGCGGTCGTACATCATTTTCCATAATTTGGCATATCCGTTTTCACCGCGGCGGTTTCCCCACCAGAACCACATGCCGTTCATTTCATGGTACGGACGCCATAATACCGGAATATTTTGGGCTTGCAATGCTTTAAGTGGTTCTGCTGCTTTGTCTATATCCTTTAGCCATTGCTCGTGCATAGGTGTTCCGGGGGTCAGGATTTCCAACCATTCTTTATCCGACATTTTATACCATGAATTTGGTATTTCTCCTTTTTTCAGTTTTTTCATTTTGCTGCGGTCTTTTAATATGGTTTCCGTATCGGCTTTAGGCACACGGGCATGACACATCAGTGTTATGATCAGACCGTCATTATGATGTCGTATTGCCTCCCGTACAATTTTTTCATGATTACCCGGACGAGAATCAGCTACATCGGCACCCCATATTAACGGAGTTTTACCGGTTATTACTTTTGTCGAGTCTGAACTTCTGTTGATGCTGTGAATATAATTGTGCTGTCCGGAAAGAGTGTATTTCCCGCTGATTTTATGTAATGTAGCCAATAATTCGGCTGCTTTGGGCGATATATTCGGGTTGACAGGTTTTGCCTGAGCGAAAGATTGTTGTACTGTTACCGAAAGGAGTAACAGCATAAATAAAAAAGTTTTAGTTCTCATGATGTAAAAAAGATTTGATAGTTGAATGGTGTGTAATAATATATTTGAGTTTTAATAATTAGCTGATTCCATGAAGAGAATTATGAAATTCTTTCATTATCCCTGAATAGGATGTGGAGTTGATTGCATTTGAATTATGACAAATTTATCGCTCGGATAAAAAGAAACAAGATAAAAATATTGTTTCACATGATTGGTATAGAATTAATTTACAATTAAGCAACGTTGCGAAAATACAATAAAAATCTGATTTATTTGCTCTTAAAGAAAGAAAATAAGCTTAATGTAAAAAAAACAGGAAGTAGTGTTACGAAATATGCGGAATAATATATAATTTGATTATGGGTGTTGATTTATACCCATAAGTTATTTGTTTTGTATTTATCGAGTTGGTAAAACATCTGTTTTATCCGACTAAAGATTCTTCATGAGAATTAGGGTATGGACAAGAAAATGATGGAACTCTATTTATTCCGGATCGGTCGTATTTATTGATTACCAGGGAACAAAATTCTATAATACTGAAATAATTTATAACTTTGCAAAGATCATTTCTTATCAGACAGAGTATGAACATTCCGAAAATAATTTCCTGTTTATCGATCTCTCTACTTTTTTCAGGGTGTGCGTTATCCGGAAAAATAGCTAAAAAAGAGTCATCGACACCCGAAATGAAACAGGTATTAGAAATAGGAGAAATAAAACCGGATATAGCCGTTGAAGATAATAAATCTCTTACCTCTGTACCGGTACCTTTGGAAGAATCTCCTGTAATAGCCTTAGAGGCTCCGCCAAAAAAGTTTAATTTTACCGGGTATGATATGCAGCATGTCCGTACTGTAAATCATAATCCGTTTGAAGATTCGGATACGCTCTGTATTTTTTTTAACGAAGACTTCTGCTTTCCGCTTCCCGGTGCTAAAGCTATTTCACAGTATATGACCAGTTCGCGTCGCTCCCATACGGGGGTCGACCTGAAAACATTTGCAGGAGATACGATACGTGCGGTTTTTCCGGGCGTCGTGCGCATGAGCCAGACCTATGGCGGATATGGAAAAGTGGTGGTAATCCGTCATTATAATGGATTGGAAACTGTTTACAGTCATAATTCTAAAAATCTGGTGCATATCGGCGATTGTGTTACATCCGGCCAGCCTATTGCCCTGACCGGAAGAACAGGACGGGCTACCACCGAACACGTTCATTTTGAAGTCCGGATAATGGGAGAGCATGTAAATCCGAATAAATTTTTTGATTTTGCGAAGGAAGAACCATGTCAGAGAGTCGTTTATCTTTTAAAGCGCCCGAATAACAGCTATGCATTTAAGAAACCTGATGAGCTTCGTAAATCGTCGAAACAAAACTCGTGGACTGCAGCAGCTTCGGCTAAATCCGACAAGGCGGTTGAAACATCGCAAGCGTCGTCGGCTACTTCGTCCGAAGTAAAAGAGTATAAAGTTCAAAAGGGGGATACGCTTTATGCAATTGCCCGGAAATATAATACTACCCTCGATAATCTCTGTAAACTTAATAATATTACCTTAAATAAGGTGCTACAGGTCGGAATGAAACTGCGGGTCAGATAGTTTTATAATATATATTGGGGTAAAATATTATTGAGTATATAAGATTTTCCGGTCAAAGAAACGTGAGAGGAAAGAATATAAAATAACCACTATCAAAATGTATATATACGACTTGATAGTGGTTTGTATTTGTATAACGAGGCTGTATTATTTAGTCTCGCTTAGAAATTCAGATGGTTTTATTCCCATTCGATTGTTGCAGGCGGTTTGGAGCTGATGTCGTAGACAACGCGGTTTACTCCCCTTACCTTATTAATAATTTCGTTTGAAACCTTGCCTAAAAAATCATAGGGTAAATGCGCCCAGTCTGCCGTCATAGCGTCGGTAGAGGTTACGGCCCTTAATGCTACTGTGTTTTCATAAGTCCGTTCATCACCCATTACACCGACCGATTTAACCGGAAGCAAGATCGTTCCTGCCTGCCATACTTTGTCGTACAAATCCCATTCTTTCAAGGCGTTGATGTAGATATAATCGGCTTCCTGTAGAATACGCACTTTTTCTTCCGTAATATCGCCCAGGATGCGGATGCCTAAACCCGGGCCCGGGAAAGGATGGCGATTAAGGAGATGTGGCATCATTCCGAGCTCTCTTCCTACGCGGCGTACTTCATCTTTAAAGAGCAGACGTAAAGGCTCGACCAGTTTCAAATGCATTTTTTCGGGAAGGCCCCCTACATTGTGATGTGATTTGATAACGGTTCCCGTAATAGATAAGGACTCGATGATGTCAGGGTAGATAGTACCTTGTCCCAACCATTTTGCATCGGTAATTTTTTCTGCTTCTGCATTGAATACATCGATAAATCCTTTGCCTATAATTTTGCGTTTGCGTTCAGGTTCCGTAACGCCTTTCAATTCACTGTAGAATTTATTTTTTGCATTGATTCCGATTACATTTAACCCGAGATGCTCATAGTCACGGAGAACATCTTCAAATTCTTTTTTGCGAAGCAACCCGTGATCGACAAAAATACAGGTAAGGTTTTTGCCAATAGCCTTATTTAAAAGAACTGCCGTAACGGATGAATCGACCCCTCCCGATAATCCGAGAATTACCTTGTCATTCCCAAGCTTTGCTTTTAATTCGGCAACTGTACTTTCTACGAACGAAGCAGGAGTCCAGTCTCTTGCGCAACCACAGATATCCAAAAAGTTGCCTAATAGCTGAGTACCCTGTTCTGTATGGAAAACTTCCGGATGGAATTGAACTCCCCAGACCTGTTCACCTTCTATCTGATAAGCTGCAGCTTTTACATCGCTTGTGCTCGCTATAATTTTGAAGTTTTTGGGAAGTGCAGTGATTGTATCGCCATGCGACATCCATACCTGTGAATTATTTTTGATATTTTTCAGTAAAGCATTGCTTGAATCGACGAAGGTAAGGTTTGCCCGGCCATACTCTCTTATTTCACACGATTCCACTGAACCTCCGGAAGTATGGGCTAAAAATTGCGCGCCGTAACAGATGCCGAGCACTGGATACTTTCCTATAATGTCGGATAGCTCCGCTTTAAATGCATTTTTATCATAAACGGAGTAGGGGCTGCCTGAAAGGATAACACCTTTAATACCGGCTTTGTCTTCAGGAAATTTGTTATAGGGAACGATTTCGCAATACGTATTCAGTTCTCGTATACGGCGCCCTATAAGCTGTGTAGTCTGGGAACCGAAATCTAAAATAATTATTTTCTCGTGCATGAATCGGTTGGATTAATTTTTGGAAGCACAAAGATAAAAAATATTCTCTATATATATTCAGGGATTTTTATTGTACGTGTTATAATATTCAATTTGGAACAAGTAGGATTTTTGTCCCGAATATTTTAAACTGCTCCGTAAATATTTTGTATGTAAATTAGAAATTCGTGTTTTAATATTTGATATGAAAAGAAGATTTTTTCAGTAGTGATAATTAAAATAAGAGCGTCGCCGGGAAAAATAAAATTTTAAAATTCTGCTTATTTAACAGTTTTCTGTAAGAAACAAGCCCCCTTTATTTGTTTAAGCAATGAGTATTAATATATATTTGTAGTGTACAATTATAAAACCTTAGTAATTATGAAACCTGACAGTGCAAAATTATTGCTTGGCTTAGCCATTGGGGCAGCTATCGGAGCTGCATTTGTTTATGTAGCTACTTCTGACAAGAAAGAAGAGTGGTTGAATGAATTTAATGAAATCGCACAAAAAGCGAAAGAGGGATTCAATAAAGCCGTAGCACAAGTAAAACAAAAGGGAGCACAGGCTGCTGAGATTATTGCTGAAGAATAACTTTTCAGTAGTGTTATGAGTAAAGAATCAAATCAGTTTTTCACAGACTTAAAGGATGACCTTTCTGCCTATGTGGATACAAAGTTACAGCTCGTTCGTCTTTCAACCTATGAAAAGAGCGCTCGGGCTGTAGCACTGATTGCGTTGGGCATAATTTTGTTTTTTACGCTTCTGTTCGCACTCCTGTTTATTTTTCTTACTTTAGGTTACCTTTTGGGTGAAATGATAGGGAGCGATGCATTAGGCTTCTCGATCGTAGCATTGGCTTACATTATTTTGCTGGGAATTCAGATATTGCTACGTAATCGTATTCGTGAATGGGTAGAAGACCTTGTTGTTAATGAACTCACTAAAGATGATAGCGATGAAGAAGAGCAAACAGATGAGTAGTTTCAGGGAACTGCAACTCGAAAAAGAGCGTTTGAGCGGTTTGCTAAAAGAACAGAAAGCTCAGTTGGATGAACGCATGGATTATTTGCAACGCAACGCTGCTTCTATTTTTGTGAGTACATTCTCTTACCATCTTATATTGAAGCAGCTGCCGATAATCGGCGATTTTATAGCCCAGCGTGATAAAGATGAGGATGACAGTAAAAACGATTCGTATGCCTTCGCTGAGACGCAGCCGAAAACAATCTTGCAAAAAGCGGCAGGTGTGTTACCTGTGATCTGGAAAATTGCCCGGCCAATTGTTTTTTCCGTGGCACTCAGACGATTTCAAACTTTTTTCACTAAAAAATTGAGGTAGTAGCAGTTGCGGGTTATTGCATAAGTCCGGTTTATTTTCTACCTTTGCAGTGTCAAAAAAGAATTGAAAATTTTCAATGATTATGAAAAGACAAGGGACGTTCATTATTTATTTTTTTGTATGTAGCATGCTTTTTTTATTATCTTCATGTGCTACTCCCTGCGGTTGCTGACGGAATTTTTCTTTTCGTTGTGTAACTGCTTTTTTACTTACATAATGTTTGAGTTTCGATTCAGAATGATTACATTTGCACGAGTTTTTTATAACCCTAATAAAGAATAAAAACAATGATTAAAGTAGGTATTAACGGTTTTGGCCGTATCGGACGTATGGTGTTCCGTGCTGCAGTTAAGAACTTCGGCAAAGACATTCAGATTGTAGGTATCAATGACCTTTTGGATGCTGATTATTTGGCTTACATGCTGAAATATGATTCAGTACACGGTCGTTTCGACGGAGAAGTTGCTGTTGAAGGCAACAATTTGGTAGTAAACGGTAACAAAATCCGTTTGACTGCAGAAATGGATCCTGCTAACCTGAAATGGAATGAAGTAGGTGCTGATGTTGTAGTTGAATCTACAGGTTTCTTCTTGACAGACGAAACAGCTCGTAAACATATCCAGGCTGGTGCTAAGAAAGTTATCATGTCTGCTCCTTCTAAGGATTCTACTCCTATGTTCGTGTATGGTGTTAACCATACTTCTTATGCCGGTCAGGACATCATCTCTAACGCTTCTTGTACTACCAACTGTTTGGCTCCTATCGCTAAAGTATTGAACGATAAGTTCGGAATCGTTAAAGGTTTAATGACTACAGTTCACGCTGCAACTGCTACTCAGAAAACAGTTGACGGTCCTTCTAAGAAAGAGTGGAGAGGTGGTCGTGGTATTCTCGAAAACATTATCCCTTCTTCTACTGGTGCTGCTAAAGCTGTAGGTAAAGTATTGCCGGTATTGAACGGTAAATTGACAGGTATGGCATTCCGTGTTCCGACTTCTGATGTTTCTGTTGTTGATTTGACAGTTGTTTTGGAAAAGAACGCTACAATGGAAGATATCTGCAAAGCTATGAAAGAAGCTTCTGAAGGTGAATTGAAAGGTGTACTGGGTTATACTGAAGATGCAGTTGTTTCTACAGACTTCCGTGGTTGTGCCAATACTTCTATCTTCGATGCTAAAGCCGGTATTTCTTTGGATGCAAACTTTGCTAAGATCGTTTCTTGGTATGACAATGAATGGGGTTATTCAAACAAAGTTTGTGAAATGGCTCGCGTTATTGCAGGTAAATAATCCTATATAAATATAGTATAAAAGCCGTTCTTAAGCAAGAACGGCTTTTTTATTTGTAGAATACGCAATGGGTTTCTGCAATCTTTGAAAGTAAGCCTTCATGATTGCCCTCAACTTTTGTTATATTTGCAGGGTGTAGATGTGCCTCGGACAAAATACGAGCAAGTATCGGTTTTGACTTTCGGCTCTCACTATTTATATATTGCGATGAAAACTTACCAGCTTGTTACGATACTTGGCCCTACGGCTTCCGGTAAAACGACTTTTGCCGCTGCTCTTGCCGAACGTTTGGATACGGAAATTATCAGTGCCGATTCCAGACAGATATATAGGCAAATGGATATCGGTACAGGAAAAGACTTGGAAGATTATATCGTTAACGGGAAAAAAATCCCCTATCATTTGATTGACATAGCCGAAGCCGGATATAAATATAATGTGTTTGAATATCAGCGCGATTTTCTGATTGCGTATAATTATATCCGTAAACGAGGGAAAATGCCTGTTTTGTGCGGAGGAACAGGGCTTTATCTTGAATCGGTTTTACGTTCTTATAAATTGGTGCCCGTTCCTGAAAATAAGGAATTACGACAGTCTTTGGCCGGAAAAACGATAAATGAGCTCGAAGAAATATTAAAGTCCTATAAAACACTGCATAATCGTACGGATCTGGATACCGTGAAGAGAGCGATACGTGCCATTGAAATAGAGGAGTATAATAGGAATAATCCTGTTGCCGAACGGAACTTTCCCGAAATAAACAGCCTTATTGTCGGTGTGGACATTGATAGAGAGTTGAGGCGGAAACGAATTACAAACCGTTTGCACCAGCGATTGAGCGAAGGAATGGTCGAAGAAGTGAAAGTATTGCTGGATAGAGGAATTAAGCCGGAAGACCTGATATATTACGGACTTGAATATAAGTATTTGACACTCTATCTGACAGGCGTTTTATCGTTTGATGAAATGGTAAGCCAGTTAGAAATCGCTATTCATCAATTTGCAAAGCGACAGATGACCTGGTTCAGGGGGATGGAAAGAAGAGGATTCAAAATTAACTGGATAGATGCACAGCTGTCCACTACAGAGAAGGTGGATAAAGTGTTAGAATGGATAAATAATCGATAAAATAAAATTTATGGAACTAAAAGATATAACACAGTCTTCCTCAGGTAATTTCTTTTTAATGGCAGGGCCATGTGTAATAGAAGGAGAGGAGATGGCTTTTCAGATAGCAGAAAGGCTGGTTGATATATGTAACCGATTGGATATTCCCCTCATATTTAAAGGATCCTACAGGAAGGCCAATCGTTCACGCATCGACTCGTTTACCGGAATAGGCGATCGAAAGGCACTGGATATTCTCGCAAAAGTAAGAAAGCATTTTAATGTGCCTGTAGTAACGGATATCCATGAGAGCCATGAAGCGGCATTAGCTGCGGAATATGTAGATGTCTTACAGATACCTGCTTTTCTTTGCCGTCAGACGGATTTGTTGGTTGCTGCCGCTAAGACGGGAAAGATCGTGAATGTGAAAAAGGGACAGTTCCTGTCGGCTGGGGCTATGCGCTTTGCCGTAGATAAAATACGCGATTCGGGGAATGAAAAGGTAATACTGACGGAAAGAGGAACGACTTTCGGATATACCGATTTGGTCGTAGATTACAGGGGGCTTCCCGAAATGCAATCGTTCGGATGCCCGGTAGTATTGGATGCAACGCACTCTTTACAACAGCCGAACCAGCTCGGAGGAGTTACCGGAGGTTTGCCTCGCTTGATTGAAACGATAGCTAAGGCCGGAATTGCCGTTGGGGTTGATGGGTTGTTTATGGAGACACATCCCAATCCTTCTGTCGCTAAATCTGATGGAGCAAATATGCTTCCTCTCGATAAAATGGAAGATTTATTGTGTAAATTGGTTGCTATAAGGCAATGTATTCAATATTAAAATAGGGTACTTATAATGTTTGAAGTTGTTCGTGCGTACAAGGAAGATTTGCCGATAGTCCGCAAACTGGCAGACGTAATATTTCCTCACACTTACTCACCGCTCCTTACTCCACAGCAAATTGATTATATGATGGAGTGGATGTATTCACCCGCTTCTTTGCAGAAGCAGATGGATGATGGCCAGTATTTCTTTTTGTTGATGTCGGACGGAAACCCGGTCGGATTTATGACTGTTGAGCCTCAGGAAGAATTGCTGTTCCATCTGCAGAAAATTTACGTTCTGCCTTCACAGCAGGGGAAAGGTGCCGGAAGAGTATTGATAAATGCTGCTGAGAGCCTGGTGCACTCCCTGATACCTGAAGGTGAGACTGCTGCATTGGAACTGAATGTGAACAGAGATAATCCGGCTGTATCTTTTTATAAGAAGATGGGCTTTAAAATCGACAGACAGGGTGATTTCCCGATTGGAAACGGATTTTATATGAACGATTATATAATGAAGAAGGTGATCGGCTGAGAAAGAGAAGAATGAAATTTCTATCCTAATTTGCTGATACGTCTCAGCTGTTCTTCATCCATGATTTTGATTTTTCTCCCATCCATGGCAATAAGTCTTTCGCTCACGAATGTCGATAAGGTACGTATTGCGTTTGATGTGGTCATGTTCGACAGATTGGCCAGATCTTCCCGGGCGAGGTAAATGCTCAGGGTAGCTCCGTCTTCTTCCAGTCCGTAATTGTCTTTTAAAAAGAGAAGTGACTCTGCCAGACGCCCGCGTATATGCTTCTGTGTGAGCGAAACTGTCCGCTCGTCTGAAATGCCTAAGTCGATAGAGAGTTGTTTAATGAAAAAGAGAGCCAGACTGGGATTCTCGCGGATCAATTGAATTACAACGGCCATAGGGATCATACAAACCTGTGAGTTTTCGAATGCTGCCGCACTGGTACGGTATGCTTCTTCCGCAAAAGAGGCTCTGTAGCCAAAATATTGGATGGGACGGATAATACGTATAATTTGGCTTCTGCCACCTACGCCGTCAATATAGATTTTTACACGTCCTTTTAAAAGGCACATCATGTGGGTAGGTTGTTCTGACACCGAATAGATTACTTCGTTCTTGCTAAAATTCATAATCCTCGATTCCTGTCTGAGGATACTTCTCTCTTTCCGGTTCAATATTCTCCATACCTCAGAAAGGCTTGAAGAGTAATCGAAATCTAATGATGTATTATCATCAAACATGATTTGTGCTGTAAAACAATGTTATAAAGCACAAAGTTAGAAAATAAAAAGAGAATTAACAATCCTATCTTTCTCTTTTTTACCTTTGTGATAGGGTAAATCGATATTCTATAAGATAAGCTTGGCAAAGATTGCATATATATTCTTTTTCCTTCTCTTCGGAGGCTTTCTGTTTTTTTCTTCGGCGATGACTCCTTCGCAGAAAAGCGAAAAATTCATCTCTGAAAGAAAGGGGGATTCTATTATGACGGAAGTAATAAAGAGAAGCGAATTTTTTTCTTCTTACATCCAGTCTTATGATGCGAATCTGTATATAAAGGTGAGGACTGAGATTCAACGTAAAAATTTTCTTTTGCCATTAGTACCCTCGGATATTTTTCTTTTTGATGCATCTCAGGACACGAGTATCCTGGAAAGTTATAGTCGGTTGAAATATTTGGCTCCTGATCATTATTCTCAACACATTGTCGCCGTAAACGGTACCTCTTCGAAATTATTTAAAGCTGCTACGACATCATTTATGCAGTTTTTTGCATTGAATATTTATGCTGACTATGCAATCGATAATGCTTTTGAATTGCCTACATCGACAAAAGCGCTTAAACATTATCGGTTCCGATTGTTAGAAACAAAAGATACATTGAATTTTCGTCTTTTCCGGATTTCGTTTACGCCTAGGTTTACCAGCAGCAGTTTGTTAAATGGAGAGATGTGGGTGGTGGACGAAGTTTTTAATATCTATGAGATGGAGGCTAAAGGGTATATGGATTTTATTGATTATTCTTTTCACGTGACATATGGAGAAAATTTCGAAGATTACCTATTGCCCCAGAAAATAGCGGTATCGGCCCGTATGGGAATTGCTTTTAATGTGATAAAAAATGATTATCAGGCGGAATTGAGCTATGTGGATGTTGATAGAAATTATAAATACCATCAGCCTAAGCACCAGAAAGGATATGATCTTTCTTCTTTGTTTCTGATACAGGGCGATTCGTTGAATATTGTAAAAGACCAGTCTTATTGGAATCGTATCAGGAAAGATTCCGTTTCACAGGAGGAGACTGATTTGCTCACGGCGTCGAATATAGAAGCCTTGGGAAAACAAGATTCGGCTTTTATGAAAGAACCTTTTTCTATAAAGCAAATGACCGGATTCCTGACATCTTCTTCTTTTTATAATTATAAGTTTGTGCAGTTAAAATATTCGGGTTTATTGAATCCGGGACTTTTGGGCTATTCTGCTATGGATGGTTTCACGTATAAGCAGCAATTGCGATTAAGCAGAGCTTTTAAACGTGACAGGCACATTTTATTTACGCCGGAAATCGGTTATGCTTCGAAGCCGAAACAACTATTCTATACCGTTCCGATAGAGTGGTTATTCTGGCCGGAGCATATGGGAAAGGTACAACTGACGGTGGGTAATAAAAACAGGACTTACACATCGCAGCATAATGAAAAAAAATCGGCATCCGGACATATTGATTCAATACCGTCTTATCCGTCCCGGACAGATTATTTTCGTGATGATTACGGCGACCTTACGGCAGGTTTTGAGATTGCCAACGGGTTGTTGCTTGAGGCTGGTGTCACTTATCATTTAAGGACTTCTTCGGGTAAATATCCGTCCGCAGGAGATTCTACACATTATGAGCGGCAGAAATACAGGAGCTTCTCTCCCAAAATCCGTTTAACATATACGCCGGGGCAGTATTACCGGCGAATCGGTTACAGGAAGATTTATCTCTCTTCTCGCTGGCCAACTTTTTCTGTGGAGTATGCGCGTTCGATTAAGGGCGTATTCCGGAGTAATCTGGATTATGAGAGAATAGAAGGAGATATTCAGCAGTCACTGAATTTCGGGCTTACCAATATGTTTGCTTACCGTTTGAGCGCAGGCTATATTACGAACGCCAAAACTGTTTATTTCGCCGACTTCAATTATTTTGCAAAAAACTATTTTCCTCCTTCATGGGAACATCGGATAGGAGGTTCTTTTGCAATACTTGACAGTTATTGGTATAATGCTTCAAATGCCTATTTTCAGCTGCATGCTATGCTGGAAACGCGACTCTTCAGTATTTACTTCCCTTCTAAATTGTCTCGTTACATGCTTCGTGAACGCTTTTATTTTGGGCAGCTTATAACTCCGGTTATTCATTCTTATACAGAAATAGGCTACGGTCTGGGGAACCGTATTGCCAATGCCGGCGTATTTGTCGGTTTTGACGGCCTTCGTTATTATGGCGTAGGTTTCCGTATTGCTTTCGAGCTTTTTAATAACCCTTGATTTGTATTGATTGAAAAAGCGATTTTTCAACCTATTCACCGGTTTCAGCCTCTTTAATACGGAGAATCATAATTCCTCCTATACGTTTCATTTTTTTGCAATAAGAAGAGAGTGATACCGGGTTGATAATAACTTGTCCCGCATCCGATGATGCATGTATAAAAGAGAGCGTGTCTCCGTTATGGTATGCAAAGCCGAGATGGGCAATATCCAGTCCGGGAATTGTCGAGGTAAAAAGAATAATATCTCCGTTATGTATATTCTTTTCGCATAAGGGAATGGAGTCTTCCGGAATAAAAGAGAACAGAAGACGTGATAAATTTTGTTCGGCGGCTTTTATTTTTTCAAGTAACCCGGGATGTTTGGCTAAAGCTTTATAAAGCTCTTTGTGAGTAGATATGAAATTAATGTCTTTAGTAACGGAGATGGAAGGAAAAGAATCTGTAATATTTTCCAGACGGTTATGTTTGCAGTTCTCCATGCTCCAGTCCAATGTATAATGCAGACGGTCGGCATAATCGTTAATAGTTCCGTTCCTGTAACGGATTTGTCTTAATATCTGATTGAAGCAGGCAGGAGAAGCGTCGGAACACTCATTTGCCAATGTCAATGCTAATGCATACTCGATGAAAGTAAGACAATCCAGCGAATCGGGTTGTATTACCAAATGCTCCGGTTCTTTTTCCAGAACACCGCCGACATATGGTTTACCCAAAAAGAGAAGAGCATTCCGGAGAAGTCTTTCCGGACGGGATGAACTTTTGTATGATTGGGACAATGTTATGTATTGCTCTATTCCAGTCTGAGATTGAAGTGGTAAACTCAGCAGAAAAAACAAGAATAAAACACAGCCGTTTTTCATGCCTTATCTTTTAATAATTTTTCCAGTTTGAAAAGTTCGTCTCGCAATTGGGCAGCTTCGATAAATTCCATTTTTTTAGCAGCTTCATTCATGGCTTTTTTAGTCCTTTCGATAGCTTTCTCCAATTGAGACCGGTTCATATATTGTATAACAGGATCGGCGGCGATACTGCTTGTTTCGGGTTCTGTATAGAAGTGGATATTGTTAGTATTGCTTTCGGACGAGAGAGCAGAGCCCTTTGCTTTTATAATTTGCTTGGGGGTAATTCCGTTTTGTTCGTTATAAGCCAATTGCTTTTCTCTTCTGCGGTTTGTTTCGTCTATTGTCTTTTGCATACTTTCCGTAATCTTATCGGCGTAGAAGATTACTTTTCCGTTTACATTACGTGCGGCACGTCCCGCGGTTTGGGTAAGCGAACGGTGCGAGCGGAGAAAACCCTCTTTGTCGGCGTCGATTATTGCAACCAGCGAGACTTCCGGTAAATCGAGTCCTTCGCGCAACAGGTTAACTCCGATCAGAACGTCGAATAACCCGTTTCTGAGATCATCCATGATCCGTACGCGCTCCAGCGTCTCCACATCGGAATGGATATAATTGCAGCGGATATCCATCTTGGTAAGATAAGCACTCAGCTCTTCCGCCATACGTTTTGTCAATGTCGTTACCAGAACGCGTTCCTCTTTTTCTATACGCAGTTGAATTTCTTCCATTAAATCATCTACCTGGTTCAGGCTTGGACGCACTTCAATAACCGGATCGAGCAGTCCTGTCGGACGAATAACTTGTTCTACAACGATTCCTTCTGATTTTATAAGCTCATAATCGGCAGGTGTCGCACTTACGTAGATAACCTGTTTTGCAAGGTCTTCGAACTCTTCGAATTTAAGAGGCCGGTTGTCGATAGCTGCCGGAAGGCGGAACCCGTATTCCACAAGATTTTCTTTTCTCGAATGGTCGCCCCCGTACATAGCGCGTATTTGGGGAAGCGTGACGTGACTTTCGTCGATTACCACAATGAAATCGTCGGGGAAATAATCGATCAGGCAGAACGGTCGGGTACCCGGCAGACGTCCGTCGAAATACCTTGAATAATTTTCAATCCCCGAGCAATGTCCCAGTTCTCTGATCATTTCCAGATCATAGGTGACACGTTCCTGTAAACGTTTTGCTTCGAGATATTTTCCGATCGATTTGAAAAATTCGACTTGTTTTCCTAAATCCAGAGAAATCTCAGTTACTGCACGCGCTATACGTTCTTTCGTCGTTACAAAAAGATTGGCAGGATAAATATTGAATTGTTCCAATAATTCCAGCGTTTTATTACTGACCGGATCTACCTTTTCTATCGATTCTATTTCGTCTCCCCAGAAAATAATACGTAACGAGTAGTCGGTATAGGCGGGGAAGAGATCGAGCGTGTCTCCCTTTACTCTGAAGTTGCCTCTGTTTAGCTCTATATCGTTACGGGAATAAAGACTATCCACTAAACTGCGGAGCAGCTGGTTCCTGTTAACCTCTTGACCCTTATGGATAGAAACGACGTTGCTGTGAAAATCTTCAGGATTCCCGATACCGTAAAGGCACGATACGGATGAAACTACGATGACATCCTTTCGTCCGGAAAGTAATGACGATGTTGCCGAAATTCGGAGTTTTTCAAGTTCATCGTTAATGGAGAGGTCTTTTTCTATGTAAGTGTCGGTTGTAGGCAGGTAGGCCTCCGGCTGATAGTAATCGTAATAAGATACGAAATATTCTACGGCATTCTTCGGAAAGAAATTTTTAAACTCTCCGTAAAGTTGGGCCGCCAGTGTTTTGTTATGGCTTAATACCAGGGTGGGCCGTTGAACTTCCTGAATAACATTTGCAATGGTAAAAGTTTTTCCGGAACCTGTCACACCCAGCAAAGTCTGGTAGGGGATATCTTGTTTTATGCCTTCTGATAGTGCTTTTATAGCTTCGGGCTGATCTCCCGTAGGCTGATATGCTGAAGTAATTTCGAATTTCATAATACAAAGATAATAGAAGCTTATCTATGTAAGAAACAGAACATATTAAATGTTCTTAGCCTCTTGTTTAAAGACGAAAAAAGTAGTTTCTTTGTGCAAAGAAAACACAGGAAAAGCGGTACAACTTCGTGTTTGTTCGATATTTTTCCATTATTGATAAAAAAACGTCGTCTGCATTGTATAGGGACGTCGGTTGACAGATGATCCATGAAAAATACAGGATTTGCAGATCCGATAACAAAGAATAAGTAAAAATAAATAGCATAAAAGTAATGATTTGGAATGAGACGATGGAGTGTATGAGCAGGGAAGACTTGCGTAAACTCCAAGGAATGAGATTAAAGGCTACGGTCGAACACGCTTATCACAATACCCCTTTTTATAGAAAAAAAATGCAGGAAATGGGGGTTACGCCCGACGATATTGAATCTATCGATGATATTGTAAAATTACCGTTCACGACAAAACAGGATTTACGTGATAATTATCCCTTTGGGCTTATGGCTGCTCCGATGTCAGAAATCGTCCGTTTGCATGCTTCTTCGGGAACAACAGGTAAACCGATCGTTGTGGGATATACACGGACGGATTTGGGTATATGGGCGGAAGCCGTTGCTCGTTGCCTTTGTGCATACGGATTGACGAAGCATGATTCAGTACAGGTCTCTTATGGATACGGGATGTTTACCGGAGGATTAGGCTTGCATTACGGTGTGGAAAATTTAGGGGGAACGGTAATTCCGATGTCGAGTGGTAATACGCAGAAACAAATTGCTCTTATGCATGATTTCGGGGCGAAGGCGTTGGCCTGTACACCCTCTTATGCTCTTTATCTTGCAGAGGCTATTCATGATTCGGGGATTCCCCGCGAGGAATTTCAGTTGAAAGTAGGTATATTCGGAGCAGAGCCATGGACGGAAAATATGCGCAGAGAACTGGAAGAAAAACTGGGGATAAAGGCATACGACATATATGGATTGACTGAAGTTGCCGGACCGGGAGTAGGCTTTGAATGCTCTTATCAGAATGGAACGCACCTTTCGGAAGATCATTTCTATCCTGAAATAATAGATCCGGAAACATTGGAGCCGGTTGCCCCGGGACAGCATGGTGAGCTTGTTTTTACCACAATTACGAAAACGGGCATGCCTATGTTGCGCTACCGTACCCGCGATTTGACATCGCTTATTTATGAAAAATGTGAGTGTGGCCGTACATTGGTACGAATGACACGTATTCTCGGGCGTAGCGACGATATGATGATTATACGCGGAGTGAATGTGTTCCCGTCTCAAATTGAGTCTGTAATTCTGGAAATCAATGAACTGGAGCCGCATTACCTCATTATAGTAGACCGGAAGAATAATACGGATACACTTGAAATACAGGTTGAAATGAAAGAGGAGTTTTACTCTGACGAAATGAATAAAATCCTTGAATTGAAAAAGCGGATAACTTCACGTTTACAAAGTGTATTGGGTATAGGTCCTGATATAAAAATAGTAGAGCCCCGGAGCATCGAGAGAAGTCAGGGGAAAGCAAAACGAGTGATCGATAAACGAGTTCTTTATTAACCGGTAATTTTTAGCTTTATGTTAGTAAAACAACTTTCTGTCTTTTTGGAAAACAGGCGCGGCCGTTTTACGGAAATCTGCAATCTGCTGGGCGCGGCTGATATAAATATGAATGCATTTACTGTTGCGGAAAATTCAGATTTCGGTATTCTGCGGTTAATCGTTTCGGAGCCCGATAAGGCAATGGCCGTATTGCGTGAAAATAAATATGCCGTAAGTCTTACCGAAGTTGTATGCCTTCATTGCCCGAATCGTCCCGGAGCACTGGCAAAAGCGATGAATATTCTTACCGATGCTGGTATATTTATCGAGTATATGTACGCATTTTCAGAAGGTGATGCGGCAAATGTTATCATACGTCCGGACGACCTTCAACGGTGTGTAGAAATATTAAAAGAAAATAAATTAACTTTATTGGCGGCAAGCGAGCTTTATAAGATTTGAAAAAGAAAGGAATGTGTGTTTTGATTTGGGTAAAAATCACTACCTTTGTATGTTAATATGAAGACGATGAAACACATTGTTCCGCTTATTATCTTTTCCCTGTTGCTGGGAGCCTGTAGTGAATACACTAAAATAGTGAAGAGTAATGACTACGAGGCGAAATATGCTTATGCCAAGCGCTGTTTTGAGAAAAAGCAGTATTCTAAGGCATTACCCCTATTTGAAGATGTTGTCGGGATGTTCAAAGGTACTTCGAGGGCGGAAGAGTCTTTGTATCTTCTGGCTCAATGTAGTTTTGAAAATAAAGATTATGTGGCAGCCTCACAATATTTTATGACTTATTGCAATACTTTCCCGAAAGGAGAGTATGCCGAACTTTCCCGCTTTTATGCAGCGTACGCTCTTTATCTGGATTCTCCCGACGCCCGGTTGGATCAAAGCGATACGAAGAAAGCGATAGCCCAATTACAAACTTTTCTCGAATTTTATCCTAAAAGTGAAAAGATAGGGGAAGCCCAGAAGTATCTTCATGAATTGGAAGATAAGTTATGTTACAAAGAGCTTTTGGCTGTAAAATTGTATTATAATCTGGGTAATTATTTGGGGAATAACTATTTATCCAGTGTTATAACTGCCCAGAATGTATTGAAAGAGTATCCTTATACGAAATATCGTGAGGAGTTGATGTATTATATCGTAGCATCTAAATATCAAATGGCACTTTTAAGTGTGAAAGATAAATTGCAATTGCGTTACCGTGATGTAATAGATGAATATTTCAATTATATCAGTGAGTATCCTGACGGGAAATATGCAAAACTGCTCACCAAATATTACGAAAAGGCGAAATCGGAAATAAAAGAATTATAATTAAATACTGTTTTATGGATTACAGAAAATCAAATGCACCTACAAACACTGTCACCCGCGATATGATCGCATTATCGGAAGATACCGGCAATGTTTATGAAACTGTAAAAATTATTGCTAAGCGCGCTAATCAAATCAGTGTGGCAATGAAGCAGGATCTGGAAAAGAAATTGAATGAATTCGCTTCAGCAAACGATAATTTGGAAGAAGTTTTTGAAAACCGGGAACAGATAGAAATCTCTCTTTATTACGAAAAGCTTCCGAAGCCGACGCTGATCGCTACTCAGGAATATATTGAAGGAGAAGTATATCATAAAAATTTGGCAAAAGAAAAAGAAAATCTTTAAGAAGATATGATTCAGCGTATTCAGACATTATACCTTTTTTTGGTAGGAATGCTCATGTTGGTTACTCTGTTTTTTCCGTTGGTGACATTACATTCGGTGAATACAGTTTATGAGTTGGATGCGGTACGGCTTAAAGATATTGTGAGTGAACAATCTTTTTCAACATTAGGTTTGTTTATTGTCGGTGCTGTTTCAGTATTGATTGCATTGATAACCATATTTCTTTATAAAAATAGGATATTGCAGATAAGATTGACGATATTCAATACATTAGTGATTATTGGTTTCTGCATCTATGTAGTTTTTCTGGCTTATAGTTTCGGACGGCAACTGGAAGCCGATTGGGTTCCCGCTGTAGCAATGGCACTACCGGTTATATGTGTCGTTTTAAATTACCTTGCGGTGAGGGGAATAGGAGCTGACGAAGCGTTGGTGCGTTCACTTGACCGACTTAGATGATATTCTGATTGGAATCAGATAAACGAAATTGACTGATATGGTTGAAAAGGCCGATCTACCGAATGGATCGGCCTTTCTGCTGTTAAAGATATTCCCTAATCCGAAATAATAACGCCCTTCGAGAAGAAAGCTACCTACATCGGTTCGTATCTCAAGACCTCCGCCTCCGCAAATACCCCAGTCGAATTTTTTCTCTGCCTTTTTGTTTATCTCTTCAAATTTTTCTTTTTCGTCGTCGGGAACGGTAAAATTAGCCTCTTCTTTCTCATTGATTAAAAAACCGATCTTCGGCCCCAGATTGACGAACCCGCGTACAACGTCACTGCCGAAATATATATGAGACATAATGGGCATTTCGATATAATTGAGAGTCCGTGAATAGCGTCTCGGACTGTCTCTGAATTTACGTTCCCATCCTCTCATGCTGAAATTTAATTCACCCTGCAATCCGAAATAGCGTTCGGATGTATATCTGGCAGTAATCCCTCCGTTGTATTTTAAAAGAAAGTTTTGTGAAATGTTGGGGCTAAATGCGACTTGTGAGAAATTTACCCCGAACGATGGGCCGATACGTAAATCGGGGGCAAATACTTTTTTTTCTGCTTTGGCTTCGTTTATAATGAAAACAGACAATAATCCTGTTATCAGAATAAGAATGTTTCGTTTCATCGGATAATGCTTTTTTTCAGCGTGAAGTCCGGATTGAACTGAACAATGAAAAGATTCATATTGACAAAGCCCTCTTCTTCGGAATAATTCCGGAAGTTAAAGGATGTTTGCAGTAAAGGAATGGAACATTCGTTTAAATGCTGGTCGAATGCCGGGCCGAATTTACGAAGGGCGTTTAAAAAATACATTCCGGTGTCGAATCCCAGCATGCCGTACTTCGGATAGGTATTAAGCAGGCTTTTACGATACCAGTACTTATATTTGTTATAGAAGTCTTTTATTTCTGCAGAGGTATTATTAGCATAGAATGTCGTATAAAAATGGGTATCCAGTAAAAATAAATCTTCTATAATATCTTTCGCATATACCTGCCATTCCGGATAACCGTATAATACGATTTGAACGGAGTCGGTACTCGATAACAGACGTAATGTCGGAGCTATACCTGTTAAAGCCTCTAAAGAGGAGGAGGTTGGCAACACGATATTTTTTCTGTTCGGGTCCAGATAAGATTTTATGTCGTTCATTAGATTATCCGAGTAGTTGATACTGAAAAAAGACGTATGATTGTTATTCAGGTTTGAGCGTAACGAATGAATAAACTCTTGTTTGCTGTTTTTATCGTCCGCCCAGTTTATGAGAATTACATTATTGTCCCGGAATAAAGACGCATATACTTCTGCAGCCTTTGCCTGCACCAGATTCTGAGCCGGATTTACCTGGAAAAGATTCGGATTCAATAGTTCTTCTCTGCCTCTGGAACTGAATGGGACGATATATTTGCTTCCCGTGTTTTTAGTAAAATCCGAAATGCTTGTTATTTCGTCTTCGTTCGTTCCGCCAATAATTAAGTCTGCATTTTTTAAAGTATTACTTCTGAGCAATTGTTTTACCGATTGTCCGCTAATCCCGGTATTGTACACATATAAATCGAGAGAAAGGCCTTTGGCTTTCATACTGTCTACGGCTAAAAGAAAGCCTTCATAATACTCTATGAAGCGGTTATTTTTCGATGCGGATTCTCCTTTTCCTGTAAAAGGCAGCATCAAGACAACAGAATAGCGCTCTTTCTTTTCATTTGTCATTTCTGTGTTATCTTGATAGCGGATTATTTTTTCTTCCCGTTGAAAATATTCGTCATGGTTCCGGGAAGTCCCGGTCAGTTGCTCGGATATAATTCTTTGCTCCGGTTTATTTTCTTGTATGGACACGGGAATTTCGATACGCTTACCGATAGAAAAAGTCAGGTTGTTTAATCCTGGATTTGCCGCCATAAGCTCCTCAGGAGTAATATTGTACATTTTTGAAACTCCGTAAAGAGTTTCTTTCGGAGCAATTATATGGTAAGTTTTACTTGCGTCTTCTTTTTGTATCGGTACTAAAACCTGGGAACCTTTTTTCAATCCGTTTTCTAATGATGGGTTATAACGGATAATTTCGTTTAAAGGAACTCCGAATTTCCTCGATACCGAATAGATCCCCTCTCCTTGTTCGGGAGAATAAAGATAAAACTCCATGTCGCCTTCCTTGATAATAGGATATTCCTGGTTCTGGGCAAAGGAAAGGATGCAAAAACACAGCAATATGCCGGATAGCAGATATTTTAAAACAATATTCATATTCTTGAAGAACTCATAAAAACTCCGGACAAAGATAATAAATAGTTGCGACATCTCTCCGAAATAGCTATTTTTGGGGTAAGAAAAGGACTATGAATAAGAAGAAAAGAATTTTTCATTTGTGTTGGATGCTGATGCTGGCACACTTCCTTTCTGCTCAGTATTCTGTAGTGGGAGGAGAGGGGAGTCCTTATCTTGCCGAACAGGGAAATAACCTTCAGGTTTATCTTTTAAACGGAATGAACGGAGCTGAAATTCGTTATACATCCTATGCGAATGTAAAGCATAACTGGTTTAAATATCAGGGAACGGAGATTACTCCGATACAATGTGAGCAGGATGGTAATACCTCATGGATTGTACCTCAGGATGGTTATGGCTATTATGTAGAGAGCGACAGGCAGAAATATGTCTGGATTATAGATTATAGTGCACACAGAGCAAATTTTGATGCTCCCCAATGGGTAGATAGTGAAAATAAATGTGATTTCCTTACACTGAAGTTCAATATTGATGCAACGCCGTTGGTTTATTATACCTCGCCCAGCACGGGGTTCAGAAAGGAGCTTGAACGGACTTTCGTTCTCAGTTACGATTCGTTAGGCTGGAATGAAGAAGATAAAGCGTTTTATGTGAAACCAGTGGAAGAAATAATTGCTGGCGTGCAGGTAGAATACTCTATAACCGCCCCGTTTACTAATACGACATATACTTTATCGGGCGATAATTTTGCTGCTTATTTCGGTTTGCAGCAATCGAAGACCTCCGAAGAATATCAGGCAACGGCAGTTACCGCGCATGGTTATGCCGAACAAGAGGAGCGGGATAACGACAACGAAGAAAATTCCAGTGTTGGTGACAATGTTAATTTCGGTGGGTCGGCGCCGGTTACTGTTATGTTTAACGGGTATGCTAATGAGCCTGTAGCATCGCTTTATATATGGAAAATTTATAAAAATGAGGACGGTCCCGATTATCCGTTGGTGCGTATTCTCAGTGAAGACGTTACCTATACTTTTCAGCATTTCGGCGATTATACGGCAAGGCTGGAAGTAAGTAATACGGATGGCACTTGTGTAGATTCGTCGGTTACTTATACTATCAAGATCGTAGAGTCATCTTTGAAAATACCGAATGCTTTTTCGCCTGGAACTACGCCGGGTAAAAATGATGAATTTAAAGTGGTGTATAAATCGATAATCCGCTTTAAAGGTGTTATATTCAACAGATGGGGAGGAAAAGTTTTCGAATGGACTTCTCCCGATCAGGGTTGGGATGGCAAATTTAACGGAAAGTATGTTCCGCCCGGAGCTTATTATTACATTATAGAAGCAGAGGGGGCGGACGGAATCAAATATAATAAACAGGGGGATATAAACGTTCTGCGTCCTAAGGAGATTAACGATACGCTCCCTGATGATGGTCTGAATTGAGAATGAAACGAAATTATATCTACTTTTTTACGATTGTTTTAGCTGGCTGCTCTTTTTTACTGGTAATCCTTTCATTGGCTTTTTATGTGGGAGAACATAAAAAACAACCGAAGACGTTAGCAATGACAACATCTGTTCAGTTGCCGGAAACGGTTGTTTTGTTCGGTGAAAAAATACCGGTGACGGATATCGAAATATATGAACGGTTTGACCGGGAATTGACTTCCTGGACATATCAGCACGGAAATACATTGCTGAGTATTAAACGGGCCAACCGTTATTTCCCGTTAATAGAACCGATTCTCAAATCGGAAGGTATCCCGGACGATTTTAAATATCTTGCAGTCGTAGAAAGCTTTTTAGATAAAAAAGTCGTTTCTCCGGCTAAAGCTGCCGGCTTGTGGCAGTTTCTGGACACGACCGGAAGGCAATACGGTTTAGAAATAACGGCGCAGGTAGATGAGCGTTACGATGTGGAAAAAGCGACGTATGCAGCCTGTCGTTATTTGAAAAATGCTTATGCCAAATATGGGAATTGGTTATTGGCTGCAGCCTCTTATAATGCAGGACAGGCACGTATATCGACGGAGCTTGACAAACAAATAGGAGAGAGCTTTTTCGATTTATGGCTGAATGAAGAGACAACGCGGTATATTTATCGTATAATGACTGTTAAGGAGATTTTTGAGCATCCTTACGAGTATGGCTTTGTAATTAAACCGAACCATCTTTATCCGCCGATCGCATACAAAGAAATCGAGGTGATAGAGACTATTCCCGATTTAGCGGCTTTTGCGAAAGAACAAGGATATACGTATGCTCAGTTGAAGCAAAGTAATACCTGGTTAAGAGGACGATCTTTAACAGTAGCGAAAGATAAGAGTTACCGTATTCGTTTGCCGGAGAAAAAATCACTTCACCGTACGCCCGAGAGCAAGATAAAGGTGCACGATAGGAGATGGGTAGTGGAGTAATGTTGTTAATGGAAAATTATTTATGACACAGCGCTTTGGTGCAGAAGATGAGTTTGTCGGGGTATATGGAGCCCGGGTCCATAATCTTAAAAATATAGATGTAGAGCTTCCGCGTAATAAACTTGTTGTTATTACAGGATTAAGCGGTAGCGGAAAATCGTCGTTAGCTTTTGATACCCTTTTTGCTGAGGGGCAGCGGCGCTATGTAGAGACATTCTCTGCTTATGCCCGTGGTTTTTTAGGTAACTTCGAAAGACCGGATGTCGATAAGATTGTCGGTCTGAGTCCTGTTATCTCGATAGAACAGAAGACAACGAACAAGAATCCACGTTCCACCGTAGGAACGACAACTGAGATTTATGATTTCTTCCGTCTTTTATATGCAAGGGCAGGGGAAGCGTATTCTTACCTTTCGGGAGAAAAAATGGTAAAATACTCGGAAGAGCAAATATTGTCTCTTATTCACGAGCGCTATCGCAATAAAAGGATTATGCTGTTGGCTCCGGTTGTCCGTAACCGGAAGGGGCATTATAAGGAGTTATTCGAACAGATACAGAAAAAAGGTTATCTGAATGTCCGTGTCGATGGAGAACTCAGGGAGATTATACCGGGAATGAAGCTGGACCGGTATAAGAATCACAGTGTCGAGATTGTCGTAGATAAAATTAAGGTAACCGAGAGCGACGAACAACGATTGAGAGAGAGCATGACGCTTGCGATGAAGCAGGGCGACGGATTACTCATGATTCTGGATGCAGACACCGGAGAGGTGCGTCATTATAGCAAACGCCTGATGTGTCCTGTTACGGGGTTGTCATACAGCGAGCCTGCACCTCATAATTTTTCTTTTAATTCGCCTTATGGTGCTTGTCCGAAATGTAAAGGTATCGGGACGGTAGACCTGATCGATTTGCAGAAGGTGATACCGGACACCTCGCTCAGCATTTACCAGGGTGCAATCACTCCGTTAGGACGTTACCGGAATATTTTACTTTTCGGACAGCTGGAAGCTATTTGCGAAATGTATGGTGAGACGCTTAAAACGCCGGTCTCAAAATTGCCCGATGAGGCTATCGATAAAATTTTGAACGGAACCGATGAACAGTTGCGCGTAAAAAATCAAGCTTATGGTTATACGAATATTTCGGCTCCTTTTGATGGAATTACCCATTATCTTACTATGCAGCAAGAGAGCGATGCTTCTGCTACAGCGCAGAAATGGGCTGAGCAGTTTATAACGACGACGGTTTGCCCTGAATGCGGAGGCCAAAGGCTAAATAAAGAGGCCCTGCATTATAAGATAGACGGAAAAAATATAGCCGAAGTGGCATCTATGGATCTGGTTCAGCTGAATATATGGTTGAACGGATTGGAAGACCGTATGGAGAGTAAGCAGCGCCTGATTGCAACGGAAATATTAAAAGAGATTCGTACGCGTTTGCATTTTCTTCTCGACGTAGGGCTGGATTATCTCTCTTTAAGCCGCTCTTCCTCTTCGTTGTCGGGAGGAGAAAGTCAGCGGATACGTCTGGCAACCCAAATCGGTTCACAACTGGTAAATGTGCTTTATATCCTAGATGAGCCAAGTATCGGTTTGCACCAGCGCGATAATATCCGTTTGATCGATTCGTTGAAAAAGCTCCGTGATAGCGGCAACTCGGTTATCGTGGTCGAACACGACGAAGAGATGATGTTACAGGCCGATTATGTAATTGATATGGGACCGGGAGCCGGACGGCATGGCGGAGAAGTTGTTTTTTCCGGAACGCCTCAGGAGATGTTAAACGCCGATACGGTGACGACGCGGTATATCCGTAAGATTAAGAAAATTGAAGTGCCTTCTGTCCGGAGAAAAGGGAACGGAAATTTCATCAGTATCAAGGGAGCGTCTGGCAATAATCTCAAAAACGTGGATGTATCATTTCCCTTGGGATTATTCCTTTGTGTCACGGGTGTGTCGGGCAGTGGAAAATCAACGTTGGTCAACAGAACGTTGCAACCTATATTAAGTCAGCGCTTTTACCGTTCATTGCAGGATCCTATGCCTTATCTTTCGGTTGACGGGATAGAAGCTATTGATAAGGTTATAACAATAGACCAGTCACCGATAGGACGTACCCCCCGTAGCAATCCGGCCACCTATACAGGTGTTTTTTCCGATATTCGCTCTTTATTCGTCAATTTGCCGGAGGCGAAGATCAGAGGATATAAACCGGGGCGTTTTTCTTTTAATGTGTCGGGGGGGCGATGTGAAGCCTGTACGGGAAACGGCTATAAAACCATAGAGATGAATTTTCTTCCCGATGTATATGTCCCTTGTGAGGTTTGTCATGGAAAGAGATACAACAGGGAAACGCTGGAGGTTCGTTATAAAGGAAAATCCATTGCGGATGTACTGGATATGACGATTAACAGGGCTGTCGAATTTTTTGAGAATATTCCTGCTATCTACAATAAAATAAAAGTATTACAGGATGTCGGACTGGGGTATATACGTTTGGGACAATCCTCTACGACTTTATCGGGCGGGGAGAGCCAACGGGTTAAACTGGCTACCGAATTATCGAAACGCGATACAGGGAAGACTTTATATATTCTGGATGAGCCGACAACCGGACTCCATTTTGAGGATATCAGAGTGCTGTTAGGTGTATTGAACCGCCTTGTAGATAAGGGCAATACGGTTTTGGTGATAGAGCATAATCTGGATGTTGTGAAAAGTGCCGATTATATTATCGATATGGGGCCGGAAGGTGGAGAAAAAGGTGGAAATATTCTTTGTTGCGGGACTCCGGAAGAGATACTGAAATGTGCAGACAGCTATACTGCAAAATATTTAAATCCTTATCTTCAAGATAAGGATTGACGGAATTAGTGACATATTTGACATCTTTGGTATTTATATGTTTTTCTGCTAAAATAGTTGAACGGGGAAATCTTTTATTTTGTGCCTGTAAATAATTATATAATTTGTAAAATATGACAAAGTACATAGCATTTGTTGTTTCTTTATTTTTGATCTTGTCCGTCGAGGGTACGAGTGCACAAAATATAGATGCCCGCATGTTACATGCCATAAATCAGAATACAACGCCATTCTGGAATTCATATAGCTCGGTGATGTCGACGAGTGTGCCTTATGTTTCAGCCGGATTACCCGTCGTATTTCTGGCGATAGGTTATTTATCCAATAATGAAAAACTGGTATCGGGAGGGCTTTATACATTATCGTCTCTTGTCCTTTCGACTGCCTTGTCTTTAGAATTGAAGTATGCGATCAGACGTCAGCGACCTTATGATAAATATCCCGGGTATATAGATAACCGGGGAGGTGATGGAGGTGGTCCGTCGTTTCCGTCGTGGCATACCTCGGCAGCATTCAGTACGGCAACATCCTTAAGTTTATATTGTCCGAAATGGTACGTTATTGCACCCTCTTTTTTATGGGCTGTCTCGGTGGGGTATGCCCGAATGAATGAGGGAGTGCATTATCCGTCGGATGTTTTAGGAGGTGCGATAGTAGGAGCCGGGAGCGCTTTTCTTACATATAAGTTGAACCAATGGCTGAATAAGCCTATCGATAAGATATCGAAAAATACCCTTCAGTGGATTTATCAGTAAAAAAGGAAAATTAATTTCGGAAGAAAGATTATCAGACCGATAAGCAATGCAGTTATAGCCATAATCAGGACACCACCCGCAGCTAAATCTTTGCATCTTTTTATAAGTTCGTTGTATTGCGGCGATACCAAATCGGCAAGAGCCTCGACAGCCGAATTGACAGCCTCTGCCGCAAGAACGGAACCTATAGCAAAAAGAACAGCAATCCATTCGAGAGAACTTATATGCAAAAGAATGCCAGCAACGATAGCACAAATAGCAAGTACTAAATGAATGCGTGCATTATGTTCGAATCTGAATAAATACCGTATTCCGTTAAAAGCATATCTGAAGCTCTTTATTCTTTTGGCTATTGAGAAACGTTCTTTATCTGTCATTGAATTGATTTTATCAGGGAAAACACAAAATTAAATTTACTATCTTTTGTTTTCCGTAAAAGAGATGATATTCTGTGCTATTCCGTCGACAAGTCTCTGGCGTGCTTCACTGGAAGCCCATGAAAGATGAGGTGTCAACAACAAACGGGTCGGATCTTTTATATTTAGTAACGAATTGTCTGAAGGCAAAGGTTCTTTGCTGAACACGTCGGTAGCGGCTCCTGAAATTCTCTCTTCATTTAAGGCTTGTGCCAGTCCAGCTTCATTAATAATTCCCCCGCGTGCTACATTTATGATGTAAGCACTCTTTTTCATCCTGCAAAGTTTATCGTATGTAATTAAATTCTCTGTTTGAGGATTGAGCGGTGCATGTATGGATATTATATCGGATTCGGAGAGTAATTCGTCTAATGACACAGACGGATAATCTGTATCGGTGTTTCTCCTGGATGTGGAGTAATAGCAAACCTGAGCTCCGAGTTCGGTAGCCAGGCGGGCCACATTTTTTCCGATGTTCCCTAATCCGATGATTCCCCATTTTTTACTGCTCATTTCGGAGAAGGCGCGGGCAAGATGAAATGTTCTGTTGCTTTTGGAATAGCTTTTATCCTTTATAAAGTTATCGTAATAGAGTAGCTGATGTGACAGAGCCAATGCAAACATAAGAGTACACTCTGCTACGCTGCTGGTAGAATAACCAGCTACATTTTTTACAATTATTCCTTTTTCTTCAGCGTAGCTGGTATCGACATTATTCGTACCTGTCGCAGCGACACAGATTAGCTTCAGTTTGGGAAGCTGTTCCAGTTCTTTTGAAAATAGCAGAACTTTATTTGTTATTACGATATCTGCATCTTTACAACGTTCGACAGTTTGTTCGGGCGTTGTAAAATCATAAGCAATAAAATTGCCTAATCTTTGCAGAGGAGCTAAATCAGTGTCACTGATCGAATAAGCATCCAGAAATACGATTTTCATAATAGAAATAATTTATAACAGTACGAATGCGAATAGGTGTATTCTGTTTTTTAGAAAGTGGAACTGTTAGCAGACAGTTTTTATAATACGGATGAATTATACCTTGTAAGAGGTAGGATCGAAACCGGCAAGAGCCTCTTTCCGTTCTATACAAGTTCCGCATTTTCCGCAGTGCTCCTCTTCACCTTTATAGCATGAATAGGTATGGGAAAAATCGACTCCCATAGCACGGCCCCGCAATGCGATATCGCGTTTTGAAATGTGGCAATACGGAGAAATTAGTTTGACGCCGTTGTATGTTCCTGCTTTTATTGCATCGGCCATTCCGTCGATAAATGGCTCACTGCAATCCGGATATATGGCATGATCTCCATAATGATTGGCGATCAATAGAGTATCTAAGCCGTTCGATTCGGCGATGCCTGCCGCTATAGATAACATAATGCCGTTGCGGAACGGAACGACTGTACTTTTCATGTTGTCCGTATCGTAACTGCCTTCCGGTATTTCGCCTTGACCTTGTAATAAGGAAGAACGGAATAATTCGTTCATGAAAAGGAGGGGGACAACAATATGTTTAATGTTCAGAAGGTGACAATTGAACCGTGCCGATTCAAGTTCTTTCCGGGCATGTTTGCTTCCGTAATCGAAACTGACGGCCAATTGTATCTCTTTTTTGTATTCGTGCAGCAATACGGTCGAGTCCATTCCTCCTGAATAGATTATTACAGCTTTCATAGTGATTATTTTTAATGCAAAGATACTCTTTTTACTGAATTCGTTTTGGTATCGATTTATAGAAATGAGGGATGTTTTTTATATTAGTATTGATATTCGTTTAAGCCGTTGTCAACCTCTATAAAAAAAGCCGGTATTTTTATCTAATACCGGCTTTCTTGTATCTGATATTAATTACCAACGTCTGGGTCTTCTGTCAGAATTGTAGTTATCACCACCACCTCTTCTGTCGGAATATCCTCCGCGATCATTGTTGTATCCGCCACGGTTATATCCTCCGCCGCCTCCGAAATTATTGCGGGGACGTTCTTCTCTCGGGCGAGCTTCGTTTACAGTAATTATATTACCTTCATGTTCAGCCTGGTTTAATTCTTCAATTGCTTTTTGTGCTGCAGCATCATCGGGCATTTCTACAAAGCCAAATCCACGGGATTTCCCGGTGAAGCGATCCATAATAACTCTTGCAGACGAAATTTCTCCGTATCCTTCGAATAATTGCATAAGGCCATCACTGTCAACCTTATAGTTTAAATTTGAAACGTAAATGTTCATTTTTTTAATTTATGAAATTAATAATAGGGTGTAGAAAATAATAAACTGAAAAACTAAATAAAGTACTATTTCAACACTCTAGTCTGTTCATAAATTCTCTAACGAAGCAAAGATAATAAATAAATTTAGGAAAGAGTGTTTGTGGCACTTTTTGTGGAAAGAAAAGTATTTTTTTATTAAAGAAGTCTATTGATTGTTTTTAAGTAGTTGAAAAGTTTGGAATTGAAATGATGAAAGAAGTTTTTTGGTCCGTACAGAATTGTTTATATATAATGTATTTATCTGCTACAAACATAATGAATATTATAATTGGTTTTCATTTTTAAAGATAAAATTTTAGAGAAAAATTAAGTCTTCGTATTTTTACTATATTAAGAGATTACCTCTTATGTAAATAAAACGTTTTCTCTTTCCTAATTGTTCAGCTCTTAGGCTGTCCTTTTGTTTGAAAATCGATTGAATTTTCTATTTCTTAATATTAATTAGGAAAGTTGTGTCCAAAATACTGGAAATATGCATCGGAATGTTTAGAAGCTGGTATATGTTGCTGATTGTGATTGTATATTTTTTATCTTTGTCCGATAAACTAATTAAACAATCTATAAACCATGAGGAAAAAAATCAGGCATTTTATGTCAGGAGGTGCAGTAATGTTTTTAATGTTGCTTTATACTCTTTCGTCTTATTCCCAAAATCAGAATATTAAATTATTAAGTATCGATTCGTCGGAAAAAGAAGCATACTTTGAGCCGTTCGAAAAACTTGCCTTAATCGGTATAGAGAATGGTAAGACAGTGAAAGTATTTGATGCGAAGGGTTTGGAATACGTTTCTCTGCCTGTTTCGGATACACTCTCTTTTTCCGTAGCGGGAAATTTAGGTAAGCAGGCGGTTGTCGTATATGATAAAAAAGGAAAAGAGGTAGCCCGCAGAAATTTTATGGTTGATGCCAAAACTAAGATTGACGACGGAGGCCGTTATACGGATATGTTTAATTTATTCTATAAAGGTATGTTGGTGTATAGTCCCACCGGAGTGGAGCATACCTATTTGGATGGAAAACGGATAAATTATTTCGTACCATGGGGACTCGATCATTATCATACATTGAAAGGCATGCAATATTTTAGTCCGGTAGGATATGATTTTTTGGACCTTATGCGTGAAAAACAGCGTAAAGACGGTATGATCTGGAGTTTTATTTTGAAAGATTCCGAACACTATTTTGAAACGTGTTATGGGCCGTTCGGCTACTTTTTAAAAGGAGATGGTAAAGCATTTTTAGCTCGCCAGCCTATTGAAAACCATTGTGAATATATCTATGTCAATTCTGTATATCAGGTTTGGAAAGCCAGCGGAGATATGGATTGGATGAAAAAATCATTGTCTTCCTGTGCCAAAGCTTTGGACTATTCTGTAACGGATATTGATCGCTACTCCGAGCGTTATGGATTGTTGAAGCGCGTTTATACCATCGATTCGTGGGATTTTCAGGCTATAGACAAATATCTTCCGAACGTCGGTTTGAACAATAGTATGTTGATTCATCCGTATAAATCGAAATTTGGTATTTTTTATGGAGATAATACTGGTTATGCCGATGCCTGTGATCAGCTTTCCGAAATGTTCAGGAGAGTAGGGGATAATCAGAATGCAGATAAATATAGGCAGCGGGCTGCTAAAATTCGGACGAATCTGAATAAAATAGCATGGAATGGTAGGTTCTTCACGCATTTTGTCGAAGAAGACGATTCAGTAGTCCGGGATTTCGGTGTAGATGAAAAATCTCAGATATCGCTGTCTAATTGTTATTCGGTAAATAGAGGATTGTCGCATGATCAAAATAAAGCGATAATTGAATCGTATATGCAATTAAAAGAAAATCTGCCGAAAGGCTCTCCCGGTGAATGGTATGCGATCTATCCGCCTTTTGAAAAGGGGTTCAGTGTGCATAATGATAAATGGCAATATATGAATGGAGGCATAGCGGGACATGCCGCAGGAGAATTGGCACGCGGAGCCTACGAAAACGGATATGAAGAGTATGCTACGGATGTATTGAATCGTCTTCAGGATTTAGGTCACCGTTCGGGCGATCGTATCTGGTTTGCTTATACAGGAGCTTTTGAAGATCCTGCTGTTCCAAATTATACAACGGTCGATATAAAGAAGTTTGCCAATATGGATATTCTGGCAAATAGCAGAGGAAAGGCACTAAACTGGATGGGAACAGAAAATCCGGGTGATGACTTGGCAAATATTCCGGTTGGAAATCAGGTTTTCGACGGGAAAAAATTCCATTTAATTGATCCCGAAACGAATAATTATCGCTCGGTTGTCGGAATTTCCTCCGAAAAAGGTTTTGCTCATAATGTGGAAATACCGGTCGGTCAATTTGCGGAATGCGTTTATCTGATGCATAGCGGCGTGACACGAAACAAGGAAAATGTATATGCCTCTGTAACGTTCCTTTATGAAGACGGTTCGACAACCAGTGATTATTTGGTAAGAGGCAAACATCTTTCACAGTGGTGGTATCCCGGCATATCCCAGCCGAATGCGGGTGTAGCATGGCGTGGCCCCAATGAAAAAACCGGTGATGTTGGAGTTTATTGGGTGGCATTGGATAACCCGAATCCTGAAAAGAAGATTAAAAGCCTGATTTTTAATTCGGCAGTGGATAATAGCCTTTATATTCTTATGGGGATAACGCTTTCAGATCAGAAACATTATGTGAAGGCAAAAATAGAATCGACGGGTGGGCCGGATAACTGGGCTGCAGGAACGGCGATGTTCGCTATGATAGAAGGATTGGCAGGTATAAAGGATCAGGATGTGGCATTTAATGCTCCGGTAATTGCACCAAGATGGATTACTACCGGTTCGGATAAAGTTAAAGTAGTGGCACGTTATGCTGCTTCAGATGGCTATGTTGCTTATGAGTACAATTATTCTCCCGATCAGAAAAGGATGGTAATTGATATTACCGGGAATGCTCCTTCCATGAGTTTCCATATTCTTTTGCCGGAAGGAGTGAGGATGGTAGAAAAAGTAATGTCAGATGGTAAAGAATTGCCCGTAACATACTCGGAAATAGAAAAGTCCAGATATGCTGATTTTTCTACTGACATAAAAGGAATCCAACAAATTATAATTAATTTTTAATTTGTATATAAAAGACTAATCCGGAGAGCCTTTTGTTATAACAAGGGCTCTCTGTTCGTATCTATACGGATAGATTCTTATTTTTTTAATTTATATTGTTATATGAGGACTTTTAATATCTTTGTGAATATAAATCGGAATATCCTATAATACAATACCATGAATAAAAGCCGTATAGTCGTTGTGGGAAGTACAAATACAGATATGGTCATAAAAGCCCATCATCTGCCCGTTCCCGGAGAAACAATTTTAGGTGGAAGTTTTTTTATGAATCCCGGAGGAAAAGGAGCGAATCAAGTTGTTGCAGTTGCACGATTAGGCGGGAACGCAATATTTATAGCTAAAATCGGGAAAGATGTTTTTGGCCGTCAGTCGGTCGAATTATTGCAAAAAGAAGGTATCAATACGCAGTATATTTTTGAGGATAAGGATCAGCCGTCGGGCGTTGCCTTGATTACGGTAGATGAACAGGCCGAGAATTGTATAGTAGTGGCTCCCGGTGCAAATGCTACACTTAATAAAGAAGATATAGATTGTGCTGCCAGCGAAATAGAAAAAGCAGATTGGATTCTGACGCAGCTGGAAACTCCTCTTGAAACGATTGAGTATGTGGCAGAAATTGCAGATCGGAAAGGAGTAAAAGTTATTCTGAATCCAGCACCGGCGTCTTTATTGCCTGCAGATTTATTGAAGAAATTGTATATGATCACTCCCAATGAAACAGAAGCCGGTATGATTGCAGGAGTTAAGGTTACAGACGTGGCTTCGGCAAAAAGTGCAGCACAGATTATTCATCAGAAAGGAGTCGATATTGTTGTAATAACATTAGGATCGGCCGGTGCGTTGGTTTATGAAAACGGACATTTTGAATTGGTCGACTCTGTAAAAGTATCGGCTGTTGATACGACGGCTGCTGGTGATACCTTTAACGGAGCGTTAGCCGTTGCATTATCCGAAGGGCGGTCAGTTCTTGATTCGGTACGTTTTGCGACGCAAGCTGCGGCGATCAGTGTTACCAGATTGGGTGCACAGGCATCCATACCTTTCCGGTCGGAAATTAAATAATTCGATTATTAATAAATTACTATGAAAGCAAATCTTCTTTACACAGGGAGTATTTTAGTGTTAAGCTCTCTATTGTCATGCAATGCTCCTAAAACTCCGGTTGTTCCGGAAACGGTAGAAATAACGAAAGAGCAATTGCAGGATAAAATAAAAGGTGGGTGGGCCGGACAAACGATTGGTTGTACGTTCGGTGGTCCTACGGAATTCCGCTATTGCAGTACAATGATGCAAGAATATATCCCTATTACATGGGAAGACGGTTGCATAAAATGGTATTATGACAATGCACCGGGTTTATATGACGATGTATATATGGACTTGACATTTGTAGATGTATTCGATCGGTTAGGTCTTGATGCGCCCGTCGATTCTTTTGCAATGGCATACGCCAATGCTTCATATATGTTATGGCATGCCAATCAGTCCGGCCGGTATAATATATTGAATGGTATAATGCCTCCGGAGTCCGGACATTGGTTGAATAATCCGCATGCAGATGATTTGGATTTTCAGATTGAAGCGGATTTTGCGGGTTTGATGTCGCCGGGAATGATAAACAGTGCCGCAGAAATTTCGGATAAAATAGGGCATATCATGAATTATGGAGACGGTTGGTATGGCGGTTTGTATGTTGCGGCAATGTACACGTTGGCATTTGTAAGCAATGATATCGAATATATAGTGAATGAGGCCCTTAAAGTGATACCAGAAGAGAGTAAATATTATAAAGCGATGTCAGACGTTATCGCTTGGCATAAGAAATATCCGGATGACTGGAAAGCCACATGGTTTGAAATCGAAAAATCAAAATGGGCCGAAGATCTGGGGTGTCCGGAAGGGATATTTGCTCCGTTTAATATAGATGCTACGGTAAATTCGGCTTATATTCTTGTAGGCTTGCTTTATGGTCAGGGCGACTTTTATAAAACGATGGAGATTTCTACACGTTGCGGACAAGATTCGGATTGTAATCCAGCCTCTGCTGCAGGTATTTTAGGTACAATATTAGGTTATAGCAATATTCCGGAATATTGGAAAAAGAATCTTTATGAAGTGGAAGACATCAATTTTGCCCATACTACTATCTCTCTGAATAAAGTTTATAAGATGGGATATGAACAAGCTTTGCAGATGATTAAACGCAACGGCGGTTCTATTGACGGGGATGTCGTGAAGATTAAATTTCAGCAACCCGTTCCGGTGCGTTTGGAGCAATCTTTTGAAGGCGTATATCCGGTTATGAGAAAGAGTTTGTATCGGTCGGTTAAAAACTTTGGAGAGTATTCGTTTGATGGTCTTGGGTTTGTAGTGACAAATGAATTGAAAACAGTTGGAGATAAAAACGATTATGTTGCGAAGCTGGAATGTTATGTAGACGGTCAATTGATGGAGACAGTGTCACTTCCGGCTGCATTTGAAATCCGTAAGAATGAACCGTATTGGAATTATCAGTTGCCGAACGGCAAACATACCATCTCCTTTAAATGGTTGAATCCTGAAGATGGTGTTGATCTAATAATACGGGATATTATAGTTTATTCAGATAAACCGAAAGAATATAAACATCAATAAATAAGAGGTGTATAAGTTATATTTGACTTATTTGATTTTCATGGTGCTGGGGATAAGTTGTTCTTCCCGGCATCATGGAGATATTTGGCAGGAGAGCCAGAAAGAATTGGCAGCTTATCGCTCGGAGTTGGACTCTATGCGGGCAGAATTCAGGGAATGTGATATGCCCGGTGTCCCTTTCTTCCTTTTTGGTATGGGAGACAGAGAAAAATATCTGTACAAAAACGGACAACTGATCGAGTCGTTTTCCGGAAAAGTTATAAAAGAATGGTCCGTTAATGAAGAATTGATTGTCCCTTCATTATATAGAGTTGTAATAAAGACCGATGACGGAGAAATAATAGTTTTGCAGGAGGACGAAGAAGCTTTGTGGCTTATAGATGATAATGACAAGCGGACTGTAATAGGAGAGACAAGCTATCCAGTCTCTTTACCGTCGTTCTCGGATGCTCGTTATTCCAGAATATTGAAGGTCCTTCATCAGGAAATATTAGTGAATATCGTAGATGGTATGCCTCTTCCTAACTATTTTGTATATAAAAACGGTTGGCGAAGGGATGGTGCAATGATGGCTATGTGTCTTCAGCAAACAGGAAATGCAGAGTTTATAAAATCATGGGTTATGAACTTGTCGGATCCGTATGACCGTAATAATGCAGGTGAAATGGAAGCCGATAATCTGGGGCAGACGTTATATCTCTTATCACTTTTTGTTGATAAAGAATATCCGTTGGTTCAACAAATTCTGAAAGAAACAAAGAAATATGAAAAGACGAATGCACAAGGAAAATATATTCAGGGTAGGAGTGACTTTCACGAAACGCCGGTATATCAGACTAAGTTTCTCAAATGGGGATTAAAACAGCTGGGACTGGAAGATGATTATATCATACCTGAAATAGAAGACGATTATGCTTCTTTATTTTGGTGGGATTATAAAGATACCTATGTATCTTCGACAAAAGACGCATACAATCTTTGGAAAGATGACAAATATCCTTATATTGGCTGGGCTGCTGATCATTTTCATGGTTTAAAGAGAAACCCGATTAGCAATAGGGATTATCCTCTTACCTGGGAGATAGAAGCCAGTCAGGCCGATTATCAAGGTATGCGGATAATAGATGAACAATACGTAGAAGGGCGTAATGCTTCTCCACATACATGGCATGCTGCGGAAGTATTTCTTTATTTATTAGATTTGAATCAGAAAGAGGATTAAATTACAGCCATTTATCCATATCTTCTTTTGCCTTTTAGAAAGTTTGTCATTAGGACTCTATTCATCATCTTCTCCATTTTCAATTATTGAGTAGAATCAATCTTCCGTAGCCATAACTGCTAGGTATAGCTCCGAAATAAATCAAAACATTGGAAGCTTTTTTCATACTTCGCCTTAAATAATTGCGAAAATCAAGGATTTTGGGTAAGATTTAAACGGAATCAATAAGCCCCCTTACCCCTTTCCCCTAAAGAATAGTTATGCTCCGGATTTATAAGACGCAGCAAAGCCGATTTACCTATA
>JAQXIO010000069.1 GCA_029007825.1 Bacteroidales bacterium | reverse complement strand
GATGCATTAGCTTTGCCTTGGTGCCAAATGTTTTCTCCAAATGTTTCATGATAGATAATTGTGCCTTCATCTGCTGCAAATGCGCCCATTGTTAAAGCGCACATTCCTGTCAAAAGTAAATTTTTGATTTTCATACGTGTGTAGGTTAAAAAAATTAGACTAAAAAATTAATTGTGCAATGAGTTTAATTGTCATGCAATATTAATAATAATTTCAAATATTCGCTATTCAAAGCCTTTAAACCTTGCGTTATTAACAATGTATAACATTGTATTTAGTATCCGTAAGGATTTATTAATATACATAAAATAACTGAGGTTTTTATTCTGTGCGGATATGAAAAATAGTTATTAACCATTTGTTCAATTAATAATTGATTGCTACATTTGAACTTCAATGTTATAAAAGAACTGAATAATGGCAATAAACAAAGTTATTTTACTTGGAAATGTAGGAAAAGACCCGGATGTACGCTATCTTGATAATGGTGTGGCAGTAGCGAATTTTACGTTGGCAACAACGGAGAGAGGATATACGGCTGCTAATGGAACACAAGTCCCTGATAAAACTGAATGGCATAATATCGTTGCATGGAGAGGATTGGCTCAGATAGCCGAACGGTTTGTCCGGAAAGGCTCTCAGTTATATGTGGAAGGAAAAATACGTACGCGTTCGTATGATGATAATACCGGAAATAAGCGTTATGTGACGGAAATCTATGCCGATAATATAGAGTTACTGGGCAGAAAAGGAGACGGAGCTCTTGACCCGCTTCCGGATAATCGTGGTAATGAGGCTTTCTCCGCGCCTAAGCCGAAAGCGCAGGCACCTGCGCCGTCCGTCGATCCTTTTGATGGAAATAGCAGTACGGAAGACCTTCCTTTCTGATTAAATTTATTATTTTTGTTAGGCAGTCGATTTTATCAACTGCCTTTATTGTTTCACTAAATGCTTTACACTTGGACGCAGACTATTTTAGTTGGTTGCAATTTGGAAATGTGATTGTTCGTGGCTTTGATTTCACATCCCTGTTGTTTGTAATTATTATTGTTTTCCTATTGGCCGCATCGGCCTTTGTTTCCGCTTCAGAAGTTGCCTTTTTTTCTCTTTCTCCCGCTGATTTTTCAAAGATAGAAGAACAGAAACACCGTTCAGATAAGATTATTCTGGAGTTATTGAAAAAATCGGAATACTTATTAGCTACGATATTGGTGGCGAATAATTTTGTTAATGTCTGTGTCATCATATTAAGTACGGTTCTTTTTAATACTGTTTTTGATTTTTCTCAGGCTTTGGTGTTAGGCTTTCTTTTGGAAACGATTTTACTTACATTTCTGTTGTTGTTGTTTGGTGAGATTATGCCTAAGGTCTTTGCTCAGAAGCAGCCTTTGTCCGTTGCGCGTATAACGGCGTCATCTTTGAATGTAGTGGGTAAAGTAATTTATCCGCTGGCTTCTTTGCTGGTTAAATCGACAAATGTGGTGAATCGCTTTGTCGGTAAGAAAAAAATGGATATTTCGGTCGATGAACTGTCAAAAGCTTTGGAGTTGACATCGGATGAGATAGTGGAAGAAAAGGATATGCTGGAAGGGATTATCAAATTTTATAATCGCACGGCTGTTGAAATTATGACTTCTCGTCTGGATATGGCCGACATTGATATAAAAGCCGGTTTTAAAGAGGTGTTGGCTTATATTCTGGAGGTGGGTTATTCGCGTATTCCCGTTTATTCCGGAACGCGAGACCAGATAAAAGGTATATTATATATTAAAGATTTGCTCCCGTTTATAGATAAGGGAGATAAATTCCGTTGGCAAAGCCTGTTGCGTCCGGCCTATTTTGTGCCTGAAAAAAAAAAAATCGACGATTTGCTGGAAGAATTCCGGACGAATAAAATCCATTTGGCTATTGTGGTGGATGAGTTCGGCGGAACGTCGGGAATTGTTACGTTGGAAGACGTGTTGGAAGAGATCGTCGGAGAGATTAGCGATGAATACGATGAAGACGAACGCCTTTTTGTGAAGCTCAACGATGGTGCCTATATTTTTGAGGGCAAAATACTCTTGCCCGATTTCTTCAAGATATTGGATATCGATGAAACGGAATTCGGAAAAATAACGTCCGATGTGGATACGTTGGCAGGGCTGATATTGGAGATAAAAGGAGATTTTCCGAAGAAACAGGAGATCATACCGTATAAACAATATCGTTTTCAGATATTGGAACAGGATAAACAGCGTATATCCAAGGTTAAGTTTTTTATAGAACAGTTACCCGATACGGACTCGAAATGAAAGTGCAGTATTGGATAGTTTTTTTTGTTTTGTCCTTGTCGGGTTGTCAGGAATATTATCCTAAACCGAAAGCAGTATTAAGAGCGGAGAAAAGTAATGATATAGTTGCTGTCGATACACTCTTGTTTGCAAACTTTGAAACGATGCGTACAACGCAGATTTCACCTCAGAAAAAAAATGGAGATGAAATATGGATCAATATTGTGTATCCGGAGTATCAGGCTGAATTATACGGAACCTATTGTCCGGTGAAAAAAAATAAATTAACTGTACTGACAAATGATTTTTATGAGCTTTTGGAACGAAATGTCAGAGATGAAGAATTTCATTATTCATTATATGAGTCTCCGGCCGATTCTGTTTACGCTCATCTTTTTTTGATCGGAAGTTCTGCCGCTTCACCCATACAATTTTTTGTAACGGATTCGGTTTCCCGCTTTTTTCGTGGGGCGCTTTACTTTGCAGAGCCGTCGTTATCGGATGAAAAGAAAGCATCCTATACGGAACTCCTGACGGAAGAGGTTATGCATTTGTTGGAAACATTTAGATGGAAATAGGGAAATAATGCCGTTGTTCTCTTTAGAAAATAACTTAGGAGTCTGGAAAGTAGAAGAATCTTTTAATGAACTCTATTCCGGATTGGAAAATAAAAAATTATATGAATCCGGTTTAAGTAAAGTTTCTTCGGAGCATAGACGATTGGAATGGATTGCAGTCCGGAGATTGTTAAAAGAAATGTTACATTTTGAGGCTTCGATCGCCTATTATGAGAACGGAGCACCTTATTTACCTGATATGCCTTACCATATCTCCATATCTCATACAAAGGGCTATGTAGCCGTTTTTTTGCATGAAGAGAAAACCGTAGGAGTCGATATCGAGCGATATTCCGACCGGGTTTTGCGGTTAGCCCGTAAATTTATCGATTTTGAAAAAGAGTATATCTCTGAAGAGAAAAAAACAATCCATTTGTTACTCCATTGGTCGGCAAAAGAGTCCTTGTATAAAATATTAGGAGAAAAGGAAGTCGTATTTAAAACGCAGCTATCGGTTAAGCCGTTCGAACCCTTACAATTCGGTTGGTTCCGGATAGAAGCACAAACCGGGAAATGCCGGTCTGTGTTTCAGGTAAATTATAAAGTTGAAAATGATTTTGTCCTTACTTCGATAGAAGCTTAACTGTTCCAGATTGTCCAAGCGTGGAAAGCTTGTAACAAAAGCATTTCCAGTCCGTTTTTTACGGTTGCCCCCTGAGCCTTCCCCTTTTGCATGAAAAGAGTCGTATCGGGGTTGTATAATAAATCGTATAACAAATGTTTTTCGGTAATTAAATTGTATGGGATATCAGGTGCTTTATCTACGACCGGATACATACCCAAAGGAGTAGTGTTGACGATAACGGTATATTCGGCCATAACTTCGGGTGTCAGTTCCTCATACGTGAGATAATCTTCTTTTTTTGTACGCGAAACGAATTTTGAAGATATGTTCAGGTTTTTTAATCCGTGGAACACAGCTTTGGAGGCGCCACCTGTTCCCAGTATAAGGGCCTTTGTGTGGTGCTCTTTCAGTAACGGTTCTATCGACTCCTGAAAACCTATAATATCCGAATTATATCCGATTAAACGAAGCTTACCCTTTGATCGGTCGAATTTGATAACATTCACAGCTCCGATCTCTTTTGCATTGGCGAGACCGTCTAAATAGGGAATAATTTGTTCTTTATAGGGAATAGTAACATTTAAGCCACATAGATCTTTATTGTCGGAAAGTATATTTTTAAATTCTGCGATAGTCGGAATTTCGAAATTTACGTAACAGGCATCGATCGATTCTGCTGAAAATTTATCGTTAAAGTATTGTTTTGAAAAGGAATGCTTTAACGGATATCCAATAAGTCCGAACTTTTTCATGTTTCAGGAATGCCGGGTAAATAGGTTGTTAATAGAATAAAAAGTTTGATTGGACAAAAATGTTACGGATGCCGATTGGCATCCGTAACATTTTTATAAGTACTTATCTGTTTTGAAAAAAATCGTTGACATTCACTTCGATTCTTTTGCTGAGATTGTCGGTGTCGGCTTTTACGAATTTTTCACCGACTATTTTTTCATACAATTCGATATATCTGTCCGATACACTGTTGCAATAAGATTCTGTCATTTCCGGAACTTTCTGTCCCTCTTTTCCTTGGAACCCGTTTTCCATCAGCCATTGCCGCACAAACTCTTTAGAGAGCTGTCTTTGGGCTTCGCCTTTCTCAAAACGTTCTTGATAACCGTCGGCATAGAAATAGCGGGAAGAATCAGGCGTATGTATTTCATCGATCAGATAAATTTTTCCGTCTTTTTTACCGAATTCATATTTGGTATCGACCAGAATAAGCCCTTTATCCTTTGCCATTTTTGTTCCGCGTTCAAAGAGAGCCATTGTATATTTTTCCAGTAATTCGTAATCTTCTTTTGATACCAGCCCCTGGGCAATGATTTCATCTTTTGATATGTTTTCGTCGTGACCTTCATCGGCCTTAGTCGTTGGTGTAATGATAGGCGTTTCAAATTTTTGGTTTTCCTTCATTCCGTCCGGTAAAGTAACCCCGCATAGAGAACGTGCGCCCGATTTATATTCTCTCCAGGCGCTGCCGGTGAGGTAACCACGGATTACCATTTCCACTTTGAAGGGATCGCATTTGAGGCCTACGGTAACCATCGGGTCGGGAGTTGCAACCTTCCAGTTGGGAACAATATCGGATGTCGCATCGAGAAATTTAGCTGCAATCTGATTTAAAACTTGTCCTTTGTAAGGAATCCCTTCGGGCAGTATGACGTCAAAAGCAGAAATACGGTCTGTAACGACCATTACCAGTAACTCGTCGTTGATGTCATATACATCGCGAACTTTACCGTGGTACACACTCTTTTGTTGTGGAAATTTGAAGTCGGTTCTAACTAATGCCTTTTTCATTTTTACTCTCTTTTATAGATTTGCTTTCTACTCTTCTTTTGTCGAACTTATCGTAAGCCTCTACTATGCGTTGTACTAAGCGGTGACGTACGATGTCACGTTTGTTGAATTCCACCTTTCCGATACCTTCCACGTTTTTCAAGATGGTCATAGCCTGTAAAAGCCCTGACTGCTGGGTAGGAGGGAGGTCTATCTGGGTAATGTCGCCGGTAATAATCATTTTAGCGTTAAGCCCCAAACGTGTCAGGAACATTTTTATTTGGTGAACCGTGGTGTTCTGGGCCTCGTCGAGTATAATTACAGCGTCTCCCAGTGTCCGTCCCCGCATGTAGGCAAGAGGTGCGATTTGAATGATATTGTTTTCTATATACTCTTTTAATTTTACTGCCGGAATCATATCGAGCAGAGCATCGTAAAGCGGTTGCAGGTACGGATCCAGTTTATCTTTCATTTCGCCGGGGAGAAACCCCAGCTTTTCGCCGGCTTCGACTGCGGGACGGCTCAATATGATTTTTTTTACCTGTTTGCTTTTTAATGCTTTGACCGCGAGAGCTATTGCAGTATACGTTTTACCCGATCCTGCGGGGCCGATGGCAAAAATCAAATCGCTTTTATCGAAAAGCTTTACGAGCTTACGCTGATTTTCCGTGCGGGCAATAATCTGTTTTCCGTTAATGCCATGAATGATAAGATCCTCCTGCTTGGTCTGTGCAGGCTCGTTACCTTTGATAATATCGATGATTATCTCTTCATTTAACAGATTATATTCTGCACAATAATTTTCAATTTCCTGGATCTTTTTCTCGAAAGGAATCAACTCGGATTCGTCACCCGCCACTTTCATTACATTACCTCGCGCGACGATTCGCAGTTTAGGATAAAGACTTTTTATGAGTTGTATGTGGCTGTTGTTGACACCGTAAAAAATTACAGGATCGACATTTTCCAGTAAAATGATTCTTTCGATCATAATGATAGCTCAATTGTAGTGCAAAAGTAAATAATATTACCTAATTCACACCCTATCGTTCTTTAGTTTTTATTATTTTTGTAATGCACTTTAAATTTGGTAATTTCGTTCTTTATGAGAGTTTTCCGTTTTGTTGCGTTTGCATGTTTTTTCATTGGTATTTTAGTTGCTTGTTCGGGGGCCGGATCGAGGGGTGAGTTAAAGCCTATTAATTATATCGGTAGTTATAACAGGGATTTTAACGATTTGAATGCTTTGCATCTTGAAGCGGCGAAAAAACTGGGAGTCGAACCCGTAGCATCGCGGGAAGAAGCCGAACATATGAAAAGGAAACTGAAAGAGATCAAAAGCAATGACTTTTATGAGATAGAAGATCTTACGCATTCAATTCCTTATTTGGTGCCGGAAGCTAAAAAATTACTCGAAACAATCGGCGAGAATTTCAGGGATTCGTTAGACAGTCATAATGCCCCTTTGTATAAATTACGGGTAACAAGCGTCACCCGTACGAAGGAAGATATAACAAAGCTTCGGAAACGGAATTATAATTCCAGTGAAAATTCTGCCCATATGTATGCTACGACATTTGACATATCATGGTCAAAATATATAAAAGCGGAAAAAAAAGATACCCTTACACTTTCGAATGAACAGTTGAAGATGCTTTTGGCCGGAGTGTTGCGGGACCTGCAGAAAGCAGATAAATGCTATGTCAAGCATGAACGTAAACAGGGTTGTTTCCATATCACCGCACGTTAATTTAAATCTTTCGATGAAAGAACCTGTAATTGAGTACAAAGACGTCACAGTTCATTATGACCGGGAAGAGCCGGTGAAAAATTTTTCACTGTCGGTTGGTAAAGGTGAAAAGACCGTATTGACAGGGCCTTCCGGTGCTGGAAAAAGTACACTTTTGAACTTGTTAATCGGATTTGTTCCTACATTTGAAGGAACTGTAAAGGTAAACGGTATATCCCTGACACCTGCAACTGCATCCTCTTTGAGAAAGTTTGTGGCATGGCTGCCCCAGGATTTGCATATCGAGGTTCCTACGGTGAAAGAGTTGATCTATTTCCCTTTTACCTTTAAAAACAACCGTGATCTGTTGCCTGGCAAGAAAGAAATCGAAACGTTGTTAAATACATTCTTTCTTTCTCCGTCTATTTTGGAAAAATCCGTTTTGGATATTTCTGGAGGAGAGAAACAGCGTATCATTCTTATTTCCGTATTTCTGTTGAAACGCCCCATTCTGTTATTGGATGAACCAACATCAGCATTAGATCCGGACGCTTCTGAAGCGATAATGGACTATTTGTTAAAACAGAAAGACATTACACTCCTTTCTGTTTCGCATGATGAAAAATGGATAGACAGAATGGAACGGAACATAGTTATTAACCCTAACAGTTTATCCCATGGAAGCTGAAAATATTAGTTATTGGCATCTTGCAGCAGGTTATTTGCTTTTATTGATACCCATAGCGTTGTTTTATTATTACAGGGTAGGGTTGATACGTCAGACGCTTATATCGATGGCACGCATGACGGCGCAGTTGCTTTTGGTAGGATTTTATTTGGAAGTAATTTTCCGGATAAACAGCTGGGCTATTAATCTGATATGGATTCTGGTAATGATTGTAGTTACAGCCTTAACCGTTTCTTCCCGGAGCGGCCTTTCCCGGAGATTGTTTTTTAAGCCTGTATTTGCAGCTTTGTTGATAAGCATTGTAATGGTCGATTTGTTCATGGTAGTCGGAATTTTACAATTGAGCAATCCGTTCGATGCCCGCTATATAATACCTCTGACAGGTATGCTTATAGGCAATTCTTTATCGAATACTATTATCGGTCTGAATAGTTTTTATTACAGCCTGCAGGAAAACAAAGCGACATACCATTTTGCTTTAGCTGCTGGGGCTACACGTAGGGAAGCATTGCTCTCTTTTAAACGATTGGCGATTCAGAAAGCGATGAATCCGACGATCGCAACTACCGCAGTAATGGGATTGGTATCGTTGCCGGGAATGATGACCGGACAGATATTGGGCGGTAGTAATCCCGTTGTAGCAATCAAATATCAGATATTGATCATGCTGACCATTTTTGTGAGCTCATTAGTTACCGTAGTGTTGGCTATGAATTTCAGTAACCGGTTGGTTTTTGATAAATACGATAATCTGATGAGAATTAAGTAATGGTTATTTTTATTCTCCGAAATTATAATTGATAGGTTCGCTCTCCCGCAATTTATAATCTCTTGTTACTAAAAAAGAGAGTTGTATGTCGAAAGAACCGTCTTTTTTTACGGCCTCTTTTTCAATGTTGAATTCTTCTTTGATCTTCAGTAGGTTGCAAACTGCAGAGTCATATAATTCTAAAGCAATGGAATCGTTTATAGCATAAGCACTGTGCCTGTCACCCCAGGTCGTTTGTACCGACCATGTCTTGTTATACTCTTTACCTACATCGGCAATTTTGGTATGCAGGGAATCGAAGAGCTCTTTACTCTCTATGCTTTTATCGGTAAAATTCGTAGCATAATTTTCAAAAACGATACTTGAAAAATAAGATATGATAATGGGATCGTTGTCACGATTACAACCGGTAACTATAAAAAATAAAAGGCCGGCTAAAATTCCCTTGTTTATTTTCATGCCTATATTTTAACTCTATTTCTATTTTGCATAGATATAGTGAAAGCCGCGAGATAAAATTCAAAGTTTGCTTCGTTTTTTGTTCGAGGCGTCTCCTAACTATTTTGCAAAGATAGGTTTTACCCGGTAAACATAACTCGTTTAACTATTAATTATTTGGAAAACGATATTTCTTGATTTGTTTCGCATATTAGCCGGAATATCTGTTGCATGTAATAAATCACTATCTTTGTCGTCGAAAAGAAAATTTGCTTTGCAACGTTATTTCATCTATTTATCCTATAATGGCCGTAATTATTGCGGTTGGCAGATTCAACCGAATGGTATAAGCGTACAGAGTACACTGGAGAACGCATTATCCCTTATACTCCGTTCCGAAATTTCAGTGACCGGAGCGGGTAGAACCGATGCCGGTGTACATGCATCCTGCATGGTGGCCCATTTTGATGTTCCCTGTGGTATTGAAAATGTCGATGCTTTGGCTGAAAAATTAAATCGCATTTTGCCCAAAGATATTGCCGTAATAAAACTGATACCTGTAAATGGAAAAGCGCATGCGCGTTTTGATGCGCTTTCTCGCACTTATCATTATTTTATAACAGACCGGAAAGATCCGTTCTACGGAGATTTGTTTTATAAAGTGCATAATAAACTGGATATCGGGCTAATGAATAAAGCGGCAGCGATCCTTTTTGAATATACAGACTTTACGAGTTTCAGCAAACTGCACACGGATGTAAAGACCAATATATGTCATATAATGGAAGCCCGGTTTATTCCGGTAGATTCGGGATGGCGTTTTACGATTAAGGCCGATCGTTTTTTGCGGAATATGGTTCGAGCGATAATGGGAACATTGCTCGATGTGGGAAGGGGAAAAATCGGATTGGATGATTTCCGGACGGTTATAGAGATGAAAGACCGGGGTAAAGCCGGAAGTTCTGTGCCGGCCCAGGGGCTTTTTTTGGTAGATGTAGGTTATCCGGAATGGGTGTTCCGGGTAGATAAGGCAGACGAAAATAAAGAAGAATCTGTAATTTAGTTGTATTTTTGATTTGTAGCGGTTTATGTGGTTAGGTTTAGCTTTCTTATCTGCTTTTTTATTAGGATGTTACGAGGTCAATAAAAAAGTATCGCTGACAGATAATGCGGTAATTCCGATACTTTTTATTAATACGATTGTTTGTAGTACATTGTTGCTGCCTCTGGTAATGGTATCCTTTTTTGCCCCTTCATGTTTGGAAGATACGATTTTTTTTGTGCCCCGGGTCTCCTTCGATACCCATGGACTGCTATTCCTTAAAGCCGTATTGGTTTTATCCTCATGGATTTTCGGTTATTTCGCAACGAAACACCTTCCCCTTACTATTACGGGACCGATTAAATCTACCCAGCCCGTCCTGACCTTATTAGGTGCATTGCTCATTTTTCAGGAAAGATTGAATATATACCAATGGATAGGAGTTATTCTTTCTATCATTTCCTTTTATCTGCTTTCCGGAGCAGGAAAGAAAGAAGGCATAAATTTCGCGCATAATAAATTTATCTTTTTTATTGTGATGGCTGCGATTACCGGAGCCTTGAGCGGCTTGTACGACAAATTCCTAATGAAACGATTCGATGTAATGACCGTACAAGTATGGTACACCTTTTATCAATGTGCCATAATGTTTTTCATATGGGCATTCATCTGGTATCCTACGCGGAAGAAAACAACACCGTTTGTTTGGCGCTGGAACATCCTTTATATAGCCCTCTTCCTATTGGTTGCCGACTTTATCTATTTTTACGCACTGGGATTACCCGGCTCGATGATCTCGATCGTCTCGATGGTACGGCGCAGCAACGTAGTTGTAACGTTTGCAGCCGGAGCACTTTTTTTTCATGAGAAAAATCTCCGGAGCAAAATGTTCGATGTACTGCTGGTAATCATCGCGATGATATTCCTTTATTTCGGAACGAAAGAGTAAGTCCCTCTTTAGTGTTTGGAACCTTCGAATAAGTCTCCGTTATCCTGAACCTCTTTCTTCTTTGACTTGAAATCATTGAATGTATAAGAAAGCGATAAAGTAACCAATGGAGAATAAGGACGTATATATGTGCGCGAATCGAGGCCTATACCCGAAATGTGGTTTTTAAAGCGTGCAGTACACAAAACATCCCTGAGAGCCAGTGTTGCGGCAAGTTTCCGGTTAAAGAACTGTTGTCGTGCCGATATATTCATATAGAAATAAGCATCCACCTGGCCTTGCGTACTTACAGAAGGACCGACATAATTGGCATCTAATTGTAAGCGTGTGGTCTTTGTCACATTAAAAGAGTTATTGATTCCTAATTGCCAGTTGAGACTGTTCGTATCGTCACCGGCCATCTTGAACTCGTTTTTGATGCGGTAATCATAAAGACTTCCGTTTACGGTCAGCCCCCACCATCTGTAAAGCTCGAAGTTACCGGTCAGTTCCAGTCCGGTAGAGTAATCATTTCCTACATTAGCCATAGAATCGAGTGTTACGCCCGGTTTTTGATAATAAGGAACACGGACACGTTCTATTTTATCTTTGCGGGCACGGTGGAAAATGGTTGCAGCAATGGATTGGCTGCCGAAAGATTTTCGGTAACCTAATTCAACGGCATTGGTATATTCCGGTCGGATAAAAGGATTTCCAATTGTTGCCGTATAATAATCGACATGCGTTATATACGGTTCCATATAGAAAAGTTCGGGACGTGTCGTTCTTCTGGAATAGCCAAGCGAAAGAACATGTTCGTTCGGTAGTGCGTACATGATATGAGCAGAAGGGAAAAACTCGAATTTTTTCCAGATATTCGATGCCCCGGGTTCTGAACTTCCAAGTAAGCGTCGGGTTTGTTCACCTCTTAACCCTACCTGATAACTGAAATTTCCTATTTTATGAGATACTTGTGTATAAACAGAATATATTCCTTGTTTAAATAAAAATTTACTATAGATATCCGTATCGTAATCGTGAACAAAATCTAATTTATAATCACCGTCCTCCATATAAAAATCATACATGAACCCACTTTCGAATTTTCCTTTTTTATTGTCGAAAGGAAGGACGTAGTCCAGATTAGCCTTTACTGTCCAGCGATGTTCTGACTCCCATGCCTGGTGACCGTCGACCGGAACATAATTATTTTTCTTGTCGTAGAGCTGGCTTTCGAAATACTCTAAAGCATTTCCGCCATATTTTACATATACCCGTCCGGATAACTCATGCCCCTTGTCGTTGAATTTATGATTTCCTTGCAGATTTCCCTGGTAATAGGTTTCGTGAAGATCGTATTTATCGTTGCTGAGATAATTATTCGTATCTCTTATTCCTGCGTCGGAACGTCTCTCATAATAATCCAAGTCTCCTTCCCGAGCATTTCCGGCATAGCCACCTTCAACATCGAGGGCAAAGTCGGTAGCTTCGGAAAGTTTATATCCCACACCCGCATTAAGAGTATAACGGTACGTATGTCCTGAACGAGTACCTTTTGACGAAGCGTCAGTGATAATGTCCTGTACCTCCGTTATTTTATCTTGCTGGAAATGACTTTTCCGGAATATTTTCTGGGCATTGCCGCCCACTTGCCAGTTCCATTTATTCTTATTCTGGTTAATCATAAAATTGATACCTCTGGAAAGCAGGGAGCTACCGACTACGTTTACAACTCCGCTGAGAGGTGATTTATAATCTTTTTTGGTAACAATGTTAATGATACCGACATCTCCGTCTGTTTCATAGCGGGCTGACGGAGTCGTTATAACTTCTATATTGGCGATCTGGTTGGCCGGGATTTGCTCGAGACCTTGTGACCCGCTGAAAACAGAAGGTTTTCCGTCGATATAAACTTTAAAACCACTGCTACCCCTGAAAGTAACTTCCCCCTCTGCATCGACTCTGAAAGAAGGGGTATTTTCAAGAATATCTACGGCAGTTCCCGCAGATGCAGAACTGTAGCCGGAAGCATCGATAACCCGTTTGTCTATTTTATAGATGATTTGTTTTTTATCACTGACAATTTCGACCTCTTTTAAATCGACAGACAATGGACGGATAAGAATATCTCCCAACTGCAGCGATTTGTTTTTGGTCAGTATCTTGGAATGGTACGGATGATAACCGATAAAGCGTATAATCAGTTTTGCTGAATCGGCATTTGCTGGAAAATTGAGGGCGAAATAACCTTGCTCATTCGATGTTGCCTGACTCAGTACTTTTGTTTCGTCGGGAGTATAGAGAGCGATCGTTGCAAACTCCAATGCCGTATTTGTTCCTGCATCGATGATGCGTCCCTGGACTTCTGTCTTTTTTGTAGGTGATTGTTGATCTTTAGCCTGGATCGAAATAAAAACACAATTAAACAGAAAAAAGGTAAGCAATATTCTTTTCATGATAGATGTGAAAAATTTTCACAAAAATACAGGTATTATTTGGGATATTGCACCTTTTAATTGATCTTTGTACAAATGAAAGTACGGGTCTTATAGTTAAAATTTATGAGAAAATTGTTTTTTTCTGTTTTTGTATCTCTTTTCAGCGTTTTTGTGCTCGCCGCACAAGATATGGCTTCTCTTTTTAAGACAATGCCGAGGGAAGTTATTTTCTTGTTAACCGATAATAACCGGAAAGATTTGGTCGATTTATTCGTGAATAAGAAAGACGCATCTGTTTTGAATGTGATGGGAGGAGAAACGAAGCTATTGCAATTGAATGACAATTTTCTGAAACTGCAGCTTACGGAACAAAATACGGTGGAACTGAAATTATTACCCGCAGCGGACAACTCTAAAATTATTTGTATGGTGCAAACGGCATGTGCTCCGGTGTGCGACAGCCGCATATCCTTTTATTCGATCGGATGGATGCCATTAAATGGAGATAGTCTTATACCACCTTTCACATATAAAACTTTTTTGAATGATTCGGGAATAGGAACAGAGGCAAGGGAAAATGCATTGACTGCGTTAGATACCCGTTTTTTTCGTTATGAACTGAATCCCGATAATACCGACTTGTTAATTTATTATACGACACCCGATTATCTGGGGCTGGAAGAACGTGAAAAGGTAGCCCCTTACCTTACAAAACAGCCATTGGTAATGAGTTGGAACCATTCTTCTTTTCAATAGAAATAAAGGTCGGTTTCCTTTTTATTTACAAAGCAGAAGTAATTCCGCAGGCTCCTTTATTAAGTAGTCAGCCCCATTTTCCTCAAGCTCCTGGGCATTTCTGAATCCCCATAAACACCCTATTCCTGTAATACCCGCATTTTGAGCGGTTTGCATATCAACGCCAGAATCTCCCATATACAATGTTTCTTCCGGAGAAAGATTGGCTATGCCTAATATATCGGAAATAATGGAAGGATCGGGCTTTGTTTTTCGGTTGGGAACCTGACCTTGAATTGTAACAAAAGAGATATCTTTAAAACTATTGTGGATAATCTTTTCGGCAGCAGGTTGAGGTTTGTTTGTGGCTACGGCGATTTTGACGGAGCGATTTTGAAGTTCCTGTAAAAGTTCGGGAATACCGGGATAAGGGCGGCTGTTATCGTTTAAGTGTATGGAATAATAATCTGTAAAATCGGCTTTTACCCGTTTTTTAGTTGCTTCATTTCTGTTTGCTTCCGGTAAGGCTCGCTCTATTAGTAAGGAAATCCCGTTTCCGACAAAATGTTTGTAACGCTCGATAGGGTGGGGAGGAAATCCGTTTAAGCTCAATGCATGATTAGTTGCTATAGCCAGGTCGGCGAGGCTGTCAATTAAAGTGCCGTCTAAATCGAAAATAATTAATCGCGTAGGCATTGGGTTGTTCATAAAGAAATGATTTACTTAAACAAAAAAATCTGCAAGGTTAGCTTGCAGATTTTTGAATATATAAGAGAATTTCTCTTTTATTTTTTGTTACGATTGCCGTAGCGGCTCATAAACTTATCAACGCGTCCTGCTGTATCCACAAGCTTTTGTTTACCTGTAAAGAATGGATGACACTTTGAGCAAATTTCAACAC
>JAQXIO010000068.1 GCA_029007825.1 Bacteroidales bacterium | reverse complement strand
GGCAAAATGGGCTCATTTTTTGCCGACACTTTAAGTTTCGACCACGAAGTCGCAGTTTTGGAAAAAGACCCGAAGAAACTTCGCTACCTGTACAATACGGAGCGTATGAGCCATGCCAACGAAATTGCCGTATTTAATCCGGACATGGTAATCAATTGTGTAACCATTAAATATACAATAGAAGCATTTAAGGAGATCATGCCGTATATCGGTTCTCACTGTATTCTGTCTGATATTGCGTCCGTAAAAACTGGCCTTAAAGAGTTTTACGCCTCACAGGGTCACCCTTTCGTTTCAACACACCCTATGTTCGGACCGACATTTGCGAGTCTAAGCGATCTGTCTACCCAAAATACAGTAATCATTACCGAATCCGACCATATGGGTAAGGTCTTCTTTCGTGATCTCTATCGGTCTCTGCATCTTAAAATATTCGAATATAATTTCGAAGAACATGACCTTATTACAGCCTATTCTCTTTCCATTCCGTTTGTATCGACAATGGTCTTCGCTTCGGTTATGGAACCGATCGATGCCCCGGGTACCACTTTCAAAAAACATTTGAACATCGCACACGGACTGTTATCGGAAGACGATTATCTGTTAACGGAAATTCTTTTCAATCCCAATACTCCCGATAAAGTAAAACGGATACGAGAAGAACTTGCCAGATTATTACAAATTATCGAGAAAAAAGATTCAGCCGAGATGAAAAACTTCCTTACCAAGATACGGAAGAATATCCGTCAAAAAGAATAAAGTTTGAGAAACTCAATTCGGAATTATTCGAAAAAAATCAAAAACATTATCTTCATATATATTAAAACCTGTCAAAGCGTAATAAATATTACAATCTGACAGGTTTTAATGTTTTACATACCCCTCAAAACGAATACAAAACTCAAAAATTCCGGCCAATATCCCACCAAAGGCGGGAGCCAGCATTATCGGGAACGCCGAAAGCATCTTGCAACGCCTTATACAGAGAGGGATCGGAATCAATAAGCGAAGTAGGAAAATTAAGACGACGTATCATTATTTCCGTGTCAATACATCCATCTTTACTGTTGTTTATCCTTACAGGAAAAAGACGGGGATAACCGGTACGCCGTTGTTCCGCCCAGGCCTCACAACCTTCCGGAAACATTGCCAGCCATTTCTGAGTAATTATTTTTTCCAACTTTACCTCAGGTTCCGCATCTTCTATCCAACGTGGGGATACCTTACATCTGGCCTTTATATCGTTAAGCTCATCAAATGCATCCTTATAATCGGCAGCCATCTTATCGCTTTCCAGATAATCGGTGATGCCCGAAGCTCCCCATTGGGAAAATGAAGTCGTTATACCATTCCGGTAACAAGTCCCAGCATCCTCACTTGTCCATCCCCGCAATGCAGCCTCTGCACGTAAAAACCAGATTTCCGCAGACGTCATCAGTATCGCATCGGTACTTTGGTTAACGTATAATCTTGAATGTGTTATATAAAGCTGATGTGAAAAGCCAGTTCCCTGACGTATTCCCTTAAATGTACCCTTCAAATGTACCTGTTCGTCAACTTCATCCAACTCACTCTGAAGAGCTACCTCCAGACAAGGTTCGAAGAAGAGGCTTAAACGCGGATCTTTATAACCGGTCAGAATAGATTCCATATTGGCATTCATATAGGCCTCATTCCAAATACGGTTAATCTCACCCAACGGATTCGTATAACCGCTCTTCGTCGATACTTCGACCTTTTCCGCCACCGTTTCAAACACACCGTACGGGTTAGAAATACCTTTTAAGAACTCACTCTTTGCTTTTTCAGGATCAACCATAGCAATCCGGATTGCTAAACGAAGGCGTAAAGAATTCGCAAATTTAATCCATGAACTATACTTGCCGTCAAGAAGTATATCGAATTTGGCAAAACGTCCCAAATCGTCGTTTGTCTGTAAATATTTATCTAACACAAAAACCGCGCTATCGAGATCCGCAAAAAAGGCATTATAAGCATCCTTTTGCGAGTCGGGAACATCCTTACTTCCTTCAATTCCGAAGTACGTATAAATAATAGGACCGTAGTAATCAGAAACCCGGTGCATGGTTTCGACCTTTAAAATCTTGGTTATCCCGAAAAGATCGGAATGATTCATCCTGGTAGAATCTTCCGATCGCTTTATTTGCGGAAAAATATAGGCATAGGTATTCTCCCAGAATGTTCCGTTCCAACCGTCCTGCAAATTATAATCGGTATTGCTGCTTCCTCCGTTATGAGGTTTATAATCATGCATATAGCCGCTAAACATATCGGCACTCAGATTCTGCATTATCTGAAAGGGCCAGTTCTTCCCTTTTCCGAAATCATAATTAAAATAAATTCCCTGCTGAATTACGGTAAGTGGCATTCCCAAATTATTGTAGTCAATCGCAAGCTGTTCATCCGTAATTCCCGTGCGATCGGTATTCGCGTCACGAAAACCATCCGTACAGGCAGTCACGAATACAAGCAGAACGCAACCCCAGAAAAACATTGTAAACCTACGACAAGCCATATTCAACATCATCAGAATTCACACTTTATATTAAACCCGACACTACGTGTCGTCGGCATTCCGTACACCTCTATCCCCTGATTATCATTCCCGGTAGATAAAATTAAATCCGGATCAAAAGGAGCCTTTTTATAAATAAAGAAAAGATTTCGTGCCACCAACGACAAATTTACTTTGTTGATAACCTTTATTTTCTTCATCCACTCTTCCGGAAACGTATAACCTAACGTTATTTCCCGCAACCGGATATTCGTGGCATCATACATATAGTATTCGGTTACTCCGGCACGTCCTCCCACCACATTTTTGTAAAAACCTTCTACATTATCGATCCGGTGTCCTTCCAAAATCACATATCCCTGGTCCCGCGCATCGCCGGTTGCCTTGCTCACGCCATACATATCCATATCTGCCTGCGTCTGCGAAAGGATCTCACCACCTATACGGCTATCTATCAGGAAAGTGAACGTGAAATTTTTATATATAAAAGTATTATTCCAACTCATAGTAAATCTTGGGTAGGCATTTCCCACTTTCACCGTATTTCCTTCTCCGTCCACCATAGGAAGCCCCGCTTTAGAACCTTCAGTTTCATACATAATATTACCGTTCTCATCGCGGCGAAAAGCTTTTCCGTAAATGTCACCGATGGCGCCACCTTCTTTCAGTTTCATTGCATAGCTCGAAGAAAAACCGTACGGACCGTAAAGAAAAACAGAAAGGCTATCGTGCAATTTCAACACTTTATTCCTATTCGACGCAATATTCCATGTTGTATTCCAGCGAAAATCACCCGTTTCGACCGGCACGCCACCTATCGAAAACTCGATTCCCATATTCTGTATATCGCCCGCATTAACATAACGATAAGCATACTGGTCGCCCGATTGCGTAGGAAGCTTAAAAAACTGATTTTTCGTATTCGTTTTATAAAATGTAGCCACTAATGTCAACCGGTCACTGAAAAAACTCCATTCCGTACCTAATTCCAGAGAAGATGTCATTTCCGGCTTCATATCTTCGAACGGTGCGGCATCAGAAGCCTGTATCTCGCCGCCGGCAGTAATATGTGACACCGGATTCGTAATAAAAAGCGGTATATCATTTCCCACATTACTATACACAGCCCGGATCTTCCCCAACTTAACCCAGTCCGGCAAAGTAAATGTATTATTCATAACCCATGCTAACCCCACAGAAGGATAAAAGTACCCCTTTCGCTCATTCGGCGTAAAAGCCAAAGTACTGGACCAATCGTTACGGGCTGTCACATCGAGAAATAAAGTCTTTTTATATCCTAATTGTGCGGTAGCAAAAACGGATTGTAAAACTCTTTTTGCATCTATCTGCTGATCGATATAAGCCGATCCGTTCATTATGATATTCGCAATATTAAAAACATTGGCATAATAAAGCGAAGCCGTTTTGGAATCGTAACGCAGGGAGTTAACAATCTTGGTATTGATACTTCCACCCAATGCCGCATTAAACGAAAAATCGGCAAAGGTTTTATCTACCTTCAACATCGCATCGCCATAAAACAGCAAATCTTCAAAAGTAGATTCGACATAACGTCCGTTCGGACCGCATAGTGCAGGTGCTGTCGTGGCATAATATTTCTGCTGCACCTTATCATTGGAATAATCAGCACTTCCACGCGCCTGTAGTTTTAACCAGCCTGTTAATTTCAGTTCCGCACCTAAAGAAGCGATCACCCGCTTTCTCCGGCTGGAACTTTCTATACGGTTCGTTATCCAGTAAGGGTTTTGTTCAAAATCCTGCGTACCCGAAATCCAGTTTTGCGAATACAGGTTTCTCGCCGGATCCAACACTTCGAATTCCTCTCTATAATAACTTATATCTTCACCTCTCGGATAACGGTACAAACCGACCAAAGGATTCATATAGAAACCACCCGGCACCGGCCTGTTCTCTTCTGTCTGGTAAATCAGATTCACATTTCCATCGAGAGACAAACGATCATCGAACAATGATGCAGTTTCATGAAGGTTAAAATTATGGCGCGTAAGTCTGTTTTTATCCATAATTCCCTTTCCCGTTGTATTCGCATAAGAAAAATAGTTCTGGAACTGCTTATTGCCTGAAGCTATAGACAAAGAGGTTATGGAAGTTAATCCGGTTTTAAAGAAATCTCCGAGATTATCATACGATTGCATATCTCTCTTTTCACCCCAGCTTTCTATAAAATCGCTCACGCCATATTTATTCTGAAACTCAGGGAGAGAAAAGGGCTTGTCAAATGTAAGATTCGTAGAAAATGAAATTTTACGTCCACCCGCACTTCCTTTCTTCGTTGTAATAAGTACCACGCCATTCGCAGCCTGACTACCATATAATGCAGAAGCCGAAGCTCCTTTCAAAACACTTATGCTTTCAATATCATCCGGATTCAGATTGGAAATTCCGTCGCCGCCATCCCTGTTCCCGCTATCTGCAATTCCTCCTATAGCCGTAGATGGTTGTTCGATCGATGTATTCAAAATCGGTATTCCGTCAATCACATACAACGGCTGGTTGTTTCCAATCACAGAACGGACCCCGCGTACCAGTACACTGACAGAGCCTCCTATTCCTGATGCACTTTTGGCAATCTGTAACCCGGCTATTTTACCGGCCAGCCCGGCCATAAGGTTAGGATCCTTAACCCGGGTTAATTCATCGCCGTTCACCTGCGTAACATCATAAGTCAGCTCCGAATGCCTCTTCTTAATACCTAAAGCCGTAACTACTACATTATCGAGCAACCTTGTCGTCTCTTTCAATCTAACCTCTATAAATTTTCGTCCCCCCACAGGAACTTTCAGTGTTCCGTAGCCCATATAAGAAACAATCAATTCACTTTCGGGCGATACCTGTAAGGTAAACTGTCCGTCTATACCGGCTATCGTTCCGACTTTATTTACCTCGTCACGGATATTTGCACCGGGAAGAGGTTCGCCTAAAACATCACGTACTTCACCATGCAGCAAAAACGTATTTTCCTCCGAATTACCGGAAGCCAACCCGTTTTGTTGCTTTGCGGCATTTACAGGCAACAGAAATATAAGAAAGAGGAAATGCAATAAAAATCTCACGACGAAAATCTACAGTTTTTTAACAGTAGCGATAATGCAATGTTCTGTTTTTACATTATTATTGAATAATATCATATGCTCACACATAATCTTTATATATACAAACTTATAAATTTCTATCCTTATAAGCTATAGCAAGAGCGAAAACATTTACAACATTTAAAGATGTAAAATATTTTTAAAGTTAAAATGTTAATATTTGCAGCAATCCCAATAAGGATTTAAAAGCAATGACATCCTAAAAGCGTCAATTTGAATCAATTTACATACAAAATTCTCCCGATTAAAAACATTTCAGATTTGGTTCTGTAAAAGTATTCTGAGTCTATACCTCTTCTATTTGCGCTAATAAATATTAATTTCGCCGGATAATATCCCCGTAAAATACTCCCGGAAGAAAGAATATATCTAAAAGCCTAATTCGAAGAATTTGATTACTTTTGCTATATAACATAAGCTCCTAAACATGTACCAAACAAAATTGAATAACACGACTTTTCTAAAGAAATTATCTTTATACATCATTCTTTTCATAACTTTTCCATATGGCGTCAAAGCCTCAGATGCCGTTACTTACGTCCGACCGATGATGGGTACCGATGTAGCCGACTGTGTTGTTCCAATAGCTGCCGTACCTTTCGGGATGGTATATTTTCAGTTCAATGGGATTTTATCCGGTTACGCTTGGAAAAGAAATCTACTTTATCGCGACTCCTCTTTTCCGGAATATCGTATTAAAACACGGGAAAGGAACATTAAAGACAAAAGCAAATCACGTATCACGTGCAAATTGTTACATACAATCCGTAATGTTAAACGGAAACCCATATGAAAAAACTGGTTACATCATGAAAACTTATTTGGAAAGGATGCCGAACTCACTTTCGAGATGGAGAGCACTCCAAATAAAAAGTGAGGGAACTCAACTGAAGCTTTGCCACCATCCATGTGCGATGAAATCTTTGAATATTAAAAAGAGCCCGGATATTCAATGTTCTTAATATCAAAAAAAATAAAGAGACTTATTTATATATTAATATTAATATCATATCATTTTTACTATCTATGATTTGCACTTTAAGATACTTACTAATATGCTTTGCTTTATGTAGTTTTCATCATTTCATTCATGCCTCTGAGAGACAAAAATACAACGGATATCCATCGAAGGAGGCTATTCCCGATCTAAAAGAAAAATTCAAAGCTCCCCCCAGAGGTTATGGAAATATTCCATTCTTCTGGTGGAACGGCGATACCTTGAAAAAAGAGCGTTTACAGGAGCAACTGGATATATTAAGCACCTCGGCAACCGACGGCTTTTCGGTAAGTTACCATCATCTCGATTCGGCTGTAGACCCGGAATTACATAAAAACGGATTCGGTCTATACGGAAGAACCGAACCAGGTATACCAGCTATCTTTACCAACGATTGGTGGAAAATATGGAACTGGTTTGCTAAAGCCTGCGCAGAGAAAGGGATGGGTACGGGCTTGGACGATTATACGGTAGGATGGCACAAAAACGGATACTATCCGGATGAACTGGACACTCTGTCCAAATTCAAAAACTATAAAGGTGAACTGATATTCGACAGCATCCGAGTTAAAGGGGGATCATTGATTTCGAGAATACTTCCCGAATATCCCGTGTCGGTAACAACCTATCCGGGAACAATTGATCTTTCACCTTTTATCTCCGATAACCAGCTTAAATGGAAAGCTCCGAAAGATACGGATTATACCGTCTTTATCGTATACGCAGCCAATAGTTACGTTTTACACCCAGAGCATGGAAAAGAGTTGGTTCACGTGTATTTCGACCGCTTTGAGGATAACATGACTCCTGAAGCCCGCAAAGGATTGAACTATTTTTTTCAGGACGAACTCTCCTATCCCATCAAAATCGGATCATGGTCTGAAGATTTCACGGAAGAATTTATAAAACGAAAAGGATACGATATTACGCCATATTTAGCTGCGCTGAAATACGATATTGGTCCGATTACGCCCAAAATACGCCTAGATTATTGCGAAGTTTTGACCGATCTTTCGGACGAGCGATATTTTAAACCCGTTTTCGACTGGCACGCTTCTCGCGGACTTATATACGGATGCGACAACTTGGGCAGAGGACTGAATCCGATCTCTTATGTGGATTATTTCAGAGCGATAAGTTGGTTTACGGCACCGGGAAACGATGCTCCCTCAACAGGATCGAGCTTTATACAAACGAAAGTATCCAGTTCCGTGGCACATTTGTACAATCGTCCCCGGACATGGTTGGAAGCCTTCCACAGCATGGGTTGGGGAAGTTCCGGGTCATGGCTGACCCGGCAGATTGACCATCATTTTATGGCAGGGGGAAATTTGGTATGTATGCATGGCCTTTATTACACCACACACGGCAGTTGGTGGGAATGGGCTCCTCCCTGCTTCCATTTCCGCATGCCTTACTGGCCTCATATGAAACAATGGCTCTCCTATACTCAACGAATCAGCTACCTGATGAGCCAAGGCAACCATGTGTGCGATATCGCAATTCTTTATCCTACGGAACCTCTACAGGTATATACGGATGAGAAGGCCGAGGCTACATTCGATCTGGCCATGCAACTGAGTAATAGTGGACTGGACTATGATTTTATCGATTTCCGTTCTCTCCGGAATGCCAGAACAGCAAAAGGAGAACTGAAAATACAAGATGAAAAATATAAAATCATACTCCTTTCGGATATGAAAGCAATCCATTATACTTCTCTACAGAAAGCTCTGCAGCATTTCCGTTCGGGAGGTATCGTGATAGCTACCGGAAATCTGCCGGAAGCCAGTGACCGTAACGGAGCAAACGATGAAGATGTAAATGCTATTGTCAAAGAGATTTTCGGAGTAACGGCATCCGATATTGCATCGGGTAAACAAACGAAAAAACAAACCAACCCGGCCGGAGGTACCGGTCTCTATCTTTCTCATGAAAAAATTCCGGCTGCAATCCGTACGCTTATCGTTCCGGACTTTACGCCGGAATCAGGAACAGGAAAAGTTCTGCATCGCCGCATCGGCAATCAGGACATATACATGGTTACCGATGTAACGAAAGGAGATATCTGCCACTTCCATTCCACAGGAAATGTAGAAATATGGGATGGGATAACAGGAGAAGCTGTCAGTTACCCCATAGAAAAACAGGATGAAAACGGAACATGGCTGCGTCTTGATCGGGATTCATCCAACTCCTATCTTTTTGTATTTTCACCAGGAACACCACAATATTCCTCCGGAAATAAACATACAATACGGCAATTCTACGAAATACAGCTGGCAAGCGAATGGGAAACCGAATTTTTACCGACACTAAATAACAAATGGGGAGATTTCCGTTTACCAGCATTCGATAGTTTTATCGGACCGGAAGCTCGCTCCTTCCGCTATAAGGAAGCCGCCAATACCGCTGAAGAATGGCAAAAAAACGATTTCGACGATACCTCATGGAACGAAAGTATTTACGGCTATGGCCCGCAAATGGAATACACCTCAGTTTCTGAAGACATCACACTCGACAACGCTATAGAAAAGGCCGCCAAAGGAGAATTAAAGGATTGGCGTCCTCTGGAATTTTCATGGCAATACGGTGTATGGGATCAACCGGGAGGACAAGGACAACATGGTCTTAAGGGACGTGTAAGCGATGGATTTCTGATTCTGAGCAAAGGGGTTCACCAGATATTCAGAACACAGGTATATACTCCTTTCGATGGTATCTATAAAATCATGAAAGACGGTGTTTCTCCTGATTATCTTTCAATAAACGGAAAGCACATCCAAAACGATACCGTCGAACTGATAAAAGGATGGCATTCGCTACTTATAGCATATGAAAAAACGCCTGAAGTCGCTTATCATGCACAAAAGGGAGGCTTCCACGATTTTCGAAAACGAAGCGCCGTTGTTCTTTATCCCCTTTCGGCAATCGTACCGCAAAAAACTTCACCTTACGACCAACGGGTCTCTATGCGGTGGGACACAAACACTCAACTTCGCTTCGACCCGTACGGAGGAAAATATCCCGTATGGAATTACCGCTGCCTGAGCGTTCCCGGCACAGAATCCATGGAGATCGCACTTCACGGAGAATTGCTTCATTTATCGATAAATGGCATACAACTATCCGACACATGTATTCATGTGTTAAAGGATCGTGACGAAATAAACTCTTACAAAATTTCTCTTCCTCAAAAAGCTGCCCATATGGCAACCGTTACATTCTCTGTAAAAGCCAAAAGAGGCTTTCAGGGCTGTTCGGTTTTCGCTTCACCAATAAAGTTCAATACAGGAAAAGGGCTTATGCCTGTTGGAAATTGGGGAACATACGGGTCTATGAAATATTATTCGGGTGGCCTTTATTACAGAAATCATTTCACTTTACCCGCAAACAAAAAATATGAAAAAGTGATGTTGAATCTTGGAGATGTTGTGGCCTCTTGCGAAGTTAAGGTAAACGGCCTACCTGCCGGAATATTGATAAGCCCTCCCTATGAAACAGATATTACACAAATGTTAAAAGAGGGAAACAATGAAATCGAAGTTCTTGTTTACAGCACATTATCCAACCACTACCAGACAATCCCAACCCCCTATCGGGGCAATGCCGAAGCCGGTATGGAAGGTCCGGTAAGAATTATACTTTATAAATAATAAATAAACCGTATCTGCAAATTTCAATAAAAAACAGTCTATACTATAAAACGAAAGCTGAAAATAATAACAGATAATAAATAAGAGCGGCAGGAATCTGCCGCTCTTATTTATTATCTGTTTAGCACCCGGATATTTCCGGCACAGTTATCTTATTGCAAAAGATATTTCTTGAAATCGGCAAACTGCTTCGAAAGAGGCACGCTCTGTTTCTTCCCTTTCATAAACTTCTGCAAACGCACAGGAATCTCTACCTCTTCCCCGATAATGTCCTCAACGGTCTCCTTAAATTTCGCAGGATGGGCAGTTTCCAAAAATACCCCTACCTCTCCCGGTTTCAGACCATCCTCAAGCGCCTGATAACCACAAGCCCCATGCGGGTCGAGAAGATATCCCTCCTTTGCATACACGCTCTCTACCGTTTCCGCAATCTGTTCATTATCATAACGCGCACCCGATATATCTGCCGCTATGGCATCGTGTGACTTACCGTAAAGGTCCAATATACGTGCAAAATTACTCGGGTCGCCTACATCCATCGCATTTGCGATCGTAGCGACGGAAGCCCGGGGATTATAATGTCCGGTCTGTAGATACTCAAAAAAGATATCGTTGCTGTTATTGGCCGCAATGAATCTTTTTACCGGAAGCCCCATCCGCTTGGCAAAAAGTCCGGCAGTAATATTTCCGAAGTTTCCACTCGGAACACAAACCACCACCTGATCGGCTTTTCCCTGTTTTAAAAGCTGCGCATAAGCATAAAAATAATAGAATGCCTGGGGCAGGAAGCGAGCTACATTTATAGAATTCGCAGACGTAAGATAAAGTTTCTTGTTCAGCTCTTCGTCCATAAAAGCCGATTTTACCAGAGCCTGACAATCATCGAACGTTCCGTCCACCTCGATAGCCGTTATATTCTGTCCCAACGTCGTAAACTGACACTCCTGTATTTTACTCACTTTCCCTCTCGGATAGAGCACATATACATGAATACCTTCAACACCGAGAAATCCGTTTGCCACGGCACTACCGGTATCTCCCGAAGTTGCAACCAGAACATTCACGTTATTTTGCTTCTCCTTTTTGATAAAATATCCCAACAGACGTGCCATAAAACGAGCACCTACGTCTTTAAATGCCAAAGTAGGGCCATGATAAAGTTCCAGACTGTATATACGATCGGTCACCTGTACCACAGGAGCATCGAAGTTCAACGTATCGTAAACAATCTGTTTCAGTGTTTCCTTCTCGACATCGCTTCCGAAAAACGCTTCGGCTACGACAAAAGCGATCTCCTGAAAACTCATATCTTTCATATCCCGGAAGAAAGAGTCCGGAAGACGTTTTATTTCTTCAGGCATATACAATCCGCGATCTCCTGCCAGACCTTTAACTACAGCTTCTTTGAGCGTCGCCAAAGGAGCCTGTTTGTTGGTACTATAATAGTTCATTATAGAAATTTTATTTGTTACTTATCGTTTTCATCCATGCTTCAGCCATCAGTTCCGCTCCGGCTAAGGACGGATGAACACCGTCTCCCGTCCAGTAAGCGGGAGGAGCCAATTTGCAAGCATCATCGAATATTTCCTGATACGGGATAAACATTGCACCGAATGCAGAGGCTATACGTTTTGCAGCTGCACGGAACTTATCGAATTCCGGGAACCATTTATCGTCGACAGCCTTTACCCCCTTTATAGCGAAAGGTTCTCCGATAATAAGTTGTACATCAGGAAGCCGTTCTTTCGTATATTTAAGCAATGCCGTATAATCTTTCTCGTAAGTTTCAACCGTTCCCTTATAACCGAAAGAAAGCTTATGCCAGTAATCGTTTACCCCCACGAGAATACTGAGGACATCCGGTTTCAAATCGATACACTCTTCATCCCAACGATCACGAAGCTCATATACCTTATTTCCGCTTATCCCTCTGTTATATATACGCAAATTCTTCTGTGGATATTTACAGAGAAGCTGAGCCGTGGCAAAGAGAGGATATCCCCCTCCAAGTCCTACCTGGTCGTTATAACCTACATTCTCGCGTTTTCTGCCCCAATCGGTTATGGAGTCTCCCTGAAAAAGGATTACTGCATCCTGTTTCAACGCGATTTTTTTTACTACGGCTGTTTCGGCAGCTTTCATTATTCCCGGCAACGACAAAGCCGTAGCACCTACGGCCATCGTTTTCATAAAATTCCTTCGATTCGTATTCATCTCGGTATTATTTTAAGAAACAGTTCATAAATTCATCTCCTTTAAGCAGTCCGTAGTAACCATCTTTCACGGAAAACTCATCATATTGTAAAACAGCATCGGGTTTCTCTCCAGGCTTATAAATAATAAAAGGTATAGGATCGGAAGTATGCGTACGAAGCCGGCAAGGCGTCGGATGATCGGGTAATACAGCGATTGCGACAGGCTCATCCCACTGTTTTACGGCTTCATATATGGGGCCGACAACACGGGAATCCAGATATTCAATCGTACGTTTTTTCAATTCACAATCTCCCTCATGTCCGGCTTCATCACTGGCTTCAATATGAAGGTAAACAAAGTCCTGTGTTTTTAAAGCCTCGATCGCTGCTTGTGCTTTTCCTTCATAATTAGTATTATAAAGACCTGTAGCACCTTCAACCATAACAGGCTTTAAGCCGGCATATACGCCGATTCCCATTATAAGATCGACTGCCGAAATCACGGAACCGCTTTCGATACCATAAAGAGCCTGTAATGTCTGCATAGCCGGACGATAGCCCGGCGACCAGGGCCAGAGAGAATTTGCAGGATCTTTCCCTTCGGAAACCCTCTTTATATTTACAGGATGCGTCGCCAGCAACTCTTGCGAGCGCAAAATCAAATCATTGAGAAGACGAGCTGTTTCTTCTCCTTCCGGAGCAGTAGCCTTTACCATCACATCGGAAAACGGTGTTCCGGGTACATCGTGAGGAGGAGTGCACTCTACGGCTTTATTGCCTCCTTTTATTATTAAAAGATGACGATAAGAGACGCCCGGATAGAATTTCACACGTTTATTTCCGAGTCTTTCATTCAGAAACTCGATCAACTCCTGAGCCTCTTCGTTCGTAATATGGCCGGCAGAATGATTTTTTATTTTTCCGTCCTGTATGCTGATAAGGTTACAACGCATGGCCATCTCTCCGTCCAAGATATCAACGCCCATACTGGCAGCTTCCAGAGATCCGCGTCCTTCGAAAACTTTTACCACATCATATCCGAGTACCGACATATTGGCAATTTCACTTCCCGGATGAAATCCTGCGGGAACAGTCGAAAGCAATCCGCAGCGTCCCATTGCCGCCAAGCGGTCGATATTTGGTTTAACGGCTGCCTGAAGAGGCGTACGACCACCAAAAATATCAATAGGCTGATCGGCCATTCCGTCTCCCAAAATTATAAGATGTTTCATCTTTCTCCTTATTAAAAATGGACAAATGGAACAACCGTCTGTCTTCCCTTTAAAGACTGACGGCTATTTCTTCTACTAACGTATATTGGCAATCGAAATAATATCGGCAAATACACCAGCTGCTGTTACCCCTGCGCCAGCACCGTAACCCTTGATAATCATCGGGTAATCATAGTAACGCTCAGTCTGGATTGTAATAATATTATTACTTCCTTCAAGATCGTAGAACGGATGACGGCTGTCGACTTCACGAAGCCCCACTTCACATTTTCCTTTTTCCATTGTCGCTACAAAACGGTAACGCTTGTTCTCCGCTTCGAGTTCCTTACGTTTCTCCTCAAAATAAGCATCCATTTCAGAAATGCTTATCCAGAAATCATCCAAAGATCCTTCGAAATATTTATCGGGGATAAAGAGATTCTTTACCACATCGGCTTGCTCTACCTTGTAACCCGCTTCACGCGAAAGAATTACCAGTTTCCGGATTACGTCCGTTCCGCTTAGGTCGATACGCGGATCGGGCTCTGCATAACGTGCTTCCTGAGCCATCTTAATCGCTTTGCTAAGAGGAATATCGGCACTGATCGTATTAAATATATAATTCAATGTACCGGAAAGCACGGCCTCGAGTTTCAAGATGACGTCACCACTGTTGATGAGATTATTCATCGTATTGATAATAGGCAGTCCGGCTCCTACATTCGTTTCAAAAAGATACTTTACGTCACGCTTACGCGCCGTTTCTTTAAGTTTTATATAATTCTCATACGAAGAAGAGGCTGCTATTTTATTCGCGGCGACTACGGATATATTATTTGAAAGGAATGTTTCGTACAATGCTGCGATCTTAGGACTTGCCGTGCAATCGACAAAAACCGCATTGAAAATATTCATTTTCAAAATCTCTTCCTGTAGCACTTCTGGCGTTGATTTAATTTCCGAATGCTTCAAATCTTCCTGATAAGTGTCGAGATTCACACCTTCTCTGTTAAAAATAACATGGTCGACATCAGCAATTCCCACAACATTCAGTTTTACTCCGTTTTGCTTCATCAGCTTAGGCTGCTGCATCTTGATCTGATCGAGTAGGCTTCCTCCGACCGTTCCGGTTCCGACAAGGAAAATATTAAGCATCTGGTATTCGGAAAGGAAGAATGAATCGTGTATGGAATTCAAAGCTTTACGCAGGTTATTGCGTGCAATGACAAAAGAAATATTCGTTTCGGAAGCACCCTGGGCACAGGCAATAACACTGATACCGCTACGTCCGAGCGTACCGAAAAGCTTTCCTGCAATACCGGGCGTACGTTTCATATTCTCGCCCACAATAGCCACGGTAGCCAGCTCGCGTTCGGCCTTAATATCGTTAATCTCGCCCTGCGCTATCTCATACGCAAATTCTTCGCGCAATACCTGAACCGAAACATCGGCATCGGCATTCTTAACGGCAAATGAAGTCGTATTCTCCGATGAAGCCTGCGAAACCATAAATACACTAATTCCGTTTTTCGCCATCGTTTTAAAAATACGGTAATTAACCCCAATAACACCCACCATACCGAGTCCCTGAACCGTAATCAGGCACGTATCATCGATAGAGGATATTCCCTTTATGCTTTTTCCGTTTTCCGATTTTATATCCTTAGATATATAAGTTCCAGCAGCAGAAGGGTTAAAAGTATTTTTTACACGTATGGGAATATTTTTATGATAAACAGGATAAATCGTAGGAGGATAAATCACTTTCGCACCGAAGTTACATAACTCCATAGCTTCTATAAAACCAAGTTTGTCAATAACATACGTATTCGCGATAATTCTCGGATCGGCAGTCATAAACCCATCCACATCAGTCCATATCTCCAATTCGGAAGCACCTAAAACCGACGCTATGATCGAAGCAGTATAATCGGAACCGCCTCTGCCGAGATTGGTTACTTCGCCATTCTCCTTACTGCTGGAAATAAAGCCGGGAACCAGAGCCACCTTAGGCAAGGTTGCGAAAGTCTCTTTTATAAGAGGCGTGGTCAATTCGAAATCAACCACATGCTTACCGAACTGCTTTTCAGTTTTGATAAATTTGCGGGAGTCATACAACTGAGCTCCTTCAATAACATTCGCAATAATAAGAGACGAGAGACGCTCGCCGTAACTGACAATGGTATCGAGTGTTTTCGACGATAAATCATTGATCAGGTAAAGACCTTTGTAAATATTGCTGAGCTCGTCAAAAAGCATAGAGGCACCTTCGATCACTATCTTCTTTTTCTCAGGATCGGTTACGACACCGTTAATCACGGAAAAATGTCTCTCTTTTATGCTCTCAAAAGCAACTTCATATGTTACATCGCCTTTAGCGGCGACATTTGATATTTCTATTAATTTATCTGTTATTCCACCCAAAGCTGAAACTACCACTACTACAGGCCCTTTTACAGCCTCGACAATATTCTTAACGCTTAAGATGCTTTCTACGGAACCTACGGATGTTCCGCCGAATTTTAATACTTTCATCGGGTTTGTATTTAATTATTATATAAATCGTGATTGAAAAAAGATTGAAAAGTGAAATGTAGACATATTACCCCCTAAGGGGTTGTGATTCGCCGTGTAGTATGTAGCTGATATTGCGTCATCATTCACTCGTTTTGGTTTTATACTGCAATATTACAATTTTTTTCTGAAACGATAAAGAGACCGCTTATTAAAGAAAAGAAGCGGTCTCATTTTTCTTCTCCAAGTGCATGTTTCCTCTCTTCCTCAAGCATCTGTTGCCTTGACTTACTCTTCGTTACCATATATACCCCCACGAAAATAAGTAAAGCACAACCGACTTTCACCCACGTAAGGCGGTCCTGCCCTATTATTACCGCTGCAATAGTCGCTACCAGAGGTTGCACATAATTATACATCCCGATGGTCGTAGGCCGTATAAGGCGCTGTGCCATCGGAATCAGCAGATATGTCAGGAAAGTTGCGCCGAAAAGCGTATAAAAAAGCGACAGAAACGGCTGTATGCTCTGTGCCTGTGTAAAAATAGGCGCATTAATGAGCGATTTCAGCATAAACGGAGCCATCATAAGCGAGGCATATAAAAACATCCATTTCATCACCGTAACAGCGCTATAACGTTCTATTACAGGCTTTATGCACACCAGATAAAGAGAATAGATGCAACTGCTTGCAAAAACCAGTAGATTCCCCGAAAGAGAAGATGCTTTTACAACCTGATTCTGCGCAGTCGTAATAAGAGCAATCGCTCCCACTGCCCCGACCACAACACCGGCCGCTTTCTGTACCGTAATAGGTTCTTTCAGAATAAAAGCAGCGAGAATCATTGCAAGCATAGGTGTAGATGTCACAATTATAGAGGCATCAATGGGCGATGTCATATTAAGTCCGAATATAAACATTCCCTGATTGAATGTAATGCCGCACATCGACCCTAATAAGAGGATAAGCTGGTCTTTGAGCGTCACATGTTCGCGGGGCATAAAAACGGATGCAATCCAGAATGCCGTCCCGGCAAATACCATACGGGCAAGCGTAAGTGCTTCGGGTTGTACCAACCCGCTTGCCAGAAGCGACTTAGATACAGATATATTCAATCCGAATATGATGCTTACAAACAGCATCAGCAAGTTTCCTCTCAGCTTTCCTTTATCCATACGTCTTTCATCTTTAAAACTTCTATTCAAAAGATATGTGCAAAACTGTGACTTCTGCGCACAAATCACACACGAGCCGCAAAATACAATCTAAACGTCAATAAACGAAGAAAGTTTCGGAAAATCCGTCAGATTCGTCTCAATTAAAAAAACACCGATCCTCGCCAACTGGTTTTATTTCCCGATTTCCGGAAAACCAAAAGAAAATTTAAAATCCGTAGCATCTTATTTAAAAAGAACTTAACTTCTGTTTTTCTTCCAGCTCGATAGAAAGATCGGTCCACTGTTCCATTAAACTTTCCACATGTTTTTTTAATTCTCCGTGACGGGCAAACAAATCCTGTGAAGAGGCCTCTTCCGGAGTTGAGAGGCGTAGCTCTATTTCTTTTATCTCACCCTCGTCCCGTTCAAGCGTTTCCTCCAGCTTTTTCAACTGGCTCTCCATTTTCCGTATCTGTCTACTCAGCTCCTTACGCTCCTCATAAGAGAGCTTACTTATGGCATTTTCTTTAACCGGTCCCTTTCCGACAGTATTTCCGGAAACCTCTTTGCGCTCTAACTGAGATAAGCTCTCAAGCTTCTTCTTTTCCAGAAATTCATAAATTCCGCCAAGATGTTCTTTTATCCTCTGCTCTCCGAATTCGTAAACTTTATCAACCAGACCATCCAGAAATTCACGGTCATGGGAAACGACGATTACGGTTCCGTCAAACTCTTTCAATGCGGCTTTCAGTACATCTTTGGAACGCATATCAAGATGGTTTGTCGGCTCATCGAGAATAAGCAGATTTACCGGTTCGAGCAAAAGACGTATCATAGCAAGCCTGCTACGTTCACCCCCGGAGAGAACTTTGACTTTTTTATCGGAAGCCTCTCCGCCGAACATAAAAGCCCCGAGTATATCCCGTATCTTTGTCCGGATATCCCCCTGTGTCACATAATCGATCGTATCGAAAACCGTAAGTTCATCATTGAGAAGCTGCGCCTGATTCTGCGCAAAATAACCGATTTTCACATTATGCCCGAGAGTAAGTTTCCCGGTATAGTCGGTTATCTGCCCCATTATACATTTTACGAGTGTTGATTTTCCGGCGCCATTTTTTCCTATAAATGCGACTTTATCTCCTCTGTTAATTGTAAAGGTTGCATCCCGGAATATAAGGTGTTCACCATAAGATTTCGAAAGGTCTTCGATAAGAAGCGGATAAGCTCCCGAACGTGGTGCAGGAGGAAATTTAAGATTAAGCATAGCATTATCCTCCATATCCACTTCCAGCAAATCCAGCTTCTCCAATTGCTTAATCCGGCTTTGCACCTGTACCGCCTTTGTCGCTTTATACCGAAAACGCTCGATAAAAGCCTCTGTCTCCTGTATCTGTTTCTGTTGGTTTTCATATGCTCTTATTTGCTGTTCCCGACGCTCCTTTCGCAATTCGACGTATTTGGAATAATTTACTCTGTAATCATAAATACGTCCTAAGGATATCTCGATCGTGCGTTGTGTGACTGTATCGATAAAAGCCCGGTCATGCGATACCAGAACTACGGCATTAGCCCTCGATACCAGAAAATTTTCAAGCCATTGTATCGATTCAATATCCAGATGGTTAGTAGGTTCGTCGAGCAACAGAACATCCGGATGGCGCAACAGAAGTTTAGCAAGTTCGATGCGCATCCGCCATCCGCCGCTGAATTCAGATGTCGGCCGGTCAAGATCTTCACGGCTGAAACCAAGCCCCAGAAGTGTCCTTTCAAGCTCAGCCATATAATTCGTTCCTCCCATCATAAGATAACTTTCATTTAACTGATTTACCTTATCGATAAGAGCATAGTAAGATTCCGTCTCATAATCCGTCCTTTCCGCCAATTCATTTTGAGCCTGCTCCAAACGGGTTTCCAGATCACGTATCGTATCGAATGCGAGTTGTGCCTCTTCCCTCACCGTATTTTGATCCGTTAGCTGCATCTGCTGGGGAAGATAACCTATCGTTATATCTTTAGGATAAGAAATATTGCCGGAGCTGGGACTCTGATATCCCGCTATGGTTTTCAATAAGGTCGATTTTCCGGCTCCGTTCTTACCGACAAGCGCAATACGTTCTTTTTTTGCTATAACGAAGGAGAGTTCATTTAAAAGTATATGTCCTCCAAAGATTATACTTAAATTTTCTACTGATATCATTTCTTTCTATTTTCAATACTAAAGATAGTGCGAACCGAACATGAAACATCACATCCGTTTAACCGTAAGCTGGGACGAAGCCTATCTTCATTTAGCGGATACAAAGATAAGGCGTTTCATCTGTATTTTCCTATTTTAAAAAGTTTAGTTACCGGACATGAACACAACAGAACAGCGAATCCTGTTTATAATGAACGCAACTTATACTGTAATCCGGCCGATTATTGTTTCTGTTCGCGGCATAAAAACAAATCGATCGAAAATAAACGAAGCCGATATTTCATATTACCCTCACCATAAAATCGCAAGTATGAATACAAAGAAAAAAGAGCGATTCACAATTTATCTGCAAAAAGTCTGATAAAACAATTACAAAATAAATTATAGCATCTTTTCGGGCATAATATCCTTAATATTCTATTTTTACCAATAAATGAAGAGAAAATGAGCATCGGACGCAACATCTAAATTATATTTAAAAAAATCATTATATTTGCAAACAAACACACATTCTTTACAGTTAAAACATATATCTGATAGAACTCAAATTATTAACATTTTAAACTTATCAAACTATGAAAAAAAATCTGTTGAGAGGCGCAATGGCTGTTATGCTTGGTAGCTGTATCCTATTTTCTTCATGCATCGGTTCTTTTGGCTTAACCGGCAAACTCCATTCCTGGAATGGCTCAATAGGAAGTAAATTCGTAAACGAACTGGTCTTCCTTGCTTTTTGCATCGTTCCTGTTTATGAAATCTCTCTGATTGCAGATGGGTTAGTCATCAACTCCATAGAATTCTGGTCTGGTAAAAACCCTGTAGCAGACACTGCTACTCCTACCAAAGTAAAAGGCAATAACGGAGAGTATCTGGTACAACGCACGGAAAGCGGTTACCATATTCAGAAAGAAGGGGAAAGCATTGCTACCGATCTTGCTTTCAACGAAGAAAACCAAACATGGAGTGTCATCACCTCTACCGGCGAAAATATTCCTCTTTTAAAATTCAACGAAGGAAATGAAGTGGTTATGTATTTGCCAAGCGGAGATCAGGTTCCCGTAGAATTATCGAAAGACGGTGTTCTTGCTTTCAGAGATAATGTTCTGTTCAATAATTTCGCTTTGCGTTAATCCGATCGGATTCACAAATAAAAAGAGAGGCACATATTAATATGCGCCTCTCTTTTTTTCACTGCTCCACGTTTTCACACTTTTAATTCTTTTACTTGTTCCTCGTTCAATCGGGCTACCGACGTTACCGCCTCAAAAACAAACGAACGATAAAGGAAAAGCTGAACCGAACCATATTTCATATCTTTAGAGACAAGCATATCCAGTCTTGTTCCTCCATTGGGGGTCTGCTTCATTTTAGATAAGGATGCAATATCACCCGATTCGATTATTTGTTGCAATTTTACCGTATCGCTGCTATCGAAATAAAGTTGCTTATATGTAACCGGACACTTTGTCTCCTTATGTATATATACTTTTCTGCCACTCACAATTTTGAGTATACCCACTACGGCAAAAGCAAAACTTACCATCAATAATAACATAGCAAGGGATGAGCCCTGATCACCTATATAGAAATAAAAAATCATCAGCGCAATTGCTGCTGCAATATAAAATACAGAGGCTGTAGAAAATTGTTTATGTGATACTACCTCTTTATCTAAAAACAGGATTGATCCTGCATTAAATTGAGTTTGTTCCATTTGATTCTATAATTTAATGAATAAAACATATAATTGATTTTTCTCTCCCGGAAATAAGCCGGAACAGAATAAAAACGAACTATTTGTTTTCCATTAAATTATGATTCTGCAAAGTGTATAGAGATAGTAATTACTATTTCGTAGCATCGAAAGATGCTTACAACGATATTGTGTTATTACACGGTAAGGTATTTCCGCTTCGTTTTCACCCAACGAAACATTTATCTTTCTAAAAAAAGTACGTAGTAATGTCGGCAGTTTATTTCCCCGATCGGTCTCCTGTTTAACAAAAGGTTCCTTGCAGAGTAAATCTATGCTTACAGGAACTTCCCTATGTTGTTCCAGAAAGGCACCCGACTGCTCGGTTTTATTATTTTTATTGCTCAGCCTGAGTTCTTCGAAAGAATTATGAAGTGTTGACGGCAGCAATGTAAAAAGTGCTACGATCAGTAAAACAGGTAGGTAAGTGAGAATACGCTTCATAAATAACCGGACGTGGGTCTGCTTTTTATTTAAGGTTACTAATTTAAACGGTCTGTTTTATTTATGCAAATTTTATCCGATGAATCTTTGAAGCATTTCAAACTTCCACTCCGGTAAAAAATATTTTTCCGAATATTCGGCTTAGCCTCGTTTTACAGACAAGTCTTTTATTATCATACTGGTAAACATGGATAAAAAGAAAACAAGAATACTCTCTTTTTTATTCATAATAGCGAATACTTTTCCTCCGATTCAAAGATATACACAATCTTATTTACACAAAAAAAGCCCGCTGTTCATGCGGGCTTTTCAGGGAGAAAGGCGGGATTCGAACCCGTGACCTCTAGAGCCACAATCTAGCGCTCTAACCAACTGAGCTACAATCTCCATTTGTTTGCGAGTGCAAAGGTAATAACTTGTTTGCAAATCGCAAATTTTATCCTTATTTTTTCTTCACCTTACACGTTGTAAATTGCCTTTTTTCCCGCAAGAAGGGTATTACGGAGCAACGACACGATAGTCATAGGACCTACTCCACCCGGAACAGGCGTTATAAACGATGCCTTCGGAGCTACCTCATCGAATTTCACATCGCCTGTAAGCTTAAATCCTGATTTTGTAATAGTAGAAGGAACTCGCGTCGTACCCACATCAATAACGACAACGCCCTCTTTAACCATATCTCCTTTCAAAAACTCAGGAACTCCGAGTGCTGCAATAATAATATCCGCCTGCAGACACATTTCCTTTAAATTTTCAGAACGACTATGACAAACGGTTACCGTACAATCACCGGGATACGTTTTCTGTGTCATCAAGGTTGCAACCGGTTTTCCGACAATATTGCTGCGTCCTAAAACGACACAGTGCTTTCCTTTCGTCGGAATCTCATAACGACGAAGAAGCTCTACAATGCCGGCAGGTGTTGCCGAAAGGAAACAAGGCAATCCGATAGACATACGCCCGACGTTAACCGGATGGAAGCCATCCACATCTTTTCTGTAATCTATAGCCTCTATCACTTTTTGCTCGGATATATGCTTCGGCAAAGGAAGCTGAACGATGAACCCATCGATATCATTATCCTCGTTAAGCTGCTGCACACGCTGCAAAAGTTCAGGTTCTGTCACGTCATTCTCATAACGGATAAGAGTCGACTTAAATCCTACCTCTTCACAGGCCTTTACCTTATGAGCCACATATGTTTCACTACCGCCGTCATGTCCTACGAGAATCGCCGCAAGATGAGGCCGCTTACCGCCGTTCGCAATAATTTCAGATACCTCCTGCGCAATCTCTTTCTTTATTTGTGCCGCTACCGCTTTTCCGTCAATCAGTTGCATATCTTTTATCTTTTGTTTTTCATCATCCCCTGCATCATGCGGAAAGCATTCTTATTCTGCGTCACCATCTTCATCATTTTCCGCATTTCGTCGAATTGTTTAATGAGCCGGTTCACCTCCTGTATATTCGTTCCGCTGCCTTTGGCTATACGTTGACGGCGGCTTCCGTTTATCAATGCCGGATTTGCACGTTCAGCAGGCGTCATGGAGTGGATCATAGCCTCGATATTTTTAAACGCATTATCGTCTATATCAATATCCTTCATAGCCTTACCCACCCCCGGTATCATACCGACAAGATCTTTCAGATTTCCCATCTTTTTAATCTGTTGTATTTGGGATAGATAATCGTTAAAATCGAATTGATTTTTCGCTATCTTTTTCTGAAGGCGCCGGGCTTCCTCTTCATCATACTGTTCCTGCGCACGTTCCACGAGAGAAACGATATCCCCCATTCCGAGAATACGGTCTGCCATACGTTCCGGATGGAACGGGTCTATAGCATCCATCTTCTCACCCGTACCTACAAATTTGATAGGCTTATCGACAACCGTCCGTATAGACAACGCTGCACCACCGCGCGTATCACCGTCAAGTTTGGTTAAGACAACACCGTCGAAATCAAGCCGATCGTTAAATTCCTTAGCCGTATTTACAGCATCCTGTCCGGTCATGGAATCCACGACAAAGAGAATTTCATTTGGATTAACAGCTTGTTTGATCGCCGTAATCTCTTTCATCATCTCCTCATCGACCGCAAGACGCCCTGCCGTATCGACAATAACGACATCCAATCCTTTCGCTTTTGCTTCTTCGATTGCATGTTGTGCTATCTGCACCGGATTTTTATTTTCCGGTTCACTGTAAACAGGAATACCGATCTGTTCTCCCAACACACGCAGCTGCTCGATAGCAGCCGGACGATAAACGTCTCCTGCTACAAGAAGAGGATGTCTGCCTTTCTTGGTCTTAAGCAAATTGGCAAGTTTACCCGAGAAAGTTGTCTTTCCCGAACCCTGCAGGCCTGACATCAGAATTACTGCCGGCTTCGAAGTAAGTTCCAGATCGGCAGTCTTCCCCCCCATCAGAAGCGCCAGCTCGTCGTGAACTATCTTCACCATTAATTGGCCGGGCTTAACTGCGGTAAGGACATTTTGTCCGAGTGCCTTTTCTTTTACAGTGTCTGTGAATTGTTTGGCGACTTTATAGTTCACATCGGCATCCAGGAGTGCTCTCCGCACATCCTTCAATGTTTCTGCCACATTGATTTCGGAGATTTTTCCTTCTCCTTTCAGGAGCTTAAAAGAGCGCTCTAACCGTTCGCTTAGATTCTCAAACATATTCTATCCTTTTATTTTTATTAGTCGTTATTATTACACAACGGCTGCTCTACTTTTTTACCAGCCGGTTTGTTGCCGTATCGGGGAATACAATCGCAGGCTTAAATGTTTTGGCCTCTTCCGAATCCATCATAGCGTATGCGATGATTATGATTATATCGCCTGGCTGCACTTTACGTGCCGCTGCCCCGTTCAGACAGATCGTTCCGCTACCGCGTTCTCCCTTTATGACATAAGTCTCGAAACGTTCGCCATTGTTGTTGTTAACGATCTGTACTTTTTCATAGGGAATAAGGTTTCCTGCGTCCATCAAATCTTCATCAATCGTAATGCTGCCGATATAATTGAGGTCTGCCTGCGTTACGGTTACACGATGAATTTTTGTTTTTACTACCTGTATAAACATGAAAATATCAGCTATTTATTGCGTTCATTTGTATCTAATGTTGTCGATCAATCGCACATCGCCACAAAATACGGTAATACATCCGACAATGTATTCTGTCTCGTCCCAACAAGTTACAGGCTGCAAAGTATTCCCGTCAACAATCTGGAAATATTCGACTCTAAGCTCAGGAAGTGCGTTGACCTTTCCGGTTACCCATTCTATTACTTCGCTAACCTTTTTTGAGGGTACAAAGGTAAGACTATTATTCAATGTTTGCGCAATAAAAGGAGCAATTTCTCTCTGTTCCGGGGTAAGACGCGCATTTCGGCTACTCATCGCAAGCCGGTCTGTTTCGCGTACGATAGGGCAACCTACAATCTCGACCGGTATACTAAATTGCCTCACCATTTCACGGATAATCGCCAGTTGCTGAAAATCTTTTTCTCCAAAGTAAGCACGGTGCGGCTTCACTATATCGAACAATTTGCTGACAATCTGGGCTACACCGTTGAAGTGTCCCGGACGGAACGCGCCCTCCATCACCTTATCCAACATTCCGAAATCAAACGTCCTCGTATCTGGCTCGGGATACATCTCTTCAACGGAAGGGGCAAAAACTATCGAACAATCGTTTTGACGGAGCAATTCCACATCGGCGTCAAGATTACGGGGATAATTCCTAAGATCATTCGGATCGTTGAATTGCGTCGGATTCACAAAAACACTTACTACGGCAACATCATTCTCACCGACACATCGTTTTACAAGCGAAATATGCCCGTTATGTAGAGCTCCCATTGTAGGAACCAAACCCACTGTTTTTCCTTCTGCCTTAGCAGCGCAAATCTCTTTCTGTAATTCAGAGACGGTCGTTATCGTTTTCATTATACCTTTCAAAAAATTTTGCAAAGCAACTAAATTTAAAGGAAATTAGAAAGTATTTCTTTCATTTTTTGTATCGCCCGGAAAACGGACACAAGCGACAAGAACGGTTTAATGCCCGGTTTGGAATTAAAAAAGTTTCAGGCTGAGTTGCTTTGATTTTTTATCATTTTTTTTTACTATCTTTGCAGGGAATAATTCACCTACTACGAAGAATGGACGCGAAAAGAATTTTGTTTATTACTCAAGAGCTTTCACCTTATCTACCAGAATCAGAAATTGCAACAATTTCACGCCATTTGCCTCCGGGCATTCAGGAAAGAGGTCGCGAAATCAGAACATTTATGCCGCGTTACGGTTCCATCAACGAAAGGAGAAACCAGCTGCATGAAGTAATCCGTTTATCGGGAATGAATCTTATTATCGACGATACGGATCATCCTCTTATTATTAAAGTTGCTTCGTTACAGGCCGCAAGAATGCAGGTCTATTTTATAGATAACGATGATTTCTCGAATAAGAAAGCTCCATTCTTCAATGAAGACGGAACGGAATATGCAGATAATGACGAACGTAGCATCTTCTTTGTACGTGGAGTATTGGAAACGGTAAAAAAACTGAGGTGGAATCCTGACCTAATCCATTGTCACGGTTGGATGACGGCCCTATCGGCTTTATATGTAAAAAAACATTATTGCGACTCTCCCTGTTTTTCAAAAGCAAAAGTAGTTTATTCTATTTACGAAAACGGGTACAATACTCCGTTCAATGAATCGTTTATAAAGAAAGTAATGGTTCCCGGTATCGAAGAGAACGATATATCCCCTATTCTGGAAAAACAGGATTACGCATCTCTGAATAAACTGGCAATCGACCATTGCGACGGAGTGATCCAGGGAAGCAAAAACATCGATAAGGAAGTAGTCGAATATGCAGCAAAGAGCGGTAAACCTTTTTTACCCTACCAGGGAGAAGAAGATTATATTCCTGCTTTCGATGATTTCTACAATGAGATCATGCAACAATAAATGTATCTCTTTAAAACTCGCAGCCTAATGAGAAAAGGCATTATTTTTTCTTTATTATTATGTCTGCTATTCTGCTGGAGCTGTTACGATGAGCTCAGTCAGATCGGCCCGGGTGTACAGCCCGATGATGACAGAATATCGGTATTCGTAGATACCGTTAAATTTACAGCATCCACAGAACAAACGGATTATATTTATGCTCGCTCGGGATATGCGCAACTCGGCGAATTTTACGATCCGACTTACGGAACTCTGAAGTCCGATTATCTTTGTCAGTTTTACGCACCTCCTGGATATAATTTCCCGACTACGGTCACCAACATCGATTCGGTTACTTTCCAGATCCTTTACCAATCATGGGTAGGAGATTCTCTGGCATTAATGCATGCAGCAGTCTATCCGGTCGTAAATCAATTAAACACCTATTTTTATACAAATACCGATCCGGCGGACTATGTCAATTTCTCCGAAGGACCTTGGGGCGAGAAAACTTATTCGGCCTATGACCGCTCTATTTCGGACTCCGCACATAATTCAAGCAGTTACTATCCGACCTTATCGATTAAACTGCCAAATGAAGTAGGGCATACTCTTCTGGAAGGTTCGCAAAATGGCTCCTTTAACGATCAGGATTCTTTTAACAATCTCTTTCCGGGTTTATATATTACAACTACAGGAGGAACGGGAAGTTTGATTACAATAGACTATTCTCTGCTCAATGTCCATTTTAAATACAAAGTAAAAAGAGAGACTACCGGAGAAATAGATTCTGTCATAAACGGACAAGCTACGTTCAACGTAACGAAAGAAGTTATCCAATTGAACCAGATCAAAAACCAGGATCTCGCATATATGTTGGATCCGAACGAAACAACAACATTCCTGAAAACGCCGGCAGGGGTATATACTGTTGTAAAACTACCGATAAAAGAAATCATGGAGTTGCATGAAGATAAAAATCCGCATTTGAACAGCGTTATGTTTTCGATGAAGGCTTTTCCGCAACTGGAAACAGGATTTAATTTAAAAGCTCCGACAAAGCTTTTGATGACACCGAAAGATTCGGTATTGCACTTTTTTGAGAAACAGGATATAGCCAACGGTAAAACATCATTTATCGCCTCGTACGATTCGACGTTACTGACTTATAATTTCGGAAATATCGCTGCATTTATCAATAATTATAAAGAAGAAGAATACGTCGATGTTGCACTGATTCCGGTTTCGGTAGAAACCGATTCGGACGGAAATATGACCTCCGTAACCAACTATCTTAAGCCGGGTGCAGCAATGCTGAGAAAAGATAAAGACTACACCGATATAGTTATCGTCAAGACTACTTTCTGATTGATATACTAAGAACTACATAAAAAAGGAGGACAATATATCCTCCTTTTTCTATTTATACTTACGAACAAAAATATGTATGTAATTTTTCAATTTCTTTCAGCGAGAATCTCACTTGCACTACGGGCATAATGTCCTTCTAAACCACATGCATACCGTTTAAGTATATCACAGCCGAGATTCTCTTTATCGCCACAACGGTAAAGTGCCCGGGCCAAATGAAACTCTTTCAACGATCTATTCCGGATCGAAACATCATTCAAATCAGGCACAACCCTACTTCTAGCCATAGAGAAAGATTCTATATGTTGACCTTGTATTCCCGGTTGGCAAAGTATTTTCCAAAGAGTCTCCGAAGCCCTTCCGCTACCTATGTTTTCACAGGCGATTGCAACAGCCCGGAAATGAGAATAAGGCACTTCAGGGGTAAGCAATGCGGCTTTTTCCAGGATAACGGGAAGATGTTTCTCTCTCTTTGTCTCTCCCAACGCAATAATAAGCGAATCCAACCTGCTCATACTCGGCCCGAACTGATGCATTCCGGTATAATGCCATCCCTCGTCCCATTCCGGAGCCTCCTTTATCTTATCCGCCAAAACTTGTGCATAATCGGCATTTCCTAAAATAGACAATATAGATGCATACAAAAGCTGTTGATCCGCCTTATCTGTTTGCTTAATCTTTTTTTGGAGAAGCGGAATACTTTTCTGAGGAACAGAAAGCAGAATCTCCAAGCCCTGGCAATTATCGGTTACCTTATCCGCAGCCTCCTTCAATGCTTTCGTGGTATAAGGATCGGAATCCTGACGCACAATAAGCTGTTGAGGAAGATTTCCCATTGTAACAAGATGCTTCTGTATTTTCTTTATATCCATTTTTCGCAGCGGTAATTTCTCAGCTGCACATCTTGCCGCCAGATAGCCTACTGCATACCCTTGATTCTGAAGGCACGACTGCATCCGGATTACAGGCATAGCATCGCGGTGTGCACTTGCTCCGAGTCCTGTTACCAGAATTCCTTCCAATTTAGCGGGTAAAAGGCTCCTTAACGGAACACACGCATCGTAAATCGTATGGCGCGGAAGCGGCGGGTTCAAAGTAAAATAAGAATCTACCGTCGTTCCATGTGTGTCAAAACTACTCTTATGATAAGATATTATATCATGAAAAGTCCGGCGCTGAATAATATCGGCAACGGTTATGGAATATTCACCGATAACCCGCCTGCGTTCACGCGTCTGCGGAATTTTTCCGATATCATAAAGTCCACTGTATTTCTTTTTTCCCTGTACAAAGACACGGGTAACATCCACAATATCGGTATCATCGATAAAAAGCCAGTCTGTGTTATTTACCCCATCGGCAGGATCGATTTTCGGCAACCCAGCCCCTTGCACGGTAACCGATTTCGCTCCCGTATATTCATATGCAGCACCTGCCGCAATAGCAATATCGGCACTTCCAGATGAATCGATTACGGTATTAGCCAGAATTATGCCACGTCCCTGCGGAGTAGCAACGACAATACCTTTCACAACATTATCTTCTACGACAGCTCCGCACCCCATAGCCCCGAACCAGATTTCACCTCCGGCATCAAGTATATTTTTCCGGTACCACTCTGCTTTCCACAAAGAATCCCAAGACTCGGGGCGTTTTATCTTTTGACGGGAATGATCGGCCGGAGCCATCCGCCTCACCCCCTCATCTACCTCTTTCGTAAATCCCTCGCGATAACCGTCCCAATAGACGCTGATCATTCCGAGAGTCCCTAATCCGCCTAATCCGTGTAAATATTCCAGAACAAGCGTCTTAGCTCCATTCCGCGCAGCCGACAAAGCTGCAGGAGCCCCGGAAACACCTCCCCCCGAAACAATCACATCATAACGGCCGAGAACCGGCAGACTTTTTTGAGGAGACGATAACCATTCCGAACAAACCAACGGACGCAGCAGTTTTAAATCTTCCTTTATCTTTCCGTAATTCGTCGCATTGAGAGGCATACCCGAAACGGTTATGGCTTCCACATGCTGTGCTATAGGTTCCGATATGGCAGAAGCAGCATACTCTCCGACACATGCACCCAATGCCATAGCATTCACGGGAGCGAATAATTCGCGTGCCACCTGCCTGTCCATATTCGCACAAGCGTTAAGTACCCATATATTTTTATCCGCAAGAAAGATTTCAGGAGAAAGATTTGCAATAGAAGCCGGAATCTTCGTAAGCCTGGAATTCGTCCGGATATACTCTTCCGGAGTAAACCACAAAAGATCGGACGTATCTACGACATCTTTATCCCAAGTGCAACTCCTCGCGATTTGCTCGGCTTTCGAATAAGCAGCATAGGTATTTTCAAAAAGCGGAATACGTAATTTATATTCGATCACCTGAAAATCGCCGTTATTACTCTTTACCGGTAATGAAAATACTTTCGAAGAAACTATTTCCGGCGCCGATTTCGGCAGATTATTTCCCACGGTTGTAAAAAAATACTCTCTGTCACCGGCAACGAATGGCGAGAAATTCACGCCGGCCAACGCAGCAACCGTCGCCGCCGGAGTTGCGTCTATAACCGTGCGTGCTTTTATAGCCTGACGTCCCGAACGGCTTACAATCACCGCCCCGGCAATCTCACCGCTTCTACCCGTAAGGATATCCGTTACATACGAACTATACAAAAAAGGAATATCGTTGTTTAACAGCTCATCCTCAAGTTCTGTTTTTACATAAAGAGGAAGAGGGAATTCGTTCTTTTTAAAAATCCGCTGGGCCAAAGGTGTCTCTGGAAAATGCGATACCCCTTTTTTATAACGATATGCTCCGCATATATCGTCTCCCAAATAAGGCAATGCCGCTACAAGAAACACTTTCCTTCCTTTTGCAGCTGCGGCAGCAGCCGCTGCCACTCCTGCGGAAGTTCCCCCGATTACAAGCACATCCGTTTCTGCAAAAACCGGAATCCGGCGTTCACTCTCATTCGCATAACCGTCATCAGGAAGCACTGTCCGTATCTGTTTTTTTGCCTCTGCCGGCATGCTGGCAGTAGCTAATAATCCGCTTACAGCTGAAACCTTTAAAAAATCACGTCTTGTTATCATGGTATCTTTATCTTTTAGCAAAATTTATTTCTGCCTCTCTGTATTCCCGTTTCAGCAGATATCCGATTCAAAAACACAACGCAATAAAAAGACAGAAAGGATCAGCACATTCCCCGTCACCGATCAGGAATAAAATTTTACTCTTTTACCTGCGTTTTTTTTGTAGCAGGTGCCTTCTTTTTGCGCAGCATAGCCACCTCCTTTTTCATTTGCTCCAGCTCTAATCCCTGATTACGGATCGTAGCCAGCAAAGCGTTAAGTTCTTCATTTTCGATAGAACTCGGATATTGAGCTTCCACCCTCTCCATAAAATCGCTCAGCACATTCATATAATTTATAAAAGCGTCATAAGGCGAATCATAGGGGCTGAATGCACTGTGCACGGCTCCATCGGAGAAATGTTTGGTACACATATAATAGAAATGGTCGCTGCTCTGCAAATAAAACCAGTCCTGCTTCAAACGCTTATCACTGCATAGACGCACACGCTCACCTATCGAATATAATTTTTCAAACGCCTCTTTCTGCAACTGGTTTCCGAGCCAAGCCGACGTATCACGTTCCTCATCAGCCCACGAAATTGGATAGGGACAAGATATGGGGGCAACACTCTTCATCTTTTTCAATACTTCGCTGGGTGTAGAAAATGTAATTCCTCTCTCTTCAGCAAAACGGGGCAAAGCCCTGAAAAAATCAAATATTCCGCTTTCTGCAGGTTGAAGGCTCCCCAAAGTATCATACGTCATAAAAAGATTGATAAGCTCTTCATCCTCGGGTAAGGCCGCAATCCAGTTCATGAACTTATCGGCAGTCAAAGGATACTCATTCCATGTATAATTTGAAAAGCGGAATGTTATATCGTCGCTGAAACGATAATTTTTAAGCAGTAATTTAAGTTGCGGCTGCACTGCTGAGGCGTACAGATAATTCGGACTCTTCCATCCGAGAATATGTTTTGCCCCTTCCGTTATCATCCCCTTATAACCGAGCGATGTCACTAAAGGAGCTATATCGTCGGAATAGATAAGCTCTGTGTTCCGGAACACTTTTGGACGCTGCCCGAAAAGCATCTCGATCTTATCGGCGTGCATCCGTACCTGATCTTTAAACTCTGCAGGATCGGAAAGAGACGACAGCGAATGAGCATATGTTTCGGATAGAAATTCCACACATCCCGTCTTCGCCAACTCTTTAAAGCCGTCGATCACCTCCGGTGAATAGATTTCGAGCTGTTCCAGCGCCATGCCGGAAATAGAAAATGCAACCTTAAACTTTCCGCCCGAATCGTGTATCATATCGAGCATCAGTTTATTTGCTGGAATATAACACCGGTCGGTTATCCGACGTATAATCTCTTCGTTTGCAAAATCATCGTAATAATAATGATCTTTCCCTATATCGAAAAAACGGTAACGTTTCAGCCGGAAAGGCTGATGTATCTGGAAATAAAAGCATATTGTTTTCATACCCGTTTATTTTTTATCGCTCGTGCGTATTTTATCTTCTGATTACCTTCTCATAAATTTCGCGGACTTTTTGCCCCGCATACTCCCACTTTATCTCATCCACCTCATGACGTCCTTCCCTCTTCAGATACTCGTACATGGAAGGATAGGTTATAATTGAATACATAGCATCGGCCATCGCTTCAATATCCCAGTAATCCACTTTTATGGCATGATTGAGAATCTCTGCGCAACCGGACTGCTTGGATATAATGGTAGGTACCCCGCATTGCATCGCCTCAAGAGGTGATATTCCGAAAGGCTCTGACACCGATGGCATTACATAAACATCACTGGATTTAAGCATTTCATAAACCTGTTTTCCCTTTAAGAATCCTGTAAAATGGAACTTATCGGAAATATTACGCTTCGCAGCAAGGCTAATCATTTTATTCATCATATCTCCACTGCCTGCCATTACGAATCGGACATTATCTGCCCTTTGCAACACACGCGCAGCCGCTTCCACAAAATATTCAGGCCCCTTCTGCATCGTTATACGTCCTAAGAACGTTATCACTTTATCCTTCGTTCCGTTGCTCGAAGTCATCGCTTCTATATCTTCCGGAAGAGGTTCGACAGCATTATGCACCGTAGTCACCTTTGCCGGATCCTGATGGTATTTTGTAATTACGGTTTCACGGGTCAGGTTACTCACACAGATAATATGATCTGCATGATCCATCCCGTCTTTCTCTATACCATACACCTGCGGATTCACACTGCCTCGGCTACGATCGAAATCAGTTGCATGCACATGAATAACCAACGGCTTACCGGTGACCTGCTTCGAATGTATTCCTGCCGGATAAGTAAGCCAGTCGTGAGAATGAATCACATCGAAATCAAGCGTACGCGCTATCACTCCGGCAACGATAGAATAATTGTTTATCTCTTCCAGCAAATTATCCGGATAACGCCCGGAAAATTCAAGACATCCGAGATCATTTACATGCCGATAAGAAAAATCGGCATAAATATGGTTCCTCAAATCAAAATAAAGCTGCGGATCCATAGCATCCCCGATCCTTTTGCTCACATAGTCCCACGAAACATCTTTCCATACAATTGGAGTATTACACGCCCCGATTATCCTCAAAAAGCTCTGGTCTTCATCCCCCCAAGGTTTAGGTATAACAAAGTTTATATCCATATCCGGTTGCATTGCCATACCCTTTGTAAGTCCATAACTGGCCGTACCCAAACCTCCTAAAATATGTGGAGGGAACTCCCATCCGAACATTAACGCTTTCATCTCTTCTTCATTTTTGGAGGTTATACTCATTCAATACTTTCAATACCCTCATGATAGCCCCTACATTCATAGCGAAAGAAATTGCTCCCCGCCCGGTAAACGGAGGATTGCCATCAAACAGTTCAGAGATTGTCCCGATACAATGCATCGACATTTCTTCCTCAAACCCTATCAGCATACGCTCGACAAAAGAGATTCCGCTCTTCTTGAAAATACGCAGATAAGCCTCGAGGTACGCACCGAAAAGCCACGGCCACGCCGTTCCGCTATGATAGGCAAAATCACGCTCAACCTGAGCTCCCACATAATACGGACGGTATCCGTCACTCTTAGGGCTGAGAGTCCTCAGTCCTTTCGGTGTAAGCAACTCCTTCGTTACCACATTCAAAACATTCCTTTGTTGTGCCCGTGTCAACGGGCTGTATTCCAGCGATACAGCAAATATCATATTCGGACGTACACTCCAGTCTGTTACTCCTTCATCGACGTAATCGAAAAGATATCCGTACTTATTCAGGAAAAGAGGGACAAATGACTCACCGACACGTGTCGATAAATTATCAAGCACCTCTACCTGAGATTGATTATTCCGGAGAACTGCCAAATCGGAAACAAACTTCAGTCCGTTATACCACAAGGCATTAAATTCCACCAGAAAACCTGTACGGCGGATAACAGGCACTCCGTTAACCGTAGAATTCATCCATGATATAGCCTTCTCTCTTCCGTCAGAATAAAGAAGAGAATTATCCATAACCTTAAGGTTCGGATGTTTATTCGTCCGTATATAATCTATAATTTCATTAATAAATTCGCCGTATTTTTTTACACACCTCTCCTTACCCATAAAATTGGCATACTGCTGCAGAGCCCATAAAGTCCAGAGCAGAACGTCCGGCTGATCAATCTCCGTTATCACCTCGTCACGCACCTGGTAATTCATAAAATGCCTGAGAGCCGGTATAGCCGTTGCCATAATCTTCTCGAAGCGCACCGGATCATCGATGCCCAGTGTACATCCCGGAAGGGACATAAAAAGATCTCTTGCCCGCACTTTAAACCACGGATATCCGGCCAAAAGATAGCAATCGTCTTCCGTCGGCCTGTAATATAACTGCTGGGCAGAGTTTTTAAGACAATTGAAAAAGCTGGAACGTGGCGTACGGATACCCGCCTCCTTCTCATACATTCTCTTCAATTGCCGGACATTTGTCTTTGAGTCGCCTGCCGAGAAAATAATAGTCTCACCTTTTTTAATCGGAAGCTCGAAATAACCGGGAACATACAAATCCTCTTTATACGGAAATCCCCGTTCCAGTTCTTTCATATACTCTATTCCCTTATACCAAACAGGCTCAAATACGAAATTGCACTTCTTGTTGAACTGCATGTAAAGATCGGGATAATTTTCATAAAGACGGCATTTTATACCGTTCTCTATCTCCTCATATCCTCCGTTGATATTAGGATTTTCATAAGTCAGTTCACTTGCTTTACGGAATGCCAGAAACGGTTTGAAACGGATCGTCGTGGGCGAATGGGCATCAAGCAACGTGTATTTAATTAAAATACGGTTCTCATAAAGGGAAAAAACCTTCTCTTTAGCCAGGATAACCCCTCCTACCCTGTAAATCGTCCGCGGTACCGTTTCACATTCGAACTGCCGGATATACTTATGTCCTTTCGGACTATAATTGTCGCCTTGATACTTATGTATTCCCAGATTAAACTCTGCGCCATGCTGTATGACGGTCTCATCCAGGGATGACAGTAATACGCAATTCTCATCATTAAGTTCCGCAACAGGCATCACCAGGAGGCCATGGTATTTCCGTGTATTACAGTCCACCAAAGTCGTACAGTGATATGCTCCTTTCCGGTTGGTCCTGAGTATCTCTCTCGACAGCGAATACTCAAGATTTATCATCATGGTTTTATCAAAATTCAGATAGCCCATTTCTTTCTTTTATTTTTCAACATTTCACTTCACAGAAAAGCTGTATAAGTGTCTTATTATACCACTCAAAAGTATTAAATACGCTACACTTTAACAATAAAATGCGCGCTGTTATTAAACATATTTTTTTAACACAACAGATGTTTATTTTTCGCCCTTTCATAGTCATATTTCTTTCGGGTTACGACATTCGTATTCAGCGTATAAAGCTAAAAGACAACAAGATAAAAGGAACAGGGAGAATCTGCCGATCTGTGTTCATAACATTTTCGCCGGTTATAAGGTTTATTTTCTTTCACCTCGGCACTGCCAATATTAAATTGATTTAGGAAAGTTCTTGTGCAAATACAGATTTTTATAAGTAAATTTGTATTGAAAGAACTTATGATTAAACTCAAATATCAGACCTATCAATGATAAGACTACTGACACAAATCGTATTAATTTTTAGCTTTCCAATAATTATGATGGCAAAAAACCCTTTTTTATCTTCCCAGCGGGGAGCTTTCGGGACTTTCCCGTTCAATGAATTAAAAACGGAACATTATGAACCGGCATTCAAAAAAGCAATAGAAATCCATAGCGAAGAGATAAAAAGAATAACGGACAATCCGGAAACGCCAACATTTGAAAATACCATAGAGGCACTCGATGCCTCCGGAGCTATGCTTTCGGAAGTTGCTAATATATTTTTCAATCTCAACAGCGCGGAAAGCAGTGATGAAATGATGGAGATCGCTCAACGTGTATCTCCGTTGCTAAGTAAGCATCAAAACAATATATCTTTAAACGAAGCTCTTTTCAAACGAATAAAAGCAATATACGACCAACGAGAGTCGCTCGGCCTAACGACAGAACAGGCACAACTTTTAAAAAAGACTTATCTCTCTTTCGTAAACAACGGAGCAAATCTGAACGAGAAAGAAAAAGAGCTTTACCGTAACCTCTCGGAGAAACTGGATCAACTGACTCTGAACTTTGGCCAGAACGTCCTTATTGAAACCAATAAATTTGAATTATTGATCGATAACGAAGACGATTTGAAAGGATTACCCGAAGACTTCAAAGCAGCTGCAAAAGCAAGAGCCAAAGCAAAAGGTAAAGAAGGATGGCTTATAGACCTCAGTGCACCCAGTTACATTGCATTTATGAAATATGCAGACAACCGTGACCTGCGCGAGAAACTTTACAAGGCATACGGTAGCCGGGCATTCCATAACGATGCAAACGGAAACAAAGACATCGTAAAAGAAATAGTGAATACGCGTATAGAAATAGCAAATTTATTGGGACATCCGGACTATGCGACCTATGTACTTCAGGAAAAAATGGCAAAAACGCCGGAGCGTGTAAACAAACTATTGAACGATCTGCTGGAAGCATATGCGCCGACAGCCAAGGAAGAAGTAAAAGAGGTTGAAGCTTTCGCCCGAAAATCAGAGGGAAACGCATTCCGGTTGATGCCGTGGGACTGGTCTTACTATTCGGAAAAGCTAAAATCGGATAAATTCAACATCGACGACAATATTCTGAAACCCTACTTCGAACTCGAATCCGTGAAAAAAGGAGTTTTCGGACTTGCTACCTCGTTATACGGGATAACATTTACGAAAAGCGATTCGATACAAACCTATCACCCGGACGTAGAAGCTTATGAAGTACGGGATGCGAACGGTGATTTCTTATCCGTTCTATACGTCGATTTCCATCCGCGTGCCGGAAAACGTCCGGGCGCATGGATGACCGAATTTAAAGCCCAGAGCCGGAAAGACGGAAAAAGAGTGGCACCTCAGATCTCGATTGTGATGAACTTTACACCGGCCACAGGTAACACCCCTTCTCTACTTACCTTCGACGAAGTAGAAACTTTGCTACACGAATTCGGGCATGCATTGCACGGTATGTTATCCGATGTAAACTATGAATCGCTTGCCGGAACTTCCGTTTATCAGGATTTTGTGGAACTTCCCTCCCAGATTATGGAAAACTGGGCTACTGAAAAAGATTTCCTCGACCGCTTCGCCGTACACTACCGGACAGGCGAAAAAATTGATCCGAAATTAATTCAGCAAATCATAGACGCTTCTAATTTCAATGCAGGTTATGCCTGTCTGCGGCAGCTTAGTTTCGGGAATCTTGACATGGCGTGGCATTCATTACAAAAACCGTTTACAGGAGATATCGATACTTTTGAACAGAAAGCGATGTCTTCTACCCAACTGCTTCCCGTCGTAGACAGCACTTGTATGAGCAGTAGCTTTAGCCATATTTTTGCAGGAGGTTATGCCGCCGGCTATTACGGCTACAAATGGGCGGAAGTATTGGATGCCGATGCTTTTTCGGTATTTAAAAAGCACGGAATCTTCGATAAGGCGACAGCCGAATCTTTCCGGAAAAATATTTTATCGAAGGGAGGAAGCGATGATCCTATGACCTTATATATCAGATTCAAAGGCTCGGAGCCAACCATCGATGCTCTTTTAGAAAGAAACGGCATAAAAAGAAAAGAATAAAAGTTTTTTACAGATAAAAAAATTACTTTTGCACGAAAATCCAGCCTGACTGTAAAAAGGCCGGATTAAAAGAGAACGATTTCTGCCCGAAATGGAATATTTACAATTGGTAGGAGGCTTTTTACTCCTGATCTGCGGAGCCAACTTTCTGGTAAAAGGGGGCGTTCAGATAGCGTTGCGTTATCAGCTGCCTCCTCTATTGATAGGAATGACGATTGTAGCCTTCGGGACATCTGCACCGGAGTTCATTGTAAGCCTGAGCGCTGCATTAAAAGGTAATTCCGGCATTGCATTAGGTAATGTCATTGGTTCCAATATAGTAAATATCGGTTTAATATTAGGTCTGACAGCATTGTTTTCACCTATTCCGGTCAATAAGAAAAATATTACCGTCGATGCCTTGGCTATGGTGATAGCCTCGGTCGCTTTTCTGCTTGCGTTAAAAAACGGCATCATCAACCGCACAGAAGGGGCTATTGGTTTTCTTTCTCTTATACTGTACAACATTTATATGTTCAGACGAGGGAAAAAAGAAGGTGATTCCGGAAATATCGGACATCCTCATACTGCAAAATTATGGGTATCGGTTTGCTATGTAATCGGCGCCTGCATTGCTCTTGCATACGGAGCGGACATTTTGGTAAACGGAGCTACATCCATAGCAAAAACATTCGGCGTCAGCGACCGGATTATCGGAATTACCATCGTCGCTTTCGGCACAAGCCTGCCGGAACTGGCAACATCTCTGGTTGCAGCCCTGAAAAAAGAAAGCGATATATCCATCGGAAATATCATAGGTTCGAATTTCTTCAATATTACAGGGGTGATCGGCCTGTCATCGCTTATTTCTCCCATTTCAGGAGACTTTCCCGCATTCAGAAACGATTTGTTATGGATGATCGGGTTCAGTATTTTATTGATTCTGTTGATATATCCTTTGAGAAAAAACATCAAAAGCATGAAGAATAAGCCTTCCGGAGTGAAAACTTTTCTTAATTTTGAAGGAGGAAAACTGGGACGATTATCAGGTGCTACAATACTTCTATTGTATTTCATTTACCTGATCTTTTTGTTTTAATTACGGATACACCAAACAATGAACAAAAAACAAGAGGATTTAGACAAACGTTATCTGAGAATGGCCCTTATATGGGCTGAAAACTCTTATTGCGAACGACGGAAAGTCGGAGCCATCATTGTAAAAGAAAATATGATTATCTCTGACGGCTACAACGGCACACCGTCAGGATTTGAAAATGTCTGTGAAGACGAACATCATCTTACGAAACCTTATGTTCTGCATGCTGAGGCCAATGCCATTACCAAGGTTGCACGTTCAAACAACAGCAGTAACGGTGCAACTATGTATATCACTTCGGCCCCCTGTATAGAATGTGCCAAGTTAATTATTCAAGCCGGAATAAAACGTGTTGTTTATCTGGAAAAATACCGGACGGAAGATGGCTGCAAGCTTCTTCAGAGAGCCGACATCGAGGTCTTACAAATCGATATAGAAAATATAGAATAGACACTGATCATTATGAATTCACGTAATAACAAATTTATTGTCTGGATGCCTGTTGTAATGGCATTGTGCATTGTTGCAGGCATATTTCTGGGCTCTTATCTGCTCCGCTCCGACCTTAGAAGCAATTTCCTAAAATTCAGGGGAGGAAATAAAATCGATAATGTGTTGGACATCATCGAAACCAATTATGTAGATACTTTAAAAATGTCGGATTTGGTAGAGAAAGCAATCCCCTCTATTTTCAAGGAACTCGATCCTCACTCCGTCTATATTCCGGCAGCCGATCTTCAGATGGTTAATGAAGAACTGGAAGGTAGTTTTAGCGGAATCGGAATCCAGTTCAATATGATTAGCGACACAATTACCGTTGTCGGAGTGATTTCAGGAGGGCCGTCCGAGAAAGTAGGCATTTTACCGGGTGACCGTATTGTGATGATCGAAGATTCCTTATTCGTAGGAAAAACGACCGAAAAAGTCATGCAAAGCTTACGCGGTGAAAAAGGAAGCAAGGTAAAGGTAGGCGTACAACGCGGTTCATCCCCTAAATTAATCGATTTTGAAATTACCCGTGGCGATGTACCCGTAAATTCCGTAGAGGCAGCCTTTCCTATCGATGAAAATATCGGTTACATCAAAGTCGGAAAATTCGGACGCACGACATACGACGAATTTATCACAGCCATTGCAAAACTGGAAAACCAGAATGTGGATGGACTCATCGTTGACCTGCGGGGAAATTCCGGAGGCTATATGGATGCCGCCATCAACATGATAAATGAATTCCTGCCGAAAGGAAGACTGATCGTTTACACCGAAGGTAAAAACTTTCCTCGTAGCGACGCTTTTGCAAATGGTACCGGAATAGCACAGAATATACCATTAGTAGTGCTTATGGACGAATGGTCTGCCTCTGCCAGTGAAATATTCGCAGGTGCCATTCAGGATAACGACCGCGGTTCAATCGTAGGGCGGCGCTCTTTCGGAAAAGGTCTCGTACAAAACCAGATACCACTATCCGACGGCTCTGCCGTACGCCTGACCATTGCCCGCTATTTTACCCCGTCGGGCAGGTCGATTCAGAAACAATACGAATTGGGAAAAAGCGATGACTATGAACAGGACATTCTAAACCGTTATGCACACGGCGAATTCGACAATAAAGACAGCATCAAACTTGATCACTCGGAGACCTACCAAACATTCGGGGGACGCGAAGTTTACGGCGGAGGTGGTATCATGCCGGATTATTTTATTCCGCGCGATACTTCGGGAATGAATTCGTATTATTCCAGTCTGGCAAATAAGGGAATCATTTACGAATTTACATTCCAGTATACAGACAAAAACAGGGCGAAACTAAAAGAATTTAAAACGGTAAAAAACCTGATCAATTATCTGAATACACAGCCCATGCTTGAAGAAATTGCCGACTTTGCCTTTACGAAAGGAATTAAAAAGCGTCCGAGGTTACTCGAAGAATCCAAAGATCTTCTGCTTAACCAGATCAATGCGCTTATCGCAAGGAATATGCTCGGAGAAAACGCGTTCTATGAAATATACAACCAAAAAGATCCCTCTGTAAATCAAGCTATAAAATTAATCAAAGAAGGGAAAAGTATCCCGGCTCTTCCTGCGTCGGCAACAAAAAAATAAAAGGTTTATGACAAATAAGCCGAACGATAAAAAACAGTTTCTACGTAAGCACATCCGAAGCATACGGCAAACATATACAGACGAAAACCTGTCCGTTAGTTCCAAACAACTATTCGAGCGTTTGGAACAAATGGCATGGTTTAAGAACGCACAGCGAATCGTTTGTTATCACGCCCTTCCCGACGAAGTAAACACATTGCAGTTTATTGAAAAATGGGCATTGCAAAAAAATATCTACCTGCCGGTTATAACGGATGAGTATAATATGGAGCTACGCCGCTTTACCGGGAATACACATTTGGAATATAACCGCTTTCACATTCCCGAACCTATTCACGGCGAACCTGCAACTATAGACGATATCGATTTAATATTAGTTCCCGGTGTAGCTTTCGACCGCGCTTTTTATCGCCTTGGACGAGGAAAAGGCTATTACGACCGGCTGCTGGCAAACGCTCATGCTAAAAAAATAGGAATTTGCTTTGATTTTCAACTCATCGATGCCGTACCATACGATAAACACGATATCAAAATGGACGGAATATTAACGCCTTCAGAATTTATCTCGTGGTAAATGCTCTTTCAAAACAGGAAGTTATCTGAATACTATATCTCTTATAATATTCCCTTTCGCCTCCTCATTCAAGAGAGAAATAATACGTTGTTTCGACAACAACAGCTCATTCCGGATAATTGCAGAACTAAGCTGAACATGAAGAACTCCATTACGCAGATACAAATTACGAGTAGCCGATGCTACACCGTTTCCCAACACCCTCGTCCAGCCATTGAGAACCCGCGATTCCATAAGCTTCTCTTTCACTTGAGTATTATTCTCGAAAAACTCTTCGAGTAAACTACCTAAGGTTTGTGCTGAACGCCTTTCCATCATCAATTTTCGTTAAGGGTTACATCGCCGTTCTTGACATCGAACAATTTATATTCCCCGTTAAATGCCAGAAGTATTTCATTTATATGATTTCTGTTCGTATCACTAATGAAAATCTGTCCGAAATCCTCTCCCGATACCAGTTGTATAATCTTTTCAACCCGAAATGCATCGAGTTTATCGAACACATCGTCCAGCAAAAGAATCGGATAATGACCGTTATGTGTTTTCAAAAACGAATACTGAGCTAATTTAAGTGCAACGAGAAAAGTTTTATTCTGCCCTTGCGAAGCGATGCGTTTTACAGGATAATGGTCCAGTTCCATTTTAAGATCGTCTTTATGCACGCCGACGGAAGAAAAACCAAGTATGCGGTCCCGTTGACGGCTTGCCTTTAGCATATCGGATAAAGCACCCTGCGTCAACTGCGACTCATACTCCAAAACCGGCTTCTCGTAAGAACCGCTTACAGAACCATAATATGCATCGAACACAGGGCTTAAACGTCCTATCATATCCTGACGCTTCCGGAATATCTCACTTCCGTATTGCTCCATTTGCAGCTCCCATATTTCAAGTAAAGTATCGTCGCCAGAGTAAGGATCGGATTTAAGTAGCGTATTTCGCTGAGTCAATGCTTTATTATATGCAATAAGAGCAAATAAATACTCCCGGTCATACTGGGAAATTATCATATCTATAAAACGACGGCGCTCTTCGCTCCCTCCGGTTATCAACACAAAATCGGAAGGAGATACCATGACGAGAGGAAGCATGCCGATATGATCCGAAAGACGCTCATACTCTTTTTTATTATGCTTAAATGTCTTCTTATGCCCCCGTTTAATTCCACAATAAAACTCCTCAGTCTTTTCATCTATGCCATAACAGCCTTGCAGAATAGCAAAATCCGTATCGTGACGGATAATTTGCGAATCGGGCACACCCGTATGACTCTTACAGAACGAAAGAAAATAAATAGCATCCAGCACATTCGTTTTACCCATTCCGTTAGAACCGACAAAACAATTTATTTTCGGTGAAAATATTAATTCCGCCTGTTCGATGTTTTTATAATTAAGAAGGGATAATTCTCTGAGCTGCATAATGGCACTTCCTGTTATTCTGTTGTTGTTCCGTACAAATTTACGTCTTTATCGGCGAATTGCCAATGAGAGGCTCACCTTTTATAAAAAATGCGGTACATAGTTCTTGTATATTCGTGAATTATTGTATTTTTGCATGTTAATAAGAGATATTTCAGAATACAAAAAATATTTAAATTATATGTCACAAACACCAAATCAAGCAGAAAAAGATCTTGAACACGTTGCTCAGGCATTGAGCCGTTCGGAACAATTTATCGAAAAGAATCAAAAGAGTCTTTTAATAGGTTTAGGTATTATCATTCTTCTTGTAGTTGCCGTTATCGGAATTTACAGAGGATATATTATTCCAAAAGAAAAAGAAGCTGAAGTAGCAATATTCAAAGGACAGCAATATTTTGCAAAAGACAGCTTACAGCTTGCACTGAAAGGAAACGGCACCGACTACATAGGTTTTGAAGAAATCATAAACCAATACGGCTCTACCCCTACCGGAAAACTGGCATCAGCCTATGCCGGCATCTGTTATTACCGCATGGGAGAAACGGAAAAAGCAATCGATTTCCTGAAAAAGTTTAATCCCGACGACATCATTGCCGCACCGGCGATCAAAGGGCTTATCGGAGACTGTTACGTTGACGCCGGCAAATTAAAGGAAGGTGTACGTTATTTCGAAGAAGCTGCTAAAGACGCCGACAATCCTGCAATTTCTCCTTATATGTTGAAAAAAGCAGGAACCGTTTATATGTCGGAAAAAGATTATGCCTCCGCTTTAAAATGTTACCAGACTATAAAAGATAAATATTATCAGTCTGCCGATGCTGCGGATATCGATAAATACATTGAAGAAGTCAATCTTCTTTCAAACGCGAAATAATAGAATATTTATATTATAAATTATGGAAAGGGGTGTAATCGTTCTGTAACGGCTACATCCTTTCTCTTTCAATGTGAGAATCTTATGGCAACAGCAAATCACAACTTATCGGATTACGATTCGAATCTCGTACCGGACGCTTCGACTATGCGTGTCGGAGTTGTTATTTCCGAATGGAATTATCAAGTCACAGGCAAACTGTTGGACGGAGCTATAAATACCTTGAAAAAACATGGGGTTAAAGATGAAAATATCTTTATAGAACATGTTCCGGGTAGTTTTGAACTGCCATTCGGAGCCAAATGTATTGCAAATCATTACAAACCGGACGCAGTCATTTTGCTCGGTAGCGTCGTTCGTGGAGATACTCCTCATTTCGACTATGTATGTGACGGCGTTACACAAGGATGCATGCATCTCAATACGCAATACGATATTCCGTTCATTTTCGGATTATTAACAACAGACAACCTGAAACAGGCAGAAGACCGAGCAGGAGGAATGCATGGGAACAAAGGGGATGAAGCTGCCGTCACTGCAATAAAAATGGTCGATCTGGCTTGGAGATTAAAAAAATAATACTACCTTTGCAGCACTAAAACGTTGGGCAGTTACCAGAGTGGCCAAATGGGGCAGACTGTAAATCTGCTGGTTGATACCTTCGGTGGTTCGAATCCATCACTGCCCACGTTCAAATTGCGGGAATAGCTCAGTTGATAGAGCATTAGCCTTCCAAGCTGAGGGTCGCGGGTTTGAGTCCCGTTTCCCGCTCAAAAGAGGTCTGAATTTCAGTCCTCTTTTTTATTTTCCAGATTACAGAGAAAAGCAAATACCCAAAGTATACCGGAAATAATTTAATAAAAGCACTCTTACCCGATTCTTATTTCATTTACTATATAAACTTCAAACCGATCCGAAGTTCCCTTAAAACAACATTCCGGTTTATCACCCTATATTAAAAAAGAAGAAAAGACTATAGTTCATTAAAAATCCGGACAAACATTTCATATTTGAAAACTTACACCGATCTAAAGGCTTAACAAACTATCCGAGCAAACCGGCACAGTTTCTACATGTCCATAGCTACGGGATTAAGCAAAATCCATAACCTATATATAAACATCCGTAATTTTATATCCGTCAAGAGTATAAATACAACGATAACAAAATCCGTGCACACTTACGTAAAATTGCAAAACCGTAATTTTGTTACATTTATCAGTAATCGGTATACAGCAATAACAAATCATCCCGTCTATTTTTGCAATATGAAAAATAACATCAAAAGAACAATCATCGCCATGTCAGTCACATTGATCGCTATTGGCAATATAAATGGACAGAAAATGAAAACAGAAGTTCCAGAAATCAGTGCCTTCCCGACAGGAAATGAAAATGTCGGATTCAAACAATATTTCACAGGAAAATCATGGCTGGCACCGCTGACCGGCAATAAAGATTTGAATGTGCCGATGTTTAACGTCACATTTGAACCAGGTTGCCGCAATAACTGGCACAGTCACACAGGCGGCCAGATCCTCATCGCTGTCGGTGGCATCGGCTATTATCAGGAACGAGGAAAAACGGCACGCCGCTTACTTCCCGGCGACATCGTTGAAATTGCTCCGGGCATAGAGCATTGGCACGGAGCCGCACCCGATAGCTGGTTTTCCCACATTGCCGTAGAATGCAATCCGCAAACAAACAAAAACACCTGGCTCGAACCGGTAAGTGACGAAGAATACATGCAAACTGTAAAATAAAGCCGGAGTTTCTTTGGCTTACACTCTATTGCTTTGATAAACTATTCCACTGTAAAATAACACCAGCTTAAGAATTTATGTTGCATGCCGAAATATTCCTTGCACAGAAACAGACACTATCTATTCGATAAATAATTAACACAATCAATAAATGAAGTTATGAAAAAGAATCTTGAATCGGTATTAGCCCTATATCCTACACCGGCAGTTGTTGTAGGCACATCGGTAAATGAAAAAACAAACTGGCTACTGGTCGGACATCTGGGTATCATGGGACATGACCGTATAATGGTAAGTCTACACAAAGCCCATTTTAGTAATCAGGGAATCAAAGCAACCGGAAAATTATCGGTCAATATTATAAATGAAGCAATGCTTCCACTTGCCGATTATGTAGGATGTGTAAGCGGTGGAAAAACCGATAAGTCGGAAGTCTTTGCTTGGCACTGGGGGGATGCAGGTGCCCCTGTTATCGACGACAGTCCGTTGGTTATGGAATGTGAAGTAACAGACAATTATGAAACGGAATCGTTTGACAATTTTATCTGTAAAATAACAAATACTTACGCTGAAGAGACAATCCTTAATGAACAGGGTAAAATAGACTACGGAAAACTGAAACCGGTCTTATTCGAAATGCCGACCTATTCATATCTCCAAACCGGAAACATAATAGCCAAATGCACCTCTTTAGGGAAAGAATACAAAAAGCATATGAAATAAAAACAAACTTCATCAAATGAGGATATTGAGCGAATAGTTTTCCTGTAATTTCATTCCCCGAATTAAAAACAAAATACAATGAAAATAGTAGTATCGACAGGTAGCCCCCGGAAAAACGAGAACTCTGCTTATCTGGCCAACCAATTTATTAAAGGTGCACATGAAGCCGGACACAATATACTCCGTTTCGATTGTGCGCTCAAAAAGTAGAAGGCTGTATGGCCTACAATAGTTGTAGAATGGATGGCTCCTGCACTTTGAAAGACAATTTTGAAATTGTCCGTCCGTATATCGTAACCGCTGATATGATCGTTTTTGCAACACCGATGTACTATTTCGGCATTTCATCACAAATGAATAAGTAATAGATCGCTTTTATGCGATCAACGGTCAGATTAAAGGTCGCCACAAAAAATGTGCTTTTATGATGACCTATGCCGATACCGGAGAGAAAGAGGCTCACCCTATGCTGTCGCTCTACCATGCAATAGCGGAATATCTTGGATGGAAAGATGCCGGAACAGTGGTCGCTCCCGGCGTATGGACATCCGGTTCGGTTCGGAATACAAAGTATGGAGAGAAAGCCTATCTGTTAGGAAAAGGCCTGTAACCGGTAATACAGACCTTACGCTCAAAAACTTCGATTGCAAAGATTCGGTAAATAACCAATGCCCGTTTTTAGAAAAAATTTCATCCTTTCTATTTAAGTCAAATAAAGGAAAAAGCTAATTATTCAGCAGGATAAATCCATTCAGGTAAGTAGCGAAACAAAGCCATAAAAGATATGGGAGAAAAAGATATGAAGCGATCTTTCTCACCTGATAACTCCTGACAACATAAAAGAGAACCAGAAAATCCAGAATCAGAATATCGATAAAACCTAACAAAGGGTTTCTGAAATAGAAAAAAAGAATACTCCACAGGAAATTAAAAAAAAGCTGTACGACAAAAAGAGTCACGACTGTTTTCCGATACAAACTTTGAGTAAGAATAACCAATCCTACCGATATACCTATACACAGATATATAATTCCCCAAGCAACCGGAAACACGATATTAGGCGGAGTCAGCGCGGGCTTATTAAGAAATGGATACCATGATTCGATTGCATCGGCTTGAAAATAGCTGGCTGTCAATCCGGTCAGAAAACACACTACGACAGGAATAAAAATAGATAAAAATTTTCTCATATCCGTATCTCTTTAAAACTAAGAACCGTCCGTATAACGCAACAAATTATCATCTTGTTCCGTTTTTCTGTTTTTTTAGTTTTCTTCAACCTACCGGTAATACACAGATTATTACTTCACTATTTTGCTTCTCCCTTCTCTCTTTATACTTCATAAAAATTCTCCCGATCAATATACCAAAGCTACACTGTAAAAACAGAACACAACAATTTAACCGTCCTATACCGAACCGGATCAATGAACCGGAATCTTTTCAGAACAGCTTAATACCTTTTATAAACGACTTAGAATATTTCCGGTCTATCGCAATATTACCGCTCACAGAAAAGAAAAACAGAATCTCTACCAATACGTCTAAAAACAAAAAAGGATAGCATTCAGCTATCCTTTTCTATATTTTATATATCCGATTTTTTATTGAGCCGGAGTAGTTTCAGGTGCAGCTACCGGTGTTTCCGCATTTTGCTGTATGGGAGCATTAAAATCGGGCGCTACTGCCGGTGTTTCTATTCTCGTATTTTCAATTACCTCCTTCATTTCCGAACTTTGAGGACTATGTACATCTTTTACAAAGAATGTTGCGACAACGCTCAACACAGCAACAACAGAAACAAGTGTCCAAGTTGCTTTTTCCAGAAAATCCGTAGTCTTACGAACTCCCATTACCTGATTTGATGACGAGAAGCCAGAGGCTAAACCTCCTCCTTTAGATTCCTGCACCAAAACGATTAATATTAATAATAATGATGCTATTACAATAAGAATAGAAATAAAAATACCCATTTTATATGTTTCTTTTTACGTTAACAATCAATTTTTCCAGAAACCGGATTTGATCTGCAAAGTAACTATTTTTTTTCGGATATTTCAAACTTATGCGTTTAATTATTTCAAGTGCTTTTTCATATTTTTTTTGACGAATATAAATTTTAGCTAACGTCTCGGTAAAGTACGATTCGTCATCGATAAGATCTTCCAAAGAAGATGTTTCGGGAGATTGCGGTAAAGCATCTTCGTCCTCCTGCTTAAGCTGCACCTGTGTTTCTCCCTTCTCAAGAAAAGCCTCTATTATTTTATCCTGTTCATCCGGAAGCTCCGTTATAGTATTATCCGGCAAAGCATCTCCTTTATATGTTACGGCACTGAAATAATCATTTCCGATCAAACGGATTTCAGGCGTAGCAGCTGATTCACTCTCATTCATCGCCAAAAAACTATCGATAAGATCAAACGACGAATTTTCTATTTTACCGGTAGCTTCTTTTTCAAAATAAGACCGCAACTGAGGTTCAAAATAGTAGAGCAGTAAAGAACGGTTAGGAGCATAAAGAGCCAGTTTCTGCAACTCTGCCCGATAGTTGAAATCATGTAACACCCTTAAATTCAAAACGTAAAGCAACCTTGCTAACAGGAAATACGGGAATCTCTCCGTTAACTTTCCGAGCTCAGCCTTTGTCTCCGTATTCAGTTTTTCAGGCGTTTGCAACAATTCTATCATCTCGTTGCAATTCATCTTACCAGCGTCCTACCGTTGCGTTAAAAATCATATCCGCCAGTTCCTCGATCATCTCCGAGGCTAACTGGTCCTGCACATCATTAAGCACCTGCGAACTCGAAAAGTTTCGCTGGGCAGAAAAAGACTGCTCAAGATCCAGCGAGGGATTGGTCCGGTCTGTATAACGAACCTTCACCGTAATCGTAAGGCGTACTTCCGAAGCATAGGCATCGGCCCTTACCGCCATATTCTGAAGATCGTATCCGGTTATTTCCCCGTCTATTTCGATATCTCCGTCCCGAGGCACGACATTAAGACGCGTCTGGCGTGTAAAAATATCCTGGACGGCCTGCGTGAAATTCTGCGAAAGAGGAGGATATACCAGTTTTGCACGGTTCGGGAAATAATTGATCGTGATACTTTTCGTTTTTGAATAATCGATTGTAGCACCGTTGAAACGATAAGAGATGGTACATCCTACCAGTAACGCCACAGCCACTAAAGCTGCTCCTAAATATTTAAGCGATTTTAGTTTCTTCTTCATCTACTCGAGATTATACTCTTTTATTTTTCTGTAAAGGGTACGTTCGGATATTTTCAGGTCCTGAGCCGCATTTTTTCGCTTTCCGGCGTGGCGTTCGAGCGCTTTACGTATCATTTCGCGTTCTACCTCTTCTAAAGATAATGTCTCCTCCACATCCTCGGCCGCTTCGTGTATTGCACTCACACGCGGCGAAACATATGGAGCCACAGCCGTAGTCGGCTGCACAACGGCAATTGCCGGATCGGCGTATGACGGTACCTTCTCGGCATTCTCGTCCATAATATCACGCACAAGCTTTTTCAGGTCATTCACATCTTTACGCATATCGAAAAGAACCTGGTAAAGAATCTCCCGTTCACTGCCAAAAACCTTCTGGTCGTCCTCTTTCCGTAAAAGAGCTGGGAACTGGCTGATATCTGCATTGGGAAGATACCCTTTCAAAATCGCAGCATCAATATCCCGGTTCGTCTCTATCACCGAAATACGCTCCGTTACATTTTTCAATTCCCGGATATTTCCCGGCCAGCGGTAAGCGACAAGAACAGGCTTGGCATCTTCCGTCAAACGAATAACGGGCATCCGGTATTTTTCTGCGAAATCTCCAGCAAATTTTCTGAATAACAGCAAAATATCGTCAGGACGGTCACGTAAAGGTGTTAACTGGATAGGAACGGTATTAAGCCTGTAATAAAGGTCTTCACGAAACTTTCCGTCACGTATGGCCTTCAAAAGATTTACATTGGTCGCCGCTATAATACGGACATTCGTTTTCTGCACTTTCGAAGAACCGACCCGGATAAACTCCCCGCTTTCCAATACCCTGAGCAAACGTGCCTGCGTAGGCATAGGCAGCTCTCCGACCTCATCCAGAAATATCGTCCCTCCGTCCGCTACTTCGAAATATCCCTTCCGATCTGCCAATGCCCCTGTAAACGATCCCTTTTCATGCCCGAAAAGTTCCGAGTCTATAGTACCTTCCGGTATTGCACCGCAGTTTACCGCTATATATTGTCCGTGCTTTCGTTGACTGTTCTGATGAATAATCTGGGGGAAACTCTCCTTCCCTACTCCGCTTTCTCCGGTTATCAGTACCGATAAGTCAGTTGGTGCTATCTGAAGAGCCACATCAATGCTCCTGTTCAGTGCAGGATCATTTCCGATAATCCCAAAACGCTGTTTTATCTGCTGAATATCTGCTCTAATCATATCTGATCGTATTCGAAGGAAGACAAAGTTACAAATAAATTTGCTGGCGTTAGCACTAAAATATATTTTTACATATCGTTTTCATCCCATTATTCATCAACCAACTACAAATGAAACTCATAGATCAGGCTTTACTCGATAAAACGGCCGGACAGGCCCGTAACAACCAGAGACTACGTATGAACCACAACTTTCATACCTCACTGGATGCACCTCTGCATCGTCTGCTTAACGCTATGGAACCGGGAAGCTACATACGTCCGCACCGGCATCTGAACCCTGACAGAGAAGAGTCTTGCATCCTCTTGCGCGGCAAAGTAGCGGTTCTTCTTTTCGATGAAGAGGGTAATGTTACCGGACATGCGATTCTTTCTCCTTCAGACGGAGTATATGGCATTGATCTGGAAGCCGGCATCTGGCACTCCGTAATCGTACTGGAACCAGGTTCCGTGATATATGAAGCAAAAGAAGGGCCATACGCACCGTTAACTAAAGAAAACATGGCACCTTGGAGCCCCGAACCGGAAGAATCGGAAAAAGTAAAAGAGTATATGGAACGGCTAATGAAACACATCACCATATAAAGCATAGTGTTCTTAATATATGTATTCCGGCATTTTCCCTATCGGCTCCGGAATGCGATCTCGAAGCCAAAACAAATAAAATACAGGTAAATTCAAGTTTTCTCGATTAATATTCAAACCTCCGTCTTATTGTTTTTCTGCAACAAGCATAAAAACGGAAAACAAGGTTGATACAACGGCGCTATAAAATTTGCACAAAAAAAGGTTATTCGGTACCTTTGAATTCTCATGGAACAACACGATACACAATTATCCGTGCTATTTCATCTATATTTTTTCAGGTCTGAAACAAGACATCCATTTTTAACACGATGCTAAGACTAACTATCATCTAAATTTTAATAAATCAATAAATGAAATCAGTAATTCAATCTCTTTTACTTTGTGGCATCTTATTCGCAGCGCCCTCTTTCGCGCGGAATGAAAAATTGACGCAATATGTGAACACCCGGAATGGCGTTACGGGCGAAGGCCATGTATTTCTTGGCCCCTCCCTTCCCTTCGGTATCGTAAAAATCGGACCGGATTGCGGAGATAAAAATACCAATTCGGGGTATTACGCAGACCAAGATATCCATGGGTTCAGCCATACCCACCTCAGCGGAACGGGAGGCGGACCGAAATACGGAAACATTCTGATAATGCCCGGCACAGGCACCGTACATCCGGACGAACACAGTTCTCCGAGAAAAGACGAAATAGCCAAAGTCGGATATTATGCTACCACTCTCACGAACTCCGGCATAAAAGCGGAGCTGACATCTACACATCATTGCGGATTCCACCGATACACTTTCCCCAAAGCCGACGACGCTTACATACTTGTCGATTTAGGTTCTTTCCTCGGCAAAACCATACCTTATGCCGGAGAAAATCAGGAACTCGTAGGCTCAGAAGTAGAAATACTGAACAACCAGGAGGTACGGGGATATTCACGGGTAAGAGGCGGATGGAACGGAGGCGAAGCCTATACGGTATATTTTTATGCCATTTTCGACACACCCGCCAACACCTCAGGAACATGGAAAGATAATGTAGTAGCGGAAAATGTCGCAGCCCAATTCGATGAAGGTCTGCCCACCGGAGCTTATATGAAATTTCAAACGAAAAAGAATCAAACGGTAAATGTAAAAGTCGGGATATCTTTCATCAGTACCGGCAAAGCGAAAGCTAACCTAATGAAAGAAATTCCCCATTGGGACTTTGACCGCACCTATGCTGAAGCTGATGCGATATGGGAAAACCTGCTTTCTAAAGTAAAAGTAGAAGGCGGATCGGATACGGAAAAACGCATCTTCTACAGCTCACTATACCGAGTCTTCCAACAACCGATCGATAAGACGGGTGAAAATCCAAAATGGGCAAGCAATGTTCCCTATTACGACGACTTTTTCGCAATATGGGACACCTTCCGAGCTACACACCCTTTTATCTCATTGATAAACGAAAACAAACAGATCGAGATTGTACAGTCATTAATTGATATTTACAAAAACGACGGTTATATGCCGGATGCCCGTTCCGGTAATTTCAACGGACGAACGCAAGGCGGAAGCAACTGCGATGTAATCATTGCCGATGCTTTTGCAAAAAAACTCAAAGGCATCGATTACGAAGCCGGATTAGCCTCTATGCTTAAAAATGCAGAAGTAGCCCCCGGCGGTAACGAACGGAAAGAGGGACGCGGAGGTATTGCTGATTACAACACGATCGGTTATGTATCTACCGATTTTGAACGCTCCGGATCCAGAACCGTCGAATATGCTTATTGCGACTGGTGTATTGCCGAAGTAGCCAAAGGATTAGGGAAAGATACGTTAATTGAAAAGTATACCAAACGCTCGGAAAATTGGCAAAACTTATGGCGTCCTATCGAAGATAACGGATTCACCGGTTTTATAATGCCCCGGAATGCCGACGGCACGTGGTGGGATGGTAACGCAATGCAATGGAACCCCGTATTATTCAAATCGGAACTAAAACCATTCACCGTACATTCGGCAGGTAGTTGGAGCGATGTATTTTACGAAAGCAAATCTTGGGAATACTCATTTTACGTACCGCACGATGTCAACAAACTGATCGAAAAATGTGGAGGAAAAGAGACCTTTATTGCCCGTTTGGATACTTTTTTTGAAAAAGGATTCTTCCAGATGTGGAACGAACCGGGATTTTTAGCGCCCTGCCTATATAATTACGCCGGCGCCCAGGCCAAAACAGCAAAACTGACCAGAGATTTACTGGCTACACAATATAAAAATACAGACGACGGTGTACCGGGTAACGACGACTCCGGCTCTATGGCAGCCTGGTACTGTTTCCACGCATTAGGATTCTTCCCGAATGCCGGACAGGATTTATACCTTATCTCAAGCCCTGTATTCAAAAAAGCCACCATCTCAATGGACAATGGTAAAACTTTTACTATCTCATCCAATTCAAACGATAAAAATATCTATATCAAGTCTGTAAAACTGAATGGCAAACCACTGAATCGTTCGTGGTTTAAACATACCGAAATTATGAACGGTGGTGAACTGGTATTTGAAATGACCGATAAACCCGTACATTGGGACACCGGAGAGCTTCCTCCATCCGAATCGAAATAAAATCTATACACAAAAAGTAAAAGAGCCGGACTTATAAGTCCGGCTCTTTTACTTCCGTTACAGAATACGAACTACTTATCCCCTAAGGTAGAGCCTTGATTATATTGTTGGTTATCCGGTAGTCCTTTCTTTGCAACCCCCTTGCGCATCAATGTCTTTAAATCATCCAGATGCTCACGGTAAATTCCCCGCGGCGTAGTCTGGTACTTCTTGCACAAAGAAGCCGCCATACCAACCACCTCTCCCATAATTCCGGTAGTACGCATGACACGAACTGTACCTAAGGCCACATGCGTAACGCTGATATTCCGTCCCGCCATAAACAGGTTATCCACATTGCGAGAATAAAGGCATCGATAAGGAATCGGATAAGGATGCACCGGTATATGCTTCGCTATGGATTTAAACTCAGCATCGGGAAAATGCTTCGTATTCTCCGGATCAGGATAATGAAGATCGATCGTCCACGTAGTGGGAGCCGAAGCATCCGGATATTCCACGAAATTTCTTATATCATTTTCCGTCAATACATGATCGCCCAGTAACCTTCTCGACTCCCGTTTTCCCGCCACATACGCTACCCATTCGAGTTTTCTGTTCTTATAACGATTATCTTCCATAAAATCATTCTTCAGATACGACCAGTTCGAATAAACCACCATCAATCCGTAATCCCTTATACGTTCAAAATCTTTTATCTGGTCATAATTCATACCAGTCTCCCAAGTCCACTCACCCATAGTCACCTTTTCGGCATTCAGATCGTTAAACCGTACGCCATAACTGAAAATCGGAAAAAAAGATGCCTTCCCGGTATCGATTGAATACCACTGCACAGAGGTACCCATCGTCATCTTATCTCCTGTCTGAGGTGCAGTCTCCTCGTTGTATTCGGACTTTCCCTCACGTCCCATAGAATAGTCGGCACCCGCAAGGAAACCAATTGTACCGTCACCCGTACAATCGGAAAAGAGAGGTGCTGTCAATCGTATCTCCTCTCCCGTCTCTATATGCTTCGCAATTACAGCACGTATGCTATTTCCATTCTTCTCTACATCAAAGACCCGGTAAGACGGAAATAGAGTTATATTCTTTTCCGCTGCTATCGCCGCTTGCTTCTTATCATCTTCATAATACTCTTTAGGCTGGGCATTCCCGCCGCGCGAAGGTCCGAATTCTTTCTGCAATCCTCCTAATTCAGGATAAGGCTTGTTACCTATACGGCCCCCCAGATGCACCCGGATTTCAGAACTGTTGTTTCCGCCTAAAACAGGACGGTCATTCACCAAAGCCACCCTGCACCCTAAACGGGCAGCAGAGATTGCGGCACTCATCCCGGCAATTCCACCACCTACAACTACAAGATCATAATCCCCTTTTTCCAACGGCTTTTCAGACAAATGCAATTTCACCTTACGAAAAGATGCCAAAGCTTCCGTTTCATCCGGAGGTATCCGATTCTCTGCCGTCGTAAAATAGAGAGCATCGCAACGCCCATTGAAACCGGTCAAATCCTGCAAACGAATTTCAACCTGCTTCTTCTGAATCTCCACCTCTCCCGCTTTCTGCCACTCCCATTTATACCCTGTTGCACCTAATGTGACAGGTAGCTCCTCTTCATTTATAATGACCTTAAATTTACCCGCTCCATCACCCTTACTCCAGGGTGATGTCCAGTTATATGTACGAACATAAACATAATAACGACCGGTAGAAGAAAATTCAATAACCGTTGCGGCATCTTTAACCGGAGCGCCCATACCGTGCGCCATAAGATAAGAGGAACCCATAAGATCCATAAACTGTTGATCAACCACCCAGCCTCCTTTTTTTGAAAAGCTCTCCGCTTCTATAAATAAATCGGATGCCTGAACAGAAAACAACAGGGAAAAAAGAAATAAAAAAAGAAAAATCGTCTTTTGTGTTTTCATGAACTCTGACTCATTTAAAATTTATCTTCATGAGATAAATCCGTTGCACGCCGGATTTAAAAGTTCTTTTCTGTTTATTACTAAAATAAGAATCGCTAAAAAATAAAAGAAAACCGTTTATGAAAAGACCTTTCCGAAACATACAACACGTTAAAAATACTCTTATTTTCAGAAAAATACTAATAAATATACCTCACAAAGGTATAAATCATAAACTATAGAATAACCGCAACACATAAAAAAATATTTTCCCGTAAAATAGATCTCCTTTAATCCATCACAACGCCCCTGAGTCAAATCTGCAGCACGATTTTACAATCGGAATGACCGCCTGTTCTTTATGACACATTAATCAATAAATAAAAATCATAAAGCTCTAAAGAATGAGAAAAATAAAATTTTATGTCATCTTTATTGCTATATTTGCAAACTAAAAGTAAAATACAATACATATGTGCGGTATCGTAGGTTATTTGGGAGAGCGTGAAGCTTACCCTATTTTAATAAAAGGATTGAAACGCCTTGAATACAGAGGTTACGACAGTGCCGGAGTGGCATTAATCAATAATCGTAACGAACTGAACGTTTATAAAACAAAAGGAAAAGTCA
>JAQXIO010000067.1 GCA_029007825.1 Bacteroidales bacterium | reverse complement strand
GTCAGGTTATCAGGTAAAGAAGTTATGCCTGTGCCTCTAAGGTCGAGGAAACCTCCGACAGTCAGGTTATCGGGTAAAGAGGTTATGCCTGTGCCTCTAAGGCCGAGGGAGCTTCCATAATAATATCTACCGTTCTTTACTTCTACTTTTACACCTAATATTTTTTCTACTTCTTCTTTTTTCATTTTCTTTCGGAATAGTTAGTTTGTGTTATTTTATTGTTTCGTAGATAAATCGTACATCTTTGCAGTTTTCGGATTGCTTTAGTTGCTTACGGTATTGCTCCAGATTGTTGGTTTCTGCGCTGATTGCTTCGTTTCGTCTCCTTCCATCTGCGGTGATATAGGTGGCGCGGGTGATTTTGTATTTCATATGTCGAATAATATTTGTTTTAAATGGGTTATTTTCCGAATATCTTTTTGCAGTTGCAATAGGTGATTGTGGGGTTCGCCCACTGTCGTTGAAATTGTTTCCATTCTTTTGTGTATTTTCCTTCTGTGTCGCGGTATAACATAGCCATCGGAAGAAAGCCGGCTTTCCATGCTTGCCCCATTCGGTTTTGGGCTTTATCGAAGGTGTCTCCTGTATATCCGCAAAGTACATAGCAACGTAGGTCGTTACTTTCTTTTGTAAATCCGGAATTAAGAAGCATTTTTCCGGCAGATTGTAACGGTTCTAAATCATTTGGGGTGTCGTAGGCGAAGAATAATGATTCGGGTTTTAGCTCTTTTAGCTTTACGGCCATATCGGGGGTTAATAGTGCGGCTTCCAATCCTCCTACGAACTGGGGTTTGTGTGGTTGTCGTTTAAGCATTTCGAATACACTGTTTATGTGTTCCGGAGAACATGCGAGGAGATTGTCGTCTGTGACTATCCATCCGTCTGTTATGGGTAGTTCTCGTAATTTATATCCTTCGCGTTTCGGTACGGAACAGAACCAACAACGGTTGGGGCATCCGCGGGAAGTAATTACATAGCCTTTTTTCATGTACATTCCGGGGATAAATTCGCCTCCGGGTTCATTATAGGCGGGGCCGCCTACTTTTACGGGTGCTACGTATTTCCATTTTTTAGCTGCCAATTCAGCCCATTTGCGATCCCAACTGAATGCTACGGATATATGTATTTCGTCTGCTTCGTCGAAAAGGCCGGGGAATTCCCGTATTCTTACCATTTCGTCGAAGGGGGTTGCGTTGGTTTTTGTGGGAAATATGCGTAGGATTCGTTTCATTGTGTTATTCATCTTTTATCGGTTTAAACTTTCTTTGTACTTGTTTTCGCCATCTTTGATCGTGGTGTAAACTATGGTTTGCGCGTTTATTCGCATTTTTTTCATTTTCTTTCGGAATAGTTGTTCTTGTTCTTTGGCGCGGTCGAGGGCTTCCTGATCGCGGCTGATGGTTTCCGCTTTTTCCTGAGTATACTGGAGGTTCATATCTTTTCCTTTTTTATAAAATTTTCAATTATTTCCGTCAGTTTCTCGTAATCTTCGAAATAGTCTTCCCGGTGGTTTTTTACGAGGTTGTTAATTACTTGTATGTAGTCTTTTGCTGCTGTTGCTGCTTGTTTGTGGCGGTATTTTACATCACGGAGGAATAATCCGTTTTTCTGCATGATTTCGGTTGCATCCTGTGTATCGGCGATCGTGAACAAAAGAAAAGAGGCTGATATGAGATTATTTAGACGATTATAGTCTTCTGTTTGTACGAATTGTTCGGGTGACATGGTTATTTAATTTTTTCGTTGAATTTTTCAGTTATTTCGCGGAATTGGGAGTTGTATTGTAAATTTTCTTCGTATTTCTTCAGATAATAAAGAACACTTGTGTAATGACAGTTCAGCACCTTTGCAATATTGGTTGTTGTGTATTTGTAGCGGTTGCGTAAATGATGGGCGATGATATAGCGTGCATAGGATTTCTTAGTGCTACGCCTTATCCCAGTTATTTGCCAGGGTGCTATCGATATTATTTCTGCCGTTGTGAGTATAAGTTCATCGGGATTCATTGTCTTAGGCTTGGGCCGTTAAATAGTACTCTTGTCGTCGTTGATTTTATTCTGTCGAAAACGCGGTCTCCATATCGTTGCCGAAGATCGGATTCTCCGAGATTGGTGGATATTATGAGAAGTTTTCCATTTTTTTCGGCGGCATCTATGATTTCGGCAAAGGCCATCCGTTTTTCTCCGTATTTGACGGATAGCTCTTCCGTGCCTATATCGTCAAGGGATAGGATATGTTTGGATAGGGCATTGTCTATATCTTTGTTGATATCTTGTATATCGAATACGGATACTACTTTTTTCGTGTATTTGAGAAGAATAGCGGGAATAGCGTAACGGCATAGTATAGTTTTTCCTCGCCCGCAGTTTCCGTATAGGAATATCCCTCGTCCGCAGTTGTTTTCAAGCCAATTAGCTACTTTTTCGTATTCTGGGAGCCATTGCATTTCTCGATTTTCCAGTGATAGGAAATAACGAAGGGCATTTCGGAGTATATCTTCTGCATTTGAAAGGGATATATATACTTTTTCGGTGGGTGTTTTCATTCCATGCAGCTTCATTTCTTCGAATACGTCGCTAAAATTCTGTGTATTGCTTGTTGTTGTCATAGTTTGCGATATTTGGTTTTATTCGTTTCTGTATTTCTCCACGGCGAGCCCATGTGTTTAGTCTTTTTGATGTCTCCCATGTTTTTTCGAGTTCGAATCGCATTTTTGTTTGGGATTTATTCATTTCACTCCAGTAGTTAAAGAAATTGCGTATCGTTTCTTCGTTGTACTTATCGGCATAGGCTGTGAGCGAATTTTTAAATTCTTCCCTTCTTTTAAGAGTTTGTTCTTTCTTTGATAACTCGTTAGAGTTATCTTCTTTATTTATTTCTTCTTCTTTCTTTTTATTTGTGCCCTCTGTGTGCCCTTTTTGTAAGGGTTGTGCCCCTTGTTGTGCCATTAGCTGTGCCTCTAAACAATTTAACCTATTAATTATCAGTTCTATATCTGTGCCCTTGTCTGTGCCTTTTGTTGTGCCCGAATCATTATATTGGTCGTATTTTAGAAGTGTTATTATATTTACTCCCTGATTAGATTCGGTGGAGATCATTTTTTCTTTTTTTAATCGCGACAGATAGGACCGCACTTTCTTTTCACTCCAGTTCCATCGTTTTGACAGAAAACGTATAGAGGCCGGCATTTGACCTCTGCTATAGGATATTTCTCGACCTCCGATACTCTCCGTTAGGGGCGTTGCCTCAAATCGTGCTGACTGTATTAAGTCAAGCCATGCTTCGCAACTGCTATAAGTCCGGGCTTCATTCCACATTGTATTCGAGAAAAACTTGCGGCTTAGTTTTATAAATCCTTTGTTTTCGTTCATTTTGGATGAATCTTACTTTTGGGTAGAAAGTGATTGCATATTCTGGTTCCGACGGATCTGTTTACTTTTAGTTCGGAGCAGTAGCACATATAGTTTTCTTCGGGGCCTGCCCGTTGACAGTGGCGGCAGTCGGCTTTCTGTTCGGGGTCTTTATTCTTTTTCATTCGGATTTAATTTTAATCGAAAGTCCGGCGTACCACCACGCTATTAAAGCAGCGTCTCTTTGCTCCTGATTGGAGCGTTTGACTTTGATTCCAGTAAAATAGGAAAGTTCTTCGTGTGTGATTTTTCCTTCCGTTCCTTTCCAGTGCTTTTGAAGGGGCTTTATCTCTTCTACGGGTATTTGATGGTATCGAAGCATTTCTATTATCAGTCGACCTGTCTGGTGGTTGGCTCCTACGTTTTTTGCTATGCGCTCTGCTCCTTTTCCTTTGGCTGCGTGGAAACAACTTTTTTCGTTTAGCCATCCGGCTTCTACGATAACTAACAGTGTTTGCCTTGAATTGATAATGCTTTTGGATAGTGATACTATCGTATCTATCAATTGGGGAAATGGCTGTGTATCTAAATGGAGTCTACGGGAGGAAACTTCGAGTTGTGCTATTCCGGAGGATTTCACGTCCGGGTCTATTCCTATAAGGTAATCGTATTTCATAGGCTTTGTTTTATTTTATAGTCTGTGGAGAGGCAGGATTCGAACCTGCATGTGCTTTGACGGGACAAAACAGCTAAAACCTTCAATCGCTTGCGGTCAATTAAGCCGTAGCTACTTATATGATTATTTTTCGCTCACATACTTTGCGTGCGTCTACCACTTCCGCGACTCTCCGTAATACCCTCAGTTCATCACGAACGGAGGGTATTGATAGAAAATTTACTCGCAATATGATTTTTGTATCAGTTCCTATTATGTACAGAAATAATCTGCATACCCATCGTCGGCTTAATACGTCTATGTCATCATTCTGTTTTGCTATGCTTATATGATTTATGTTTATTCAAATATTTGTTTGCCATCCGTGCAAGGTTCATCATCTTATGGTCGGAGTAGTTGTTTTCGTTTTGCTTTACAAAATATTTGGCTACTCTTATTAATAGGTCGTGATCGGCGTTGCTGATGGTTTTCATTTACAGGTATCTTTTGTTTCGCTCTAATTCTATTTCTATCAATTGAAGTAGTTTTTCTTCGTTCGGGGCTGCTAAGTAAATGCCGGCTTCCGAACTGGACCAGTTCCTGAATCGTTCAATACTAAGATTTGACTCGGATGTGTCAAGGTCTGCCGAACTTCGGAGGATTTTTATTTTTCCGAGATATTTATCTTCTTTTTCCCGAATGAATATGTCGGGATTGACAAGCTTTTTAAAGTACTCTGTTTTGACAAATTCAAGAGTATTTCCGGTTTCTACGGCGAAGAAGCCTAATATGAGATGGAGATACCGGTTTTGTTGGTTGGTTCTTTTGGGCTTCTTTTCGGTAAGCTCTACAATGGCGTTTTTTTGAAACAGAAAATTACACCTTGTCTTGAACTGCTCTTTGTGCAATGGATTGGATAGATCATAGAGCATAAGTCTATTCTTTGTAGTAGTCTTTTATTTGTTGGAATATTCTTCCTCTTTCCTTTATTTCCGATATGGCTTCTTCGTCACGGTGTATGCGGAATTTGCATATTTCGTTCGGTTCTATCACACGGTACAGGTTTTCAGAGTCATCATAGCTGTTAACGGCAAGAAAAGTTAGCGTAGATTCGTTAAGTTCCGTGCAATAAAGTTGTTCCTGAACCTGATAAAAGTAGCTTTTGTATGCCTTTTTTATATAGGTTATTCTTTGGGATTCGTTTTGGTCTTTTATTTCATACAGTTTCAAAAACTCTAAGAAGTGGAGGGTTTTCAGTTCTTCGAAGTCTATTATTTTGCCGTTCTCAATTTTCGCAAAGTCGAGCGTGCATTTGAAGACGTCCATTTCTTTCGATATGACAGGATATTGGGCATAGTAATTTTCCGGAAGGGTAAGCAGGTATCTATCTTCAAGTATTGCTCCGATTCGTAGTGCATCAATAGGACTGTTTTTTGCATTATAATAGGGCTTTACTCCACTTACGAAACGTTGCATCAATAAGATATGGGAGGCGGATTCTTTGGAACTCATAAGGGATTTTACGTCTCCGCTTCCAATATACATTGTGTTAATCATATGAGTTTTCTCTTTTTAAGGTTGTAATAAACCACTTTTATCTGTTCGTTGTTAAGATCCTCCATTTCTCCGATATTATAATGTTTAAGGGTATTCTGAAGGAATTGAATGTCTGTGTTCAAATAATTAAAGACTGCTACTCTTTTATCGTCAATGTTTATCATTGTAGATAAGGATCTGTCTTGTTCGTTGTCATATTTCGTAGTGTCTTTATCGAAATAGACATCGGCACCAATACCTAATGCTTTACACGATACGGATATAGCGTCTGTTAGTGCCATTTTAAAGCACTCGTCGGAGGTGTATGCTTCTGTTTTCTCATTTCTAACAAATGAGCTCCCCCCTAATCCGGGGATTGCTTCGCTCCATTCGTTATTGTATTTTATGTAAAGTTCGATTTCTACGAAGGCTGCAATTTCACCGCTTGCGCCATTTTCGAGCCTTTTGTCTTTGATGGTATATTTCCAACCTATTCCGCAGGGGCCTAATACCTCAGTGAGCTTTTTGATGCGCCACATGGGATTTATATCGGTCATTCCTTTAAGGCGGCCTCCTTGTATTTTCTTTTTGGCTTCATCGGGGACTTGGCGGAATTTTTCGTATAATTCCAAATTATTCATAGTTTATTTTTTTGATTTTATAGCGCTCTTATAGAGTTTGTAAAAATCCCTTGCCGCACAGAGGGTGACAAGGGTTGTAAGTGATACCATTATTGTGTAATATAGGACTTGTAACATGGCTTATTCGGGTTATTCAGCTTATCCATAATTTCTTTCAGTAAAGGTTCTATCTCTTTCACGGCTGTTACTTCATCTATTGTTTCTATTCCGAAAATGGAGGGGGCGTAAAGTCCTGATTCTTTGTTCTTTATAATGTTGATTGACATTGACATAATTGTAATTATTTATGGTTAATACTTGTTGTTTCTGATCTCTACTACTATATAGGTGATGATGGCAGCTATTGCTATGCAGCCCAGAATGGTATATGTCATAGGATTAATTTTACGAAAGGAAAAAAGAGAGCGCGGAGACAGTTCTCAATGCAATTATCACGAATCAATTAATTGTCCGCGCTCTCTTCATTAACCGGCTTTCACAAGCGGGTTAACTAAAACACATTATTCATCATGAAAAAACATCGTCGGCTTGCGGGAATCGAACCCGCTTTATCTGAGCCAGAAGATAAAAACCGTTAAGCCGCCTTCCGTCTTTCCGGAATGTCATATAAAGGGGCAAATTGAAAGATGATTTGTAAGTATTTATTATATTTGTCTATCTCGTTAACCATGCGTTAAAGGAGTTCAATGGCCGTTGGGATTGCTTGGCGGTCATTATTCTTGCAGAGATTTCTTTATTTAAGCCTACACCCGGAAAAGAGGGCGATTATTATAACTTGATATATTACGGCCCAAAAACATAATATCCCTGTAAACTCTTTTTGCGCTGCGTACCTTAAATACGGGGCGGTATTGATTGCCGTTTACCCGTTTCTTCTTATTCGTATGTAATACGATCTTTACAAATTCTTTTTTATTTTCCATAATCTTAAATTTATAGCGGGTCGGTGCCCGTCAACCTTCTACGGTTACATGCCGGAATCTTGACCGGACGGGCTATATATAGATTGCAAGCGGTCTGATAACCTCCACCGCAAGGATGTTCCGTTGGGATTGCAATTTATTTTATGCAATATGGTTTTATTTACCTCCACCATAAGGATAGCCTAACGGCATTGCATTATAATTGGTACCATTGGCGGGGTCGTGGCTTATTCAGCTCGCCCGCCTGTGGGTTTATTTATAAATAGAAAGTTTTGTAGCGGAACTACGCACTTTCTAAGTGGTGAGCAGGAAATACGTCAAAGAGCTATGTTTGTGTGGATGCGTCCTATCAAAAGGCAGGATCATAGTCCGCGCACCCATGTATCACGAAGAACTCGTTTTCTTCTATGATGTCGCCTGATTCGTCCGTTTCTGAAGATGATTCGAAGGTTTCGTTCCAGAGAGATTCAGTGCGTTGTTCGGTTGTTAATGTGAGTTGATCGAAGAAGTTCATTTCTTATATACCATTTCATTGAGTGCCTTACTTTTTCTTCTCTCATATTCTTGTTCGGAGAGGTTGGATAACTCTTCCAGTGCCTTGTATTCGATCAAGTGGTATTTTCCGTTGTTTATGTAGTCTATCAATCCTAAATACAACCATCTATCTACCTGTGTTCGCCCGAATATTTTATAGGCTTTATTTTTGGATATGTATTTGCCGATTTCTTCCATATCCTTCATTTTAGACGCTAAGACGTTCGCAAATTTTTCTACGAACTCATTGTCTGAGATCATGTATTTGCATATTTCGGAAGCGGCGATTTTGGATTCAAGAGCGTTCATAGTGTTACCTTTTTTTCATTAATTCTTTTGCCCTTTCTCTTATTCTCTTGGCTAAGTCCGTTGATGTTACACCTCTTAAAGCCATTCTGACAGTCGTATGCGAACAGCCCATTTCGTCGCATATAATCTTATTTATTCCATGTTTCACAATAATTTCTTTCATACCTTAATTTCGTTTAAAAATATTTTAATAGATTTGTGATTGTCCTTTTTGTAATCGTTTTGAGTATCGTTTATAATGCAAATATATAGCCGTATGAGTTATACTGCAAATATTTTGAGTTAAAAATAAAGCCAAAAGTATTATTTGTAAATATTCTAAATTATAAATCATGGAAGATTCTGTATTAGAGAGAGTTAAATATTTAATAGACGTAAAAAGACTATCTGTGTTGTCTTTATCTGAAATAATAGGGATGCCTCAAACGACTGTAAATAACTATATTTTGGGTAAAAGAAGAATAAGCCTTGAGTTTATAGAAAAGATAATTAGCTCATTCGGAGATGTAAACCCAAACTGGCTATTAACGGGGAAGGGAAATGCTTTTGACAGTCCAAATGAAAAACAAATAGCGATAACAGGAGGATCTGGAAATATTGCCGGGAATATTGGAGGAAGCAATATGGGGAACACTTACAACTTTGCGCCGCCCCCACATGGCTTTCAAAAAATAATAGATGGCGATGGAAATGTTGAGATATATCAATCCGATTCAAACATTCTAAAAGAATTGAATGAATTAAAAATAGACAACGCGCTACTTAAACAGCAGGTAGAACATCTGACCGAAAAAGTAGAATGGGTTACGAAGTCTAAGGATGAGATTATCGAGACCCTACGAGGTCAGTTGGAGCAGTTTAGTCATAGCATAGATAAATAGGTTAATTTAATATAAGGCTAATTAGATTATTTAATAAAAACACGACCGTCCTGGAATAGGTTTATAGAGATGATGTTGATAAGTATGTTAATTGATACGTTATTAGACGGTTATTGCCATGTAATTTATTTTAATTTCTAAATTATATAGTATCGATATGCTACATGTTTATAGGAATTTATTTATATATTTGAAGCGCAAAGATTTTATATAAATACCCGTTTAATGAATAAACGAAGTTACCCCGTGCTTGCATTGTAATGGTGCAAGCGGGTATTTATATTTTATAGGATCTTTGCAAACGGGTAGTAACTTCGTTCTTTAAACTTTATTTCATGCAAAGGTCCGAAGTTTGTTTTTCTGAAAATCCACGTGAGGAACAGATTATTACTCTTGTAAAAGATTTTTCAAAAGGAAGTTTGTCCCTAAAAGTTGGAGCTCTTATCGAGGCATATCAGGGATATATCGATTCCCCGGAGTTCCCGAACCGGGAACCTCACGAGATAGCTCAGACGACTAAAGAGATGATGGATGTAATTTACTTTTGTGTTAGGGCAAAAGAATTAATGGCTGATTAGTTCCGATGAAATCATATTCCCGATATCAGGAATATGATAGCTTTAAAGCCCCTGTTATGGGCTCTGGTTAATTGGGGAAGCCCTTTTTGTCTCATGTGGATAAGAAGGGCTTTATTTCGATCTTTGAACTGTTTGTTTTAACGGAATGTTTTATGTATATGAAATTTCAGACTTATAATGGTAAAGTAATATACGCCGATACCCCGGAAGAATTTATTACCCAGTTCTGCAAAGGGGATCTATTAACTCAGGAAATGTCGGTACAGGAATGTATGGACGATTATGCTTCAAAAGCGAAGGAGCATAATAATATACACATTCCGACAGATACGCCACTGAACTTTATTAATGCTTTATATAGGATGGGGTATATTATAAAATTAGAATAGCATCAACCAAACAGATATATAATGACTTTTTCGTTTATTTTGTCAATAGGGGAGTAGTCTTTCTTGATATATCCTTCAGTAACTTTGTATGCCGAAGCGTGATTGAGGGCAAAGGCTACTAATTCGGTAGATGCACCACAATCGTTTTGGGCGATAGTGGCCCATGAATGCCGGAGAGTGTAGGTTGTGATTGTCGGCAAATCTTTATTTTTGATTAATGCTTTTATTCCCTTGTTTATATATTTGTTGAAATTATCCGGTGTTGAATAAACCTCATTGAACTTAAACAACTTGCTATTTCCTTTATATTTTTCGAAAATAGGGCGTATTATTTCAGGAACGGTTATTTCGGTATAAGCTCCGTCTCCTCTTTTTTGTCGTGTTTTCTTTCGACTGTATTTTAGTTTCCATGTTTTCGTATCGATGGATTCTTTGTCAAGGTCGTATAGATCTGCCGTGTTAATTCCGGCAAGACATAAGATCATCGTGCAAACGTCTTTTGCCATTTCTTCTACTCTGGTCGTAGCCTCCAGAGTGAGTAAAGTGTTTATTTGCTGTTTAGTGATAGCTCTTTTCTTTGAGGGGGATTCTTTTGGTATTTTTACTCTCTCGAATGGTCTATGGTTAATTTTGATAATGTTTTTGTCGTAGTCGTTGAACTCCAATAAACCGAGGTTGAAAATTCTTTTAATGCAGGTAGGATAGAGTGATTTTGCGCGAGACGTATTTTTAAGGCTATCAATCCATGTGTTAATTAATTTTGATGTAATGTCTCCGAATTGTATATCATTCTTTCTGGTAAATTTTTCCAGTGTATTTATTGCCATCTTGTAATTCTCAGAAGATTTTCTTCTATTTTCGTTAATCATCCGGGTAATAACTAATCTGGCGAACATGCTGAAGGATATATCGCTGCATGATTCATTTTTAAGATATTCTACGATATCTTTGATGTCCCATTTCGATGTGTCAACTAAATTGAGGCGTTTGTTATATTCTTCTATTAAAATGGAACATCGGGTAATTATGCTGTTGTCTTTTATTTGTTTATTTCTGACTTTGCTTTTATCTACTCGGAAAGTTGTTTTAATATAAGCTGGCTTAGATTTATGAGTTACTAAAATATATACAAAGTAATGATTGTCTTTACTGATACCTCTCACACAAGGTTTAAAAGTAGCCATTTCGCTTTAAATTTTTTGTAAGTAATTTGTAAGCTAATGTACGAAATATGCGAAAGGAATCATGTTTTTATTGTGGATTTTAACATAAAAAAGAGGATGCTTAACGAAACATCCTCTTTCTAAATTTCTGATAATTAGCATTTTATGCTTGTGATCAGGATGGGATTCGAACCCATGACCCACAGCTTAGAAGGCTGTTGCTCTATCCAGCTGAGCTACCCGACCATCCTTAATTTGGATTGCAAAGGTAAGTAATTCGCTCAGATTATCAAAAGGTGACGGGGGAAATTTTCCAGAATATTCTTACGGCTTTATTTCAAAGAAGCGGTAATTTGTTTCCGGTTTCCCTATTTTTATGTATCTGCGGCTGATAACCGGCCTGGTTTGTCCGTTGGGATAGTACTCGGCTGCCAGCAGGTATCCCCCTTCTTTTTCCGGCAGTCCGATAAGGGTAGGCTGTAATTTTTTACCGTAGGCCGGAATTTTTATTTCCATGTTTTTCCGCAGGGCTTCGTTTCCGTTTTCATCTAATAGGCGGAGAACCAGCTTTCCTTCCGATTCTTTGTTCCGGTCGGTGATTCCTACCAGATTGAAGGCCAGATTATCGCCCGGGTTGTACGGTGAGAGGTGCTTCGTGTAGCGTTGGTCGGTGAGGTCGATAAAGACCGCCTCGGGTGCAAAGCAGTGTTTGAACCATTTAAAGGCGGGCGAGACTTCGAGGTCTTTTATGTCGTTGATAAACCAATCGCCTGTGAAGCCGTAATTGTTGGTGAGGTGGCAGAATGCCAGCACGCCGGCAACTCCTCTTTCGGCCCGCAACCATTCGGTTTCGAGTTGCAGCCAGTAGGCTTGCAGTTCGCGGCAGGCATCGGCGGGGGCGTTTTCGCCGAGGTAGTAGTTGTAGTTGTTGAGGGTTAGTTTCGAGGGGCGTCCGTCGCGCCACAGCCATATCCATCCGTATTCGTTGACGAGCTGCGGTACGCCTGCATCCTGTACCGAACGGAAGCCTTCCCAGTTGCTGAGGTCGCCCAGATTATAGGGGTTGTGCTTGAAATAGTTGTTGAGTTCGGATGAGTGCATCAGGGTAAGTGCCCGGTAGGGGTGCGGTTCGTCCATTTCGTCGCTGGCGCCCAGGTGGTCGGAGGTCATATATCCGGCGTCCCAGATGCGGGTGGGGTCGAGTTGCTTCAATTCGGGAATCAGAGTGTTTCCGATGTAATCGTCCCAGTTTTCGTTTATGGCATCCCAGATCACAATGCTGGGGTGGTTGCCGTCGCTCCATATCCAGTTGGTGTATTCGTCGCGTATTTGTTCGTTCCATCCGTGGGTTTGCCAGTAGAACCATTCGTTTTGCAGCATGATGCCGTATTCGTCACACAGGTCGTACCAGAAGTCGGGGACGATCCCGACGCAGATGCGCATAGCGTTCCATCCGATCGATTTGGGGAGGTCGATCATCAGCTTTTTTACCCATTCGCGGTCCCATACGAGATTGCCGCAATCGGGGTCTTCGAAGAAGCGCTGGAGGGTGATGTTCGAGCCGCGCAGGTAGCATTTTTCACCGTTGAGCGTGAAGAATTTGCCTTTGCGTGAAAAGTCGCGCATACCGAAATTGACGGTATAGCTGTCGGAGAGTTGTCCGCTATCGTAAATCCGGACTTCTCCTTCGTAGAGGAAGGGGGCGTCGGGTGTCCATGCTTTGGGTGCTTTGACCGGGATTACGGTTTCGAAGTAACTTTTGTTATCGCGTTTCGCACGGCCTGTAACCGATTGCCGGGCAACTTCTATCCCTGTTTTTTTTTCTTTTATGCGGAATTCGATGCGGCATGAATCGGACACTGGATCGGCATAAAGCATTTGTGGAGGGTATGCGCTTCGTACCAGCGTCTTTACGGTTACCTGTTCTTTTTCCAGAGAGGGGAGGAAGAGTACGCGGTCGGCTTTCAGTTTTCCGGTTGCCGTGATAAATACGTCGTCCCAGATGCCGGGCATATAGTGTATTTTCTCTTTATCGGTGCTGCCGGCGGTTTCGCTCGGAAGCCAGGCGCGGTCGCCGACGAGAATCAGTATTTCGTTTTCTTCACCGATGCGGATAGCGTCGGTAATGTGGAAATCGATGGGGGTGTAGCATTCTACCGAGCGTCCGATAAGGCGTCCGTTTACATATACCATGGTTACGTACTGGCTCTTTTTGATGGTCAGGAAAAGCTCTTCGCCTTGCAGGGCCGGATCGATTTTTATTTTTTTCCGATACCAGTTGTACATGGGCGTATAATCGCGGTTCAGGAAGTTGAACTGCTCGGTGAGCTCGGTGTCGGTAGGTTTTTTGAAGAATTTCTCGTATTGGGCAATGCGGGGTTTTGCCAGGTGCACGAGTCCGGGCACGGGGATTTTCCGCGTGAATTTTTTAGGGGGAAAGGCGGTTTCGGTCTGGTCGAACTCCCATTCGCCGTTCAGTGAAATGGTGGTTCTGCCTCCGTTTGCGGCAAACAGGGCGAATGAACAGAGGCAAAGAATGCAAGTGATAATTTTTTTCATGGTATAGTCGGATGTTTCTTTGTTTTATTCAAAAGTAGTAAAAAGATTATGAAGCGGATACAATCTGAAGACGGAAAAGAAGATGTGCCCAGAGCGGGAATCTTCTTTTTCCGGGTGATGCGGATGGGATTCAGCTCATCTTTTGTATAATGTATAAGGCTCAAAGTAATAATTTTTTTATCCTGTTTAAGAAAATGCAAATTTATTTTGGAGCGCCGATTATTATATCGTAATAGCCATGTTGTAAATCGAGGTTTCTTATTCGTTACAATTGTTTTCTTTTTTAATAATCGGAGAAATTGCTCAAAGGCCTTTATTTACTTAATTCAATCGTTTTCTTTGAGCGTGAAGATTTTTTTTGTTGGTGTATCTACCCTGCAGATGTGTTTATAATAGATATAGGGTAAAAGAAGAAGGTTCGGATAGGGTTTGTGCTTTTGCGAGTGTGTCCGGACAACCGGAACCGGCAGATTGTTTCCGGTTGGGAAATCTGTTGTTTAGAACGGATAGCCGACGGCGAAGTGCCAGGCGAAGTTGTCGGTGAAGTTGAAGCGGCGGATGGCCCATCGGTCAGGGCCGCGGCGGCTGGGGTCGTAGGCTTTGAAGCCGGTGTCGAAGCGGACGAGGAAGAAGTCGAAGTCGAGGCGCAGCCCGATTCCGTAGGAGAGGGCTATCTGTTTGTAGAATTTGTCGAACCGGAAAACGCCGTCGGGTTGCGCGGGATAATCGCGTATGGTCCAGATGTTTCCGGCGTCGATGTAGCCTGCGAGTTCGACGCGGTTAAATATTTTCTGGCGGTATTCGATGCTGAGTTCGAGTTTTATATCGCCGGTTTGTTCGTAGAAGGTGGTGGAGTCGGTGGGTTGGTAGCCTCCGGGGCCGAGCGAGCGCACGCTCCAGCCGCGCAGTCCGTTACTTCCTCCGGCATAGTAGCGGCGTTCGAAGGGGATGACGGAGGAGTTGCTGTAGGGCACGGCAATGCCCAGCCCGGTATGGAAGGCGAGCGACGAACGGGGCGACAGGGTGATGGTGCGGCTGAAGTCTATATCTCCTTTGGCGTATTGTGCATAGGGGATACCGAAGAGGGTGTAGGCGCCTTCGTCGTCGGTCGGGGTGCTGAGCAGTCGTGTGAGTCCGTTCAGGATGTTTCCGGCGAGTTCGATGGAGGCGCGCAGCGCGTATTTGTTGCGTGCTTTGTTGTAGGGGTTTTCGTTCGTGCTGAAAAAGGAGTAGCCTGTGGATACTATAAACTGGTTGGTATAATTAAAGAGTACCGTATTGGCGGGAAGGCTGTCCCTGAACGAGGATTCGAGCCGGGGCAGGTACACGTAGTCGATGTCGAGCAGCCGGAAGGTGTGCCGGTCGGCAGTAGCAAAGCGGTTTTGCCAGATGTATTTCCACGATCCGGAGGTGAGGGTGCGGTCGTATTCGGGACGTGTCTGGTAATCGTAGCTGATGGCGAACTCGGTAGAGGCTTTCAGTCTTTTCCGTGTGTTGGCCGAGAGGAAGGGGAACACTACGGTGGGGATGTTGATGCTTGCTTCGCCACCTATCTCGAAGAAGTTGTTTATGTCGTTGCTGGTGATTGCTTCGTATGCGCCGCGCACTTTCAGTGCCAGCACTTCAGAGCCTTTGAAGAGGTTGCGGTGCTGGTAGGTGAAGATGGAGGCGACGCCGAGGTCGCCGGCGGTGTTGGTGCCTTCGAGGTCGATCCCGAATCCCATTTTTTTGCCTGGTATGGTGAGTATGGAGCATTTGAGCATTGCCGAGTCGTTTTCCATGTATTCGGAGAAGCGGATGTTGGAGCTTTTGAGTGCACGGAGCCCGGCATAGGCGGAATAGGTTTGTTCGACGCGCCGTTCGTTGTAAAGGGAGCCGGGTTCGATGTAGTTGTTGCGCCAGAGTATGCTGGAGCGGAGGCGGTCGCCTTTTCCGCGTACGATGTTGATGTTGCGGAATTGTATGGTGTCGCGGATGGAGGCGGGGTTGCTTTCGGGGTTTGTGAGGGGATCGAAGCCGGTATAGACAAAGACTTGTCCGATACGGTATTTTTTGTACTGTTCGGTGGGGACGGAGTCGTTTGCAAGCTGGGTATAGAGGGTTATGTCGGCTTCCTTGAAGGCTACGGTGGTGTCGGCGAGGTAGCCGAGGTTGTTTTTGCCGAATCCGTAGTAGCCCGACCTGCGGAGGCCGGAGGCTATGCGCTGGCGCTCTTCGTCGAGTATATTCCGGTCGAAGAGGTCGCCGGGTTTTATCAGTGTGCCTTTATAGGTGTTGCTTCGTGATTTGAAGATGTTTCGTGGGGGGCGCTGCATTTCGCGTTCGACGATTTTTGCGATGGCTGTGTCGGGGATGATGCGGCCGTATTCCCGGATGCGGAAGGGCAACCCGGCTTCGACGGTGTAGGTCACGACGGCTTTTTTCTTTTTCGTTTTTACTTCCGACGAGACGGTTGCGTCGGTATAGCCTTTGTTTATAAGGGTGAGCCGGAGGTCGTGGTTGGAACGTTCGACGAGCGTGGTGTCGAGGATAACGGGGGGATCGCCCAGTTTCCGCAGCAGCTTGCTGAACCAACGGGAGCTGTCGCGGTTGGAGAGGCTGTAGATCATCAGGGTCGTTTTGGCGATTCCTAAAAATTCCATGTTGGGCAATTGCCGGATGGAGTTACGGACGTCTTTTTTGTTGACGCTTTTATCGTCGATCTCGAGGTTTACCTTATCGAGCAGGAACTGGCCTTCGGGCACGTACTTGGTCGTGCTGCACGCAGCCAATGTGAAACATAGCAGCCACAAAAGAAATGGTTTGACGTTCATCGACCTGCGTTCGCTTTTAGAGGGTTTTGGTTTGTATTTTCTCTGCGTATTGCCGTTGCGTGCCAACGGACGGATGTGTTGCAGAGTTTGCTTATCTATCGCAAAGATAGCTTATTCGGTGCTTCTTTTTCTCTTTGCCCCGCAAAAAAATCGCTTTGGCGGGCGAATCGGGAAAGGAACGTGCCGTGCTTCTCTTATCCCATCTGGTATTTTCTCGGCGAGCACCCTACTGCCGCCTTGAAATACTTTCCGAAGAAGGAGACATTGGCGAAATCGAGCAGGTCGCTTACCTGCTGCACTGTGTATTTTTTGCTTTTCAGCAGGGCTTTCGCTTCCAGAATCACGTAATCTTTTATCCATTCGCCGGCGTAGCGGCCACTTACTTTGTATACTGCCTGCGAGAGGTATTTCGGGGTGATGCAGAGTGCGTTGGCATAGTAGCTGATGCTTCGTTGCCGGGTGTAATGCTTCTGCACCTGTTCCAGAAAGGTATCGAACAACATTTGCTGGCGGTTTCCCGCTGCCGATTTTTCCGCTTTTCCGTGTGTCACCATCGTATTGTAGCCATTGCAGAAAAGTACTTGCATATAGCCTTTCAATGCTTCGCGTGTAAATGCATAGTTTGGCTGCTGTATTTTCCGGCGCATCAGGTTGTAGATGGAGAGAAATTCTTCCAGTTCTTCGTCAGAGAGATGAAGGAGAGCTTGTTGGGTGAGGAATTTCAGCGCTTGTATGCTTCCTGCCGGATTGCTTTCCGCCGGGAGGCTATTGCCGGATATTGCCAGTACCGCTACTTGGAAATCGCTGCTTATTTCCAGGCATTCGCCGATCGAGTTGGGGATGGCTATGAGTACGCCGTTTGCTTTCAGTTCGTATTCCATCAGGTTCAGCCTTACCCGCATATGTCCTTTCGTGCAGCACATTACGAGGGTGAACATCAGTTTGAAAGGGTAGGAGGAGGATGTGACGAACGATGGAACTGGTTCCAGCTCGGGAGGATATCCGATGTTGTCGGTTAGCATAAGTTCGTCTTCGAAAATCAGTGTGCGCTCGGTCGAGGGAAGCATCATCAGGTCGAGCTGGCTGAATATGGAGCTTTCTTTTATAACCATATTTTGTCGGACAAATCAATTTTATTACAAATATATCTTTTCCCGGACAATAAATTTGTCCTTTTTGTCCGATTTTTAGCGAAAATCCATCCTTTAGACCATTTTATCGGATAATAAGGTTATTGAGAAGAGGTGGAAAAGTGTGAACTTTGCGGCCGAGAAATCCAAATTCGAAAAATTGATGAAAGGAATAATGACAACCATGGTAGCTGTTTCGTGCCTTCTCTGCGGATGTGCGGAAAAACAGCAGGAGACGTTCACCCGCAGCGTAGTATTGACCGAACCTGTACGGCTGGGTACGGAAAGCGTAAAATCGTTTTCGGGTATCGTGCAGGAGGCGCATGAAATCAGTTTGGGGTTTAAGACGCCCGGACAGATTGAACGTATAGCGGTGAAGGAGGGTGATTACGTGCGTCAGGGACAGTTGATTGCGCGTCTGGACGATGCCGATTATAAGCTGGGGGTCGAGGCGGCTCAGATTCAATACGACCAGATGAAAAACGAGGTGGCGCGTATGAAGAAGTTGTACGATGAAAAGAGCCTCTCGGGGAATGACTATGAGAAGGCGGTAGCGGGGCTGCAGCAGTTGAAGGTACAGTTGCAGACGAACCAGAACAAGCTGGATTATACGCGCCTTTATGCGCCTGTGGACGGGTATGTGCAGAGTGTGAATTTCGAACCTGCCGAGATGGTGGATGCCGGAACTCCGATCGTGAACCTGTTAGATGTAAAGCGAATGGAGGTGGAAGTCGATATTCCTGCGAGTCTGTTCGTACAGCGCGACCGTTTCACCGGATTTTTCTGCCAGTCGGCTTTTACGGGGGGCGAAGAGTTGCCGATGAAGTTGATCAGTATTACGCCGAAGGCTGACGGAAACCAGTTGTACAGAATGCGCCTTGTATTCGACGGGGCGGACGATAAACGCTTGACCGCCGGTATGAACGTCGAGATCGGAATCCGTATAGCCGGTTCGGAGAATGCCGGTTTTTTCACGTTGCCTTTGCATACTCTTTTCCGGGAGAAGGAGAACACGTATGTATGGGTGCTGGGCAACGATACTACTGTTGTGCGGAGAGAGGTTACGGTAGACGGTACCGATGCATCGGGCAATGCGGTGATTACATCGGGCCTGAACGGTGACGAGCGGGTTATAAAGGCCGGAGTGAATGCTTTGCAGGAGAATGAGAAGGTGCGGGTGATAGAGGAGCCTGCCGAAACCAATGTGGGAGGATTGATCTGATGAAGCTGACCGAATTTTTTATCCGCCGTCCGACCTTGTTCTGGTCGTTGATGGCCGGTATCCTGATAGCGGGTGTGCTTTCGTTCCTGCAGATGCCGAAGTTAGAAGACCCGGCTATCGCCGTAAAGCAGGCAATGGTGGTGGTGCCTTATCCCGGCGCCAGTGCCCATGAGGTAGAGTTGAAAGTGGCACAGGTTATGGAGGACGAGCTCCGTGCCTTGCCGAACGTAAAAAAGATAAAGACCGAGTGTCAGAGCGGGTCGGCTATGTTTACGGTCGAGTTCCAGACAACGGTGTTGATGAAGGACTTAGAGCAGCATTTCGATTTGCTGCGCCGTAAGGTGAGCGATGCGCGGATGAAGTTGCCGCAGGATTGTTACGATCCGATCGTGGTGGACGATATGATGGATGTGTACGGTATTTTCTATGCTTTTACGAGCGACGGTTATTCTTATCCTGAGATGTACAAGTATGCGAAGATGCTGCGCCGCGAGTTGCTCGGGGTAAAAGGTGTGAAGCGCATCAATATTGTCGGGAACCGCGACGAGGTGATCAATATTATCGTGCCGAAGGAGAAGATTTCGCGCAACGGTATTGTGCCGGCGCAGATTATGATGTCTTTGCAGAATGCGGGGAAGACGGTGAATGCGGGGGCTTACCAGAACGGCGACGACAAGATTCAGCTTCGCGTGGACGAGGCGATCGAGAACGAGGAAGATATTCGTAATTTGCTTATCAGCACGATGGATGGCAAGCAGATGCGCTTGGGCGATATCGCAATGATCGAGCGGACGTATGCCGAGCCTCAGCGCAACGGCTTTTTTGTGGACGGAAAGCCGGCTCTGGCTATTTGTATCGCTATGGAGTCAAGTGCTATCGTGCCCGATGTGGGTAAAGCGGTGGATGCGCGGCTGGCGGAGGTGATGAAAGAGGTACCTGCCGGCATGGAGACGGAGAAGGTTTTTTTCCAGCCTGAAAAGGTTGACGAGGCGATCAATTCGTTTATGATTAACCTGATCGAGTCGGTGGCTATCGTGATTTTGGTTTTGATTTTTACCATGGGATTCCGCAGCGGCGTTATTATCGGCTTTGGTCTGGTGCTTACGATTGCTGTGTCTTTCCCGATTTTGCTTAGTCTGGGCACTACCTTGCAGCGTATTTCGTTAGGGGCTTTTATTGTCGCTATGGGTATGCTGGTGGATAATGCCATCGTTATTATGGACGGTATCCTGATCGATAAGAAGCGGGGTCTGGGGCCGAAGACGTACCTGTACCGCATCGGGCGGAATACGGCGATGCCGTTGCTGGGGGCTACCATAATCGCTGCTTCTACTTTCGTGAATGTTTACCTTTCGCCCGATTCGGCGGGGGAGTATGCGCACGATTTGTTCCTCGTTTTGTGCGTGAGTTTGTTGGCGAGCTGGGTGCTGGCATTGGTGCAGGTGCCGATGTGTGCCAAGGCGTGGCTGCCGGCGCGAGAGAAGGATGATAAGAAAAAAACGAGCGAGGAGGTGATGAATTCGCCTATTCACCGTTTTGTGCGCCGCAGCATCGCTTTCTTGATCGAATATAAGAAAACGACTATTGTCGTGGCTTTTGCGGTATTGGCTCTTTGTATTTTCGGAATGAGCAAGGTGAAGAATATCTTTTTCCCCGATTTCGATTACAAACAGTTTATCGTAGAGTATTACCTGCCTGCGCAGACAGACCCGGAACGTGTGCGCCATGACCTGCTGGAGATGAGCGAGCTGCTGATGCAGAACCCGGAGGTGGAACGCGTGGCTGCCAGTATGGGGAGTGCTCCGGCGCGTTACTGCTTAGTGCGTCCGATGACATCGGGGGGCGATTGTTACGGCGAGCTGATCGTGGATTGTAAGGATTATGCTACCGTTGTGGAACAGATTCCGTCGGTTCGTAAGTTGTTGCGGGAGAAGTATCCCGACGCTTATATCCGTCTCCGTAAATATAATTTCTCTATCTCTACTACCCATACGGTGGAGGTGCAGTTTACAGGCCCCGATCCTTCCGTGCTTCGCGACCTTGCCGGGCAGGCGGAGGCTATTATGCGCAATTGCCCGTATGTGGACCCGTACTCGGTGCAGAATAACTGGAAGCCGAAGGGTAAATCGCTTATTGCCGAATATGTGCAGCAGGATGCTTTGCGTTCTGGCATCGAGCGCGGTGACGTGGGGAATGCCCTGATGGCTGCTACGGACGGCATGCCTGTGGGTTTGCTGAACGATCAGGACCGTATGGTGATTGTAAACCTGATGGTACGCAATGCCGACGGGAGCAAGATCAAGAACCTGAACGACATACCGGTGTGGAGCATGATGAACGTGCGGATGACCGACGAGGATATGAAGGGTGTTATGACCGGCTCGAAGGGGATGAGTGAGCTGCAGGATAAAATGTTCCGAAGCACGCCGCTGAGCAATGTTACGCGCGATGTGCGCTTGGACTGGGAGGAGGATTTGGTGCTCCGCGAAAACGGCCAGCGTGCGATCGAGGCGGAATGCGACCCGGATTACGAGCTGTACGACGCTACGCCGGCCAAGGTAATGGAGTCTATCAAAGACGATATTGATGCGATTCATCTGCCGGAGGGCTATAATATGAAGTGGGTGGGTGAAATCGAGATGCAGGATGATGCGATCAATAACCTGATGAAGTATATGCCTATCACGATGTTTATCATTCTTGGTATTTTGCTGCTGCTTTTCAATAACTGGAAGAAGGTTTTCCTGATCCTGATCTGTTTCCCGTTCGTGTTCTGCGGTATTACCGTGGCGCTGCTTACTTTCCGCGAGCCGTTTACGTTTATGGCGATTATCGGTATGATGGGGCTGATCGGTATGATGGTGAAAAATTCTATTGTGCTGGTGGATGAGATCAACCGCCTGTATAAGGAGGAGCACCAGCATCCGTACGATGCCGTGATCAATGCTACTGTATCGCGTGTGCGTCCGGTAATCATGGCGTCGCTTACCACGATCGTGGGTATGATCCCGCTGGTTGCCGACCCGATGTACGGTTCGATGGCTATTACCATTATGGGCGGCCTGACGGTGGGTACGATTATTACCCTGATTTTGCTGCCTTTGTTCTATACGGCGCTGTTCCATGTGAAGAAGCCGGAAAAAACGCAGAAGTGACCGGGTATTTCAGTATTGTATAAAGAGTAACAGAAACCTGTATTGTGTTTCGATTTTAAATTAAGATGAAAAAGATGAAACGAATTCTTATATATATCGCTGCTATCGTGGTGCCGGGCATGGGTGCTGCCGCACAGAATCCTCTCGTTCTTTCGCAGGCGGAGTGCCGGCAGATGGCTCTTGCCCATAACGAAGAGCTTAAGAAGGCTGATAATGCTTTGCGGCAGGCGGAACTGGACAAGGCAATTGCTTTTACGGCTTATCTGCCTAAGTTCGATGCTATGGCTTCAGGTACTTATGTGTTTCCCGATCTCGATATGATGGGTGCGGAATTGCAGATGCGGGGCATGTATTTTGCGGGTATAACGCTGACACAGCCTATTTATGCCGGAGGGCGTATCATGGCCGGTAATAAGTTAGCTAAGATCGGGCGCGAATGTGCTGCCGAGACGCAGCGTAAAACGCGTATGGAGGTGATAGCGGATGCCGATCATGCTTACTGGACTTTTATCGCGGTGGAGAGGAAGGTGCGTATGCTCGAAACGTACAGCCGGCAGATGGAGGCTTTGTACAGGCAGGCGGAGGTAAGTGTTGCCGCGGAGATGGGAACGGAGAACGATTTGCTGCGTATCACGACGAAGCGGAGCGAGATAGAGTACCAGTTGCAGAAGGCGCGGAACGGTTCTGACTTGTGTCGACTGGCGCTTTGCAATGTGTTGGGCAAATCATTGGACACGGAAATCGTGCCGACCGATACGGTTATTTCGGTTGCGGCTCCTACACGGATGGACGAGAGCATTGCCGAACGTCCCGAACTGAAGCTTTTGCAGATGCAGGTAGGGGCGCAGCAGGAACAGATCAAGTCTGTCCGTGCCGATATTCTTCCTATGGTGGGACTTTCGGCAGGATATTCTTATTACGGTAATGTGAAGATGAATGGTGTGGCGAGCGACGGTATGGGCGGATATGTTCCTTATACCCAAAAGTTCCAGGATGGTTTCGGCCTTGCCATGCTTTCGGTCAATATTCCGCTTTTCCACTGGGGCGAGGGGTTGAAGAAGGTGAAGAAGGCGAGGCTGGATCTGCAGAATGCAGAACTGGATTTACAGAGGAATACGCGTTTGCTGAGTATCGAGGTGCGCCAGGCTGTCCAGAATGTGACGGATGGTTATCGTATGGTGGAGACGGCTGAGCTGGGGTGCCGGCAGGCTGATGAGAATCTGCGCGTGATGCAGGGGCGTTACGATGCTTCGATGTGTACGCTGACCGATTTGTTAGATGCGCAGTCGCAATGGCAGCAGTCTCAGAGCAATTATATAGAGGCTCAGACGCAGTATAAGATTTATGAAACGGAATATCTGCGGGCAACGGGACGTTTGGAGTAAAAAATATTCAGACTTTAAAAGTGTAAATAAAAAAGTATGTTATTATCCTCTCTGGTTTATCAGAGGGGATAATTTTTTATTGATACAAAATTTTGGATTTACAGAAATATTTTAATCTAATCAACATGATTCGTCTAAAGTGTTTTGTGTTTTGCATTTTTAAGTCTAATTTAGTATTAAAATGATATTAGAATATGAAAAAATATTATACGAGAAATATTATTCTTAGATGTATAACATGTGGTGGTGAAGATTTTGAATTTGATGAGGATAGAAGTCATATTAAATGTAATCTTTGTAATAGGGAATATCCGGGAGGGTATGATGAATTGGTTGAATTAAATGAAGGAACAATTCTGGAAGGAGTGGATTCATTTAAAGCGGAGATTAGTGCTGAGATTGAAGAAGATATTACTAGAAAATTTAGGAAAATATTCAGTGGAAATAAATTTATAAGATTTAAGTGAAATATGGAATTAGCTAGTCTTATTGTGGCATGTATTGCTTTATTATTTGGTATTTTTACTTTTATATTTCATGATAATAAGTTGAAAAAACAAGAAAGAAAATTAAATGATTATCAACTTAAAAAGAACGAAATAGAAGAACTTGAGATAAAAAAGGCTCAGATAAGAGGAAATATTGTAAAAGTAGGAAAAGGGCCAAGAACATTAAAAGTATATAATAAGGGGCGATCTAAGGCATTAAATGTGCGATTTGAGTTAATAAGTAATGCTGACCGTTTAGATATATTTAAAAACCCATTTCCTTATGAATTGTTAAATCCTCAAGATTCGACTGAAGTGATATTTCGATTAATAGTGGGATTTCCGAAAACAATTAAAGTGAAATTTATATGGGATGATGACTTTCAAAAAAATAATGAGTTTACCCAAGTGCTAACCTTATAATTTTGTTTGATAACATTATAAACAGATGCTGAGTAAGAATAAAATCAAATATATTAAGTCGTTAGAGAAAAAGAAGTTTCGGGATGAGTACGGTGTTTTTCTTGCCGAAGGGAATAAATTAGTGGCCGACCTGTTAGGGCATTTCGAGTGTGAGTTGCTGGTGGCAAAGCCGCAATGGATGGCTACGCAGGGCGATTTACATACGGAGGAGTTAGTGGTGGCGGACGAGCAGGATATCCGTAGCGCTTCGCTGCTGAAGTCGCCGCAGGATGTGCTGGCAGTATTCCGCCAACCGGTTTACGAGCCGGACAGGGAGGCGCTGAAAGGGAAATTGTCGTTGGCGTTGGACGGGGTGCAGGATCCGGGCAATATGGGTACGATTATCCGTCTGGCGGATTGGTTCGGTATCGGCGAGGTGTTTTGTTCGCACCAGTGCGCGGATGTGTATAACCCGAAGACGGTGCAGGCTACGATGGGTGCGCTGGCACGCGTGAGGGTGCATTATACTGATCTTGTACCGTTTCTGAAAACGTTGGATATGCCTCTTTACGGAACCGTTCTGGACGGTAATAACCTGTATGGTGAAAAACTGGACGGAAAGGGTATGATCGTTATGGGGAACGAGGGGAACGGTATCAGTGCGGAGGTGGATGCCCTTCTGACGCACCGGCTTTATATTCCGAATTTTCCGCCTGACAGTGTTACGTCAGAGTCGCTTAACGTGGCGGTCGCCACGGCTGTTGTCTGCGCGGAGTTCCGACGCAGGGAAATCGAATTTCCGAAAAAATAGAGGTTTTATTTTCGTAGCGGATAATGTTTACCGGGATATGCCAATTGTTTTTTTGTGATTGATATATACGTAGTTTGTACTTTTACTTTTAAGTATATTGATCGCTTCCGTTTGTTCGAGATTTTTCGATTTTCAGACGTTGCATAATGGTTGGGGCAAGAGGTCTTTTTGCGAATAATGTCCGCAGCGCTTTATGCTAATGTTGAAATAGCTTTATTTATAGGGTGTGGCGGTTTTTTCTTTTTTACTTTTGTCGGTGTTCCGGAGAAGGATATAGGAAAAGGTTATTTGGAAATTTTATAAATTAAAGGTTGGAGCTTATTTTTTCGAATATATTTCCGATGTTTGTAAATGACCTTTGATTTATACTGAGGTTTGCTATTATGAAGGGTGTTTTGTTCCGTCTTTTGTTGCTGTCTCTGAATTGAGGGAAGGCCTTTTTGTAGAATTTTCTGTAGGTGGTAGGCGTTTCCCGGTTTGGACAAGAAGGGAGAGAAGCTTGGATTGACTTTATTATATTAATGAAATTACCGCTATGAAAACCACATGTATTTTCTTTCGAGTTTTCCCTGTTTTTTGTGTGCTGATTTGTTCATGTACAAAAACCCCCCGGTTTTCGGTCGATTTTTCCGAAGGCAATTCGGAAGTAGTGATAAATAAGGTTTGTGCTTCGTTTCCGCTCCGTATCGATAGTGCAAGCTGTTCGGATTTATCCGGTAATTTCGATCCGGAAATATATAAAGGTGGATTTGCCGCTTTGGATGTTTTGAGAAAGCGGGGTGTTAAGGTGCGGACTTTGTCGCCAAATCTGGAGAATTATTTTGATTTTAATGATTTTTTTCCAAGTGTTAAAGAACCATCGTGTGTGTATTTGTTTTTTAATGTGTATTCTTCTCAGGCCAAGACAGTTGTTTTCGGTTTTAACTTTGCGCAGCAGATGGAAGTCTGGCTGAATTCGGAGAATATTTTTGCATGTCAGTGGAAAAGAAATATAAAAAAACAGGTAGAGAACCATATTGTCGCTTCTCTTGCTGAGGGCGATAATACGGTGGTTGTAAAACTTTCACAAACGGAAGTAGAGAAGGGTGTTTCCCACTGGGAGTTTTATTGTTCGGTACAGGATGAGCTGGTTGCCAGAAGTCATTACCGGAACGATTACTGGTGTGATTTCGTTGTCGATCCTGTTATTGAGGGAAGGGACGATTCGGTGGAGATTTATTTGGGGCCTTACGCCTATTCGGAGAAGGTCGGGTTTGCATTGTATGATTTGCAGGACTGTAAACAATTCGGGGTTGACCGGAATACTTTACCGGCGGGAGAGGCTGGTGTTGTAGAGAGATATAGTAGTTGGAAAGTAGCGCTTCCCGAAGGATTATCGGACGGTTTGTACCGGTCTGAATTATCATTGCCGGATACGGTTTTGGCAGAGTATTGTTTTATAGGAGAAATAGATCCGTTTTTCGATGCTTTGGTTTCAGAGGTGTATTGCGAATCGGGAGAGAGGGCAGATGCCGGGGATTATGTCTCTTCTCTGCAACAGCGGTACGATCATTTGAAGGAGCAGCGTTCGGCGGCTTACCGGGTGCATGATGTTTCATTTAATTCGAGGAATAAATTATCGACTTTGCTTCAATTGCAGGATATAGACCGGGCTGTTTCGAGTGGTTCGACTTTGCGCAACCGACCGGGAACTTTTCTAAAAAAGTATGTATCTCCGTCGGATTCGTCGGAACAATATTATCTTTTCCATATTTCCCCGCAGTTATGTGCCGATAGCACCCGTAAGGTTCCATTGGTCATTTATATGCCCTACTATTTTGCCGATCCTCCGATTATGCCTCTTAGCTGGTATATTTCGGATATTGATTTCCTTAGTTGGGAGTACCGTCTTGCCGATGAGTACGGTTTTGCTTTGTTATTTCCTTATTTGCGTGCCCAGCTTATTTACAATGCCGAAGCGGATACAGATCTGAATGAAGCGTTGAGCGATTTGAAACGGCATTATGCTATCGACGACCGAGGTATTTATTTGTTGGGTGGATGCGCCGGTGGTACCAAAGCGTTGAGTGCCTGCCAGCGTAATCCGGCGCTGGCTGCTGGGGTTGGAGTTTCAAACGGGATTTATCCCGATTATTTGATTGACAGTTTAAATAAATTGCCCGCGCAGACGTATTTATTCATATCGCATTCGCGTAATAATGAAATTCCTATCAGTCAGGCGGACAAATTTGTGGAAAAGGCAAAGAAATATAATAACCGTATTCTTTACCGGCGTGTCGAGAATGAAGGCCATTTCAATCCTGCCGAAAACAGGGATGAACTGTTTTTTCGTTATTTCTCGGATATTTATAGATCTCCAGTAGAATAGCCGTATGAAAATAATGAGAAAGTTTAAAAGTGCGATCTATTACTTTTCTGTTGTTTTGTGGTTGGTAGGACTATGGTAATATTCAGGCTTCGTCTTTTAAAATCTCGAATTGAAAAAGTTATTCCATTTTATCGGAATCCAAAATTTTAATAGAGTATTAGGTTAAAAAAAATATATGGAGAAATTTATAATCGGAGCGAACGGATACCTATCGGTATTTATGAATATCATAATAAAAGTATAATTTTATATAATTAACGTATTTTATAGCATTGACTATTTCAAATAATGAAAGTTTAATTATAGATTTGTAATTGAGTTACTATATAAGCCACACCTTAAATTTTTATTTTATGGAAAAATCAGGACTTCTTCTTATTTAGGAAATCCTAATTATTAGATAATAATCTGCTTGTTTTGGGGATAATATTATATTTATAGTAAAATAATATTATTTCTATCTATAATTATAAATAATTAACAATCTAATGCATTATGATTAATTATCGTTTATCTTCGTATACTATTTTCATTAAATTAGAAAAAGCATCGGAAAAATACATGCTAATTCATGGCTACACAGGAGCTATAGATGTTGCAAGTAAACAAATAGTGAAGTATTTAAAGGAAAATGGAAGCTTCATAAATTTACAATCAGATGGCCTAAATGATGATACTTTGAAATTATTAATTAGTAGAGGATATATTACAACAAAGACATTGCGGGAAGAGAGAGAATATGTAAAAAAGCTTGCAAATCTGATGCATCGTAAAGATAAAAGCCTTTTTAAAAATTTCATGTTTTTAATTTCCTATGATTGTAATTTTAGATGCCCATATTGTTATGAAAACGAGATATCAGGGGAGGGACATCAATGGACAAAGAGAAAATTTACTAAAGAGCTGGTTGATAAAGCATTCTATGCAATGGAACAAATAGAACCTCGGGCAGAATTAAGAAGCCGGCAAAGTATTTTATATGGGGGAGAGCCTTTACTTAAAGAAAATAAAGAAATAGTAGAATATATAGTATCAAGGGCACAAAAATTTGGAATGACTTTTATGGCTATAACCAATGGCTATGATTTAGATCACTATGAAGATCTGCTTTCTCCTGAAAAGATTAATACTTTGCAGATAACCATTGATGGGTTTAAGGAAGAACATGATAATAGGCGTATTCATTATTTAACGGGAAGATCGTTTGATAAGATAGTGAAAAATATAGGAATTGCATTAAAAAAAGATATAGCTGTTGCGATACGTTACAATACTGATAAAAATAACATCAGTGACATTAAAAAAATTTTAAATTATTTCGACGAACTTGGATATAGTAAATTTGAAAAATTCGCATTTAAGTCGGCCTTGTTAAAGGATTATTCTCCCGATGCTAATAATAAAAGCGCTGTTTTAAACTATTTAAATAGAGAAGAATTTAATAGAATAAATTACAAGCAATTAGAATTTAATGGTAATAAGTACGGGTGTCAGGATTTTGGAATATATAATAAATTATCAAAAGCGATTAAAGAAAAAAGGAAGATATATTTAAATTCAACATTTTGTGCAGCCCAAAGCGGTTCTTATATTTTTGATCCGTATGGAAATATTTATGGCTGTTGGAGCCTTGTGGGAAACCCTCAAAATGTAATAGGCAAATACTCCGATAAAATACAGTGGACACCAGAGCTTAGTAGATGGCATGCCAGAAATATAAATGGATCAGAAAATTGTTCCGTGTGCAAATACGCTCTGCTATGTAGTGGAGGATGCCTACACCTTTCTATTACAAGAAATAAAGATATAAACAGCAATTATTGTGATGGCTATTCTAATACCTTTAAATATGCTGCTAATAAAGCGTACGAGGAGTGTGTTATGCCGGCTATGCAGTAACCTGTGTTTTTATTAATTTAATTTTAAATTTTCACTATGAAAAAAAATGAAAAAAAGAGGAATTAATGCCTCTTAATGAGCAGTTGTATGATGATTTTTTTGTTCAGGAACTTGAGAAACGTCTTGAAACAGACATTCTTACGGTGGGAGGCTTGTTGGATCTGTTTGGCCCTGTAGATGGGATTGACGGTGCCGCTTGTTTTTGCGCCGTTCAGTGTAGCTCAGAACAAAACGTTTGTTCTCCGGTATCATAACTTGTAGGCTAAACTTTTGGGGGTATATAATTTATACCCCCTCTCAATTGTTCTAAATTATGGTAGATCTCAAATTGATTCATGAGCTTGAAATACGAAAGCTGGCAACATCGAATGTCGATCAGCGCTATATAGTATGTTATAAAGAAAGAAATTTTGAAATTAACGAAACAGTCTTTGAGTTAATAGATCTTTTGAAAGAAAAATCATCTATAGACGGGTTGAAAGAGTTTTATGCAAAAAAAGGGCGGATATTTAATGATGAAGAAATTGAATCTATAATAGAAAATTGTTTGGGTAAAATATTGAAGCCTGCTTCTAAGGAAAAATCTTCTCCATTTATTTTTAATATAGAGCTGCTTTCTGAAAAAACAATAGGTACATTATCCAATATTCTTAAGGTATTATTTAATAAATGGATATCGTTACTTATTATGGTAGCGATAGTGGTTTTAGAGATACTGTTTTTTACGAATAATTTAACAATATTCAATACTAACCAGATAGATCTTTATATGATTATCGGATTATTGGGATTGTTTATATTATCTTCATTTTTTCATGAGTTAGGGCATGCCTCCGCATGCAGATATTTTGGAGTTAATCACGGAGGAATTGGATTTGGGCTTTATATAAATTTTCCTGTTTTTTACACCGATGTTTCTGAAGTATGGCAGTTACCAAAACTACAAAAAATGGTGGTAAATATAGCGGGAATATATTTTCAACTAATATTACTGATTCCCATGTTTTTGATATATGCTGAAACCGGAAATAATATATTAAAGTATTATATCCTGTCGGTAAATATTAATATGGCGATTACTCTTAATCCATTTTTAAAATTTGATGGTTATTGGATTATGTCAGATTTATTGGGTATTCCCAACTTAAGGCAAAGAACTTCTGAAGTATTTAAGTATTATTTTAATCGATCTTTTAAAAAGCCTATTAATAAGCGACCCTACCTTTTAGCTATTTCAAAAAAGCAAAGAACGGTTGCAATTATATATACAATACTAGTTAACTTGATTTTCGGTTTTTATTTTTTATATTTCATACCTGTGTTTATAATAAAATTCTTCAGGACCTTTCCGGGGCATATAAAGGAATTGATATTTATGATTTCTACTGGATCCATGCCTGATTTACAGTTGATGCAGAGGTGTTTCGGGCAACTTATTTTTTTCATGTTTACTGTATATGTTTTATATAAAACCTTATATCCGCTTGTAAAAAAACACTTGCTAAAGATAAATGATGCAGCTAAAACGCTTTAATATATGACTTCATCTATAAAGCCTCAATTGATAGTAAGCCTATTTTTATTAGCAATTTTATTTATATTATCATTAACTTCAAAGATTAATGATCCGTTTTTCTCAATCGGAATTATATTATCCTTTGTAATATTTATTAAGTTAAAATCGGCTGTTTTACGTCTTACTTGTATTGATACGCTAATTGTAATTTTATTATTATACGAAATAATACTGCAATTTATATCGGTAAATTTCATTACAAATTTCATACACTTAAAAATAAGCGTTATTTGCACGCTATATTATTTGGTATTGAGATTATGTTTTAACAAAAAAGTTGAATTTGAATATTTGTTATTTTCTTATGGTTTAATAATAGGAGTCGCAGCATTATTAGGTTGTGTCGCATTTTTCTATTTTGAGGATTTAATTTATAATATTGCCCAATTTGACAGTCTATATCCATTTAGGTATTTATATAAACCATTAGGCCAATCTATAAATATATGGAGTTCGTATCTTTTAGGATTTGCAGGATTAATACTATTTTCAATTTTATATTGTAGAAAACTTTTAAGATTGAGAATAATACTTATTTTCTGCTTGATTCCTGTAACATATGGAATAATAACATCCTTTTCAAGAGGGATTTATGTTGCGTTTATTTTTCTTTTGATATCTTTATTTTTGCTTCTTGTATTTAGCAAAACAAAATTGATTACTAAACTATGTTTATCTTGTTGTGTAGCCATATGTCTATTGCTAATAATAAGGCCATTTGTTTCGGAAGTTTTTCAAACTTTAAATTTTACAGAAACTATCTCCCAACAAAAAAGTATAGAGGGGAGGGTTCTGTCATCTAAAGCATCTTTCAAAAAAATAAATGAAAATTTATTCTTCGGGGCTGGTTCAGGTACATTTTCTCAAATAATAAATACAAAGAGATACGAATCTGATAAAACAAGTTTCACAACATTCGCTCCCCATATAATATCTCAATTATTGATAGAGAAAGGGATAATTGGATTTAGTCTATGGTTATTATTCTTAATTGTAATTTTTGTTTATCTGCTTAAACGGATCCATTTAAATCTTATTTTCCCTCTGTTTCTAATTATATCCGTAACAATTTTGATTAGAGAGTTGTCTTTTCCGGTATTGTTGAATTCTATGTCTCTGAAATTAGTTATGTTTACACTATTAGCGGCAGTTCAGAATATTGACGCAAAGAATACATTTATAATAAATAAAGACATAACTAAATGGATTTCAATTATACCTTTTATTATTTGCCTAGGCATCTTATCGATTTCTCTTTCTTTAAGCAACTCTAATAAACTTAATGATAAAGCTGTAAAATTGGCCGAAGGGGGCAATATTGATAGTGCGCTAAAAATATTGAAAGACTGTGACGATTTTATGCCAACTTTTATAAACAAGGGATATATGTATTGGAAACAGTATTACGAAATGAACGATACTGTAAATTTAAATATTGCGATTAAATATTTTCGATGCGTAACCAATTATTATAGGAGTCCTTTGCTTGACCACAATATTGCTTATATGATTTATGAGAGAGGAAATACTATTGTTGCTATAAATAGACTAAAAACTTTAGTAGAAGAATTTCCAGAAAATGCTCTATATAATTTATCATTGTCACGTATTTTATATTTAAATAAAAATAATAATAAATGGACTGATTATTTAATTAAAGCGGTAAAATATAATCCGTCTGTACTGAACTCTTGTTATTGGAAGGAAATTGATAATGCAGATCCTTATGTAAAAGACATTCTTATTGAGTCCTTGATAAATAGTGCCGAGCGTGAACAAAATCCAATAATCATTTCGAATATCGGGAAGAGCCTATATTTACTAGATAGAAAATCAGAAGCAGAAAAATTTATTTCCAAAGCCTTAGAGATGATGCCAAATTTGCCTAAAGCATGGCTTAATTTGGCATTGGTGGAGTTTGACAAGAATAATAAATTAAATTATGAGCTATATGCGACCAGATATTTGGTTTTAAGCGGACAAAGTCAATTGAAATCTTTACAGGATGATAAACAAAAGATGCTAATGCAATATAAAGATGAATTAAAGATTCAAGATTTTGGGGTGCAAAATTATATTTCTAAATATATTGGATGGTATATGTCAAATCTTTTCGTTTTTACTCCATATTGATTTTTTAAGATATGAAAAAACACACATTAATTTTCGTTTTAGTTTACTTATCTTTCCCTGTTTTAGGAGAATCCATTAACGGAACTATAAAAGATCAACAGAATAATCCTTTAGCATTTGCTACAGTTAGTCTGTTAGATACTGATTCCCTTACAGTTTCAGGAACTGTTGCTGATAATGACGGAAAATTCGAGATAGCAAATATTGCTAAAAATAATTATATTTTACGGGTTGCATTTTTAGGTTACGAGACACTAATAAAGCCAATCAAAGTAGAAGGAAAAATAAATATCGGTGATTTGATTTTAAAAGAATCTGTAAACCAACTCAATGATGTCATGATAACAGCCGATATGATCCGACGTACCGCTGATAGCTATACATTTATTACTGCAGGAAAGCCCATTGCTATCGGCAGAACTTCTTTAGAACTGTTGGGCTTAGCGCCGGGAGTCTGGTATGCAAGGGGAAAAGGACTTTCTATTAACGGCAATAACGTATCGCAGATTTATGTAAACGATCGGGAGTTGAAAATGTCTCATGAAGAATTGATGGTATATTTGGAAAGCATAGATGCAGAACAAGTAAGTTCAATTGAAATTATACCGACAGCAGGAGCACAATATGATGCTAATGCAATGGGCGGAGTAATTAAGATCAAGTTGAAACGTTCGGTTAATGCCGGGCTTACAGGTTCTGTTGGCATGAATATGAATATGCAAAAAAATATTTTCCCTTCCTTGCTCCGTCCGAGTGTGAATCTTGATTATCGAATCAATAAACTTAGTTTCTATTCAAACTTTAATTATGACGATAAAAAGATTAAGTCCACTGTGGAGGAGTTAACCCATTATCTTACGGGAAATAAAAGAGAAATTCATAATATAAGTAAGGGTTCTGCAAAAGTAAAATCTTATTCAGGGCGTTTGGGTAGCGTTTATGAAATTACCGATAAACAGAATATTGGCGTAAATTTTGATTATTCAATTAATAATAATGCTACTCAAAGCCCATCTTCGGGATACACAAAAGTTTCAGATGAGATCTCCGATTTAACCAGTACTTATGATTCGGATATTAAAAATCATAGATATATGGCATCATTAAATTATAATATTACCATAGATGAAAAGGGGTCTAATTTAAAAGTAATTGCTGATTATCTATATGATCGGAACAATAGGTATTCGGATAGTTATTCATTTGAGAAACTTGATCTGTTGCAGTCGATTGAAAAGGGGAATACGATGGATTGGAACGGACAAACTGATCTGTATACTATTAAGGCGGATTATAATCATATCTTTAATTCGAAATTTCGAGCGGAAACGGGAATAAAATATACATATACGAATATGAACACAGAATTAATCAATTCGAAATTAGAAGATGGCAATATGATTCCTGATCCTGATCTCGACGATAATTATATATACAAAGAAGGTGTTTTAGGAGCCTACATTAATGGATCTGCTTCTTTAGGAAAGATTAATTTGAATGCTGGTTTAAGAGTGGAAAATACTTTGGTTAATCCTTATTCATATTCTCATCCGGAAGATGTTAAAAAACTTCATTACACAGATTTCTTTGGTTTTATCAGTCTTCAATATATTTTAAATAAAGAAAAAGGAAATATGATCAATGCAAGTTTTAGTCAAGGCATCGATCGTCCTAGTTTTAGCAATCTTAATCCTTATCGACAGCAAATCAGCAGTTACAGTTATATAGTGGGAAATCCCGACCTTCAACCATCTTATTATAATCATTACAATGTGACGGGTATTTTGAGACAGAAATATTCATTGACATTAGGATTTTTTGATGGTAAAGGAATGGTAGCTCAAGTCATGATGCAAGACATTGACAATCCGGAGGTTACTCTTTATCAAAGTCAAAATATCGGCAAGTCCCAACAATATTATACTTCTCTCAATATGCCGTTTAATCCCTTTAAATGGTGGCGATTAGGAGTTGATGCGACATATGCCTATGCAAGAAACGTGGTAAATGATTATGAATATAATAAAAGCATATTTCAAGGCCGTATTAATAATATATTTACTTTCATGAAAAATTGGAGTTTAGAAGCTAATTTTTCTTATATGTCAGGAGGACTTGAAGGAAATATGAAAACAAAGGCTTATAACTCGTTCGATATGGGTCTTCGAAAAAGTTTCTTGCAAAATAGATTGACCGTATCGGCTGTTGTTAATAATATATTTGATAATGGTAAATGGACTATGAGAGCCGAAATGGAACAGCCGGGGATAAGCACCCGAACTGTAATTTCTCATCAATCGATTGCCGGACGTGCTTTTGGAATATCTGCCCGTTGGAATTTTCGTGCAGGAAAAGAGGTTAATGTAAAAAAGGCACAGATAGGAAACGAAGAAGAGAGATCACGATAGTATCTCTATCGTATAAAAAAGATAGTGAGTAGGATTTATAAACTTACACCGAAAAATGAAGGTATTTCATTGCCGAGTTTCTCCTATATTTTTCGAATCTGTTCCGGCGCAGTGGCTGGTTTTTCTTTTCTTGCCATTTTGCAAAATGCGAATGGGGTACCGATTGCGGAGAAGGGTGAGTGGACAACTGTTTTATGCTCCGGATGAGTCTTATCTTTTTTCCAAATACCGGGCTAAATTCCGGCGCTGGTACCTGGAACGGGTATATTTATAAGATTTTGTTTGTACGGAATTTTTTGCGATTAAGCGGAAATGGGTGTTCCCGAAAACGAAAGGCAGAGGCGGTTTTTGCAGGTTTCCGGAATGGATGTTGTCAGATAAGTCGCTTAACGTGGCGGTCGCCACGGCTGTTGTCTGCGCGGAGTTCCGACGCAGGGAAATCGAAGTTTTCAAGGTGTAGGGGATAGTAGTGCCCACCGATGCGGGGTGGGGCGGTCAATCCTGTTTCTTCCAGAAATTCCGTGAGTTTCCGGCGGGGGTGTCGTGTTATGTAGCGGTTGAATTGCTCTTCGGCTTCTTCCGGGCTTGCGTATTGCCCTGCGGGAACCATCAGGATCAAGCCGTTGAGGAAAACGGTTGCGGCTATTTCGTTTTCGAGGGGCTCCAGTTGGAGGAGGGAGCCGTCGTCGTCAAGTCCGATCCAGTAGATGTCGAAGCAGGCTCCGGGAGAAAAGCAGATGCGGTGTGCGGCGAAGCGTTTCATCGGTCGGGTTGCTGTGCGGCGATGGTATCGGTGAGCGATATGTCGTCGAATATCACGCGGTAGAAGTAGTTGCTGTAGGGGCGCACGAAAAAGAAGCCGGATATTCCGGTGGGCGTATGCTGTTTCAATACTGGAATGTCGAGTGTGTATGTGCTGTCGTTCTGCAATGTAAGGCTTTTCGTGTCGGTGGTGTCGGCGTAGTGCAGGGAGAGCTGTACGCGCGGGAAGTACTTCATTTTCGGGTTGATGCCGAAGGTGGAGAATTTAAGCTGATATTGTTTGTCTGCCGTCGTATCGGGAGACAGGGGCATTTTAAATTTCCGGATGAGGGGGAAATCGAAATTGGAGAATATTACTCTTTTTTCACCGTCCAGAATGGTGGTCGTATCGTTTTGTATGGTTTCACCGGTTTGCTGTTCCGCCAGTTTCTGGTAGGTGTTGCTTTCTTCTGCGAAGCGGGCGGAGAGGCGTTTGTATATTCCGATGTATTTGTCGAGGTTGCGTCCGTACCACGAAATTGTTGTGTCGAACTGTGCCTTCGTTACGCCGTGTTTTTCGAATACCGAGGCGTACATACTGTTGCGTATGCTGTCGGAGAGACTGCCTTTCTGAAATTCTCTTTCCATAATGGCATCGGCGAGGTGCATATCGTACAGCAATTCTTCCGTTTTCCGTTCGCTGAGCACGGAGTCTTTCTTGCAGCCTGTTGTTGTCAGGAGTGCAAGCGTAAGCGTAAGGAGTAAGAAGATGCGGTACATATATCGGGGGTGTTTGTTTCCTGCTGTTTATCCGTATGGTTTCAGGTGGTCGCCTTGCTTTGCTTTTCCGTTTTGGCGTCGTTGTTCAGACTGGCGGAAAGCGTTTTCCTGTAAAAGAGTATGAGGATAAAGACGCCTATCGTAATGGAGGAGTCGGCAATGTTGAATATGGGACGGAAGAAGAGGAATTCTTCTCCTCCCCAGAAGGGCAGCCATTCGGGCAGGACGGTGCTGAAAAGGGGGAAGTAGAGCATGTCGACCACTTTTCCGTAGAGGAACGTTTCGTATCCTCCTTCGGACGGGAAGAGGGTGGCTACCTGTCCGAAACTGTGGTTGAAGATTACGCCGTAAAAGATACTGTCTATGATGTTGCCCAGTGCTCCGGCGAAAATCAGTGCTATGGTGGCGATGTAACCGAAAGAGTAGTTTTTACGTATCAGCGTAAAGAGGTAATAGCCTATAAAGCCGATGGCTACGATGCGGAAGAGGGAGAGGAAGAGTTTTCCGAATATCTCCATGCCGAATGCCATGCCGTTGTTTTCGGTAAAGTATATGTAGAACCACTTGGTTATCTCGATGCTTTCGTATAGCTGCATGTGTGTCTTGATCCAGATTTTAGAAGCCTGGTCGATCAGCAGTATTACGAAAATTAGTAAGAGCGCTTTAATGAGTTTTTTTACGCTGTCCTGTTTCACCTTTTAATGCCTGTTTTAGTGTAAATAAAATCCACGACAAGGCTCAAAGGCTTTTCCGGCCTCCGAGCCTTGATCCGGAATGTCCTGCAGGACGGAGAGCCGCAGCTTCCGCCTTATCTCTTTTTTGCCGATTTTGCTTCGATGCTGAGGGTTGCATGTGGTACGGCGCGAAGGCGTTCCTTTGGTATCAGCTTGCCTGTTTCGCGGCAAACCCCGTAGGTCTTGTTTTCGATGCGCACCAGTGCTGCCTGCAGGTTCTGGATGAATTTCATCTGGCGTTGCGCCAACCGTCCGGCTTCCTCTTTCGAGAGGGTGGCGGCGCCTTCTTCCAACACTTTGAAAGTGGGGGAGGTGTCTGATACGTCGTTGCCATCGGTATTCATCAGAGTGCCTTTTAAAATCTCATAATCGGTTTTCGCTTTCTCCAGTTTTTCCACTATAATGGCGCGGAATTCTTCCAATTCGGCGTCTGAATATCTTGTTTTCTCTGACATAGTTTTAAAGATTTATAGTGAAACAAATCCAATAGGGAATTGTTCTGTTGAGGGCGCTAAGATATTCAATAATTTTTACACCTACAATAGTACCCGGGATTTGGGAATGACATATTCCGCAAATAGGAAAAACGGATTTGCGGAAAATACAAGGCCGTTTTTAACGGCTTGTTTCTTAGCCGGATATGCAGACGGCAGAAACGGTGTGCAACTGATGCGCAGATAAGCAGGATCGGGGGGGGATAAGGCGGTTGCGGCAGTAAGAAAACTGTGCCTGTTTTTTTGTTTTTATAAGGAAAAACTTTTTGGGTGGAGGGGTGCGGCGGAGTGCCGGAATGTTATTTTTCAATCGATGTATTTATTTTCCATTGGAAATTTGTTTTATTGGAAAATAATAGTATCTTTGCATTATTATTTCCAATAGAATTATTTTCTTTTAGAATTTAATTAATAAAAATATAGATCAGTCAGAAGATGAAACATGTTATTATCGGAGGTGTAGCCGGAGGTGCTACGGCGGCGGCAAGAATCCGTAGGGCGGATGAGTTTGCCGAGATCGTTTTGATGGAGAAGGGAAAGTATATCTCGTATGCGAATTGCGGGTTGCCCTATTATATCGGGGGGACGATTACCGACCGGGAGAAGTTGTTCGTGCAGACGCCCGCTTCGTTCGGACGGCGTCTGAATGTGGACGTGCGTGTGGAGAACGAGGTTACGGCTATCGATACCGCTGCGAAAACCGTTACGGTGCGGCGTTCGGACGGAAGTTCTTATATCGAGAGTTACGACCGGCTGTTGCTTTCGCCGGGTGCCGTTCCGGTGAAGCCGCCTTTGGAGGGGATCGGTTCGGAAGGGATTTTCACGCTCCGCAATGTGGAGGATACCGATCGTATCAAGAGCTATATGGAGAGGCATAAAATCGGGAAGGCCGTTGTGGTAGGCGCCGGATTTATCGGTTTGGAGATGGCGGAGAACCTGTATCATGCGGGTGCCGAGGTTTCTGTCGTGGAGATGGGTAACCAGGTGATGGCTCCGCTCGATTTCTCCATGGCGTCGCTTATTCACCAGCATCTTCTGCAGAAGGGGGTGCGGTTGTTTCTCGGCCGGAGTGTGAAGCGTTTCGAACGTGGGGACGATGGTTTGAAGGTCTTTTTCGATAACGGGGAGAGTATAAATGCCGATCTGGTTATCTTGTCTATCGGCGTGCGTCCGGAGACAACGCTTGCAAAGGCTGCCGGTATCGAAACGGGCGAGACGGGCGGAATACGGGTGAACGAGTTTCTGGAGACTTCGGCGAAGGATGTGTATGCGGTGGGTGATGCTATCGAATATCCGCATCCGCTTACGGGAAAGCCGTGGCTTAACTATCTTGCCAATCCTGCTAATCGTCAGGGGCGTATCGTAGCGGATAATATGGTTTTCGGAAATATCACGAAATATGAGGGGGCTATCGGAACTTCGGTCGCAAAGGTGTTCGATATGACGGTGGCTTCGACGGGGCTTCCGGCAAAACGGCTGAAGCAGATGGATATAGCGTACCGTAGCGCGGCGACGCATGCTTTGTCGCATGCGGGCTATTATCCTAGTGCACTGCCTTTGAGCCTGAAACTGACTTTCGACCCGGAGAACGGGAAATTGTACGGTGCTCAGGGTGTGGGGTACGATGGCGTGGATAAGCGTATCGACCAGGCTGCGTTGGTTATCAAGCTGGGTGGTACGGTTTATGACCTTGCGCGACTCGAGCAGGCTTATGCGCCGCCTTTCTCATCGGCGAAAGATCCTATCGCGATTGCCGGTTATGTGGCCGGAAATATTATTAGCGGCGCTATGCCTGCCGTTACGTGGCGGGATATGGCGGGTGCCGTGGAAAGAGGGGTGTTCGTGCTGGATGTGCGCACGAAGGAGGAGTTTGCTTTCGGGGCGATTGCCGGTGCGGTGAATATTCCGCTGGACGAGGTGCGCGGACGCCTTCCGGAGATTCCGTCGGACAGGGAAGTTTATGTTTACTGTTCGGTGGGCGTACGGGGTTACCTCGCACAGAGAATCCTGATGGCGCGGGGTTTTGCCGACGTGAAGAATCTTTCGGGCGGTTACCGTACTTATTCGGCGGCTACGGCTCCTATCGTAAATCCGGTTTCGCCGGTATCGAATGAGAAGAGGGATCGTGTGAGCGATTCTGTAGCGGAGAGTCCGGTGAAAACGGTTAAGATCGATGCCTGCGGTATGCAATGCCCGGGACCTATCCTGCGGGTGAAACAGGCTATCGATGCGATAAAGGAGGGTGAACGTGCGGAAGTGGTGGCAACGGATGCCGGTTTTTCGCGCGATGCCGGGGCGTGGTGCAATACGACGGGGCATAAGCTTATCTCGAATATGGAAGATAAAGGGCGCTATACGGTGGTGATCGAAAAGGGTGCGCCGGAAAAGTGCAGCGTGGCGACTTCGTGCGACGAAAAGGGAAAGACGCTGATTCTGTTCAGCGATGACCTGGATAAGGCGTTGGCGACTTTCGTGCTTGCCAACGGTGCGGCGGCTACGGGCCGGAAGGTTTCGATTTTCTTTACCTTCTGGGGGTTGAATGTCATCAAGAAAACGGAGAAGCCCAAGGTGAAAAAGGATTTGTTCGGCAGGATGTTTTCAATGATGCTGCCGTCGGATTCGCTGCGCCTGTCGCTTTCGAAGATGAGTATGTTCGGTATCGGCGACCGTATGATGCGGTATATTATGAAACGAAAGGGTATCGAATCGCTCGAGACGCTCCGCAGCCAGGCGCTCGGACAGGGCGTTGAGTTTATCGCGTGCCAGATGTCTATGGATGTGATGGGGGTAAAGCGTGAGGAGCTGCTCGACGAGGTAACGGTGGGTGGCGTAGCGACTTATATGGAGCGTGCCGACAAAGCGAACGTGAATTTGTTTATATAGAAAGGCGTATGCGGAATGCTGTGCCGCCGGAATATTTCCGGTAGCGGGGTTTTCCCTGAAAAGAGAGAGTGTGCGTGTCTGACGGGGCATGTGCCGGAAGGTGACAGAATCCGGATCGTTACCGGATAAAAAAGAGTGTCTAATTAAAAAATGAACGGGTTATGATAAAGATGTTTTTAAAGCGTCACTGGGTGACATTGACCGGCGTACTGACTGGTGCGTTGGGTGGCTTTCTGTACTGGTATTTTATAGGGTGCAGCAGCGGTTCGTGCCCGATTACCTCTTCGCCCGTAAACAGCGCTCTATGGGGGGCGGTTCTGGGCGGCCTGCTTTTTAATGCTTTCGAGCGGGATGTGCCGAAAGAGAAATAGGTTGTAAAACCGCCGGATGTGTTCCGTTGCCTCTGAGTTGTGCCGTTCTTTCGGCTGCATCGCGGGCGGGAGGGGTCCGGCATAATGATTAGGAATTATGAAAATGAATAGAATACAGATAAGAAAACTCTTTGCCGTATTGTTTATGGCAGGGGGGCTTGTGGCTTGCGGTAATGCGCAGACACAGGAGAAACAGAACAATAATCAATTAAAAAGTGAAAATAAGATGAAAACAATCGAATTGACAAAAGCGGATTTTTTGAGTAAAGTGGCGGATTTCGAGGGGAATCCTTCGGAGTGGAAATATCTGGGCGATAAGCCTGCGATCGTCGATTTTTACGCTTCCTGGTGCGGGCCGTGCAAGAGTATTGCTCCTATCCTCGAGGAGCTTGCCGCCGAATATGCCGGCGAGATTTATATTTATAAGGTAAATACGGAGAGGGAGCAGGAGCTTGCGGCGGCTTTCGGTATCCGCAGTATTCCGTCGCTGTTGTTTATTCCTATGGAGGGACAGCCTCAGATGGCGCAGGGGGCTATGCCGAAGGCGTCGTTCAAGGAGGCGATCGACAAGGTGTTGCTGAATAAATAAGAGGGGATTATACCTGTGAAAGGTACATAGTTGCTATTTTTGCAGGTGTTATTCTTCCGGTGGCGGGAATATTTTCCTGCGCCGTGAGTAATTCAGAGAAAAAAGAAGAACGTTTTATGGAGACTTTATGTAAAATACGTGATATTTACCGTTCGATCGCCGAATTCGAGGGGCGTTTCGAGAAGGAGCATCGTCTATGCCTCAACGAGGGGATGTTGCTGTGCAGCCTGAGCAGGGCAGAGCGGCTTTCGTCGGGAGAGATCGCGGAGCTGCTGGGGCTTACAGCTTCGAATACATCGAAGGTAATCCGTTCGGTAGAGGGCAAGGGGCTGATCGAGCGTGTACTGGGAGAAAAGGATAAGCGCCAGATGTATTTTTCCCTTACGGAGGAGGGGCGGAAACGCCTGTCTGAAATAAAGTGCGGTTCGGTGGAGATTCCCGAATTGTTGAAGTCGGTTCTCGGCAGGTAGTTTCGCCGGGTATCGTTGCTGCCGGAAATGGTATGTTGCGGGACAAAACGGAACGGCAGGAAGTATCCGGATTATTTTCTGAAAATTTTATATCCGGCAACGGTGGAGCCTTTGCGCTCTACTGTTGCCGGTTTTTTATGTATATCTGTCTGAGTTGTATCTGAAAGGTTCGACGATTGTATGCTTCCGCGTATAAATCGGGTTCTCCGCTTTTTTTGAAGAAAGATATTCTATTTTGCCGTTTGTTTTTTGTCAGGGTGTAATTTGTTTTTTTACAGTGTAATAAATATTCCTTGTGTGTGAATTTATGTAGAATCTGTACATGAAAATGTAAACTTTGGACAAAGAAATAAATATTTTTTTTCTTACTTTGTGCAGCTAATTGATTAAATACAACTGATTTAGTTTAATAAAGGTGCTATATGAGGGCAAAATTTTTACATTTTTTCGATATTCGTTTATTGTTATCGTTTTTCGGTTTGTTTTTTGCGGTTTCCGTGTTTGCCGATGTCGATTTTATCGAAGACCGGCATATCCGCCTTCATGAGGGGGGGTACGACCATAAGGACAAAAACGTATCGGTCGATTTTCTGGACCAGCCTTATGTGGAGTTCCGTTACCTGTATTATGACAATTACGGGGTAGAAGACCGTATGGCCTATGTAAAAGTGAGGGTCAACGGGATTCTCGTATCGACGCTGAAACCCCAGAAGGGGAACGATGGGGATAATGACTGGCGTTTGTCGCGCAGCAGCGAGTATGGTTTCGGGGATTATGACGACTGCGGCGGCTATGTCGAAGTGATAAAGGATTTGGTGCACCAGAAGGATTTGCGGAAGGAGTCTGGCTACGGCGACCTGGAAGACTGGGGCGATTGCCGCTGGGCGTATGTCCGTTGGTATTGCCCGTCTCATCTGATTGGTCAGCGGGTGGAGGTTTCACTCGAATATTTCTGGGACAGGGATTCGGACTGCGGCGGCAATTATTCGCAGGGAGGTGGCGACCATCACAGTACGGTGAATTACCAGATAACTGTCAGTCCACCCAGAACACCTTCGATTACAATAGAGCGGAAGTCGTGTAATACGTTTCGTTTCAGCTGGAGGAATGCCGAATGGTCGAATAATTCTTCCAGTAAAGTGGAAATAGGCGCTTTCAGTGAATTTGGCCGAATAGGCTACAGTCGGGAAATGTCCGGGCTAGAATCTGAAGGCAGTTATGATTTCGATGCTTTCAGCGAAAGCTGGCCATGGGATGCCAGCATAACTTTTAAGTATGCGAATTCCGACGGGTACAGGAATATGTGGTGTTACCTCGAAACGGCTCCGGTGCATTTTCTGGGTTACGATGCGGCGTATCTGCGAAATGTCGGTTACGACCGTTGTTCCGGTTCCATGCTGATCGAATGGGATGCATATGATAATGAGGCGAATGCCGATACGCGAAATTCGCCGGTATCTATCTGGTGCAGCGAAAACGGAGGCGAGTTTGTACGTCTGCCCGGTAATCCGCTTTATTCGGATAAAAGTTATGTACATAAGATCGGGACTTCGGGACGTACGCTGGATTATACGTACCTGATTTATCACGGAACGTTTCCCGATGAATTTCCTTCCGGAGATTGCAATACTTCTTCGATGAATGTAAATGTGAACATAGATAACGGTACTGTGCCTTCGCTGAGGGTAACGCCTGTTTCATCGGAAAATAAGGCGCAGATGAAGATCGAGTGGAGCGAACCGAATTGCGAGTCGGAGCAGCTTGACCTGTGGCGGTCGGGCGGCGGCGAGGAGATCGTGGTGGTACGCAGTTGCCAGTCGTATATCGAACGGGTTTATACGGACCGGGTCGATTATTGTACACCTTATTCCTATTATTTCAAGCTTTCTACGAATTATCCGGAGAAAACCGTGGTTACGGGCGAGGCTACCGATCCGCAGATCGTGTCGGCCGAGGTCGAGGTGACATCGCCCCTAAAAGCTTCGCAGGGTATTTATTCCGATAAGGTAATGCTGACGTGGAGCATCACGTCTCCTTCGCTCGTGGGAAAATACCAGATTTACCGGCGGGTGGTAGGCGATTCGTCGGCCGAATATGCGTTGGTAGACGAGTATAATTCGGACGGAAAGAATACGACGGAAAATTATACGGACAACACGCCTGCGGCGGGATTGTACTATGAATATAAGGTAGTGGCGAAGTATTATTGTTCGCAGGAGGATGCTTCTGCGGAGGGGGCTTATTCCGAAAAGGTAATCGGTTCGGGGGTCGTTGGTTTTATACAGCCTCTGGCAACCATTACGGGAAAAATAGCGTATTCGGGCGGTAATGCAGTGCAGGGTGCATCGGCTATGCTGTACCTGCGTGACGAGGGCGACCTTTCCATCGGATGGCGCAGCCTCTTCTTTTTCAATACTTCGAAGATGGCTTCGGACGGTGCGAGAAAGCCTGCATACGCGGTTGTCAACTTTAAGAAGGAGCCTTTGTCTATCGTGCCTTCTGAGGGCTTTACGTGGCAGGCCTGGATTCTCCCTATGGAGAAGGAGCAGGCTGTGTTGTACCACCAGGAGCATGAGTTTACGATTTATCTTACGGGCAACCGGATCGCGCTTTGCCAGGATCAGAATATGGCGTCGCCTCTTATATCGGCGCCTTTGGATATGGCGCATGCGGAAATTCCCGGAGCCAGACAATCGGGTCCCCGTTTTTGCCATGTATCGATTGTGGTGGGGAATGGCATGGAGATTTACATCGACGGCGAGCGCAAGGCGCAGGTTGCGGGAACACCGTCTTTTACCACCGGGGCAAAGGGGAAAACGACGATCGGAAATCTTGCCGATCCCTCTATTGAAAGCGGTTATTGCGGTTTGCTGGATGAAGTACGCCTGTGGAAGAAGGCGCTTACCGCCGATCATATAAAAGATAATTACGGCCGTACGTTGGCCGGTAATGAGGCTGGGTTGTATGCGTACTGGCGCCTGGACGAGGGGCTGAAGGATTATTTCTTCGACGCTTCGTTTGTCAATGCCGACAATTATAACCAGAATAACGGTAATTTATTCAATGTGGCTTCGTCGCCTGTGGTACCTTCCGAAAACCAGTTCTGGCTCAGAGGGATTACCAATGCCGACGGTTCGTACGTTATTTCGGGTGTGCCTTACGAAGGACAGGGTACGACTTATTCGGTAGTGCCTATGATGGGTACGCACCAGTTTACGCCTTCGGAGGTTTCCATTCATATCGGGGCGAACGGAGCGACGGTGCAAAACGGTGTGGATTTTCTCGATCGTTCTTCGTTTCGTGTGACGGGTTATGTGAAGTACCGCGATTCTACACGTATCGGAGATGAACAAACCGCTTTGTTTCCGGTGGAAAACGCCGTGGTTATGATCGACGGCAGTCCGGCCATCAGCGGTACGGACGGTGCGATGGTGACGACGGATACCGAGGGGTATTTCGAATTGAGCGTGCCTGTGGGCAATCATACGCTGAGCGTTTCGAAAGAGGGGCATGTGTTTGAAAACGACGGTTGTTATCCGGCCAAGAATGAAACCTATAATTTCCAGTCTGACCTGACCAGTCCGCTTATGTTTTATGACGTGACGCGCGCCGTGATTGCCGGAAGTGCCGTAGGGGGTGCCGTGCAGAACGCCCTCGAGGTGGGCTTTGGGCTCAGCAGGAATAATATCGGCGAAGTGCTGATCGAGCTTTCCCCGCAAAAGTCGAAGTACAGGCTGCCGGGGATTACCGCTTCGGATACTGTAGAAACGTTCGGTGTCGGTAAAAAGCTCCGGTCGTCGCTTGCGATCGAGAACAATGCCGAAGGGAACGATTCATATATAATCGGTACGGAAGCGGGTTCGGGCGAATATGTAGCCCGGCTGCTTCCTGAGAAATATACGGTAAAGGCTTACCTGAAAAACCGGCCTTACACGGAAGAGGGGTATTTCGGTGAAGATGTCATAACGGTCGATCTTTCCGATATGGCGGCCATGGAGACGCAGTATTTCAGCGACTCGGTTACGGTGGGCGATCATAAGGAGCTGTTGCAGGATACGTTTACGTGCAATGTGCTGCAGAAATTCGTGCATTACGAAACCCCGTCTATCCGGGTGACCGATAAAATGGCGAAGATTTACAATGGTTCGGTTCCTTCGTTCGGTGAAGACAAATATAAGTATATCGACGTGCTTACGGGCGATACGATTACGATCCCGCTTACTTCGCTTGCCGACGAGGAGAGTGCCGTGCAATATGCTTTCGGGGCTCCGGTTTACCTGAAAGACCAGTATTACGAATTCGAAATAACGGCCGACGAGATTTATGTCAACGGCGATACGGGTGAAGAGGATTATGTGCCGGTTACCGATGCGACGTTGCTTGTCAACAACGCTCTGGCACTCGATTCGGTGGCGCTCGACGGTTCTACGGTGAGCGGCAAAGATATGGAGCTGCCGTTCGATACGGTTTGTACTTACGGTTTTATTGCAGGATTCCCGAATATCAACTACGATTCGTCGAATCCGGATAAGAGTTTCCAACTCGGCTTGTCCGTTTCGGTAAAGACGAAGGCCAATACGGTTTACGAGTGGGAAGAGAACGATACCTTTTCGGCTTTTGTGCTGGGCGGTATCCCGACGGGCAATAATTTTGTAACGAAAGGCCCCGACCTTGTTACCGATATTCTCCGCGATCCTCCCGGGTCGGCAAGCAGCGCCACGCGGTCGGAGGGTTCTACTTCGACTTTCAACCTGAAAATAGACGCGATGCCGCTTTCTACTTCGTTTGGTTTCGGAGCCTATGTCGTAACCGGTTATCATGTGGATAAGTCGGTGGGAACACCTTTTGTCCAGACTAATATTAAAGCTCAGGTAGGAAATAAGATGAATCTGGGATTTAATTTGGGCTTGACTTTGAACGGGAATTATAATTATACGTTGCGCAATACGACGACATCGGCGGTCAGTACGGGAACCGATGCTTCGCATGTGGGGGCTTCGGGCGATGTGTTTGTCGGGACGAGTACTAATTTGTCGGTGGGTGAGATGAATTGGGTCGGTATCTATGAGACAGATCGTTTGGAAGAAGGTGCTCATATCGATATGGAATATCAGCAGGAAGCTAAAACTTTTACTGTCGGAAGGAATAAGGAGATCGGGGTATCGACCGATTTCGAAACGACGTTCCTCTATTCGGGCGCCCAAATCGAGGGCGAAGTGATTCCGAACCTGGAGGAGTTGCGGAACAGTTACCTTACTACGGTAGAGTCGATACCGTCCGATTTCGTGAATACGACCGACCAGAATATTTACCTGACGACTTTGAGGCCGGGTGATGCCGGCTATGGAACGAGTAATAACGATCCGGTGTGGGGCGATGATCCGCTGGGACCCGAAAACGACTTGTCGAAAGGACAAAGTTATATGATGTTTTTACCTTCGGAAGAAGCCCAACGCCAACCGGATTATGTGCCGGGCGACGCTGTTCTTAACTGCAACGACCAGATTGCGGCGTGGAAAGAGACTTTGGCGAGAAACGAGCGGGAAAAAGTGGAAGCGATAGGAGGGGGAAAGGTGACGAACAATTATTCGTTCGATAGCGGAACTTCTTTTACGCAAACTTCATCCCGCTCCGATAGCCATGGTGGAGGTTTCTCTGTTGCCTTGCATCTCGATCTGCACCAGTATACCGGATTTTTCGGTGATATATTCAGCAACGGGGTAACGGCGATGCCCGGACAGAAATTCTCTTTCGGTATTACGCCCTCTTTTTCCGGGTCGGATGAAACGTCGCATACGACGACTTACACGTTGAAAGAGTCGAATGTGAATTCGTACCTTTCGGTCGATGTTTACGAGGAGGCGGCTTCTTCGCCGGTGTTCGTGTTACGGGGCGGACAGACTGCCTGTCCTTATGAAGGCGAGGTGCGGACGAAGTATTACGAGTCAGGCAAGCATTTGTTGCAAACGGCTACACAGAAGGTCGAGAATCCGAAAATCGAAATTGTCAATAAGACGGTGACCGATGTGCCTACGGGTACAGAGGTGCTGATCGACGTGAAGTTGTCCAATAATTCGGAGGCAGGGAAGGAGATTACCTACGGGTTGTGCACGAACTCCAAAATCGATGCTTATGGTGCGGATATTACCCTTGAAGGGAATCCGTTGAACAGCGGCATCAATATTACGATTCCTGCCGGACAAACGGTTCATAAGCAGATTAAGTTCGTGCAGTCGCGGCTGGATAGCCTTAACTATGAAAATATAGAATTGATACTGCATTCGAATTGCCAGTGGTTCGGTTTCCAGTCGGCGAGCGAGGTTTACGACGTGGATCGTTTCTCTGTCTATTTCACTCCTTCATGCAGTGACTTGCGTATGACGGCGCCCGAGAACAACGATTTGCTGAACAATAATACGGGCGACCAGCTTTATGTGCGTGTGGACGGTTTCGATACGAGCTATAAGGATTTTACAAAGATTGCCTTGCAATACCGGCGCAGCGGAACGAGCGACTGGGTGACGGCGGCCGTTTTCTGCGTTGATTCTGCTGCATGGGAATCTGAGACGACGACACCGAAATATGTGATCGAGGGGAACGATATACAATATACGATCGATATGAATGCCCTGAACGACGGCACGTACGAGGTGCGTGCCGTGAGCGAATGCATTGCGACGGGTGCGGCGCGGGAGAATGCGACCGAGCCGGTTTCGATTATCAAAGATATGCAGCGCCCGCAGGTAATGAGTACCGAGCCGGCGAACGGAATTTTGTTGCCGTCGTCGCAGATTGCGGTGAATTTCAACGAACCGATCAATCAGGGGGCTCTTACGAGTGAAAGTTTCCTGATCGAGGGGGTTACGAACGGCGCGCGTACGGCCAATAACGAGGGGCTGTCGTTCGACGGCGACGGGGGCACGGCTTATACAACGGGTCCGGTGAACCTGAACGGGAAGTCGTTTACGACGGAGTTCTGGCTGCAGCGTAACGGCGACCGGGACGAGGATGCCGTATCGCTTTATGCGACGAAAGAGAAACTGGGCATCGGCTATACGGCCGATAATAAGCTGCGGATACGTATCGGGGGAACGACGGTCGTATCGGAAAAGGCTATTGTTCCGTTGAAAGATGCGTATGGCGAAGCTTCATGGCAGCATGTGGCGGTAACGTTCGACCGGGTGACGAGGAGCCTGTGCGCCTATGTTTCTTATGAGGATAAAGATGTAGTGGCAATCGACCATGTGGCGGTGCCTGATTCGACCGCCAGCATAGGGGTTCTTTACTTAGGGGCTAATCCGGGCGGCGCGGCTTCGCTGAAAGGTAAGATACGGGATGTCCGTATCTGGAACGAGGCGCGGATGCAGGGCGATATCTATGCTTCGCAGAGTTCCGTCTTATCGGGTAGCGAGCTTGGATTGATGCATTACTGGCCGATGAACGAGGCGCACGGCGATCTGGCGGAAGACAGGACTTCGTCGCGGCATATGACCGTAGCTACCGACTGGTTTGCGGGCGCCGGCGGAAAGGCTGCCGTGATCGGGAGCGAGGGTAAGGCATTGCGGTATAACAGTTCGGTAAACGGCCTTGTGCTTCCGGACGAAAACTTTACGCTCGAATTCTGGTTTAAGTCCGGCGGGCAGCCCTCGGGCACGGAGGCGGCCCTCTTCTCGGCAGGCAAGGGCGACGGTACCGATGCGGGGAACGAGATTAACCGCAGGGGGGCGTTGTCGGTGCGTATTGTGTACGGCGACAGTGTCGTGCTCTGGAGCGCGGGACGTAAGCATAACGTGGCTCCCGACCGTTATACGGACGGGTCATGGCACCATTTCGCCCTGACGGTCAACCGTAACGGGTATGCCGACGTGCTGCTCGACGGGGTGCAGACTTACCGTGTGCCGGGTAATGAGATCGGGGGTATAGAGCAGACTTATACTTACCTCGGGGTTTTGGGTTATGCGGAAACGGCGGGTGTCGTTTACAGCAGTCCGTTTACCGGGTCGATCGATGAGGTGCGCATGTGGAACAGTTACCGGGAGCCGCCGCTTATTTCGCACTGGATGCACACGAAGATGCGGGGCGATGAGGCGGGACTGACCGTATATTATCCGTTCGAACGCTACGTGGAAGACAGTTTCGGGCAGCAGACGGTCGAGGCTACGGCAGAGTCGGGGCTTTTGAACAGTACGGTTCCGGCAGGGCCGGCGGAATGTGTTGACGGAACGGCGCTTGTGTTCGGTAGCGATGTGCCGTTGTTGCGCGATGCGCGCCCGACACAGAATATCGCGTCGACGTATGTGGCTTCTTCCGAACGGGTAGTGGTAAATATCAACCTGGAAGACAAATATATAGAGAAACAGAATCTGACGGTTACGGCTTCGGGCATCAAAGACCTGAACGGGAACGATATAGAGGGGGCGCATTCGTGGAATGTATATGTTCTGCGCAATACGCTGAAATGGAAAAGCAGCTTTGTCGAAACGCAGAAACCGGTCGACGAGCCTCTCAGCTTTACCGCTTCGGTAACCAACCTCGGCAGTAAAAGCGTGTCGTACAGCATCCGGCATTTGCCGTGGTGGCTGAGCGTTTCGGAGGTTTCGGGCGATATCGGTTCGGTAGGGGCTACGGAACTCACTTTCCATGTGGACGACGAGCTTTCTATCGGCGAGTATGAAGAGTTGGTTTATTTGTATAATGAGGACAACGGGATTGCCGAGCCTTTGCGTATCAGCCTGAAAGTGTACGGGGATGCTCCCGTGTGGGCGGTCGATCCGTCGATAGGCCGCGATGTGGTGATGACGATACTGGGCGACCTGACCGTAGGCGGAGAGTTGTCTGCCGATACGGAAGACCTTATCGGGGCGTTCTCGGGCAATACGTGTATCGGGGTGGCTTCGCCCCAGCGGGTGAGTGACAAACTGTACGAGACGTTCGTATTTATGAATGTGTATAATCCCCAGTCTTCGCAGCCGATCGTATTCAAGGTATGGGATGCCAGCACGGGTAAAATTTACTCGCATGTGCTTCCGGACGATATTGTTTTCAATGCCGACAGGCCTTTGGGTACGCCCGGTGCGCCCGTTCATTTTGTAACGGGAAATACTTTGCAGCAGAATATGGCGCTGCAACAGGGATGGAACTGGGTTTCCCTTACCGTCGATGCGAAAGGCGCCAATTCGGTAAGCGCCTTGTTCGAAGGGCATGAAGGCGGAATTTCAATGATAAAGTCGCAGAGCGGCGGAGCTATTTACCAGGATGGCAAATGGCTGAACGGCGCACTTTCGATGATACCGGAAGAGATGTATAAGGTGAAGAGCACAACGGGGACTACGGTTGAGATACAGGGGGCTTCGCTGGGAGGAGTCCGGCGCCTTATTCACTTGTCTACGTCGGACAATCCTGCCGTTCCGCACGGCTGGAACTGGATCGGCTACACGCCATCGGTGCCGCTGTCGCTGAAAGAGGCCTTCGTGAATGCCGTTCCGCAGGAGGGCGAGATGGTGAAGAGCCAGGATGGCTTTGCCGTTTATCACAGCGGTATGGGGTGGATCGGTTCGCTGACAACTCTGCGTCCGGGAACGGGCTATATGTATAAGGCATTGTCGCCGCGCAGTTTTATTTATCCGGAAACGACCCTTAACAGCCGGAGCGCACTGGCCGAAGCTGTTCCGGAGACTTCGTACTGGAAACCCGATCCGTATGCTTATGCCGGAACGATGATCGTGATCGCTCAAATAAATAACCATATACCCGGAGGTGCCGACGAGATCGGTGTGTTTGCGGGATCGGAATTACGCGGCGCAGCGGTGCCGCAGTATGTGGACGGCGAGGGTTGGCGTTATCTGCTCTATGTCTATGGCGATACGCCGGGTGAGAAGCTTACGTTCAGGTATTACGACGCTGCAAGGGGGCAGGTGTTCGATATAGCCGAAAGCACGACGTTCGTTTCCGACGGGCTGACCGGTTCGCTTGCCGATCCGTTTGTGTTGTCGCTGAAAAACTGGAGCGGTACGGATGATGCCGTTTCGGACGGAATATCGGTTTATCCGGTTCCTGCCGATTATGAGATTACCGTAAATCTCGATGCACCTGCCGAAAAGGCAGTGATTCTGGACGCTTCGGGTGCCGTGGTATGGCAGGCCGACCGTTTCGAGGGCGGCACCGTCAATATCGCCCATTTCGCTTCGGGCGTGTATATGCTGGTGGTTACGGGCGACGAGACGAGGAGAGTAAAGATTATCAAGCAATAATAAAGCAGAACAGAAAATGAAAGCGAGCAAAAGCATTTTATTACTGGCGAGTGTGATTCTGTCCGTTCATACGATATTTTCCCAGACCGTTTCCGTATGGGACGGCATAACGAAGGAGAGTTTTATTGCCGAAGGGAACGGAAACGGCACCAAGTCGAACCCATTCCTGATCAAAACGGCGGCGCAACTGGCTATGTTGGCCGACCCGGAGGGGATTTCGAACGTACATTTCGAAGATGTCTGGTTCCGTCTCGAAACGGATATCGACCTGAACGGCAAGGAGTGGACGCCGATCGGTACGCAAGGTACGTTTATGGGAAATTTCGACGGAAACAATCATGTGATCCTGAACCTGAGCATAACGAACGGGCGCGATAACGCGGGGTTGTTCGGGCGCTTTGAAGGCGGCTCTGTCTCCAATCTCGGCGTTTTGTCGGGGACGGTAAGGGGCGGTTCGATGTGCGGCGGCCTTGCGGGCGACGCCAACGGCGCAACGATTACGCGTTGTTTTAACGTTGCCGGCGTGGAGGGTGCCGATCAGGTCGGCGGTATAGCCGGCGGAAGTTCGGGAACGCTGCCGGGCAAGATACAATATTGCTATAATGCTGCCCCGGTGAAAGGAAACGCGGGGGTCGGCGGCTTGCTGGGGCGTTCTCCGGCAGGAAGAATATCGATACAGAATTGTTATAATAGCGGCTTTGTTGAAGGCGTATCGGTGACGGGAAATATTGCAGGACAGACGAGGGGTAGCATCAGTAATTGCATTTTCGATAAGCAGCTTTGCCCGGTTTACGAGGGTGAAGGGGGCACCGGCAAATTGTCGTCCGAAATGACGGGAAGCGGTTTGCTTTCGCTGCTGGGCGACTATACGGTATGGGAGTATTCTCCGGAACTTTATCCGTTGCTGAAAGGTATGTCGGGAAGCGCGGCCGCAAAGGTTGCCGCTACGCCCGTATTTTTGAATGCGGGTGAGACGTATGCCGATGTAAAGAGCAGTTTTATGGTGAGTACGGCGGCAGGAGCGGCGTGGAGCTCGTCTGACGAAAACGCTTTATCCGTAAAGGGGGCAAATGCTACCGTGGTAAACAGCCTGACTTCCGATGCGGGGGTGTTGCTGACCGCCTCTTTGCAGGGGGTGCAGAAAACGTTCCGGCTGTTGTTGAGCCAGCGGGAGGTGAGTGTTACTTACGCACAGCCGGAGAACGGTGCGCTTGTTGTCCTGAACGGTGACGAGCCGGTAGAGAGCGGAAGCTTGCTGAAAGGAAATACGACGCTGACTGTTCGGGCTACGCCCGACGAGGCGAACGGTTATGAGCTCGACGAGCTTCGCATAGGCGCCAATCCGATAGCGAATAACAGCAGTTTCGTACTGATGAGGGATACGACGGTGTATGCTTCGTTCCGTTTGAAACAGTGTATTATAACTTACCGGCAGCCGGAAAACGGCATGTTGCAGTTAAGCTGCGGCGGCGCGGCGGTAATCAGCGGCAGTTCGCTTCCGGTGGGTTCGGTAGTCGGGGTTACGACGGTGCCCGGTAACGGCTATCATCTTTCGCGCCTTACCGCCAATGGCGAGCCGCTGGAGGGCGACAGCCTGACGATCGGCGGAAATACCGTGTTCGATGCGGCATTCGAACTTAATCGTTACTCGATCGAATTCGGGCTTCCGGAGCATGTGGAGCTGGAGGCTTCCGGCGATTATACCGATATACCCCACGGGGAGCCGTTCAGCTTTATGCTGCGTGTAGATGAGGAGTACAGTAATTCGGAGCTTTCGGTTACGACCGGAAGCGGTATTTCCCTTTTGCCTGCCAATGGCGTGTACCGGATCGATTCGGTGGTGGGCGATATGACGGTGACGGTATCGCCTCCGATGTTGAACAGTTATCCTGTTACGCTGCATCCTTCGGAGGGCGGCAGGATCAATATTTTCGATGCGGCGACCGGGACTGTGTACGATCCTTTTAAAGAGGGTGGCGTAACGGAACCGGCTACTTATTTGCTTCCGCACGGTACGCGTATCGTGCTTAACGCTTCGCCCGATGCGAATGCCCGTTTTGTTTCGTGGAACGATGGGCTGAGTTCTGCCAATCCGTTCGGTCCGTTTGCGGTGACGAAGGCTGTGGATATTACCGCCCGGTTTATAGCCGTGGGAAAACATGCCGTAACGTTCAGCCCGGCACCGGGTGTGATTTATGCTGCGGCCGAAGGGTATAACGCTACGGGGATCGGTTTTCTCCAGGATTTTAAGTTCGAGGTGAAGCTGGAGCCTGCCTATAACCGTTCGGATATCAGCGTGTGGGCGGGAAACGAGCTTCTCGACGAAGTAAACGGTGTTTATACGGTGGAGCATGTGCGTGAGGACGTTACGGTGCGGGCAACGGGCAGCGAACTGAATAGTTACAAGGTTACGATGCCTTCTTATGTGGCGGGCGTTACGATACAGGCTCCGGAGTCGTTGACGGTGCGGCACGGAGACGATTTCAGCTTTTCGCTGCTGCTTGACGGGGCTTATTCGCATTCGGAGCCTGTCGTAACGGCTGGGGGGGTAATTCTTGCTTCACAGTCGGGTGTTTATACGATCGAGGATGTGACGTCGGATGTGGCGGTATCTATAACGAATGTGACGAAAAACCGCTATACGGTTACTTTGCCCGATGTGGAAGGCGCGGTGCTGACGGCCGGGAGCGGCAATACGACGGAGCATGGGGGTACGTTCCGCTTTAGGATGTCTCTGGATGAAGCTTATTCCGAATCGCAGCCGGAGGTTTCGGCGCGGGGCATACGCCTGTCGGACATGGGGGGCGGAGTTTACGAGATACGGAACGTACAGGAGGATGTGACCGTTTCGGTGAAAGGAGTCCGGGTCAATATGTACGATGTCAGGGTATATTCGGGTACGGGCGGCAGTGCTGCTGCGCCGGAGACGGTTCCGTACGGTTCGCTTGCCGTGCTGACGGCAACGCCGGACGAGGGTTACCGTTTCGACACATGGACGGATGGGAACAAGAGTAATCCCCGGCAGGTTCCGGTGTACGGCGATACGGCTTTTACCGCCTCTTTTAGCGTCGTTCCGGCGGTAACGTATAAGGTTTCTTTTACGGGCACGGAGCATGCGTCGGTTGTTTCGGCCGAGGGGTACGATATAAATGCGGTTCCCGAGGGGAGTGACTTTCTGTTTACGGTAACGCCCGGGAAGGGGTATACGGAGTCGCCGTTTACCGTAAAATCGGGGTCTGCTGTGTTGCCGAGGGGGACGAACGGTGTATATGTCCTGCCGGATGTACGGCAGAACACAGCGGTTTCTGTTGAGGGGATCGTACAAAACCGCTATAGCGTTACATTGCCTGTCGTGGAGGGAGCTTCCCTTGCATTTACCGATCCGGCGTGGCAGTCGGGCGTTTTGCACGGCGAGGCGTGCAGCTTTACGGTAACGCCGGCTGTGGCTTACGACCGTTCCGAGCCGGTGGTGCATATCGGGAATGTGTTGTTGATACCGTCGGCGGGCGTCTATACCATCGGTGCGGTGACGGGCGACCTTACGGTTTCGGTGGAGGGGATACGGAAAAACAGTTATACGGTTTCCATACCTGACAATGCGTTTGCCGCAATTCCGCAAAAGGGGAAGAATTCCGTTTACCACGGCGATGATTTTACCTTTACGGTGACGCCGGCGGTGAGTTGCAGCCAGTCTGTTCCTGTCGTGAAGGCCGGCGGCAGCGTTCTGAGTCCGGTTTCGGCGAATACCTACCGGATAACGAATGTAACGTCGGATGTGGCGGTTACGGTAGAGGGGCTCGCTTTGAATACCTATACGATCGGGTTTACTCCCAGTGCTTCCGGTTCTTTCGAGGTTACTCCTTCTGCAAGTGCTGTTCCGCACGGAAGCACAGTTGCTTTGAAGGCGATTCCTTCCGACGGCTATTATTTCGGGAAATGGAACGATGGCCTGACGTCGAATCCCCGTATGGTGAAGGTGACGGAGAACCTGACTTTCGGCGCTTCGTTCGAGGAGAAGGAGCCGGGTGTGACTTATTATAGTGTTGCATTGCCGGTGAGCGACGAGTATGTTGCCGTTGCCGTTGCGGGTTATAACGCTTCGGGGGTAGTGGAAGGCAACGACTTTGCTTTCCGCCTGTTCCTGCAGGAGCCGTTCGACCGGTCGGAGGTGACGGTGAAGGCAAACGGACGGATAATCGCCCAGGATAACGGTATTTATACGATCGATGCTGTAAGGGAAAATATGACCGTGACGGTAGAAGGGGTAGTGAAGAACCGCTATAAGGTAACTTTGCCGTCGGTCGTAAATGCGGTCGTGCAGAGTATTCCGGAAGGTATAACGGAGGTAGAGCACGGAGATAGCTACCGCTTCGAGGTGCTTCCTGACGAGAGTTGCAGCGAATCGCAGCCGCAGGTGGTTGCCGGAGGAAAGGTATTGTTGCCGTTTGACGAAGGAAAGTATGAGATCGGTGCGGTAGAGGGCGATTTGTCTGTGTTTGTTTACGGAGTAACGAAAAACCAATATACGGTGTCGGTGCCGCAACCGGAAGGTGCGAGTGTCACTCCGGCGGGAATGACGGCGGTTTCTTACGGCGATGATTTCCGTTTTACGGTAATGCCGGAGCTTTTGTACGACGAGTCGCAGATAGAGGTGTCTGCGAACGGTTTGCCTTTGGTTCCCGGTGCGGACGGGTACTATACCGTAACAGCTGTGAAAGAGGATAAAAACATAGAAATATCAGGGGTTGTACTGAACAGTTATACGCTTACGCCGGAGCCGTCGGAAGGCGGAACAGTGACGGCGAACGGAAGCGGCCAGGCGCAACAGTTTCCGGTAGGGAGCCGGGTGTTGCTGAAAGCCGAAGCGGATGAGGAGCATCTTTTCGAAAGGTGGAGCAACGGCAGTATGGCCAATCCGTATGAAATAGTTCTGACTGGTGATACTGTCTTGTCGGCTTTGTTCCGTACGAAAGAGGAGACGCTGTATTACCGTGTCGTATTCCCGACGGAGGCGGGGATTCATTTTGCCGCGGCTGAGGGTGACGCTACGGCTGTGCCCGACGGCGCTACGTTCCGTTTCAGCGCGGTGCTCGAAGAGGGGCATACGCAATCGGTCGTTACGGTACGTGCCGATGGGGAGGTGTTGGTTCCGGCTGCGGGAATATACAGCGTTCCGGATGTGCATGCGGATGTGAATATTACCGTGGAAGGTGTGGTTACGGATGTGTATAAGGTGGCTGTGCCGCCGGTAAAGGGCGTGACGGTAGAGGCTGCCTCGCATACGGTGAAATACGGCGAGCCTTTTGTCTTCGACCTTCTTACGGATGCGGCTTACAGCGCTTCTGTTCCGGTGGTGAATGTGACGAACGGGACTTTGACTTCGTCGGGCAACCGGTATACGTTGACAAATGTTACCGGCCACACGGTCGTTTCGATCGGGGGTATCAGGCGGAACACTTATGATCTGACGTTGAAACAATCGTCGGGCGGTATGATTTATGCCGGAAAAAGCGCGGGGGTGCCGCATGGTTCGCCTGTGCTGCTGCAGGCGAAGGCCGATGAGGGAATGACGTTCAGCCACTGGACGGACGGCAGCCAGCCGGACGCTAACCCGCGCATGGTGATCGTGACGGATGATGTTACGTATGAAGCGGTGTTTGAAGAAAAACCTCCGGTATCGTTTTATAAGGTGACGCTTCCCGCAACGGAGGGTGCGACGGTGAGCGCCGTGAACGGGTATAATGCCGATTATGTACCCGAGGGCGGGGATTTCTCGTTCCGGGTAGTGCCGGATGAGGGGTATGACCGTTCGCAGGTGACTGTTGTCGCTAACGGCAAGGTGATCGGTATAAACCAGGATGTTTATACGGTGAGTCCGGTAACGGAGAATGTGTTGGTTCTGGTAAGCGGTCTCGAGCGGAACCGTTATAACGTGTCGCTGACGCAGACCGATGGGGGTATTATTACGGCCAGCCAGTCGTCGGACGTTTTGCACGGGCAGTCTATAACTCTTACCGCTGCGGCAGGAGAGGGCAGGTTGTTCGATTCATGGAGCAGCGGGGAGATCGGTAATCCGTACAAAGTGGTTGTCGAGAGCGATACGTCGTTTGCGGCGCTGTTTGTACAGAAGCCGGAGAAAAGCTATTACCGGGTGGTTTTCCCCGATACGGACAAGGTGCTTTTCGTTTCGCTGAACGGTTGCGATGCGGCGGCAGTTCCGGAAGGCAGTACGTTTGCTTTTGCCGTGGTTCCGGAACAGGGATACGGAAATTCGGATTTTACCGTTTTTGCCGATGGTGTGCGCCTGCTTCCGTCGAACGGAAAATACAGTATCGAAAATGTGAACAAGGATATAACGGTAACGGTGGCGGGTATAACGCCCGACAGCTATACCGTAACGACGGTGGCTTCGCAGGGTATTACGGTAACGCCGCCGAGAGGCATTGTGCTTTATCCGGCACCGTTCTCGTTTAAAGTGACGAAGTCGGATGCGTATAACCATTATTCGCCGGCAGTGGTTGCCGGGCAGGGCGCTACCGTTGCGGCGGCGGACGACGGGGTTTACCGCATCGAAAATATAACGAAGCATACTTTGGTATGGGTACATGTTAAGGCGAACGCTTACCCTGTTACCGTAAAACAGACGGAGGGGGGAACGGTGGTGCCTCTTACCGACTATACGGGTACGTATAAGTACGGCACGTCGGTAAGCGCTATGGCAGTGCCCGACGAGGGTTACCGTTTCGTGCACTGGAACGATAGGGCGGCCACTACGGTGAATCCGTGTGCCTTTACGGTGACCGATACCGTCGAGCTTTCGGCATTCTTCGAGCCGATTCCTTCTTATACCGTTGAGTTGCCCCGTATAAAAGGTGTCGTGGCTACGGCGGCAGAGGGATATGATGCAGAGAATGTGCCCGAGGGGGGTGTATTCAAATTTAAGGTCGAGTTGCTGGAGAGTTACAGCCAGTCGGTTCCGGTGGTGAAGGTGAACGGAACGGAAATCCGGAAGAGCGAGGGTGTTTATGTGATCGACGATATACGCGAAGATAAGACGGTGACGGTAGAGGGTGTGGTTCTGAACCGTTATGCGGTAACGACAGTGGCGACCGGAAACGGAAGTGTAGAGGTATGGAATGCCGATACGCTGGTTACGGGAGGCGGTAAGGTGGAATACGGTTCGGTTATCACCGTGAAAACGGAGGCGGGGAATAACTACCAGCTGGTAAAACTGACTGTAAACGGATTGCCGCTTGCCGCGAATACGCTTGTGGTGGTTGGCGATGTTTATATAGCCGCCGAATTCGAACCGGTTACGGGTATCGGCGACGCGGGACAGGATGTGCCGAAGGTGTTTGCGAGCCGCCGTACCGTTCATATCGTACGCCTGGAGGCCGGGGGGTGTACGGTGGTTCTGAATAATCTTGCGGGGCAAACCGTTTATGCGGGCTTCCACGAAGAGAACGATATACGGATTCCCGTCACGGAGGGCGGTATGTATGTTGTTACGGTTGACGGCAACCCGGTATTGCTGTATGTCGAATAGAACAGGCATAGTCGAATGAGAGGAGAGGGTATCCGGAAAAGGGATATCCTCTCTTTATTTATTCCGGTTGCCGTCAAGTGTTTTTTTGCAGGGGAATGTTTTTCTGCTGCCGCAAGGTACGTAGGCGGCACTTCTAAGGGGAACTGTGATATGTCTTTTGCCGGAGGGGCGAAACGAGTCTGCCGGAGAAGGGTGCGGCTCCTGCGAGGGGAAGGCGTTGTTGCAGTAGCCTGTTTGAATACGGGATAATGTTGCTGTGTTTTTTTCCGTTGTTTGCGGTTTCCGGTCGGATTCTTGTTGGTCCGGGCTTATGAAGCGGGGGAGTGGGAGCGGAATATACGATGCCGGTCTTTATGGTTCGGGTGTTTTTGTTTCTCTGCGGGTGCGCAGATATTCCGACGGGGTGACGCCTTCGTGCTTTGTAAAATATTTATAGAAGGTAGTTCGTGACTGGAAGCCGATTTCGGTATAGATTTCGCTGATCTTGATGTTTTGCGCTCCGCATTCGTCCAGTATCCGCTTGAACTCGTTTATGCGGTAACGGTTGATAAAGTCCAGGAAACTGGTTCCGTAGCGTTCATGTATCAACGCGGAGAGGTTGGTGCGGTTTTTACCTATTTCGGAGGCCAGTTGCGGCAAGGTCAATTTGGGGTTCAGGTAGGGTTTCTTTTCGTCCATATAGCGTTCGAGCCGGCCGTACCATTCGTCTGCCAACGCCTCTTTGTAGTCTTTGTAGTCTTTGTAGTCTTTGGTGTCGGGGGTTGCGGGGTTTTCTTCTTTCAGTACCGTTTCCTGCCTGAATGCCATGATGGCAATAAAGAAGTACATGGCTGCGCTGAGTATGTGGTGGAGAAAGATTACGGATGAGCTGACGGTAAAGAGGTTGAAGAGGAAGATGAGGCATAGCAGGAAGTTTAGCGCTGCAACCGCAATCATCCAGTCGATCGATACTTTTCTGCGGAAAGAGTAGAGCTCAATGATGTGTTTTTCTTTTATTTCCGACAGGCGTATGGAGAGGATCAGGAGCATAACGGCGTAGCCTATGCTGATGGAGACCATTAGTATACGCATCAGAATGTCGAAGGAGAAGAGGTTGTCCCACAACTGCCCGTACGACGTTATGGATACGGGCCGGAAAAGGAAAGCGAATCCGCACAAGTAGAGAGCGATTGACAGCAGTGCGGGTGCGGCGATCAATGCGATTTTTTTACGTGTTACCCATCCGGGATAAACCAGTTCGTAAAGATAGAAGATAAAGACGCCTGCAACGGGAAGTCCCATCAGTATCGTGAGGGGTTTCAGTATCTGCAGCGTTGCCGCTGCATAGTGGTGCATGAGGTATTTCCCGGCTGTTATTACGACTCCGACGTAGAGCATACCCCAGCCGAGCGCTTTTTTTGCGCTGCAGCCTTTCGATAAAAAGAGTAAGACGAGTCCCGACAGGAAGAAGGTGGTTATGGTAACCGCTTCGATAATGTTTAAAATTTTCAGATCCATCAAAATATTTTTCTCTTTTTTACCGGGCTTTTATGCGGCGGCGGTTCGGGTGATGAAAATAATTGTTTTTTGCTCGATACAACAACGATTATTTATTTTCCGGCACGTTGTCCTTAATTTGTATGCAAGGTACGAAAAACGCCGGATTTGCGGAATAGTTTGAGCCGGCTTTGTTTCACGGAATGGAGCTTGTTTTCCTGAGAGGGTTTCCTCCGGCTTGCCTTCGCTTTACAGGGTGCCGTGTCTTTACGGTATGGGAAGCTGGTATGTGTACGGTTTATATTTCCGAACGGTATAGACGGAAGTGCGGCGGTTTTACGAATGAAAGCCGCAGGGGTTGATTCTCCTGCGGCTCTCTTTTTATTGTGATCAGAAGGGGTGGTCGTTATCCCTTCTTTTCCGGAAAGTTTCGTTTTATTCTGTAACAGTTTCTTCCACGATAACGATGGTTTCGCCTTCAATTTCTTTCAGCTTCCGGTAAAAGGCTGCCATAGCGGTGTATATATAAGGTATTACCCACAGGATTCCTACGACACTGATGATTCCGAGAAGGACCCACCCGATAAAGCTCAGCCCGAGTATAAAGAATTCCATTTTATGCCCTTTCATCATTTTCCAGCTTGTGCTCAATACTTCGGCGGGAGAGTATTCGGGATGTTCGCGCAGAATGTAGTAGTATTGGGAGAGGCCGAGTGCTACAATGATGCCGGGAACAATCAGCAGGATAACCCCGATGATTATCAATACCCCTGCCAGAAGTGTGGTGGCAAGTACTTTCCAGTAGTTCTTAAAGGAGAAGAGTTCTCCGATTTCCGGTTTTTTTCCAGCGAGGAGAAGGTCCTGAAAAATGTAATAGAGGTTGATCCCCATCATAACCCCGATGGTGAGGGCGAGGATAATGGTGACGATTGTCATGCGTTCGGCGGGAGCCTGTATAACGAGTGAAACCAGTACATACACCAGTGCTGCCAGTGCAGAGATGTTCCATTTGCCTTTGAGTGCTTCGCGTGCTTCTGCACGCATAGCGGATGCTTGAATTTTTTCCATATGTGTTGTTTTATAGGTTAAGTGTATCTACATAGCAGTGGTTTGCTACCGACAAAGACAAATATATAAATAATTGTTTTGTAAATTTTATGATTTGGGATAAATAAAGAGGAATGGTGTAATAGACGAATCGTATTAAGATGATTAAAAAATATATAGGAGTAGTTGTGGCTGATACACAGTTGATATGATTTATGCTGTATTATGTTAATTCTTTGTGCTGCGAATTATGACTGACTTATCGGTTAAAAAAGTCGGTATATGGCATATTGCTGAGGCGTAATCAACTGTTTTGTTAAAATAAGTTTATTTGATTTCTTAAACAGCGCTATAAATAATCATTATTATTATGGTTGTTTTATTAAATGAATTATATATTTTTGTAAATGTTTATAAATATATATGCATATCAAGTGCTTTTTATTATAGGATGCTATTTCTTTTCGGAAAATAGGTTGGGTTGAATAGGAGATGTTTGCAAATAAATATATGATATACTTATGAATAAAATTGGAATTTTGCTGAAATGTTGCCTGTTGTCAGGCTTTTTGATTTTTGTGTCGTCCGTGTCGGCTCAGATAAGCTACGGAGGGCAGCCGTACTCTTTTTCGAATCAGGGTTTACGTGCCAGAACGGCCGGAGCCGAAGATGTTTCTACTTATATCGTAGAAGATCTTGACCGGGAAGAGATCAAGAGAGAACTCGAGGAGCGTGGCGGAAATTGCAGAGAGTGTAGCGATGGCTTTTATTATGGTAAAGAGGTATATACCCGGATCGATTTTTTCAGATCGGCACAGAAGATAGAGACCGATAACGATGAAAAAGTGTGGCTATTAAAAATCGAATCGGAGAAAGCTGAAGGGTATCAGTTGATTTTCAGTAAATTTAAGATGGCAAAAGGGGCTAAACTTTTTGTATATAATGAAGACCGGTCGATGTTGCTGGGTTCATTTACTTCTGAAAATAACAGGGAGGATAAAACCTTCCTGACGCAATATATAAATGGCAGAAGCATTTATGTGGAATATGTTGCGCCGGCAGGGGCTAAAAAGAGTACGATCTTTATAGATCGAGTGGTTTATATTTTCGATAAATGTTTTACTCCTAATAAGGGACCGTTTAGCCCGGATGGATCGGCAGCATGTCAGATCAATACGAGTTGTTTGGCAGGAAGTGGATATGATGTCGAGATAAAATCGGCTCTAATGATTTTGCTGAAAGACTCGGTTGGTGAGTATTGGGGGCATTGTTCCGGCGTGTTGGTCAATGACGGGACAAATTATGTTGCCCGGTTTAAGCCGTTGGTTTTTACGTCTAACCATTGCTATGAAAATAGTAAGGGGGAGCTGGGGGAGGTGGCAGACTGGCTGTTTCTTTTCAGGCACGAATCCAGCTCGTGTAGCAGTGACGGATCCGATTTGATTAAAAATACGACTAAATCGGCACTGGGCGCTAAGGTGCTGTCGAGAGACGAAGGTTCGTTGCGTTCGGATTATTTATTGCTGGAGTTGAATAATACGGTGAAGGATATAGCGAAGTACGATGTTGCTTTTGCGGGTTATAGCTTTTCAGAATCGTTTATTCCCCTTGGCAGTACGAGCGAGCCGCTGGTCGGTGTTTATCATCCGGAAGGAGATGTGAAAAAGATTTTGATCAGTGAGGCGGCGGCTACTTCTACAGGTTGGAATAAGCCCGGTGATGACCATTGGGATGTACGGGCAACAACTGGTTTTAAGACAGAGCCTGGGGCATCCGGATCGCCTTTGTTTAACCATAAACATCAGGTTATAGGTGTTTGTCATGGAGGAGTTCCTTCTGTGACATGTAATTCACCTCTTACTGAAAGAATTACATGTTATGGCAAATTATCGGATGCTAATAAAAACAGCGGTGATCTCTGGGGATATTTGATGGGAACAGAGGCCGGAACATATGTTCCTCCGATTGATGGGGGTGGACCTTCCGGCTATGATTTAACAATACAGCCTACTGTTACAAATGCGGTTGAAGATCAGCAGCCAATTGTGAAGGTTTTTCTTCAAGGACAGTTTTATAAAGATAAAGAAGTTGCAATTCTTCATTTGACAGTGAATAAGCAGCCTTTTGATGATAGGGTATATTATCCGCTTCATAGTTATAGTGATGATAATTATTATTATGTGGCGCCAGCTGTAACATTAGGTAAAAGCGGGAATAATAGTAATATAGCTGTTTTGAATAATTATGGAATAACTTTACCTCAGTTGACAGCGCCGGGAGAATACAAAGCCGTGCTCCGCATTTCTCGTGAGGCGAACGGTCATGATGGATATTCGATAAAAGAGTTTAGAATTGTAGTGAAGCCTGCGGGGGAAGCTACATGTGGTAATGTTACGCTCGAGATCATAAATCCACAGCAAAAATATGCTCCGGGTAGCCGTATAACATTAAGGGAGTCAGCACAACTTTCGAATACATTGAAGATGAATATAACAGAAGAAGAGGCGGGTTGTTATTCTGGTTCATCTGCAGGAAAAGAGTGTTTATATTGGAATACGCCGCGGTTTTATGGAATCGGTATGCGAGCTTGGAGTATTAGTGGCAATGTTGTTTCAGCGGATACGTTTAATACGGCATATGAATATAAAGAAACGAATCCCGGAAAATATTATACGCCAAGTAGTAAGCAGATTGAACTGACAGCTCCAGGAGTTATTAAAGCTCAGGTTTTGATGCGTTTAACTGCCGGATATGTAGGTCATGATGCATTTAGACAATGCTATCCGGACGCCAATAAATATTTTTTGCCTTTTGGCATGAATTCTTCAGAAGCGATTTATGCATATAAGAAAATTGTGGTGGCCGACTGTAATGGCGATAAAATTATTGCTACTCCGAAAGATCCGTTATTATTGGCAGAAGTTTCAGATAAAAAGAGTGTAGGGGCTGGGACAATAGAGATTCGGGGTGTCGAGTTTTTTACGGCGCTTAAATATAGCGTAGAGGCTTATAAATCTATAACGATAAAGCCGGGGACTACGATCCCTTTAGGGGCTGATTTTTCAGCGAAGATTGTTCCGTGCCCGTCTGTGGTGCGTTCAGCCTTGGCTGAGGCTGCGGATTTCCGGGCGCCGGAGATTCTGCCCACTGGTGAAATGACCAGTACTGATGTATTGGACTCTAACTCTTCCGAAATTGTGGTTTATCCGAATCCTACGAGCGGAGTTGTCAATATGATGACACCGGAATATGTTGAAATTAATAAAGTTGCCTTGTATGATATGAATGGTAGTTTGTTGAAAACTATCGATAGTGCGACGAGTTTACATTCGCTTGATTTGTCTTTCCTGGATAATGGGGCTTACGTCTTGCAGATTTCATCTTCTGTTGGAAAATCCGAACAACAGATTTTGATCAGGAAATAAATTTCAGATATGTCAGTAGAAACCGGTTTTATACGATTGTGTAAAACCGGTTTTTGTTTTGTGATAGCGGTATGCGTGTTCTTATATGATGATATACAGGGTGATTTTAATTGCGAATGTTATGGTTTTTATCGTTGTTTCGGATGGGATAAGGGAAACTTGTTCCAGATTTGGGGGGCAGCGGTTTTTTGCTACGATAAAAGATGTGGAATTTAACGAGGGGAGCTGTGGAGGCGTATCGATACATTTACAGAAGAGTGCAGAGGGACGCATGTTATGGAAGGTATAATTCTGCCGTAGTGGCGACACATGAAAGAGAGATAAGCGGTTGGAGAAAGACCGAACCGTTATTGTCCTTCTCGTCTGAAAGTCTCTGCTGAGTTTAGTGAAGGGAGGCTTGTACCGGGTTAACACGGTTTATCTGTATGATATTTGCCTGTTACCGACAAAGGCAAATATATAAATAATTGTTTTATGAATTTTATTTATGGTTTGGTAATTTCCTGTTATGAGGGGATAAAAGAAAAATATAAAATGGCAGAAACTGAGTATTGCTTTCCGGATCAGGGTTGTCAATCATCGTTTTCCTGAGAGGGAGGATCGATTTTTTTGAAAAATTCGTATATCATCCATATCTGATTGCCTTGTTTCAGGTAGAGTTTATTGTTTTCGATGGCATAATTGTCGACATGCTGCATCCCGTCCAATAGGGCTTTGGTCTTATTTCTGTCGTCAACACATAGTCTTGATGTACTCATACCGTACCGGAATTGTATTGTATTCCCTTTTATTCGGGTTTCACCTCCAAAACCGTTGCATCCGTCATAACCGCTGAAACGTCCGTCCGGCATAATTTTGAGTGTCAGAAGGATATCCTGTGGCGGTGGTATCATGACTGCATTGTGGGTGGGTTTGCCGCAGAGTAATTTCCATTCTACGGATGTGATGTCTTTTATTTCCGTGCCCGACGGTATTTGTGCGCTGTCGTATTCGTTTGTTCCGATCTCTTGAAATGAGAAGCAGGAGGACAGGAGGAAAAGAAACAGGGCGTAGAGTAAAAAATTGAAGATTTTAATTTTCATGATCGGGAGGTTAGCTTGTTTGCTACGGTTTGTTTTATAGGAACGCTGAGACTCTCTTTTTATTTTGGACTGGAACTTTTGCATGAGGAGCTACTATGAAAATAGGGGAATACTAAATCGTATACGTTAGTGAAAGTTTTTTTGTTTTTGGGAAAATATTTTCTTTCTGTAGGGGTGTTACGAAAAAAATGCGAAGGGAAGACAGCAAATGTCAGACATTTGTTGTCTTTGTAAAAAATGAATGTTTTTATGTTTAACGTGGCTCATATTCATCCTATGCTGGTGCATTTCCCGATTGCCCTTGGGCTGTTGGGGTGGTTGCTGGCTGCTGTGGCACTTGTGCGCAGAAGCAGTTTCCCCTGTGGGGAGATAATTCTTTATTTTGCCGTGTTATCGGCTATTGCGGCGGCATCGGCAGGAGCTTTTTTTACTCCTGATTTTACGGTTCCGAAATTGATGGAGGCAAAGAATATCCATAGCACTTTTGCCGGCATAACGGTTACGATGTTTTGTGTTGCCGGTGTTTTTTATATAGGAAGGCATTTGTTTAAAAAGTATAGTGTTCTTTTCCGCAATATCGGTTTTGTTTTTTATTCGCTCGCTGCTGTTTTTGTTGCTGTTACAGGTTATTTCGGGGGCGTGCTTGTTTATAATGATTTGTTGAAAATGTGATTAGCGTTTCCAGAGGTGTTTGTCCGGCGGAATTATTTCTGCCGGATATTTTTTTATAGACTTTTTGCAAGTATGTTTTGTTTGATTGAGATGTGTTATTTTTGTAACGATGTATATTGTTGCAGAGTGTGGCGCGATGAAATAAATTAAAGCTTGCTGAGGAATATGGTTTCGATTGTTGTTTCGGATGAGATAAGGGAGGCTTGCCCCGGATTCGTGGGGGCAGCGGTTTTTGCTGCAATAAAGAATACGGAGTTTAACGAGGAGTTGTGGAGGTGTATCGATGTATTTGCGGAAGGGTACAGAGGGGCGCATGTTATGGAGGATATAAAAAAGAACCCTGCCGTAGCGGCGACACGCGAGGCGTATAAGCGGCTGGGAAAAGATCCGAACCGTTACCGTCCTTCGTCGGAAAGTCTTTGCCGTCGCTTGGTGAAGGGGTTATCCCTGTACCGGGTAAATACGGTGGTCGACCTGATTAATTTAGTTTCGGCTAAGACGGGGTATTCGATCGGCGGGTTCGATGCGGGAAAGATTTCAGGCGATACGCTGACATTGGGCGTAGGGCGTCCGGAAGAGCCGTATGAAGGTATCGGCAGGGGCGTTCTGAATATCGAGTGCCTGCCTGTTTACCGGGATGCTTCAGGGGGTATCGGCACCCCGACAAGCGACCATGAGCGAACGAAGCTGGGTTTGGACAGTTCGCATCTGCTGGCTATTATAAACGGTTACAGCGGCCGTGACGGTCTGGACGATGCGGTGACTCTGCTGGTTTCTCTTTTGCGTGAGTTTGCCGGTACAGAGCATGCAGAGGTTTGTTATTTCTGATTTTCGATGTTCTGGAACGATCCGTGAGGGTTCTGTATTTTATTTTTTCCGGAAGGGTTTGCTTATTCCTTGATTCTTCCGGCTGTGCATTTTTCTCGGTTGGTTTTTGTATAAGAGGTGGCTTTTTCTTCCTTTTTTTGTCTTTCTTATTTTATTAGTTATGAATTTTGATACTTTTTTATTGGGTCTCTGTTTAAAAGTATCCAGAAATGTAACATGCTGTTAATGTGTTTGATTTTATGCAAATAACGGGCTTTTTTTAGCATAATATAATGCGGGTTTGCATCTTTTTGCTTATCAAATTTGTCATTTGTTGTTTTGGCTTGTATATTTGTAAACGTTACATCTTTAATACTTACCGCTATGTTACAGAAAGATTTCCAAACCAGAGTAAATGCCGTATGGCAATTGATTTCAGAGAGAGGTGAGCTGTCTATCCAGGAGCTGACCAAGCTGGTAAATTACAAGAATTTGTTTTTTGCATTAGGCTGGTTGTGTAAAGAGAATAAGATTCTTCTCCGGGACGAGGACGGCGAATTGTTCATTGAACGGAATACGTCTGTTTCCGAGATATTTTATTAAGAAGGCAGTACCGTTCCTATGATTGTAAATCTGTTGTATGACAGTCCCTTTATTGAGCCGGAATTGTATGGTAAGTAACTCCGGCGGCCAGAGCTTTGTTTTTTTCCGGGTGAGTGGAGGATTTGAAACGGCTGGCTTATAAGATGTACGGACTGTTCGCTTCAGTAAAATAGTTTGTTTGTTTATGCTGTTTTCCGGGTGTGGTTTTTCGCACCCGGATTTTTTTTGATTGTGTTTGTGCCGGAAAGCGCATGTGTGACGGGGCAGGGTGTTGTGTTGGTTTATTGTAGGGATATGCATTTTGCGGCCCCGGATTTTTGCTTTGGTGCAATATATGTGACCGAGGAGGATCATAGAGGTTGTTTAAGGTGTTTGGAGCAGAGTGCGGCGGGTAATATTGTAGTTTTTCGGGCGTTTTTCAATAAGAGCATGTAAATTGTTTGCAATCGAATCAATTCGGTTCAGATACATCCGAAACAAAGAAGAGCGGTTGTCTTTTTATAAGAACAACCGCTCTTTTATGTAAATAAAGATGATCTTATACTTTCCGTATGGCGACGCGGGCTTCGAAGTCGTCGGTGTCGAGTTGTTCGCCTTCTTCGAGCTTGTCGGCCAGTGTTACCGAGGTGGCGAGTACCTGTCCGGCGATGTAGTCGCGGTAGGCTTCGACGGCAGGAGTGATGTCGGCGTTCTTTTCGATGGTTACTTCTATTTTATCGGTGATATCGAAGTTATTCGCTTTGCGCATGTTTTGTATGCGGTTGACGAGTTCGCGTGCGATGCCTTCCCTTTTCAGTTCGTCGGTGATGGTGATGTCGAGCGCTACGGTGAGGCGTCCTTCGTTAGCTACCAGCCAACCGGGGATGTCTTCCGATATGATTTCGACGTCGGCTGTCGTTATTTGTACAGGTTGTGCTTCGACGGTAAGGGTGAGGGTGCCTTCTTTTTCGAGCAGGGTGATTTGTTCCTGATCGAGCGCTTGTATGGCTGCTGCCAGCTGTTTCATGATCTTACCGTAACGGGGCCCGAGTTTCTTGAAATCGGGTTTCACACGTTTTACCAGTATTCCGGCGGCATTATCGACGAATTTGATCTCTTTTACGTTTACTTCGTTTTGTATCAGGTGTTGCACGGCTTCTACGGCTTTCTGCTGGTGGGCGTCTGTCACCGGTATCAGCAGGGTTTGCAGGGGCTGGCGTACCTTGATGTTCACTTTTTTGCGTAATGCGAGAACGAGGGATGAGATGCTTTGTGCCATTTGCATACGTTCTTCGAGCGCTTTGTCAATGAGTTTTTCATCGTATTGCGGGAAGAGCGTAAGGTGCACGGAGAGGCCGTTTTCGCGTCCGGTTGCCGAGGTGAGGTCGGCGAAGAGACGGTCGGCGAAGAAGGGTGCGATGGGTGCCATCAGCTTGGCGACCGTTTCCAGACAGGTATAGAGTGTCTGGTAGGCTGCTATTTTGTCGTTGTCGTACCCTCCGCCCCAGAAGCGTTTGCGGTTGAGGCGTACGTACCAGTTGCTGAGGTGGTCGTTGACGAAGTCGGATATGGCGCGCCCGGCCTTAGTGGGCTCGTAGGCTGCGAGGCTTTCGTCTACCTCTTTGATGAGGGAGTTGAGGAGGGATATGATCCAGCGGTCTATTTCGGGGCGTTGCGCGACGGGTATTTCGGCTTCTTCGTATGTGAATCCGTCTACGTTGGCGTAGAGGGCGAAGAAGGAGTAGGTGTTGTAAAGGGTGCCGAAGAATTTGCGGCGTACTTCTTCTATGCCGTCAACGTCGAATTTGAGGTTGTCCCAAGGCGATGCGTTGGTGATCATGTACCAGCGGAGGGGGTCGGAGCCATATTTTTCGATCGTGCTGAACGGATCTACGGCGTTTCCGAGCCGTTTCGACATTTTGTTGCCGTTTTTATCGAGCACGAGGCCGTTCGATACTACTGCTTTGTATGCAACGCTGTCGAAGATCATCGTGGCAATGGCATGCAGGGTGAAGAACCATCCGCGTGTCTGGTCTACGCCTTCGGCGATAAAGTCGGCAGGGTAGATGGTGCGTGAATCGAACAGTTCCTTGTTTTCGAAGGGGTAGTGTATCTGTGCATAGGGCATAGCGCCGGAATCGAACCATACGTCGATGAGGTCGCTTTCGCGTTTCATAGGTTTGCCGGAGTCGGACAACAGGGTGATGTCGTCGACATAGGGGCGGTGCAGGTCGATTTTTTCGTAGTTTTCTTTCGTGTAGTTGCCGGGTTTGAACGCGGCGTAGGGGTTTTTCTCCATTACGCCTGCGGCAACGGCTTTTTCTATTTCGTCGTAGAGTTCTTCAACCGAACCGATGCATTTCTCTTCGCTGCCGTCTTCGGTGCGCCAGATGGGCAGGGGTGTTCCCCAGTAGCGGCTGCGGGAGAGGTTCCAGTCTTGCAGGTTTTCGAGCCATTTGCCGAAACGTCCGGTTCCGGTGGACTGGGGTTTCCAGTTGATGGTGTTGTTGAGCTCGATCATGCGTTCGCGGCACGCTGTGGTGCGGATAAACCAACTGTCTAACGGATAGTAGAGCACGGGTTTGTCGGTGCGCCAGCAGTGCGGGTAGTTATGCATGTGCTTCTCTATTTTGAATACGAGGTTTTGCTGCTTGAGCATAACGCAGAGGTCGATGTCGAGCGTGGTATCGTCGTCTTTGAGTGCCGGGTCGAAGGCGTTTTTAACGAAACGGCCTTCATATTCTTTGTAGAGTCCGGTGTTTACCGAGTTGAGTACGAACGTTTCGTCGAGGTCTTTCAGAAGATAGAATTTTCCCGTCATATCGACCATGGGGCGGCGGTTGCCGTCTTTGTCGGTCATCATAAGGGGCGGTATGCCTGCGGCTTTTGCCACGCGGTCGTCATCGGCACCGAAAGTGGGTGCGATGTGTACGATTCCGGTTCCGTCTTCGGTCGATACGTAGTCGCCGGAGATAACGCGGAAGGCGCCTTCGCCGGGGTTTACCCAGGGGATGAGTTGTTCGTATTCCATGCCGACGAGGTCGGTGCCTTTCCATCCGGCTACGATTTTGAAGGGTATGAGTTTATCACCGGGTTTATAGTTTTCGAGGGCTATATCGGCGGCTTTCGGATTGAACAGGGTGTTTACCAGTGCTTTTGCCAGAATGGCGGTCATGGGTTGTCCTGAGTAGGGGTTATAGCTTTGCACGGCGACGTAGTCTATGTTGGGGCCTACGCAGAGCGCCGTATTCGAGGGCAGTGTCCACGGGGTGGTGGTCCATGCGAGGAAATAGGCGTCGCCGAACCCGGTCATTTCGGGTTTCGGGTTTTTGATTTTGAATTGTGCCGTGCAGGTGGTGTCTTTTACGTCGCGGTAGCAGCCGGGCTGGTTCAGCTCGTGCGTACTGAGCCCCGTACCTGCTGCGGGGGAGTAGGGTTGTATGGTATAGCCTTTGTAGAGAAGGCCTTTTTTGTAGAGTTCTTTGAGCAGCCACCATAGGGTTTCGATGTAGCGGTTGTCGTAGGTGATGTAGGGATCGTCCATATCGACCCAGTAGCCCATCTTGTTGGTGAGGTCTTCCCATTCGCGGGTGAATTTCATCACGTCTTTACGGCATTCTGCGTTGTATTCGGCTACGGTGATGGTTTTACCGATCGCTTCTTTGGTTATGCCGAGTTTCTTTTCGACGCCGAGTTCGACGGGCAGCCCGTGGGTGTCCCATCCTGCTTTCCGCTTTACCTGATAACCTTTCATGGTTTTGTAGCGGCAGAATATATCTTTAATCGAGCGGGCAATGACGTGGTGAATTCCGGGCATTCCGTTTGCCGAGGGAGGGCCTTCGTAAAAAACAAACGAGGGTGCGCCCTGGCGGATTTCCATACTTTTCCTGAATAGGTTGTCTTTTTCCCATTTTTCCAGGATTTCTTTGTTGACCTGTGAGAGATCCAAGCGTCCGTATTCCGCAAATTTCCGACTCATATAACTCTTTGTTTAGGTAATTTGTTTTAGGGTGCAAAGTTACGTTTTTCTTTCTAAAAGAGGAAATAATTTCTTTTTGTAAGGAGAAAAAGGGGTTTTAAGGGTGCTTTTTTAACCGATAAGGTACAGGTTTTTTGCCGGAGGTGGGCGCAAAGGGAATTTTTTACCGGATAGGTGGGTTTTGTCCGGATGTTTCGGGAAGATTTTTCTATGAAAAGGGCGGATAATGGAAGGGAAATCGGGGGGATGCTCGTATATTCCGCTTTTCCGGCTTATGAAAGTACACAGGGTCGGGGTGTGGTCTGGTAAGCCGTGTTGTTATTTTTTTGTAATTCCTGTTTTCCGGAATGATAATTGCAGGTAATAATGATATGCCGGTGGTATGCAAAGGGTGGAATTGTGGTTTGCTGTTCTTCTGTTATTTCTTTGTCTTCGCTGAAGTACCGGAGACGGGAAACGGAGGTGTCCGGTTTTTATATAGAATGGATTATGAAAAAGAGGCGTATGGTAGTGATTTTTTTTCTGTTGGTTGCAATAGCGGGTGTGGCGGCTTTTATGGTGCGTCCGGCTTTCGGGCGGTTGCCCCGGGGCGAGCGGATGGAGCGCATACGGCGTTCGCCGAATTTCCGGGATGGGGAGTTCCGGAATCAGAGCCTGACGGCGCAAATGACTTCGGATAAGGGGATGTTGGGCATGATGTGGGATTTTATCTTCAGTAAAAGGGAGCGTTTGAAACCTGTTGCGGATTTACCGGTTATGCAGCCGGACCTGCATAGTCTGGACAGGGAGGGGGATGTGCTGGTGTGGTTCGGCCATTCGTCGTATTTTATCCAGACGGACGGAAAGCGTTTCCTTGTGGACCCGGTGCTGACCGATAAGATTCCGATGTCGCTGATGTTCAATCCTTTCAAAGGGACGGGTGTTTTCAGTCCCGACGATATACCGGAGATCGATTACCTGATTGTTACGCATGATCATTGGGATCATTTGGATTACGAAACGGTCAAAAGCCTGAAGGGGCGTATCGGAAAGGTGATTTGCCCTTTGGGTGTAGGTGAGCATTTTGAATACTGGGGTTTCGACCGGAGCCGCCTTATAGAGATGGACTGGGACGAGGAGGTGTCTTTACCGGATGGTTTTGCTGTCTATTGTTTGCCGAGCCGTCATTTTTCGGGCCGCAGCTTTTCCCGTAACCGTACTTTGTGGGCTTCTTTCCTATTGGAGACGCCTTCGCAACGGATTTATATGAGTGGTGACGGGGGATATGACAAGCATTTTGCGGAGATAGCGGAGCGGTTTGGGCCGATCGACCTGGCTATTATGGAGAACGGCCAGTATAATGAGGATTGGCGGTATATCCATCTGATGCCGGATGATCTGAAGAGGGCGGTTTCCGATTTGCACGCCGGAAAGGTCTTGACGGTGCATAACTCGAAGTTTGCCTTGAGCAGGCATGCGTGGGACGATCCGTTAAAACATGCGTACGGGATGAAGAGTGACGGGCATGTGCACCTGCTTACGCCTGTAATCGGGGAACGGGTGTTGCTGAACGATACGGCGCAGGTCTTTTCCGAATGGTGGAAGGGGATCGATTGATTTGCCGGAATTATTTATCGTTGCCGGTTTTATATTAACAGGGGAGAGCGGGGCGAACAATACGATATAATGGTTGTTATTAATTTGACTTACATTGCTGTTAATAATAATTATTTACCATTATGGATATCAAAACGGGAAAAGGCACGATGCCTCTGACTTCATTGATCGCTATTTTATCTGTTTCTCTTCTGGTCAATCTGCCCGGATTGGCGATAAGTCCTGTGCTGGCTAACCTGGATAAGATTTTTCCGGGTTCTTCGCAGCTTTCGATTCAGATGCTGACGATTCTTCCGAATCTTTTTATCATTCCGTTCGTATTGCTTTCGGGGCAGATTGCCTCGTCGTCGAGCAAATCGGTTATTTTGCTTTGGGGGCTTGGCTTTTACCTTGCCAGCGGAGTGATTTATCTCTTCACGAATGCTATGTGGCAGCTTATTGCCGTCAGTTGCCTGCTGGGTGTGGGGTGTGGTTTACTGATTCCTCTTGCGGCAAGTCTTATCACCGATAATTTCGACGGTAAGGAGCGTATGCAGATGCTGGGTATCAAATCGGGTGTTGCGAATCTGTCTCTTATTGTGGCTACGCTGGTGGTTGGTTGGCTCGGGAGGTGGAACTGGCATTTGCCGTTCATTGTCTATCTGTTGCCGGTCATACCTTTGGTTATGTTCGGGGCTATCCGTTCTTATGCCAATGTGCCGTCGGCTCCTGCCGGTCAAAAAGTGGAGGGGAAGGGGTTTATCATCCCACGGATGGTGTCTATCGTACTTCTTTATTTCGGGACGACTTTTTTTGTGATCGTGCTTTCTTATTATTTGCCGTTTCTTCTGGCGAAGCACGGTATCGATGCGTCGAAAGTGGGAACGATCACCGCTATATTTTTCTTTGCTATATTTCTGCCGGGTTTTATATTGCCTCTGATCGTTAAGCTTTTTCGCCGTCGTACCGTTTTTTTTGCGATGCTTTCGGTTGCTCTGGGGCTGGGGTTGCTGTGTGTGGGTTACACGATGCCTCTGCTTTGTACGGGTGCGTTTCTGATGGGTTGGGGATATGGAATTATCCAGCCGACGGTTTACGATAAGGCGACGCGGGCCGTAGATACTCCCACTAAAAATACGATGGCGCTCGCGATCATTCTTGCGACGAATTATGTTGCGATTACGATTGCGCCGTTTATAATAGACGGAATACGCGATCTGATAGGTTCGAAGAGTGATTTGTTTCCGTTCCAGTTCAATCTTGTGCTTGCGGCAATTTATAGTATGGTCATACTTTTTTACCGCAATGGTTTTGCTTTCGATACGGATTCGGATTATCTGAAGTGATTTATCGACCGTTTGACCGGTATTGTATTGGGTCCCCCGTAATTTGAATTACGGGGGGCTGTTTTTTATTCCGGGAAGTTTTATGAATTGTTCCGGATATGTGTTCTGCTGTTAGCGTCTGCCCGGGCGTAGTATGTTTTCGACGCTGTAAATCTGTATGATGTCATCGGTATAAAGGTGAAGGTCGGGGTATTCCGGGTTTAATGAACGGACGGTAATTCGGGAGTTTTCCGGATCATATGAAACAATCCGTTTTATCAGTATACCTTCGGAACGGTGAACGATTATAATTTCATCTCTATCGGGGTGTGGCTGGAAAATGGGCCATAACGGTGGATTTATTTCGCGACATAGGAGCCTGTCTCCGATCAAAATGCTGTTTTCGGTTCCATCGTACATGCTGTTGTCCTGCATTTCAAAAACATGGAAGGGTGTGTTTTCTTTTTTGCCGTTTCGGAGGAGAAGGCTTGGCGATTCTGCCGTATTTGTCGTGAAAACTTGTAAGTCCTGTGGTTTATCCGGTAATAGTAGAATACGATCCTGTTGAGGGTTAGTTATTGGTGTGTTCATAATTTCTTTGATTTAGGTTTCGCTTTTAATTTCAAGAAAATTGTCTTGGCTTTACGTGTTAATTTTATATAACGGGTGCCAAGGTGTTCCTGTCTTATACCAGAAAGACAAAAACTATTCTTTTTATTAAGAGATCTTTAGTATAAAAGTAAAGTTTAACCGATGTGGATGCCGATTGTCCGGATTATCGCTTTCTGGCGCGTGAAACTTCAATTACGTTGAATATCTGATAGATATCGTCCAAACGGAGTTCACGGTCGGGATATTCCGGATTCAGGGAATGGACGGTTATGCTTCCACGTTCGAGGTTGTGCTCGCTGATGCGTTTTACCAGTATGCCGTCTGTACGATGCACAATTACGAAATCCCATTTGCGGATGTGGAGTTTATAAGTCGTCCATAATTCGCGTTTTATCTCCCGGCACAGCAGCTTGTCGCCTTCGAGGAGACTCTCTTCTGTGCCGTCGTACATGCTGTCGCCGCGTACTTCGAAACAGAGATAGGTGCCTTTGGCTTCGTGGTCGACGATAAACGGTACCGTGGGTAGCTCGCTTATGTATTCGGGGTCTGCGTAGCCGCAAAGGTAACCGGCATAGGCGTATTGCTGAACGAGCGGTACGTTCATGACGGGCATCAGGCCAAAGGAGGAGACGTTCGAATTAGGCAGGAACATGCTGCCTTGCCCTGTAAGGAACCACTCTTTCGACACATTGCAATTTACTACGATTTTGTTGATGATACCGTCTCCTATTGTCCTTTGACCATTATAGATTTTGCTAATATTCGATTTGTCAATGCCGATTTTCTCGGCGAACTGATTGTTGTTTAGCTTGAAATGTGCTTGTACTTTCCTTAATCTCAGGATTCTATCTTCGTTAATCATTCTGGCTTTATTTAAAAAATGTTCCAAATTAGTCATTTGACAATAAAATTATAGTCAAATGGTTGTTATGGTTGTCAAATGACTATATATTTGCAACTGAAACAATAGATATACATTATTCGCAAACGTAGTTAAAAACTAATGAATATGCAACAATCGTTACCGGCAATTTTAAAAGAACTTAAAGTGAACCAATCCTATACGGACAGCATATTGCGTCAGGGATATATGTATAATGTGAAGAAGCGCCTGGAGCTTTCGAGCGGTATGCGTTTCAGCGGTTACAGCGACCGGGAACGGATGACGTGCACATTGGTTAAGATTAGAGGTTAATTTATTGATAATTTGATAATTGCCGTTATGCGTAAGGATTTTTTCGAATGCTTGTCATTTGCCACTTCCGAGAGGGAGGAGCGAATATGGTTCGAGGCTTACGAGTGTTCCGGGGATGGTAATGGCGATGGCGACGGTTATGTGGTCGAAGAGAATGAATTTTTTATCGTGCGGCGCCCTTCGGATGATTTTTCCTGATGCTGCTGTCTTTTCCGGAGAGTGTCCCTGCATGCGGCAAAGGGGTGGCGGGTGGTTTTGCGCATAGCCTGTCCGTAACGGCTGCAAGGGTGGCAGGGTAGGGGAATGCGGATTCAGCTATGGGTGAGAGTTCGGGCGGTAATGTAATGTAGAATCGGTATGCCGATCGGATTTGAGGTGTAAGTGTCCGGATATTTTCGACCGGAACCGAAAGAGATGTATAAACGAATAAAATTAAGAGTTATGACGATTAACATTGGAAAGGAGAAGGAGTCGGACCGTTACGGTATTTCGGTGTTCGGCATAGAGTCGATCGGAGAGGTGACGGCATTGAAAGAGATCGAGGGTTTACTTAGGTCGATGCTGGAAAAGCTGAATGGGGGAGAAGCCGGGAATACGGAGCCGTACAGGGTTGCCGTGCATGGTACGGCATCTGTAACCGGGTTTACTCCCGAATCTGTATAGGGGAGGTATCGGGATGGTACGCATAAAAAGAAGAATGGTCGCTGCCGTGGTTTTGTGGAACTGGTTCGTGGGGTGGGGATGCCTTTTCGGGAGTATTGCCGTGCATAATGCGCTCCAGGGTAAAACGGAGGGAGCAGTCTTTTCTGCCAATGTGTGGCCTTATGCGGGGGCTTTCCTGTTTTTCTGGTGGGTGCTGGCGTGTTTCCTGCTGATGGCTTTTACTCATATCGTGGAGTGTGTTTACGGGAAATCTTTCGATGTTTTGCAGGATCGTGCGTGGTTGTATGTCCGTCTTTTCCGGCTGAAAGCACACCGGATTAAAAATGTGTTTATCCGGAAATGGGTAAGATGATGATAAGGTTGCTGAGGTGGAGAACGAAGGATGTGGTGGATTGCCGCGGGTGCCGGCATTCGAGCGGGGTTTACAACGGAATGTGTATGTGCCGTGTGAAGAGGATATTCCGTTCGTTCGGTTTTCGCCGGTGCGATTACTTTTCGCCGGTGAAGCCGGGTAAGGATAGGGGGTGTAAAGGCTGAGCGGTAAATTTTGCCGTATGCCGATAATAAGGAATGATTGCCGGAACGGAATGATTGCCGGGGAGGGGAGCATGAAGGTTTATGAAAGAGAGCTATTATTTCAGTCACGATTATAATGCGCGTAGCGACGGGAAACTGCAGCGTCTCAGGATGCGCCTCGGGCTGGAAGGTCTCGGCTGTTTCTGGTGTATTGTGGAGATGCTTTATGAGGAGGGCGGGTATATATCGTGTGACGAATATGAACGTATTTCGTTCGAGTTACGATGCGACGTGCAGGTGGTGAAGAGTGTGGCGGAAGATTTCGGTTTGTTCGTGCGGAAGGGCGGATGGTTTTATTCGGTGAGTGTATTGAAGCGCCTTGCTTTGAGGCGGGCAAAGTCGGAGCAGGCGCGGAAGGCGGTTGCCGTACGGTGGGCAAAGAGGGCCGGTGATGGTGAGGGTGCAAGATGTGAAAGGGGAGAGCCTTCTTTGTTTGAGGAGATGCAAAGGTGCGAACGGTTGGAGGATATAGAACATGGGGCTGGTAGTTCTTCTCTTTTTCAGGAAAGCGGGGAGAAGAACGATAAGCGACCGGTTTTTCCGGAACACCGGATGCAACTGGAAAGGCGGAAGGCGGCATTTTATGAGGCTTGCTTGGCTTATACGGCAGCTTACGGGGAGAAGATGGTACGGGATTTTTTCTGTTTCTGGAGCGAGGCGAATACTTCTTTTACAAAGATGCGCTTCGAATTGGAACGTACGTGGGAGTTGCAGCGCCGCTTTGCATTGTGGGCGGGGCGCCGCCGCAGACAGGAGGAGCAGGATATGCGGATCGGCCAGCGTCTTTTGCCGGATGAGGAGGAGCGGATGAAAATACTGGCGAAGATCGGTTTCTGATCTTTTCTGTGGAGAGTGTTAGGGGCTTTTGCCTTATGGTTTTGGGGCCTCGATGAAAGTGTAATAGACGAAAATTTGAGATATGTCGGTATTGGGTGAGGTTTTAACGGTTTCGATGCGGAATCTGGAGATGCAGTACAGGATTCCGGTGGAGCGGTGCTACGAGCGTTTTTCGTTCGGTGATAAGGCGTCGTGCGAGGAGATTTTTATGGAGGCGTTGCGGTGTGTCGATAAGACTTCGGAAATGGTAAAGTTGCCGGAGTATGACGCGGTAATCGACTGGATGGCCGATACGAAGGGGCAGGGGTTATTGCTGACCGGGGCGCACGGCCGGGGGAAGACGACGATTCTGTGCGGGGTGATTCCGTTGCTGTTCCGTCATTTTATGGGAAAGGTGGTGCGTCCGGTGTATGCCGAGCAGATACCGGAAAAGATGGAGGAGGTACTGGCTTCACGTTTCGTTTGTATCGACGATTTCGGTACGGAGGGGTTGGTTTCGGTATATGGTGAGCGGTATGAGGGTTTGAACCGTATCCTGAACGATGCGGAGAACCGTCTGAAGCCTACTTTTTTATCGACGAACCTGAACGGCAGCCGGATGCTCGACCGTTACGGCATGCGTATGGCGGAACGTATCCTGCGGTTGTGCCGGGTGGTGGAGTTCCGGGGGGAGAGTATGAGAAAGAGGGGTATTGCGGAGAATGGAATTTTCGATTTTAATTTAAAATAAGGAGTGGTATGACAGCAGATAATTATGCAGAGAGGCAATCGGAACAACGGATGCGCGATCATGAGACGTTGCGCATTGCGAAAGAGATGGAGGAGCGTTTCCGTAACCGGATCAGGGCGGTAACGCTGAAGGATGGGAAGACGCGGGTTTATACGACAATGGAGCCGGAGCAGCGGGCGGAGTTGTATGATTCGATCCCTTTATGGGGTATGGCGGAAGAGAGGCCATGAAAAGGAGGAGTGGCAGGGCGGCTCCCCGCGATCATGACAATGCGTTGCTGGCGGCGTTGCTTTTTACCTTTTTCTGTGTGACTGCAATGTTGTTGTTGATTGTTTCGGTATTCATTTTTATACGGTTTTTATTATGAAGAGTTATGTGATTCATCAGGTTTGTTATGCGACGGGAAGCTGTCGAGAGGTAAGGCGCACGAAAATCTTTACTTCCGATATCGAGACGGTGCGCCGTGAGCTCAGGGAGGAGCATCCGTGCGAGAAGGTGTTGTTGGTTTACGATACTATGGAGGAATAGAGTGGTTAATCTGATACTGTTAAAATTAAAGAAGATGTTATGGACCGGTACAGGGGAGTTATAGAGGAGATAAGGCAGGTAGTGGAAAGTTCGTTCGGGTGTGAGGTCTGTAGTGCTTCGCGGCATTTCGAAGTGATGCAGGCAAAAAAGGCTTTTGTGTATATAGCGATGAATAGCGGTTATTCTCAGAATATGCTGGCGAGATATATTGGGTGCAATCGTTCGACGATCTATCATTTGCTGCGTTCTGCGAATGAACTGATGGGTTTTAACCGGGCTTTTACTTGTGTGGTGCGGGAGGCGATAAAAAGAGTTGATCTTGTGCTGGATGGTAAGGTGGAGATTCTTGGCCGGTAAGTGATAAAAAGGTATAAATCTCTATGTATTCGGCGGGGTGCCGATGGTGTTAACAAACAGTTGATTACCTCTCTGCCTGTTAAGTGATTTATATGTAATTGTTTTTTTATGAGTGGGTTCATAATAAAAAAAGGACAGCTTGCTTTATAAGAAAATTAACGGGTAAGTTCAATATATTGTAAAATGTAATTACCGGATGATATGAAATTTTTATACATTTGAGAAATATATCATTTAAAACAACCACAAATGAAAAACCTCAGTATCCTGTTCCTGTGCATGTTTGTTTTTAACCTGGCCGAAGCACAAACGATTTATTATGTAAGTAAAAAAGGCAGCGACAGCAACGAC
>JAQXIO010000066.1 GCA_029007825.1 Bacteroidales bacterium | reverse complement strand
GACGTCTTTTTTGTTGGTTATAATAGAAAATTTGAGTGGAGAAACCGTTAAGTGCTGATAAATGGAACAGGATCTGAGAAAACGTGTTTGGGTTATTATCGGAACCTTTATTTTCCTGATAATGGTGTACGTCATACAACTCTTCTATTTGCAGATTATGAATGACGACTACCAGCGCTATGCCGAAAGTAATGCATTTCTGAACAAAATATTACATCCTTCCAGAGGACTTATATACGATAGAAACGGAAAACTTCTTGTTTTTAATCAGCCGGCATATGATGTTATGATCATCATGAAAGAAGTTCAGGAATTTGATACATTGGAGTTCTGTTCGATTCTTGGAATCAGTAAAAAGCAATTTGATAAACGAATTGCCGATATTAAGAATAGACGTTTAAATCCCGGATACTCATCTGTCGTTCCTCAGCTCTTTATGAATCAGCTTACAACGAGAGAATACGGTATTTTACAGGAAAAACTATATAAATTCCCGGGCTTCTATATACAGAACCGGACACTTAGGCAATATACATACCCTAACGGAGCACACGTATTGGGGAGTATTGGAGAAGTGAGTAGAAAAGATATTGAAAATGACTCCTATTATACAATGGGTGATTATTCAGGAAGATCCGGTGTCGAGAAATCTTATGAACCCATTTTGCGGGGAGAAAAAGGGAAAGAAATTTTATTGAGAGATGCGCGTGGACGAATAAAAGGTCGCTACAATGATGGGGAAAGTGATGTTACCCCTGTTTCTGGGAAAAATCTGACACTGTCGATCGATATGGAACTTCAGGCATACGGAGAAGCCCTGATGAAAAATAAGTTGGGAAGTATTGTAATGATAGATCCGGCAACCGGGGAAATATTATGTCTGGTGTCCAGCCCTACATTCGATCCCGCAATAATGGTGGGGCGTGAACGCGGAAAAAGTCATGCATTGTTGCAGAAAGACCCTCTGAAACCTCTTTTCGATCGCCCTCTCATGGCTGCTTATCCTCCCGGTTCTACCTTTAAAACGGCGCAGGGACTGGTCTTTCAGCAAGAAGAAGCTATTACGGCACAAAGTAGTTTTCCCTGCTACAATGGATATCCGCCGTTAGGAGGTCGTCCCGCCTGCCATTCGCATGGTTCTCCGCTAGCCCTTTCAGGTGCAATTGCTACATCCTGTAACTCTTATTTCTGTTATGGGCTGCGTGCGATGCTCGAGAATCGGAAATACTCTTCGATACAGGAATCCTTCGATGTTTGGAAAGACCACATGGTCGCTATGGGATTTGGTTATAAGCTGGGCGTGGATTTGCCCGGTGAAAAGCGAGGATTGATACCTAATAGTAAATTCTATAATAAGATATACGGAGAAAAAGGATGGAGGGCGCATACGATTATATCCATAGCCATTGGGCAGGGTGAAATCCTGACAACGCCGATACAGATATGCAATCTTGCGGCAGGAATAGCCAATCAGGGCTATTTTATTACCCCCCATGTGGTTAAAGCGATACAAGATAGTACGATAGCTCCGCAATATAGGGAAAAACGTTATACCGGAATCGATCCGTCTCATTACAAACCTATCGTCGAGGGCATGGCAGCAGCGGTTACAGGAGGAACGTGTTGGGGTGCCTATATGCCCGATATTGCAGTTTGTGGAAAAACAGGTACCGCACAGAACCCTCATGGAAAAGACCACTCTATATTTATGGGATTTGCACCGAAGGAGCAACCCCGGGTGGCTATAGCCGTATATGTTGAAAATGCCGGGTTTGGAGCAACGTATGCTGTCCCTATAGGACGTCTGATGTTAGAAAAATACCTTAGAGGCGATATTCCTGAGAGTAGTAAATGGATTGAAGAAAATATGATGAATGCTGTAGTTTTGCCGTATGGATTCAAATAAAGGAACATCTGTTTTTGCATCTCTTGATAAATGGAGCATATTGCTCTATTTGTTAATGATTGTGGCCGGATGGCTAAGCATCTACGGAGCGAGTTACGATTTTGACCAGATTTCGGTTTTTGATCTTTCGGGACGTACCGGAATGCAGCTGGTATGGATCGGTACAGCATTGCTTTTTGCTTTGGTCATACTGCTGATCGACCGTCACTACATAGAAACATACGCTTATATATACTACGCACTTATGTTATTGCTTCTGTGCGTAACTATTTTTGTTGCACCCGATATAAAAGGGTCGCGCTCATGGCTTGTGTTCGGTCCTTTCCGCTTACAACCTGCCGAGTTTGCAAAAGTAACCACAGCTTTGGCTTTATCCAGGTTTCTGAGCAGCTACAATTTTAAACTGAAGGGACTGAAAAATTATTTTTTGACGATTCTTATCATAGTCATACCCATGATTATGATCCTTTTGCAGAAAGAAACAGGTTCGGCTTTGGTCTTTTTGGGCTTCTTTATCGTATTGTATCGGGAAGGAATGTCCGGAAAGATTCTTTTTTCCGGAGGTTGTGCCGCTCTCCTTTTTATTATAGCAGTAAAATTTCCGCAGGAAATACTGGGAAATACCCATTTGGGTAATCTGATAGATTTGGTTATTATTTTTATAATAACGACGGTGATTGTGTTAAAGAATCAGGTAAAAAATACACACATCCGGTGGTTGGGAGCCATAACCGGAATAACTCTGGCAATTGGCGCCGTCATATATTATTTCATACCGTTCGATCTGGTATTTTTACTTGATATACTGATCATTATAATAGCCCTGTTTTTGATTTATAATGCACTTTCGTATCGCTCCAGAAATTATTTCTTTACAGCTCTTTTTGCCCTTTCTGCCCTTCTTTTTGTTCACTCTGTCGAATATGCCTTTAACGAAATATTGGAACCACATCAGCAGATACGTATAAGAGTAACGTTAGGTCTTGAGAATGACCCCAGTGGGGCCGGATATAATGTCAATCAGTCGAAGATCGCGATTGGTTCTGGAGGCCTGTACGGAAAAGGCTTTCTGAACGGAACCCAGACAAAGCTGAAATATGTACCCGAACAAGATACCGATTTTATTTTCTGTACCGTGGGTGAAGAACATGGTTTTATCGGGACGATGGCTGTCCTTGCTGTTTTCCTTGCACTGATAACCCGTATCCTGTTTCTTGCTGAATCTCATCGCAGGTCCCCGTTTGTCCGGATATATGGTTATTGTGTTGTCTCCGTACTGATGATGCATGTCGGTATAAATATAGGCATGGTAATAGGGATTATGCCGGTAATAGGCATTCCCTTGCCCTTCTTTAGTTACGGCGGCTCGTCATTATGGGGATTTACGATACTGCTTTTTATTTTCCTTAAGTTGGATACCTCTGTAAAAGAGTGAAGAAAGAATAAGCTGGCAACAGCTTTACTCGCATTTTACGATGCGTAATCCGACATCGCGTATACCTATTAAAGTAGAATCCTTCATACCGTGTCGAATGATTATATTTTGTTCGCCCCCATGGGCAAAGCGAACGTTTTGAAGATAAACCGTATCCGATTCGAATAAAAAGCTGAAACCCCGGCCGTTCCATTCACCGAATTCATCGGCGAGCATGATTTCTACAGGAGTTGTTTGCATACTCTCTTTTGCAACGGAATCGGTTACATAAAGCCATAAATTCTGATACGAATAACGGTTGTCGTTGCGCACCTCGATAAAAATATCGTATCGGGCAAGGGAATCTTCTATTACAGGACGGAAAAATAGGGTATCGTTTACCCTCCATCCCTTTGCCGGTAATGAATTGTACGAAAAGAAAACTTCACCCCGGTTGCAGGATGTAGCAGCAAAAAGGAGAGTGCAAAGCACTCCCCCCCTTATAATTTTACTGATCGCTTTTTGCATTGTTGTTGTTCGGACGTGGTTTGCGTTTTTTCTTTTTCTTCTTTTTTAATTGATTATCAAAACGGGTAACACTCTCCTGTCCGAGAATATCGTGCACCTGTTGAGGTTTCTCTTTAATCTCTTTATCCGAGTCTAAAGAAAAAGGCTTCATACCTTTTTTGTTCATATTGATAATCTCGAAAACGCGCGAAGCCGGAATCGTAACTAAGTTCGCAGGCATCGATTTATCTGAAGAATAAGTAATCTCTTTTCTCAGAATATCCGTTTTGAAATGGTAGAAAGTACCATCTTTTGTTTCGAGCTCTATCTCGCGGGAAGGCAGGCGTTTCTGCACTTCCACATAAGCATCCACTTCGTAGTTGAGGCAACACTTTAATTTTGCGCATTGTCCCGCAAGCTTCTGGGGATTCATGGAAATATCCTGATAACGAGCGGCACCGGTAGAAACCGATACGAAATTAGTCATCCAGCTCGAACAGCAGAGTTCACGTCCGCATGGGCCAATTCCCCCGATGCGCCCGGCCTCCTGCCTGGCACCGATCTGTTTCATTTCGATCCGGACACGGAACTGGTCGGCTAAGACTTTTATCAGTTGGCGGAAATCGACTCTGTCGTCGGCTATGTAGTAAAAAATAGCCTTGTTGCCGTCTCCCTGGTATTCCACATCGCCTATTTTCATTTGTAAGCCCAGATCCTCAGCTATTTTTCGTGAACGAATCATCGTTTCATGTTCACGCGCTTTTGCAGCCTCGTATTTTTCAAGGTCTGAACTCTTTGCTTTTCTGTAAACGCGTTTTATGTCCGACGGCTCCATCCTGACGCGGTTCTTCTTCATCTGCAAAAGTACCAGTTGTCCGGTAAGGGTAACCGTTCCTATGTCGTGGCCCGGAGAAGACTCGACAGCTACCACATCTCCTTTTTCTAAGGGTATTTTGGTGCTGTTGAGATAGTAACCCTTGCGGGTATTTTTGAATTGTACCTCTACGAAGTCCGTAGCATACTGCGATTCGGGTATGTCGCACAGCCAGTCGTAAACGTTTAATTTATTATCTTGTAGTTTGCTGCAACCTTTTTTATTCATGCAGCAACCACCTATATTAAGTTTATAATCCATATGTTTTAGATGTTCGGGGCAATAAAGAAATGATTGCCTGACACAAAGATATTATTTTTTTAGCAATACCGCTATTTTCAATGATAAATCGAAAAAAACCATTTTAGCGTTCACATTCTGCGATATATCTCTTTCCGCTTTTTCGAATTCTTCCATAAAAAGCTCGATATTCTTTTCATTTACGAACTTGGAAAAAGCAACGGAAAAATTCTCTTCCCCCTTTGTCATGAAGTTGAGATCCGGAGTATGCAGATTATAAATATAATTTTCTCTTATGTAATTTTGACAGTAAGTCAGGAAGCTTTTCTGTTTTTCCCTTCCGGTCGCAGCGAGCTGTTCGCTCCACCGTTTCATCTCTGCCACATCCCTTTTCCACGAGTTGCGCATAGCAGAAATAAAAAGCGACAGAAACTTCTCATTTTCATCCGAAAGAGAAACCATTTCGCAGGCCTTTATGTAATTCCCGTTGGCTATCCTGCTGATACTCTCTGCATTTTCTTCTTCTATATGGAAATTTTGTTGGAGCTGTTCCTTGATAATATAGGCAGGAAGAGGTTTTATCTGTACACGCTGCGTCCTTGACTGGATAGTAGGTAAAATTTCATCGGGATTGTCCGAAACCATAAGGAAAAGAGTTTTATCGTAAGGCTCCTCTATCAGTTTCAGCAGTTTGTTTGCACACACTTCATGCATTTTCTCCGGAAGCCAGATAATCATGCATTTATAATCGGCTTCCTGGCTTTTCAGAGAAAGTTTTCTGAATATTTCATTACCCTCCTTTGCATAAATAATACCTTGGCTGTTTTCCGCACCGATAAAATCAAGCCACTGGTCACACGTAAAATAAGGGCTTTTGCTTATCATCTCCCGCCATTCAGGGAGATAGTCGTCGCAAATCTCTTTTTTCTTGTTTTTTACAATAGGAAAAGCAAAGTGTAAATCCGGGTGAATTAATTGATTCATCTTAAGGCACGACGGGCATACGCCGCAGGCGTCATGTTCTCTTCTCTGTTGACAAAAAAGATAGCGGACAAAGGCAAGAGCAAGGGCAAGCTTTCCGGTACCCGCATTTCCGCAGAAAAGCTGGGCGTGTGGAATCCGGCCGCTTCCGATGTTTTCGGTCAGCCGTTCTTTAATCGCCTCTTGTCCTATAATGTCGTCGAATAGCATAAATCGGATTTAATAGATAGCTTTAGCCACTTTGTAAATACTTTCGGAGGCCATCAGAGAATAAAAATGAAGTCCCGGAACTCCTTTATTCAGCAGCTCTTTACATTGGGATATACACCATTCGGTTCCGACAGCTTTAGCCTCTTCGTCCGTTTTGCATTTTCGTAACTCTTTTGCAAATGTTTCGGGAATATCCGAACGGAAAATCTTGGGAAGAACGGATAACTGATTTTTAAGTACCACAGGTTTAATGCCCGGAATGATAGGTACGGTAATACCCTCTGCTCGGCAGCGTTTCACGAAAGCAAAATATTTTGCATTGTCGAAAAACATTTGGGTAACGATATACTCGGCCCCCTTTTCTACTTTTTTCTTAAGGAAATAAATATCCGAATCCATGTTGGGAGCCTCTTCGTGCTTTTCCGGATAACCGGCAATGCCGTATGAAAAAGGAACTTTGGGAGCTTCGAATTGACCTCCGTCCAGTGCAATGCCAGCATTGAAATTGTTTACTTGATCCTGCAAATCCGAAGCATGCTCATGGCATATGTTTTTATCCGATAAACTTGCATCCAGAGTCTTTACATCTCCGCGCAAAAGAAGAAGATCGTAAACACCTAAAAAGTTGAGGTCGATTAAAGCATACTCGGTTTCCTCTTTTGTAAAGCCCTTGCATATGATATGAGGTACGGCCGTAATACCGTATTTGTTTTGAATTGCGGCGGCGATGGCAACCGATCCGGGACGCTTGCGCACATTTACTCTTTTAATGGTTCCGTCCGGTTCGGTTCTATAGAAATGTTCGCTGTGATGGGAAGTTATATTAATATATTTCGGATCGAACTCGCGTAAGCGGTCGATAACGTTAAATACTTTTTCGATGCTGTTGCCTTTTAGCGGAGGCAATATTTCGAATGAAAAAGTAGGGGTCTTGGAATTTTTAAGAAGTTCGGTTACTTTCATTTTACGCATAATTGTTAAAACAAAGATACATCAAAATAGGGAAATTTTTGTTTCGGAACCGAAGAATTCTAAAGGAATAGGATGTTTGTAGAAGTTAAATCTTTAACTTTGTAAAACGAAACATAAAAAGACATAGATATGGATACGATGGACTGGTCGAACTTGTCGTTCGGTTATATGAAAACCGACTACAATGTAAGATGTTATTATCGGGATGGAAAATGGGGAGAATTGGAAGTTTCGTCTTCTGAACAGATAAATATTCACATGGCAGCCACGTGCTTGCATTATGGTCAGGAGGCATTTGAAGGACTGAAGGTTTTTCGCGGAAAAGATGGAAAAGCGCGCGTTTTCAGAGTAGACGAAAATGCAAAACGTCTGCAAAGCTCTTGCGACGGTATTTTAATGGCGCCTCTGCCGACTGAAATTTTTATTGAAGCGGTAGAAAAAGTTGTTAAATTAAACGAACGTTTTATCCCTCCTTATGAAAGCGGAGCATCTTTGTATGTACGTCCTCTTTTGATCGGAATGGGAGCGCAGGTAGGAGTAAAACCCGCAAAAGAATATCTGTTCGTCGTATTTGTGACGCCGGTCGGGCCTTATTTCAAAGAAGGATTTAAGCCCACTCCGATGGTTATTTTGCGTAGTTATGACAGGGCGGCACCATTGGGAACGGGTATTTATAAAGTCGGGGGAAACTATGCCGCAAGTCTGGTAGCAGGCGAAAAAGCCCACGAAATGGGATATTCCGCAGTGTTATATCTCGATGCGAAGGAGAAAAAATACATTGATGAATGTGGCCCCGCTAATTTCTTTGCGATAAAAAACAATACATATATTACTCCTAAATCTTCATCCATTCTTCCTTCTATAACCAATAAAAGCCTTATGGCTTTGGCAGAATCGATGGGAATGAAAGTGGAAAGACGTCAGATTCCGGAAGAAGAACTCTCGACATTCGAAGAAGCAGGAGCATGTGGAACAGCTGCGGTTATTAGTCCGATTCTGCGTATTGATGATTTGGAAGAAGATAAATCTTATGTTTTCTCTAAAGATGGTAAACCAGGCCCTGTTTGTGAGAAGTTGTATCATAAATTACGCGCCATTCAGTATGGCGATGAACCCGATACCTTCGGTTGGGTAAGAATAATCGAATAAAGTAAATTACATAATATCGCGATAAAAGGGCGGTTTGGACTTATCTCCAGATCGCCCTTTTTTATGGAAATTAGGCAGTTCGGATCGAGAACACGAAATAAATAGTTTATTTCATTCAGTATATTAAAAAATGTATTAAATCTTTTTTTTGATCGGATATGAGGAATTTACAATGTATTGGTTCTCTGAATGTCGATATATAATAACAAATAAAAACTAACTCCCGGAAAGAATGAAACAAGTCGATAGTTTTTTAGAATATAAACGTTAAACTAAAACCAATGTTGAGAGTTATAGTTAATAGATATATAGTAAAATATTGAGTTATGTTAGAGCAGCAACTATGGGGAAATACGCTTGAAGCGTGGGGTATATCCATCCTTTTTATTGTAGGAGCGGTCGTGATTGTGAAATTATTTTCCTTCCTTGGCAGGAAGGTTCTCAATCCCTTTATCTCCCGAACTCGGAATAAACTGGATGATGTTATTTTTTATTCTCTGGAAGCCCCGGTCAAGTTTGCAGTTATCTTATTAGGCATCTGGATAGCCATTCATAAGTTGGTTTATCCCGATAGTTTTATGAAGATAGTTGACAGTACCTATAAAATTTTAATTGTTCTGAATTTCACATGGATATTGGCTCGTTTATCCGGCGGCTTGCTTCAGGTCTATTGGGGACATCGGGCGGATGGAAATATAAGTAAGATGATGCCGGTTATAAAAAGATCGGTTTTGGTTGTTATCTGGATCATTGGCTTTGTGATGGCATTGAGTAATGTCGGAGTGAACATCAGTGCATTGTTAGGCACGCTGGGTATTGGAGGTATTGCATTTGCTCTGGCTGCACAAGATACGGTGAAAAATATTTTCGGTGCTTTTACAATTTTTACAGATAAGCCTTTTAGTATTGGCGATACCATTCGGGTGGATAGTTTTGAAGGAACAGTGATTGATGTTGGCATCCGAAGTACCAAGATATTGGGTTATGACAGACGTATCACTACTTTACCGAATTATAAGATTACCGATGCTTCTATTATAAATATCACATCCGAACCGATGCGTAGGGTATTGGTTAAGCTCGGATTAACGTATGACACGACACCTGAAAAAATGAAAGAGGCTTTAACGATATTAAGAACAATTCCTGAAAGAGTGGAGAATGTATCGTCTGCTCCCTCCGATATAATCGCCAATTTTACCGATTATACAGACTCCGCATTGGTTATAACCTATATCTATTTTATTAAGAAACAAGGCGATATACTAAAGGTAACATCAGATATGAACGTAGAAATACTGGCCGCTTTTAATAAAGCGGAACTCGCCTTTGCATTCCCCACAAAAACGCTTTATATACATAACGACGCTACACTGGAGGTTACGGAAGAGACGGGTAACGGCATGGAAAACAAAACGATGGCTACCGACAGTCCCGATAAATAACGATAAAATTACAATTGAAGATATCGGGAAAAATACTTTGATTCTTTAATAATAAAAATCAGAGGTGTTATTTTGTGGCTTTATAACGACAAAAGTTTGACTATATGAAAGTTATTCCCTTGTTAATAGTGAATGATAAAGTCCAATGGTTAAACACCACCTTTGGGTATTGATAAAAGAAAGAAAAAGAAAGTCTCTTGTTTTAAAATTAATGCTTTCTTTGTATAAAAAATTACCGAATAATACTATGAGAATACAAATTTGGAAATCGTTATTAATGGGGGGTGTCGTTGCCTGTTTCACATTATCGCCCTCTAATGCAATAGATATGGATTTAACTATTAAACATTTGGGAGATGGACAAAGCATTATCCGTTCTGATAAAACGAAGAGATATTTATTATTGCCGATAGAAGAGAAGGCTGGTGACGCGCAGTTTTATCTGATATCTGATAATGATGTGGTGCAGACATTCAGTATCCGACTGGCAATCGATCATGTAGATTATTTTGTCCCGCTTGATATATCGTTTTACGATATAAAAAAATTAAGTTTTAATATTCGCTCTGTTCCTGATTCAGCTGTTTGTTGGAAAGAAATTAAACTTTCCGACGAATTTGATAAAACCAACCGGGAACAATATCGGCCGCTTTATCACTTCTCTCCTGAATACGGATGGATGAACGATCCGAACGGAATGGTCTATAAAGATGGGGAATACCATCTGTTCTATCAATATAACCCTTATGCCTCCATCTGGGGAAATATGCATTGGGGACATGCGGTAAGTAAAGACCTCATACATTGGGAACATTTGCCTGTTGCCCTTGCACCGGACGGACTCGGTACTATTTTTAGCGGTAGTTGTGTGATTGATAAAGATAATACTGCCGGGTTCGGAGCTGGCGCTATGATTGCGTTTTATACTTCCGCCGGAGAACGTCAGACGCAAAGTATGGCTTATAGCCTGGATAACGGACGAACCTTTAAAAAGTATTCGCGCAATCCGGTATTGACCTCTACAGTTCGTGATTTCCGCGATCCTAAAGTCTTTTGGCATGCAGAAACCGGAAAATGGATTATGGTATTGGCTGCCGGACAGGAAATACAGATTTACTCTTCTTCCGATTTAAAACACTGGGAGATGGAGAGCGCTTTTGGTGAAGGGCAGGGAGCACATGGCGGAACGTGGGAATGTCCCGATCTCGTTCAGCTTCCGGTTAAAGGTACGGAGTTGAAGAAATGGGTAATGATTTGTAACTTGAGTCCCGGAGGACCTTCCGGCGGTTCGGCTACACAATATTTTGTGGGAGAATTTGACGGAAAAAAGTTTATTAATGAATCAGCCCCTGAAGTAATTAAATGGATGGACTGGGGAAAAGACCATTATGCGACTGTAACCTGGAGCAATGCGCCGGAAAATAGAAAAATAGCTTTAGCTTGGATGAGCAACTGGACCTATGCCAATAGTGTGCCTACTTATCAGTTCAGAAGTTCGAATTCCATTCCCCGCGAATTGTATTTATACACTTGGAAAGGAGAAACTTATATGGCAAGTGTTCCGGTCGGGGAAGTCGAAAGTCTGAGGGGTAAAGCTGTCAAGAAAAAAGCGTTCAAAGTAGATCATACTTACAATATAGAAAGTCTGTTTTCTGGGAACAACGGTGCATATGAGATAGAAATGACCGTTAAAAATGTGAATGCAAAAGAAATAGTAATGCAACTATATAACTCGAAAGGAGATGAAGTAGATTTCTCTTATAATCTGGAAACGGAAATATTTTCGATAGACCGTACCAAAAGTGGAAATGTGGATTTCGGGGGCGGCTTTTCTGCCGTGACGATAGCTCCCATAGAGAAACAAGATGAATATAAACTCCGTTTGCTGGTAGATAAGGCGAGCATAGAAGCTTTTGACGGAGATGGGAAATTTGTGATGACAAATCTGGTATTTCCTCAGGAACCCTATAACTCCATGAGCTTTTATAGTAAAGGAGGAAAATTTAATGTGACTTCGTTGACGATTTATAAACTAGGCAAATAATTGCAGGATTATTGAGTTGAATGGAGAATAAAAAGTTTTGGGACTTATAACAATTTTACACCGTTGAACAAATCCATAGGGCGTATTTGCCGCCGTTGACGTAGTTTGCAAATCAGAGTCACTCCTGAGCCCTGCCTACGGCGGAGACTTGCTGCCGTTATACGGAAAAATTGGTGCATTCGACTGTTTGTGTAAAGTCGTATATAAATACCAAAGTTTTTTAGTCCTAAAATAAGGGGGATATTTTATATTGGAATCTTATTGCGTATTATTTTTATTCTGAAAAGACGATATTGTCTGGATAAATGAAAGCCGGTTTTTATTACAAAAACCGGCTTTCATCTATATCCATATTTTACTTCTTGCGGAAAAGTTTCTTATACTTTGAAGAATTAGGGAAACATTGCGTTTCTCACAGACAGAGCTGTCTCTTCGCCCATTAGCTTTGCCAGCAATGTGAATCCGAAATCATATGCGGCACCCGGGCCTTTTCCGGTGGTAAAAATACCGTCCGAGCTAACCATCTCTCCGGTATATGTCGCACCTTTCAGTTTCCCTTCGAAACCAGGATATGAAGTAGCACGCAATCCGTTCAAAAGCCCCAGCTCCCCATAAACCATCGGTGCTGCACAAATAGCGGCAAGCTGGATATTTTTCGATGCCGATTGAAGGATAAGCCCCTTAAGGCCGGAATGATCGTTCAGATTCTGCGCACCGGGCATTCCTCCGGGAAGAATCAACATATCGTAATTTTCGAATTTGCAATCGTCGAATAAGACATCTGCAACAACGATAATGTTATGCGCGCCGGTAACCTCCTTTTTTTCGCTTATGGAAACGGTTGTAACAGAAACGCCTCCTCTGCGTAGAATATCGAGAGGAACGATAGCTTCGCTCTCTTCAAAGCCGTTTGCTAAAAATAAAAAAGCCTTTTTCATAAGTTATTTGAATCTGTATTTGTAAGTAATCGTTCCAACCTGATTATTCGTACCCTGAATAGCATTGAATTTCGCTTTTCTGGCTGCGGCGATTGCAGCGTTACGCATACTGGCATTATCGATATTGGTACCTCTGCCGATCGTAGCACCGATTACATTACCCCTTGGATCTACGGTAATACTGATTACGATGCGTCCTTCCTCTTGTGCCGTATATGCCGGGCGAGGTAAGCCGCCTGCACCCAGAGAACGTCCGTCGAGGGCGAAATCGCCATATCCTCCTATCCCTTCGTTTGCTCCGTGATCGGAATTTCCAAAAGGAGAACCCTGATTTCCGCTTCCTGATTCCGATGAACCTTGGCTGCCTTTGCCTGATCCGGCTCCGAAAGCTCCCGCAACTTTATTGCTGATCTCTTTTTTCTTGCGTTCCTCTTCAGCCTTTTTCCTCTCTTCAGCCTCTTTTTTCTTACGGGCTTCTTCCTGCCGCTTCAACTCTTCCTGTTTGCGTTTATCCTCTTCTTTTTTCTTTTTTTCTTTGGCTAAAGCAATGGATTCGTCTTCTTGAGTCAACATTTTAGGTTCCGGAACCTTGGGACGTGGGGCTGGGGGAGGAGTTGTCTTTTCTGGTTCTTCACCGCTTTGTTCCGGCTCGAAAGTCCCCGCAGCTTCGTTTACATTTCCGAAATTAACAAGAATACCACCTTCATCTGCCGGAATAATCGTTTTTATTACACAAAGATAGAGAAGCAGTAAAACGATCGCGTGGATAGTTACCGTACCGATAAAGCCGTTTATATTGTCCTTGTTTAATTTCACGTTTTGCTTGGAATTCTTATCAGATTAAAGATTCGGTTACTTCATAGGGCGCGTGATCAGAACCATCTTATACTTGTTCTCATTTGCTATATTCAGTACCCTTACGATCTCTTTGTACGGAACGGTTTCATCGGCATAAAGAGCTACGAACATTTCGGGCTCTTTCGCATATTGTTCCATTAAGAATGGCGCTATATCGTCGAATTTTACTTTCTTTTCCCGTGCATTTCCGAAAGCCACGTAGTAATTCAGGTTTTCATCGATCGTTACCCGTGTGAGAGGTTTCGCAGACGTTTGTTGTTTAGCCTGGGGTAAATTTACTTTTATGGCATTTGGAATTACTACCGTTGAAGTGATCATAAAGAAAATCAGCAGCAGGAAAATAACGTCAGTCATGGAAGCCATGCTGAAGTTCGCTTCTATTTTTGAACGTCGTTTAAGAGCCATAATTAAAATTTATTTGCCGGTTCGTTGAGTAAGTCCATGAATTCCATGGTCCGGGCTTCCATTTTATTTACGACGACATCCACCTGAGCTACAAGATAGTTATAGGCGAAAAGGGTGATAATGCCGACAATAAGACCTGCTACTGTTGTTACGAGAGCCTCGTAAATACCCGAAGACAGAAGAGTTATATCTACATTTGTTCCGGCATTTGCCATGTCGAAAAATGCCTGAACCATACCGGTTACAGTCCCGAGAAACCCGATCATCGGAGCACCAGCCGCAATGGTAGCCATCCATGCAAAGCCATGTTCTAATTTTGCAATTTCCAAATTACCAACATTTTCGATAGCTACAAGAACATCGTTCATAGGTCTGCCTAACCGGGATATACCTTTTTCGATCATGCGGGCCGAAGGCGTATTTTCCTGTCTGCAAAGATTGAGAGCCGACTCGATTTTTCCTTCGTGAATATAATCTTTGATACGGTTCATAAAAGTTTCATCCTCTTTTCCTGCACGCCGTATTGCCTGTATCCTGACAATGAAAATATAAATTGCCACCATTGAAAGCAATAATAAGGGAATCATGATAATTCCACCCTTGAGAGCTAGGTCGAGTACATTGATTTTTGCTTGTTCCGGTATGATAACTTCTGTCATTGTACCGTCAACGCTTGCAACGTCCGTTGCCGTCTGTGCCATGGCAGCCTGTAAGAAAAGTAAAATATTCATAACTTATTATTTCTCGTTATTCTTTAAACATTCAAGATATGCTTTAATCGTAGATTCGAGACCCATATACAATGCATCGCAGATAAGGGCATGACCTATGGATACTTCATCCACCCAAGGGATATTCGTGTGAAAATAAGCAAGGTTTTTTAAACTTAGGTCATGACCCGCATTTACGCCCAGGCCCAGTTTCTTAGCGTATGTAGCCGCTTTGATAAACGGTTCTATAGCCGCTGCACGGTCTTGTTCGTATTTTGAAGCGTAAGGTTCGGTATAAAGTTCGATCCGGTCGGTTCCGGTCTTTGCAGCAGCCTCGATCGTCTCCTCGTTTGCATCTACGAAAATAGATGACCGTATCCCCTCTTCCTTGAAAGTATCTACCAATTCCGATAAAAATGAAAAATGCTCTTTTACATTCCATCCCGAATTAGAAGTAATAGCGTCGGGAGCATCCGGAACCAATGTTACCTGATGAGGTTTCACCAGTAAAACCAACTCTACGAATTTTTTTGAAGGATAACCCTCTATATTGAATTCGGTCTTGATAAGTCCGCTCAGGTCCATTACATCCTTATAGCGGATATGGCGTTCGTCTGGACGCGGATGCACCGTTATTCCTTGTGCCCCGAAACGTTCGCAATCTTCGGCAACCTTTAAAATATTGGGAACATTACCACCTCTGGCGTTGCGAATAGTTGCAACCTTATTGATATTGACACTTAGTTTGGTCATTTTTTGAACAAATTTGAATAGAACTTCCTTACAGTAAAAAAGTAAAGAGGTTTGATGTAAAAGAGAAAACTTTTTCTCAACTTTGTACGAATTCCTCCACAAATATACTATGATTTGCTCAAATGCTGGAACGTATTTTCGTAAAATATTTTATTAATACGGATTATCCTTGCTTAAAAATGGATGATACCGTAGCTTATGCCATTTCAAATATGGAAGAGTGGAAAATTAAACATCTTCCCGTATTGGAGGGAGATACCTATTCGGCGTTGGTTGAAGAGACGGATCTTTCTCAGTTTTCGTCGTCTATGAAGCTCTCCGAAGTAATAAACGATGCATTGCCGTCGCCGTCGGTGAGTGAAAAAGCCCATATTTTTGAAGCATACCGTTTGGCAGCCCAATACCGTTTAAGCGCATTGCCCGTAGTTTCGGGTGAGAATCATTACAGAGGTTTGATAACGCAGGAATCTTTGTTCTTGGCTATGGGTGAATTAATCCCGTTTGAAGGAGAATTATCTCTGCTGGTGGTAGAAATACCCCGGCGCGACTTGAATTTGTCAGCGCTCGTGCACCTTGTCGAGAGTAATAATGCACACGTATTGTGCTATACGACACAAATGCTCGGAAATGGTGAGAACCTGCTCGCCTTCCTGATTATTGATTTGGCCGATCCTTCACCGGTAATGATGAGTCTGGAACGGTTTAATTATAAACTTGTTTACCACTCTGCAAAATATGGAATGAGAGATCTCGTCTCTGCAAATAGATGGGAAGAATTAATGCGTTATATGAACATATAAAAAATATGAAGAAAGTAGGTGTTTTTGGAAGCCGGCGTAGAGTAATGCGCTCGTATTTGATAAAACGGATGTTTGATACTTTCCAGCGTCTCGGCATCGAAGTATATGTAGATAAAGACTATTATGAAGCTTTATCTGCCGAGTTGGGGGAAACACCTTACTATAACGGATTGATTGAATCGGATGATTTTGATCTGGATATCGCTCTGAGTATTGGGGGAGACGGTACGTTCTTACGTACGGCAGCACGCATTGGAAATAAGGAAATTCCTATTTTGGGTATCAATGAAGGACGGTTAGGTTTTTTAACCGATATAAACCGGAACGATTTGGAAGATGCCGTAGAAGATATATTTAAAAATTATTTCAGAGTAGAAGAACGTTCTCTGCTTCAGCTTTGTCCCGAAGGAGCCGCGCAATTGGCAAGTTATAATTTTGCCCTGAATGAAGTGGCACTGCTCAAGCGTGATACATCCTCGATGCTCTCTATACATACTTACATAGGCGAAGATTATCTTACAACTTACCAGGCCGATGGCCTGATTGTAGCTACGCCTACCGGATCCACGGCCTATTCGTTGAGTGTGAACGGACCTATTATTATGCCGACTGTTAACAATCTGGTTTTAAGTCCTATTGCCCCTCATAGTTTGAATGTGCGTCCGTTGGTAATTCCCGACGACTGTATTATAAAAGTCAGGGTAGAAAGTCGGAGCAGCTCTTTCCTGGTAGCTTTGGACGGCCGTTCGGAAGTCTTTCCGGCAGGTATAGAGTTTTGTATATCCAGAGCGCCCTATACAACGAAAGTAATCAAACGTTACTCTCAGACCTTTTTTAAAACGTTAAGCGATAAATTAATGTGGGGAATCGATTCGAGGCAACCTTTCTGATTGTCATTTCTTTGTCGGTTACTATTTTTTGTACAACCGTCCCTGATAAGTTTTGAGGCTATCGAATAAACGCAACACTTTTACTGTAAACTCGTTGTTCCTCAGTCCCCAGTCCGGAGCGATTAATAACTCTTTAGGCGATTGGGAAGCAAAACGTTCTATGACGATGTCAGGACGTAAACGCTCGGCAAATTCCACACATAATCGAGCATATTCGTCAGCTGTGAAAATAGGAAACAATTCCGGATGCTCTGCGAATTGTTCGGCCATGCGCGTATTCCTGATTATCTGTAAATGATGAAGTTTTAAAGTAGTAAGCGGCAATTCCGATAATTTAGATGCATGTTCCAGCATATCTTCCCTGCTCTCGTGAGGAAGACCTAATATCATGTGCGCACCGGTATAAATGCCATGCTCTGCCGCACGGCGTACGGCATCTTGTGAAGAAGAAAAAGTATGTCCCCGGTTTATAAAGCAAAGTGTGCGGTCAAGGGTAGACTCTACTCCGAACTCGATTAAAACGAAATAATCCTTACTGAGGGATGAGAGTTCCTTTAGCAGGTTCTCTTCCAAGCAATCCGGTCGTGTGCTGATGACTAATCCCACTACCTCCGGATGTAAGAGAGCTTCCCGGTACATATCCATAAGATCTTTTACCTGTCCGTAAGTATTGGTGTATGATTGAAAATAAGCCAGATAACGCATTTGAGGATATTTGGCCGAAAAAAAATCAATTCCGTCTTTTATTTGTTTTTCTATTGGCAGCTGTTTATGGCAATATTCGGGGCTGAATGTATGATTGTTGCAATAAGTGCATCCACCCCGTCCCTTGGTTCCGTCCCGGTTCGGGCAGGTAAACCCCGCATTTATAGGCACTTTTTGCACCCGGAAAGGAAAAAGCTTCTGAAAAAAGTCTACAAGATCGGTATAGGGTTTCTTGTTTTTCATGCTGCAAAAGTAATTTATTTTCTATTTTTGTAAATTCAATTAGAACAGGATTATATGTTTCATGATAAAAATCTTCTTTATGGGAAAGATACCATCGAGTTTGTTACGGTGGCATTGGAATTTTGTTCTCTGATGGAAAAAGTACGGGGACTGGAAGCTAAAGAACTGGTTGACAAATGTTCGAAAATACTTCCGTTACTTTACCTTAAGGCGATATTGCTTCCCCCCGTTGCTTTGGACGATAATTGGGAGCTGGAAGAAAGCGTGACAGAAGACGGTTATAATTATCTGCGCAACGGATTGGCTCATCTTTTGGGTGAGCAAGACATCTATCTGGTTACTTTCCATCAGGAAATGAAATACAGTGATACCCCAATAGCAGCGTCTATAGCAGAAGATTTAGCTGATATATATCAGGATTTAGCCAATTTTCTTTTCATATACCGGGATGGCGTGGAACAATATATGGGCGATGCTTTGGCTAAATGCAGGTACGGATTTGATGAATATTGGGGCATGAAACTGTTGAATTGTTTAGGAGCCCTTCACTCATTGAGGGAAATTTATGGCCTTTCGTCACTGAGTAGTGATGACGGCCAAATGGAAGAAGATATATATGAAGAATGAAATGGAGGAATTAGCCTTGACGAAAGACGAGCTGACGGCTCTTCCTGCCGAAAAATATACGAATAGAATAGTAGTCATAGATACTCAGAAAGAGGTAGAAAAAGCCGTAAACTATCTTCGTGGTTTTAAAATTATAGGTTTCGATACCGAAACGAGACCGTCTTTTAAAAAAGGAAAGCAACACCAGGTTGCATTGCTGCAACTCTCTACCGAAGAATGTGCATTTTTGTTTAGGATCAATCGGATAGGATTGCCCGATATTCTGAAAGACTTACTGGAAAGTAAGGATATATTGAAAATAGGATTGTCGTTGAAAGATGATTTTGCAGCGCTTCATCGTATTGCTTCGGTCGAATTTGCCTCCTTTATAGAATTGCAGAATCTGGCTCAGAAATTTCATATTAAAAACAGAGGACTGCGTGGCATCTATGGTGTATTGTTCGGAAAGAAAATATCCAAGGCACAGCGCCTTTCAAATTGGGAAGCCGATGTATTGTCGGAAGCACAGAAAGAGTACGCGGCATTGGATGCATGGGCAAGTTTACGTATCTATACGCATTTGTGCGGGGATAATTAGCAGAATAACAAATTACAAATCGGAATATGGGCAGCTACAGCAGGATATTTTTGAAGCCTAAGAAAGAAGAATCATTATTACGTTTTCATCCGTGGGTTTTTTCTGGAGCCATACGAAACATTGACGGTGAACCGGTTGAAGGAGACCTTGTCGATGTTTTTGCAAATAATGGTGCTTTTCTTGGGAGAGGACACTATCAGCCCGGGAGCATTGCTGTCCGTATACTGACATTTAAAGATATACCCATCGATACGGCATTCTGGATAAAACGGATAGCATCGGCTCTGGAATTACGGAAAGCTTTGAATCTTTTAAGAGAATCGGAAAACAATGCTTTTCGTTTGGTACACGGAGAAGGCGATAACCTTCCCGGATTGATAATAGATATGTATGCGGGTACAGCTGTCATGCAGGCGCATTCCGTGGGGATGCATTCTGCACGTTTTGCCATAGCTGAGGCTCTTGAATCCGTTCTGAAGGACGATTTGACGGCAATATACTATAAATCGGACGGAACGCTTCCGTTTAAAGCCGGGGTAGATGCCGAGAATGGCTATTTGATGGGAAATGCCTCTGACGTGATAGCTGTTGAAAACGGATTAAAATTCCATGTCGATTTTATCAAAGGGCAGAAAACCGGCTTTTTTGTCGATCAGCGGGAAAACAGGGCGCTTCTCGAAGCATATTCGAAAGGCCGTTCCGTATTGAATATGTTTTGCTATACAGGAGGCTTCTCCTTTTACGCAATGCGTGGAGGCGCGAAGCTGGTTCATTCGGTCGATAGTTCGGCCAAGGCAATCGGGATAGCAGAAGCCAATGTAAGATTGAATTTCCCCGACGATACACGCCACCGGGCATTTGCAGAAGATGCATTTAAATATCTGGAGCAAATGGGAGATATGTATGACTTGATAATATTGGACCCTCCCGCCTTTGCAAAGCACCGCGATGTTTTACGCAATGCACTGATCGGTTACCGTAAGCTGAATGCCATTGCATTTGAAAAAATAAAGCCGGGAGGAATACTTTTTACCTTTTCATGTTCGCAGGCTGTAAGTAAAGAGAACTTCCGTCTGGCCGTATTTACGGCAGCTGCACAGTCAGGACGTAAAGTGCGGATTCTTCATCAATTGACACAACCGGCCGATCATCCGATAAACATTTATCATCCCGAAGGTGAGTATCTGAAAGGCTTGGTTCTGCATGTCGAATAATCGTTTTATTTATTAACAGAACTATAATTTCGTCTTGTGATTATTCTTATGGCTTAAATTGTGTTAAATATGCAATTTTTTCAGGGAAATATGTTGCACAGCATATAAAATGATTTTACATTTGCAATGTGTTTTTCATGGTATTAGATTTAAGGTTAGCAATGAGGATTGGTTGTCGGGATGACAACCATTTCTTTTTTATAAACTATCGGAATCAACCCTTCTCTCTTTGTTTAAAATCCCTATATTTGTAACGTACAACGACTTTTAAATTTTTGTTAGTGTGGATGCAAAAGTAAAATTGCGTGTATTGGGTTTGACGTTCAGCCAGTCACAGAGTGGAGCCTATGCTTTACTATTGGGAGAAGACAAGGGCAAAAGACGTCTCCCGGTTATTGTTGGAATATTGGAAGCTCAATCCATCGCTACTGTATTGGAAGGGCTTGAATCGCCCCGGCCGTTGACACATGATCTTTTTGCCTCTTTCATTCAGTCGGTACATTGTCGGTTGGATAGTGTCCTTATTTATCGGTTTGAGGGTGGAATATTCTATTCTAAAGTCGTGTTTTTGAATGGGAATGATCCGATTATTCTGGATGCCCGGACATCGGATGCTGTAGCCCTCGCCCTGCGCTTGAAAGCCCCGATATATGTGACGGCAAGCATATTGGACGTGGCGGGTGTCGTTTTTGACGATGAACCGGATATTCTTGATATAGAAGAAACGGAAGAGGAAACGCTAGAGGAACTGAAAAACCGCTTGCAGCGTGCTGTCGATGATGAAAATTATGAACTGGCATCGCGGTTGAGAGATGAAATAAAGAGAAAAGAATAGTTATGTATCTCTTTTATGCACCTGATATAGAAATAAATACTACTCTTCCGGAAGAAGAGTCGGTCCATTGTGCCAGAGTATTGCGGTTGAATGCCGGTGAAAAGATAAGAATTACTGACGGAAAAGGTTTTTTTTACGATGCACAGATTATCTCTTCCCATCCGAAGCATTGTGAAGTGCTGGTGGAAAATAAAGAAGAGTGGAAAAAATCGTGGAATTTTAATCTCCATTTAGCCATAGCGCCTACTAAAAATATGGATAGGATGGAATGGCTGGTTGAGAAACTGACAGAATTGGGAATCGATAGCATAACCCCTTTATTGTGCCGTTATTCCGAAAGAAAAGAATTGAAAGCCGCACGTTTGGAAAAAATACTGGTTTCTGCAATGAAGCAATCCCAGAAGGCTTTGCTTCCGCAGTTAAACCCGATGATACCATTTTCTGCATTTTTAAAGCAGCCCTTACCAGCCGGAAGATACATTGCACATTGTCATACGGGTGAAAAAGAATTATTGAAAAATAGTTATAGAGCAGCTGAAAATGCCGTGATGCTGATCGGACCCGAAGGAGATTTCAGTGAACAGGAAGTGGAAATGGCATGTCAGGTCGGTTTTAAACCTGTAACATTAGGAGAAACACGTTTGCGAACGGAAACGGCCGCACTTTTTGCCTGCAGTACATTGCATGTAATCAATCAAGAATAAATAATATGAAAAAAATTGGATTATTACTATTGTTAATCTGTTCTGTAATCGGTGTAAAAGCCGGGGAAGATGGGGATATTTATTTTGCAGGGCAGGGTATTTATACAACTGTGGATAAATATTTCGGTTTTGGAGTGCGGGCAGAATACAATTTCTGGAGAAACCTTGAATTTTCCGCCAGTTTCAACTATTCTCCGAACAGGACGCTCGATTTGCAGGAGGAAGTAAAAGTGCGGGAATCTGAGTTTAATGGAAATTTTCATTACCTCTTTCGTTTAGGAGAATTTACATCCCTCTATCCGTTGGTCGGTATAAATTTTACAAAATGGAATGTTGACTATGATAAGGGGAATCCTGTACAGGTTGTCGAAAATGATAAGAAAGTAGGGGCAAATGTTGGTCTCGGATTGAAATTCGACATAACCCGTAATGTACGTATGGGGGGAGAATGGAAGTTCGTAGCAGCCGGAGGAGAAGATTTTAATCGTCATCAGTTTATGCTGCATGCCGGTTATTATTTCAATTTAAGATAAAAGAACCTGCTTCTCTGATATGCTGAATACGGTTGCGGTTGAACAGAGACTATGATTTAATCGTAGTTTCTGTTGGATGCGGAAAAGTATATTTAATGAATAGCAAGGTTCCTGAATTTTATCGGACAGGAAATTTTAGTTCGGATAAAATTCCGGAATCATGATTATATATTAAATAAAAAGGGAAACAAATTCATTTCCCTTTTTATTTAATATCTGAGTTATCCTTATTCTAAGTAAAGATAATCGTAATGAATTAACGGCTTTTTCCCATGCTTGCCGGCAAGCTCTGCCGACTTGCTGCTGTCGTATCGCACACGTCCCAATCCGATTGATTCCCCTTTACTGTTTATTACACGCACGATGTCGTCCTTTTCGAATTCCCCTGAAACCTTTGTTACGCCCACAGGTAATAAACTGGCAGCCTTTGAAGAAAGCAAAGCTTCTTCTGCACAAGTGTTGATATGGATCTCTCCTTTTGCAAAACCCTCGGAATGAGCCAGCCACTTTTTCATATTTGAAACACGTTCTTTTGCCGCAACGAATTCCGTACACAATGCCGTACTGTTTTTCTGCAGCAAGTCGGGAAGAATGTCATCTTTTTTACCGTTGGCAATAAAAACGGAAATACCCTCTTTGGCAACTTTGCTCGCAATATTCGTTTTGGTAAGCATCCCCCCCCGTCCGAAAGAAGAACGCTCAGCCTGGATGTAACGTTCCAGATCGTCTTTTTCCGGATAAACTTTTCTGATAACCTCAGACGACGGATCATTAGGATTACCGTTATAGATACCATCTATGTTACTGAGAATAATCAGAGCTTCCGCGTGCATCATAGCCGCTGCCATACCCGAAAGCTCGTCGTTATCGGTAAACATCAGTTCGGTAACCGAAATTGTGTCGTTTTCATTCAGAATAGGAATCACTTTATTCTCCAGCATCACGCTTATACAGTTTTTCTGATTGAGGTAATGACGGCGGGTTCCCAGACTCTCTTTGGTTGTCAATACCTGTCCGCAGGCAATATCATGTTTCTGGAAAAGCTCGTAATAATGGTTGATTAGTTTAGCCTGTCCTACCGCAGAAAAAAGTTGTCGTGCCGAAACAGCGTCCAGTTTGCCTTTAGCCTTGATCACACTTCTACCGGAAGCGACAGCACCTGACGAAATCAGGATAATCTCTACGCCGGCCTTATGCAGCAAGGCAATTTGCTCCACCAAGGCATTTATGCGGTAAAGGTCCAGAGTTCCGTCCTTTTGGGTAAGGACATTACTCCCCACTTTGATAGCTACACGCTGAAAACGATAATTATTGTTTTTCATCACCTTTGCGTATTTCTACACGGCGTATTTTTCCACTGATAGTTTTGGGTAACTCTTCCACAAACTCGATGATACGCGGATATTTGTAAGGCGCTGTAACACGTTTGACATGATCCTGTATCTCTTTGATCAGAGCCTCCCCGGCCTTTTGTTTATACTCTTTCGATAAAACGATGGTCGCTTTCACTACTTGTCCGCGTACTTCGTCCGGAACGCCTGTAATAGCGCATTCCACTACGGCCGGATGTGTCATTAAAGCACTTTCGACTTCGAAAGGCCCGATACGGTATCCCGAACTCTTTATCACATCGTCGGCACGGCCTACGAACCAGAAATAGCCGTCTTCGTCACGCCATGCTACATCGCCGGTATAATAAATGCCATCGTGGTGCGCTTCGAAAGTTTTTTCAGGATCACGGTAATACTCCTTGAACAATCCTACCGGTGTACGTTTATCCGTACGGATAATGATTTGTCCCTGCTCCCCCGCTTCTGCCGAACGTCCGTCCGAAGTGATCAGGTCTACATCGTATTGGGGATTCGGAATTCCCATTGAACCCGGTTTAGGCTCTACCCATGGATAAGTAGCGATGGTAAGAGTCGTTTCGGTTTGCCCGAAACCCTCCATTAGTTTTATTCCGGTTAAATTGTAAAACTCCTCGTACACTTTGGGATTCAAAGCCTCCCCCGCAATAGTACAGTACTTTAAAGTCGAAATATCGTATTTGCTTAAATCTTCGCGGATAAGGAAACGGAATACCGTCGGAGGTGCACAGAAAGACGTAATACCGTATTGGGAAATCATGGTAAGTACGTCGGCCGGCGTGAACTTGTCGAAATCATAGACAAACACGTTTGCTCCGGCAAGCCATTGTCCGTAAAGTTTGCCCCATACGGCCTTCCCCCAACCCGTATCGGCAAGCGTCAGATGAAGACTCTTCTCGTGCAGGTTATGCCAGTAACTGGCCGTTACGATATGACCTAAAGGATAAGTGAATGTATGAGTCACCATTTTCGGGTTTCCGGTAGTTCCCGATGTAAAATAAAGTAACGATACATCGTCGTTCTCATTTACTTTATCTGGTCTTTTGAAAGGCTTGGCCTGTTCGATTCCTTTGTGAAAATCCTCCCAGCCTTCGGGTACGATCGGTCCGATAGACACGGTAGTCCGGAGAGTAGGGGATTCGGCTTTGGAATCGTTCACATGTCTGAGAACCTCCTCTTCACCCACGGCGACGATCATTTTTATATCGGCTGCATTGCAACGGTAAACAATATCTTTTTTCGTTAAAAGATGAGTGGCAGGAATAACTACCGCCCCTAATTTATGCAATGCTACGATAGAGAACCAGAACTCATAACGGCGTTTCAGAATCAGCATTACCATATCGCCGTGTCCGATACCTAACGATTGGAAATAAGAAGCCGTTTTGTCGCTTTCCCGCTTTATATCGGCGAAAGTGAAATCGATATGTTCCCCCTTGTCGTTTGTCCAGCAGAGAGCCTTCTTTTCGGGTTCTTTAGCGGCCCATTCATCCACAACGTCATAGCCGAAATTAAAATTTTCCGGTACTATGATCTCGAAATTCTCTATAAAATCCTTTTGTGAAGAAAACGTTGTTTGCTTCAAATACTTTTCTATCATCCTTCTGTCAAATAATAACCGCTAAAAATTTCACTTTTTTCCCGTCTAAAGCCTTCATCCCGTGAGGACGTGAAGCGTCGAAGTAAATGCTGTCGCCCTCGTTCATAATCAACTCCTTATTGTCGATGTGAAGCAACATGCGTCCTTCGATGATTAAATTGAATTCCTGTCCCGAATGAGTGTTAGTAACGAGAGGGGTATCTTCGGGCTTTGGCTCTACCGTTACGATAAACGGATCGGCCTTACGGCCGATAAATCCCGAACCGAGAGATTGGTATTTATACGCTTTGCTTCGTTCTACGATTGCACCTTTCCCTTTTCTTGTAAGAGAGTAGGCCGATACATGAGGTTCGTCTCCGAACATCAGTGTTGCCAGGTCGACGCCGTATTTTTGGCTGATATTATGAAGCACGCTTACCGGAATATCTTTTTGTCCGCTTTCGAGAGACAAGTATTCGGCTTCACTGATGCCACTTACCTTTGCAAACTCTTCCGGCGAAGCCTCTACGACCTCGCGGAGCCCCGCTAAGCGTTGGGCAATTTGTTTGATCTGATCGTTCATAGATGATTATATTTTGCTGGCTTTAAGGCCCCGGATAACTGCAGAAGTAAAGCCCGCATGTTCCATTTCGTTTAATCCTTTTATCGTAATGCCCCCCGGTGTAGTCACTTTGTCGATTTCCTCTTCCGGATGTGAATCGTTTGTTTCGAGTAAAGCAACCGCACCTTTTAGTGTTTGCAAAACCATTTTCTTAGCGACAGAAGGAGAAATACCCATTTCTACGCCGCCTTCCATCGCTGCCCGGATATATCGGAAAGCATAGGCAATACCGCATGAAGTCAGTGAAGTTGCCGCATTCATCAAGCTTTCGTTGATAACTGAAGTCGCCCCCATCTGATTAAATAGCTCTACAACCGTATTTATCTGCTCTTCCGATGCATTTTCATGGCAGATAAGAGAAAGGCTTTCTCCTACGGCAATTGCGGTATTCGGTATGATGCGGAATAAAGGCATTGTTTTACCGTCGATTCCTAAGTAAGAATGCAGTTGTTCGAAAGTGATCCCCGCTGCAATAGAGATGATAATTTGCCTTTCGGGATCTATACCGTTTTCTAAATCTGCAAGTATAGGTTCCACCAACCACGGTTTTACCGCAACGATGAGTATATCTGTATCCTTTACGGTTTCCTGAGGCGTAGTAGCCGTGTTGATCTCCGGATATTCGTTTTTCAGAACACTGAGTAACTGATGGTTGATATCGATAACCGTGATATCGTTTGTTTTTACAATCGAACCTTTCGCGAGGCCTCTGGCAACGGCGCCCCCCATATTGCCTCCGCCGATAATGGTTACTTTCATATTGATAAACTTTTGAATGTGTAACTTTCAAATCTTGAGCAAAGATAGGGATTTTCTGCTATAATCTTTTTAAATCGCTTGCTTTTGTTCTGAAATATATTCAGGTTAAGATAAGATGAAATTTCATCACTTTTTATTATTGATGGGTGTCTCTTTTCTATGGATGTATTAGAACTGCAGTAAACCGGTTGACAACTGTGTGGTATATCTGACTGCCTTTCTTCTTTGGCTGAACTTTTTTCTGGACATTGTGTTTTTATAACAGGGAAAATAATATCTGTTGATATGAAAAGAAAAGATATAACATTGGGAATAAGGATGATTGCGCTGACAGCCTTTGCTCTGTTTGTAACAACGCATGTCGATGCACAATTTAATTGGGGTAATGATGAGCAAAGTAGCGATTTTCATTTTCCGATTTATCCTTATAATTCTCCGGCGCCCCGTTTTCATCGCTCGTGGTGGCCGTATGCTACCTATCCCCTCTATAATAATTATTATAACGACTATCCGCCCGTGCATCCGGTAACGATAAATCTGAAAAACCTGAACCATCCGGTAGTCCCCGACTATAACCCCTATGCAAATATGTATCCGTGGGGCACCGTATTAACCGATTTGTCGCCGGCCGCAGTGCTCGCTACGGCTTCGGCATCCGTCTCGAAAGAAAATATGTCGAAGAAATATTATTACGACGACGGTCAGTTTTTCTTTCATCTTAACAACGGATATGTCGCAATACCTTCTCCTCAGGGATATATAATTCCCGAGTTACCTCAGGATGCCGATAAAGTTCCGATGCAGGGAGCCGATTATTTCTATTTTGCCGGAACTTTTTTTCAGCCCGTGCCGGGAGGATACGTCGTTATTCCGGCTCCGGTTGGAGCCATAGTCTATTCGCTGCCTCCGTGGGCTCATGTATTGGGGAGTGAGGGAGAAATAAACGGATATGAATTGGGAACCGACATCTATCAGGTAGTCTATTATAAAGGCGCGAAAGCTTATATGGTGGTTCAAGATAGGTAGGCTACATTCCGCTTTTAATTCCCATTTTTATAAGCAGCCAGTTTACCGGAAATGAGGTCATAAATCCGCACAGCATACCGATTTGCATCATAAACCAGAATACCCATGAATCCTGGGTAAGCCTTTCGGGAAACAAAATAAACAGGCAGACAGCCATCCATCCGTACATCCCTATTTGCCATGCCGTTAATGAGAAAAAATCGATTTTGAATGCTCTTGCTATTGCTTTTGACGGCTTTAAATGCAGCATAGGCTGAATAGCGGCATATTGGAAAAAAATACCGATGACCAATGCCAGAAGATAATCGAGAGTCCATTGACCTGCAACTCCTGTACCGAGAAGAATAGCAGGAAAAAGAAAGGTAAACCATTCGCTTATGAGATCGGCAAGAGAACATCCCGCTCCGCAATGCAGGGTGGAAAGAGCTACTTTTTCAAAAAACGGACGTTTGATGTTCATTCCGGCCATTGTCCCTTCCTTCATATTCATACCGGGCATTTCTCCGTCTTTCATTGCCATTTTATCCTCCATCATACCAGGCATCCCCATTTTCATTCCCGGCATATCTTTTTGCATGCTTTGCTTTTTCTGAGAGTGATACCCGTTAGGCATCTGCATTTTTTTACTTTTTGTTTTTATATCCGGTAACTCATCTTTCCGTCCGAGTTTAAAATAAGCCCATAATCCGAAAATCCCGCTCCATAATCCTGTAATAGGCCATACAACTTCCATGATACGCATAGATTGGCGGTGACCGCTTGCAATATGGTAAAGAATAATAAGGGAAGATAAAATACTGCTGATAATCCAGATTTTAGAGAAAGAATAAAGAAAATTTTCCATAATGGTAATATCGTTATCGTTATTCATATCAACAAGCCCGATATACACTTTGTTCGTTTGCTGTCATAAATAAAAAAAACCGCCTGATCTCTCGATTAAGCGGCTTTTGAATGCTATGGAAAAATCTTATAAGCTCATCTTGAAACGTTCCAGGAATATTTCAGCCTGCTGTTTTGACAAACAAAGCGGTGGCAGAAGCCGGATAACGTTTGTTCCCGATACACCGGTAAACACTTTTTGCTCGAAAAGAAGTTTGCGACGAATATCTTTAATAGGCTCGTCGAACTCCATTCCGATCATTAGCCCTTCACCCCTTACCTCTTTGATTTGAGGGAACTTCTTTAATTCGTCGATAAGGAATTTACCGGTAGTAGCGGCATTTTCGATTAAATTTTCCTGTTGCATAATATCCAGCACAGCGATTGCCGCTGCACAAGCCAGATGATTACCTCCGAAGGTGGTACCCAGCATACCGTACACAGGCTTGAAAATCGGACTGATAAGTACACCCCCTATCGGAAATCCGTTACCCATACCTTTTGCCACGGTAATGATATCCGGACGTATGCCGGCATATTGGTGGGCAAAAAACTTTCCGCTACGGCCGTAACCCGATTGGATTTCGTCAAATATCAGGACAGTTCCCGTCGATGTGCAGACGGAACGTAAATCTTGCAGGAAAGAGTTTTCCGGAACCTGTATGCCACCGACACCCTGTATACCTTCCAGGATAACAGCACAAACGTCACCCTTATCCAGTTCGTTTTTTATTGCCTCTATATCGTTGAACGGGACATAAGTAACCGGCATCGTCTCGTTGATAGGAGCAATGATTTTTGGATTATCCGTTACCCGTACGGCGGCAGATGTCCGGCCATGGAAAGCCTTCTTGAAAGAAACGACACGTTTGCGGCCTGTATGGAAAGAGGCAAGCTTTAAAGCATTCTCATTCGCTTCCGCACCCGAGTTGATAAGGAAAAGGGAATAATCGTCATAACCCGATTGTTTTCCGAGTTTGTCGGCAAGTTTGACCTGTAATGAGTTTTGTACTGAGTTTGAATAAAAACCTAATTTATTCAGTTGGTCGGTTACCATTTTCACATAATAAGGATGGCAGTGTCCCACTGAAATAACGGCATGGCCGCCGTACAGGTCGAGGTATTCAGTACCTGTTGCATCGTAAGTATAGCAACCTTTGCCTTTTACGATTTCAATGTCGAAGAGAGGATATACGTCAAATAAATTCATAGCGATAATTTAAAATGCGCTGGGTTTAAGATGCAATCCGGTCGTCTCTACCAGTCCGAAAAGCAGGTTCATGTTATGAACGGCTTGCCCCGAAGCACCTTTCAGCAAATTGTCGATAGCCGAAACGATCAGCAGTTTATTACCGTGTTTCGACAGATTTAATAAACACTTGTTTGTATTGACAACCTGTTTCAGATCTATATTTTTATCGGTAACGAACGTGAAAGAATGGTCGTCGTAATATTCATCGTAAATTCGTCGGATCTCTGATAAATCGATACCGCAATCCATATAGATAGATGTAAATATACCTCTTGAAAAACAACCTCTTACCGGAATGAACTGAATGTCGGCATTGAAACTGTTTTGCAGTTGCGACAGCGATTGGCGTATTTCGCCTAAATGCTGGTGCGTAAAAGGTTTGTAAATCGAAATATTATCGTTGCGCCAGCTGTAATGAGTCGTTTCCGAAGGTTTTACTCCGGCACCCGTCGAGCCCGTTATTCCGTTTACGTGAATCTCGCTGTTTAACATCAGATGCTTAGCCAGCGGCAGTAATCCCAATTGTATGCATGTCGCGAAGCAACCCGGATTTGCAATGTGTGAAGCCCGGATGATCCGTTTACGGTTAAGTTCGGGTAAACCGTAAATAAAATCATGTTCATCTGACTCGATACGATAGTCGGTTGACAGGTCAATAATCTTTAATTCCGCAGGAACCTCATGACTCTCCATAAACTTCTTCGTATCGCCGTGAGCCGTACAAAAAAACAATACGTCAATGTCCGAAAAAGGAAGTTCACTGGTAAAAGTCATATCCGTTTCGCCGTAAAGGCCGGCGTGAACGTCGGTAATCTTATTACCCGCGTTACTACTGCTGTTCACAAAGGTTAATTCCACGTCAGGATGGTTAATCAGCAAGCGAATTAATTCGCCTGCCGTATATCCTGCACCTCCTATAATACCTGCTTTTATCATTTTTGTTTGTTTTTCTTTTCTACCGAATAATAGAGTTTCATCTGATTGCCCAGAATTTTGGTAAAACCTTTACAATCGTCGGCACTCCATGCTTTCTGCACTTCGCCGTATTCTCCGAAATCGGATTTCATTAAGTCGTAATCACTTTTGATACCCACCAAGGTGTAATGATAAGGTTTAAGTTGTATGATAACCTGGCCCGTAACATTCTTTTGTGTACTTTCCAGAAAAGCTTCCATATCGCGCATTACAGGATCCAGATACTGAGCTTCATGCAAAAACATACCGTACCATGTTCCGATCTGGTCTTTCCAGTATTGCTGCCATTTGGTGAGAGTATGTTTTTCAAGCATCTTGTGGCCGCTGATAATCAGCATAGGACCTGCAGCCTCGAAGCCCACCCGGCCTTTGATGCCGATAATCGTATCGCCGATGTGCATATCGCGTCCGATAGCATATTTACTGCCGATCTCCTCCACCTTCTGGATAGCTTCTACCTTATTGGCATATTTTACACCGTTTACGGCTGCAATCTCCCCCCCTTCGAAATCGATGGTAAGGGTCTCTTCTCCTTTCGCTGTAAGCTGAGAGGGATAAGCCTCCTCCGGCAAAGTCTGGTCGGATTTCAGAGTCTCTTTTCCCCCGATGCTCGTTCCCCACAACCCCTTGTTGATAGAATACTCCATCTTTTTGAAATCTGCCTCGAAACCGTGTTGTTTCAGATAATTGATTTCATATTCTCGGGTAAGCACCATGTCACGCGTAGGAGTAAGTATCTTGATATTCGGAGCAAGCACGTCGAAAGTCAGGTCGAAACGAACCTGGTCGTTTCCGGCACCGGTACTTCCGTGTGCAACGTAATCGGCGCCAATCTCTTTTGCATAATTGATAATCGCCATTGCTTGAAAAATACGTTCCGAACTTACCGAAATAGGATAAGTACCGTTACGCAATACGTTGCCGAATACCATATATTTGATGCTCTTATTGTAGTAATCTTGGGTTACGTCGAGGGTAACATGTTTTACTGCTCCCAGTTTATAAGCCTTTTCTTCGATAACTTTTAATTCCTCTTTACTGAAACCGCCGGTGTTTGCCACCGCAGTGTAAACATCATAACCTTTTTCTACTGAGAGATACTTTGCACAAAAGGAAGTATCCAATCCTCCGCTGAATGCTAAAACTACTTTTTCTTTCATTATAATAGGGCTTATATGGTTATTTATTATTCCTTATTCTTTCTCGTCCGTTTTTTGTTATGCGGATCGTTGGGATCGAACAACATTGCCGTACAAATGCAATGCTTGCGGTTCGTTCTTGTTAAAACGTCGAAATTTACACAATTTTGACAACCCCGCCAAAAAGCTTCGTCATCGGTTAACTCGGCGAAAGTAACCGGAACATACCCCAATTCCGTATTCATCTTCATTACCGCGGCACCTGATGTCAGACTGAATATTTTTGCATCCGGCCATTTTTTACGTGCCAGTTTGAAGGTTTCATGCTTGATCCGCTTTGCAAGGCCCAGACCTCGGTATTTTTCTACTACGATAAGCCCGGATGTTGCCACATACTGCTTATTCCCCCAGGTTTCTATATAGCTGAAACCGGCAAACTCGTCTCCGTGCAGGGCGATAACCACCTTACCTTCGAGCATTTTTTGTTTTACATATTCGGGTGAGCGTTTGGCGATTCCCGTTCCGCGTACTTTGGCGGCAGCTTCGATTGTGGACAAGATAGTATCAATATAAGGAATGTGGCTGCTGTCTGCCATCATAACTTTAATACCGTTTAAATCCTTTTCTTCCTGTTTCTTCATTTCAATTGCATCAATTAAAATAAGCTCGAAAACTTTTGATTTTCTTTTATTACAACATAGGTTTTAATACTTTTTTTATCTCTTCCCGGGAGATCCCCTCTCGCGGTATAATTAAAATAGTATCGTCTCCTGCAATAGTTCCTGCAATTTCTTTCGGTGCTACGCTGTCGATTTCCGAAGCGATGGCCGCAGCATAACCCGGACGGGTTTTTACGACGGCCAGATGTCCTGAGAATTCGATACTGTCGATCGTTTTTTGAGTCGCCTTGTGAGGGGAAACCCGTTCATGATCCAAAGTATATACATAATCACCGTTCTGGTTCGGACGCTTTACTATTTGCAGTTTCCGGATATCGCGCGACAAAGTAGCCTGGGTGATAAAATACCCTTTCGCCGATAGTAGTTGGAGAAGTTCCTCCTGGCTGCCAACTTGTTGTGTTGATATAATTTCCTGTATAATAGCTAATCGTTGCCCCTTCATAATGAATATTTATACGATTTGAGTGCAAATTTATTCATTTATATCAGAAAGAGAAAAGATTTACAAACTTTATTTCGCCGAAAACGAAAAATAATGTTACTTTGCTTCTCCTTTGTGGCAAAAGAGGCCTTTTGCCCTGAATACAGCTGACTGAATTTTCACATTAATAAAAAACTATGGAAAACAACTCGATGAAAGTCTCATTTTTTGAGAAGTGTGCGTATGGTTGTGGAGATATGGCTTCATGCCTTTTCTGGCAAACCTTTTCAATGTTCTTGTTATTCTTTTATACCGATGTGTTCGGTATCTCCGCGGGAGCAGCCGGAACAATGTTTTTGTTCGTGCGTATATTTGATATAATAAACGACCCCTTTATCGGCTCTATGGCCGATCGTACGAAGTCCCGCTTCGGGAAATTCCGCCCATGGATACTTTACGGAATGGTACCCTTCGGTATACTCGGATTTCTGATGTTCTACACACCCGAGCTTGCGACAAGCGCCAAGTTGGTATATGCCTATGTTACCTACACCACTATGATGGTGATTTACAGTATTGTAAATATACCTTACGGAGCATTGATCGGTGTGATAACATCCGATACGACCGAACGTACTTCTCTCTCTGCGTACCGTACCGTTTTTGCTTTTGTCGGTGGACTGATCGTACAGGCATATACGAAAAAAATGGTAGACTATTTCGGGTTGCTGAAATCGGTTGACGGTACCACCGTAAATGAGCAATTTGGATATTCCATGGCAATGGGTATTTATGCAGTATTAGCTATAATCCTTTTTACGGTAACTTTTTTAGGTACGAAAGAGCGCGTAAAACCCATCAAAGAAGAAAACAATGCGATAAGCATCGATTTGAAAGACCTCATGAAAAATGTACCTTGGATTTTGTTGACGCTCGTAAGCATACTGACCTGTCTTTATGTAGCTCTCCGTAACGGATCGATCCTTTATTACTTTAAATATTATGTACAAGACACTACAACCGAATTTATGGGCTTTACGCTCGATGCACTCTTTATGGTGGTGGGGAGTATATTCAGCATAGTAGGAACCATGTCGTTAAAACCTATATCCAAATGGCTTGGTAAAAAGAATACATACATAGCCTCTATGGCATTGGGTACGATCTGTAGTGTGGCTTATTATTTCCTTACTCCCGACCAGATCGCTGCGATGTTCATTTTACAGGTCATCTGTAATTTTGCAGTAGGACCTGCAATGGCAATGATGTGGAGTATGTATGCCGATACGGCCGATTATTCCGAATATAAAACCGGACGTCGTGCCACCGGGCTGATTTATTCTTCTGCCTCCTCCGCTCAGAAAATGGGATGGGCGCTCGGTGGTTCGTTGACTGGCTATCTTTTAGCCTATTACGGATTTGAAGCGAACACAGTTTTATCGCCCGAAACGCAGAACGGAGTTTTGGTGATCTTCTCATTTATGCCAGTTATATGGAGCATATTAGCCATAATCGTATTATTTTTCTATAAGCTCGATGAAAAAACGGTTCATCATATTTCACAGGAATTGGAAAGAATGAAATTAGAAGAAGTCGAAAATAAAGATTTTACATTATGAAATACGGATATTTTGATGATAAAAATAAAGAGTACGTAGTTACTTCGCCCGATACCCCGAAATCGTGGAGCAATTATCTGGGAAATACGCGCTATGGTGCAATTATTACCAACAATGCCGGAGGATATAGCTTTTTTCGCTCCAGTGTGCAGGGACGTTTCATCCGTCTGAAATTTAACACGGTTCCGGTCGATCAACCGGGACGTTACATCTATCTGCATGACTGTGAAAGCAAAGACTTCTGGTCCGCATCATGGCAGCCGGTAGGAAAACCGCTGGATAAATACAAAAGCGAATGCCGTCATGGCTCTGCCTATACGAGAATAACGTCGGAATATTCGGACATTCAGGCCGAAACGCTCTATTTTGTTCCTCTGGATAAAGATTTTGAAGTATGGAATGTAAAAGTTACGAATAAAGGAAACACACCCCGGAAATTGCGTGCGTTTACATACGTGGAGTTTGCATCGAACTGGAATATGTACGACGACCAAAACAATTTGCAATATACGCAATACATAATCAAAACAACATATAAAGACGGTTTTGTCGATCACGGCTCCAATCTCGCCATTCCGCCCGATCCGGATAACTTCCAGAATAAAGATCAGGGACGTCATTCGTTTATCGGTGTAACCGGATTGCCGGTGACAGGTTTTGACAGTGATCGAGACCGTTTTATAGGTAATTACCACACATACGCGAATCCCGTAGTCGTAGAACAGGGAAAATGTCTGAATTCTTTGACAGAAGGTGATAACGGATGTGGAACATTGCAGGTAGATATCGAATTAGCCCCCGGAGAGAGCCGTGTATTTACGGTCGTACTGGGTACCGGTGCAGCCGAAAAAGAAGGAAAAGACGCTGTGGCCGTTGTCGACACCCAGCAAAAGGTAAATGCTGAGTTTGAAAAATTGGTTCACTATTGGCACAGCCGTATAGAAGGGTTGACTGCTGTTACGCCCGATCCGGACTTTAACAGCATGATCAATATGTGGAACCCCTTTAATAACTTGATAACCTATACATGGAGCCGTGCTGCCAGTCTGATATACAGCGGAGAAAGAGACGGTATGGGGTTCCGTGATTCGGTACAGGATATGCTTGGGGTTATGCAGAACATACCCGATGAAGCGATAGAACGTCTGGAGCTTTTGTTAACCGGGCAGAACGCCAACGGCGGAGCAATGCCGGTAGTAAAGCCCTTTGCCCACCATCCCGGAGCCGAACCCCCCACACCGGAGTCGGAATTCCGTAGCGATGACTGTATGTGGCTGTTTAACTCCGTGCCCGCTTATGTAAAAGAGACGGGAAATCTGGACTATTACGACAAAGTCGTACCCTACTCTGATAAGGGAGAAGGAACCGTATTACAGCATTTGCGCAGGGCGATAGAATTTAATCTCGCCCGTTGCGGAGCACATAACCTGCCGTGCGGATTGAGAGCCGACTGGAACGACTGTCTCGTATTGGGAGAAAAAGGAGAAACGGTATTTGTGGCGATGCAGTTGCGTTACGCACTTACCGTGTACATCGATATATGTAAACAATTGCAACGTCCCTCAGAAATCGAGTGGGCGGAAAAAGAGCTGCAGAAACTCACTGCCGACATTGATAAATATGCATGGGACGGAGAATGGTATATCCGTGCATACAAAGACGATGGGTATAAATTCGGATCGAAAGACAGCGAAGAGGGGAAAATTTTCCTGAATCCGCAATCATGGGCGGTTATCAGCGGACAGGCAACCGGTGAACGTGCCGAAACGGTAATGAACAGCGTTGCGAAATATTTGGCATCTCCTTACGGATTGTTGATTTGTGATCCCCCCTACGAAAAAACGGAATCGTCTGTAATAAAAGCCCCCCTTTTCAATAAAGGCATGAAAGAGAACGGCTCCATATTCCAGCATATACAAGGATGGGGAGTGATAGCGGAAACGCTTCTTGCTCATGGCGACAGAGCCTATCAATACTATAGGGCATTTTTACCTGCGGCATATAACGATCGGGCTGAAATCCGCCAGATCGAACCATATGTATATGCACAATCCACCTGTTCGCATTATAGCATGCGCGAAGGTCAGAGCCGTTGTCCGTGGTTGAGTGGAACGGTATCCTGGGCATATTTTACCGCTGCACAGTATATTCTGGGTATCCGGCCTGACTATGAAGGATTACGGATAGATCCCTGTATTCCCTCTTCGTGGGATAAATTCGACGTAACGCGTCGTTTTCGTGGAAAAACGCTCAATATCCATGTAAAGAACCCGAAAAAAGTTCAGAAAGGAATACAAAGTATGACACTTAACGGAAAACCTGTAAATGGAAATCTCCTTCCCGCAGATATGCTTTTGCCCGAGAATGAGGTTGAGGTTATAATGGGTTGAAAAATTGAATGAAACCGGGCATGTCGGAATGATCCGGCCATGCCCGGTGGAAAATAGAAGGGTGGAAAATGGAGTGCTTATTATTAAGCACGTAACGAAAATACATTTCCGTAATTACGAAAAGATTACATCCGTATGAAAATTGAAATATCAAAGGAAAGTTTATTGAATAGAACTGCTCTTTTCTGTTTACTGTTCCTGTTTTTACAAAGCTCTTTGTCTGCTGCAGATTGGAGCGTTACACAGGAACAGTTTGTAATGGTACCGCTTTCGCATAGACCTAATCCGCTATGGTTCTGGAATAATGCAAGAGTGGAGAAAACTGAACTCGAATCTCAGATGACGGCTTTTCGGGATCAGTGTGGTTACGGTGGATTGAGCATATTGCCTTTTGGTGAAAATTTCAGACCCGAATATCTTTCGGAAGAGTATTTTACCCTTTACCGTGCTGCTTTGGAAAAAGCAAAGGAACTCGGTATGACTTTATGGCTTTATGATGAATACGGTTTTCCTTCCGGTGGTGCCGGTTTGATAAATGGTGATGGGAAAGGCCGTTTCATGGAGAAATATCCGTATGAGACGATAAAGCGTTTGGATAAAGAAGAATATACGGTAAAGCCGGGAAGTAAATTTCAGTGCACCGTACCTGATGGCCTGCTGATGGCGGCTGTGGCAATGGATACCTTGACTTTTGAAAGGATCGATCTTGAAAAAAATATTTCCGGTAAAGAGCTTTCTTGGAATGTTCCCGAGGGGAAATGGAAAGTGATGTTTTTCCTTTGTCGTGAAGATGAAGGGATTGTAGATTATCTGGATCCCGAAGCGGCAAAACATTTTATAAACCTCACGCACGATCAGTATTACAAACGTTTTGCTCCGTATTTCGGAAATACGTTGGTCGGTACATTTTTTGATGAACCGACACTTTATCGTGCTGCCGGAAGATGCTGGACGCCTAAGTTCAATGAAAAATTCCGCCGGAAATACGGATTCTCTCCGGCTCTCTACTATCCCGCTTTATGGTACAACATTGGAGAAGCGACCGAAGAAGCGCGGAATTATCTTTATGGTTTTCGTGCTGAACTGTATGCTGCCGGTTTTACGAAAGAGGTAAACGATTGGAGTGCTCGTCATAACCTGAAAGCGACCGGACATCAGGATAATGAAGAGATAATAAATGCCGTGGGAACCTCTGCCGACCTTATGAAATGTTTTAAATACCTTGAAATACCCGGTATAGATAAAATAGGTGGCGACCGGCCTGCCGAACTCTTTTATAAAGTGGTGAGCGGATCGGCATACAATTGGGATCACTCGCTCGTAATGTCTGAAACGTATGGAGCGATGGGAGATATCGACTGGAATGAAATTTTTTCGATCGCAATGGATCAGTATGCAAAAGGGATAAACCTGCTGATACCGCATGCCGTATGGTACGATACCGTACAGGTTACTTTCCGTCCGGAACTTTCGCATCGTCACCGGCAGTATGCCGACAGTCTGAAAGCATTTACCGATTACCTTACCCGTCTGAATATTCTTATGCAGAACGACGGACGCTTTGTTGCCGATGTCGCAATGCTGTATCCTGTTAATACGATGCAGTCCGGTCATTACTTCGACGGACCATATTCTCCCTACGAAGGTAGCGTGAAGATTCCGGAGCTCGATTATGTGGAAGTATCCCGTCTTATGTTCGACGAAATGGGAGTGGACTTCCTGTTTCTCCATCCTGAGGTTATGGAAGAGCGTTGTAAAGTGGAAAAAGATAAGATAAAATTGCAAAATAAGACGCAATATGGAGACTATTCGGTTTTGATTTTGCCTGCCTGCCGTACGATCTCTTTGGATAATCTTAAGAAAGCGTATAAGTTTTATCAGCAGGGAGGAAAACTAATCTTTACGACAAAATTACCGGAGAAAGCAACGAAAGAAAAGGATAATAAGCAGGTAAAAGAAATTATTGCCGGATTGTTCCCGGAAGGAGCTACGCAACATTTCCGATTCGGAGTGCAAGCCGGAAATAAAAAAGGCGGAAAAGTGCTTTTCATTGAAAAGCCTACTGAAGAAAACCTGCAATTAGCCTTTTCTGTAATCGGATACGATGGAGGCGTATTGTTCGAATCACCGCAGAAATTGCGGAATATTCATAAAATAGTAAATGGAAAGAATGTGTGGTTTTTTGCCAATCCCACGCCGGAATCCGTAAATGCTGCCGTTACGCTCAAGGAATCGGTTAAGGTAGGTAAGTGGAATCCGCATAATGGAGAGGTGACCCACGGTTACCCGGTGCAGAATAAGAACGGCAGGACGGCTTTGGACGTAACGCTCGCACCCTATCAGTCGGTATTTTTTGTTGAGGAATAAAAAATGAAATTATGGCAGAAAAAGTGAAAATAGGACTTTTCGGTATAGGGTTGGATACATATTGGCCCCAGTTTGACGGCCTCTTGCCGCGTTTGCAAGGCTATCAGCTTAAATTAAAAGAACGTATGGAGCAGATGGGCGTCACGGTTGTCGATGCCGGAATGGTCGATAATCCCGAGAAGGCTCGTCAAGCAGCGCATGATTTGAAACGTCAGGAAGTGAGCATCGTGTTTCTTTTTATATCCACGTATGCTCTTTCATCGACCGTTTTGCCTGTGGCGCAGCATCTGAATGTACCGGTTATCCTGTTGAATATGCAGCCGGTACCTGCTATCGATTACAAACATCTGAATGCGATGGGTGACAGGGGGAAAATGACAGGAGAGTGGCTCGCGCATTGTCAGGCATGTTCGGTTCCTGAAATAGCCTGTGTATTTAATCGGGCAAATATAAAATACGATATAGTTTCGGGTTATCTGGATGATGAGGAAGCATGGGGTGAAATAAAAGACTGGATAGATGCAGCAGCCGTGTGCCATGCAATGAAAAACAACAGGATGGGCGTGTTAGGGCATTATTACGGTGGAATGCTGGATGTCTATTCCGATTTGACTTTGCAGTCTGCAACGTTTGGAACACATGTCGAAATTTTGGAAATGTGTGAACTGAAAGCCCTTCGAGATGAAGTTTCGACCGGTGAAATTGAGGCTAAGATTGCCGGATTCAGGGAAACGTTCGATGTCGTTTCCGAGTGTGACGAAAAAGAACTGGTCAGGGCTGCAAAAACTTCTGTAGCACTCGATAAATTGGTTGCAGCTCACGATCTGGGATCGATGGCATACTATTATGAAGGATACGCCGGTAACGAATATGAGAATATAGTAACCTCCGTTATTGCAGGCAATACCCTCCTCACAGGTAAAAATATACCTGTTGCTGGGGAATGTGAAGTGAAAAATGTCCAGGCTATGAAAATCCTTTCGGAATTTGGCGCCGGAGGCTCTTTTTCAGAGTTCTATGCGATGGATTTCAACGATGATGTTATATTGCTCGGACATGATGGCCCGGCACATTTTGCGATAGCCGAAGGACGTGTAAAATTGGTTCCTCTGCCGGTTTACCATGGTAAACCGGGAAAAGGACTCTCTATACAAATGAAAGTTCGGCAAGGCCCTGTTACGGTGCTTTCGGTCGTAGAAGGAAAAGACGGCATCTCTCTGCTAATGGCAGAAGGAGAGTCCGTAGCGGGTGAAACGTTGCAAATCGGAAATACGAACAGCCGTTACCGCTTCGGGGTGTCTGCCAAAGAATTTATAAACCGGTGGTCTAAAGCCGGTCCCTCTCACCATTGTGCAGTAGGTATAGGACATCTGGCTGCGAAAATAGAGAAGTTTGCCGCAATATTGGGAATTCCCGTTTTGAAAATAGGCTAAATCAGACCTAACTGCTCTAACAATATAGACGCATTCATATTTTGGCTGATGCCGGGTTTTAACCGGTAATCATAGGTGATTCCCGTAGGGGTATTTTCTATCTCAAAGCAGATATTCGTGAAATGTTCGGGTTGATGCTCATGCAACTCTCCCAGAGCAAGATCATGCGTAGCGATTAAACCGGAAACAGGTAGATTCAGTAAACGTTGCAGGAACAAACGTGAACCGTTCAGTTTGTCGTGCGAATTGGTACCCTTTAAGATTTCGTCGAGGATAATAAATAATCTCTCCGCATGTTCTGCCGTATCTACGAGAGACTTTAACCGTTGAATCTCCGCATGGAAATAAGAAGACCCCTTTGCAAGGTTGTCACTCGTACGCATACTTGAAAAAATCTGTACGATCTGGAAGCGGCACGATTGGCAGCAAACCACGTTGCCCGAAAGAGCAAGCACGAAATTAATACCTACGGTGCGCAGAAAAGTGCTTTTGCCGGCCATATTAGCCCCTGTAACGATGTAAAGTTCATGCACCTGACGCACGCTGAAATCGTTGCATACACATGCTTCTTCCGGTAAAAGAGGATGCCCCATCTCTTTGGCTTCAAACCAGACGGAATCGTCGGAAATAGGTTCTGTATAAGAGGGATGATTCACCCGGTACCCCGCCATGCTCATCAGTACGTCGGTTCGGTAGATAGCCTCCATCCATTGGCTTAAAAAGCCTTTGTATTTTTCATTCCATTTATCGAGTTCCGTTATAAGGTGAAAATCGCTGGTGTAAAAGCCGTTCGTGAGAATTGAAACCATAACGTTGCCGCGTTGGTCGAAAGCGTGCAGCAAATGGTTGAGAGAACGGAACGCTTTTAATGCGTTGTGTGGACCTTCAAAAAGTTGCCGGTGAATATCAGCCAGCTCTTTTGACCGGAATTGTTGCGGATATAGAATCTCCAACAACGAAAGATATTTGCTGAAAGACTTCATAAATGCACCGAGTCGTTCATGGTACTGGTTGATCTTTTTCAATGAGAGAAAAACGCTCATCATTTGTAAAATGAAAAACGTAAGAGCTAAAGAATAAGGTATTACGGAGAAAATGGCGAGAAGCCACGCTGCAATACTTATGCAATTGGCGGCATAAATAAACCACTTAGCCGTTTTATGGTGGAAAAACGGAGTTTGTTTTTCCCATCTGGAAAAAGTAGCCCGGTCGAATTGGTCTATCTCGGAAACTTTTGCCTGTGCCCTGAAAAGAAGCAGCAAGTCGATATGATTCGATAGCTCTTCGGTTGCCAGAAGTCGTTCTTTTATCGTTTCTTCGCTCCGGCATGGATGGAGCAGCCATTCGGCAAGCATTCGTTCGCTCTCTTTTCCGAAAGTACGGTTGATGTGCTGAAAAAGGGAATCCTCTCCGAAGATATCCAGGTCAGAAGAATAGGGATGTTTAGGGTCGGAAAACTCTTCTCCCTTTGCTAAAGATTCGTAATTGCCGTTAAGATATGCCGTCTCCGTAACGCAACATTGCCTGAGCGCTTTCAATAAAGCAATCCGTTCCATAATTTTTGAATCCCATACGGCAAGCGCAAGAAACCCTATAAAAGAACCGATGCTTCCGGTCAGAAAATACCATGTGTGGCCGGATGAAAAATAAAGGTAACCCAACCAGAAGAAACCGATAAATGTAATTACTCTTAATATGGAAATCAGATTGCGTCTGGATTGTATCTTTTCAGCCTTTTGGGCATACTCTCCGGCACGTTGCTGGTAAAATGAAAGCATAGTTTATAGATAAATCGTCTTTTTTGCAAAAATAGTGCAAGCCGAGTGCAGAAACAAGTTTACTTGGTTATGCCGAGGCGCAGCCTGTTTTCGCTCATCCGGAGCAAAGATAGCGCAAGCCAGAAGCAGGAACAAGTTTACTTCGTCATGCCGAAGCACAGCCTACCTTCTGCAAAGATAACGGATTCTGTTTAGAAGCGGATATACCGGCTTTCTTATTTAAAATAAACAGCAGGCAATTTATAGATTGAAATAAATCTGGTATAAATCCCTAATCTTTTTATATCCTTAATACTACCGGACATTTCTCATTGATTCTGAAATAGTTCCGGAAACTTATTGTTCCGTAACGATTCCGGATAAAAAACAAAAAGGATGGGGTAAATACCGCCATCCCTTTTGTAATAAGAATCGGAATATTCTTTTTTATTTACATTCCCTTCTGTAACAGAAATAAAATAAGATCGGATAAATGATACAAATGAGAGTAGTATAAACGATAAGGCCGCCTATAATAACTACGGCTAACGGTTTTTGTGATTCGGAACCGATACCCGTGGAAAGAGCGGCCGGAATAAGACCTAAAGTTGCCATTGTTGCCGTCATCAATACAGGGCGTAACTTTTCCTGCATACCTTTTGAAATAGCCTTCTTGATTCCTAATCCCTCGTGAATGTTATTTTTAAAAGCATTTGATAAAACGACAGCATTTAAAATACTGATACCGAACAAAGCGATAAACCCGATCCCCGCCGATATGCCGAAGTGAATACCGCTTATGGCAAGTCCCATTGTTCCGCCGATAAAAGAAAGGGGAATAGCAGCTAAGACGATAAAAGCATCTTTCAGGTTTCCGAAATTGACAAAAAGCAATAACAGTATAGCCAGCAGAGATATCGGAACGACTTTTGCCAGAGTGCCCGCCGCACGTTCCAGATTCTCGAATTCTCCGGTCCAGCGCATATTGTAATTGGTTGGTAACGATACATTTTTATCTATTTCATGTTGTGCTTCCGATATTGCACCGCCCAAATCCCGGTTGCGGACGGTAAATTTTACCGCTACATACCGCGTCAGCTCTTCCCGGAAAAAATAGAACGGACCGATATTTTTACTGATGTCGCAAATCTCTTTCAATGGTACCCATTTGCCGTCGATCGATTCAACGCACAGTTCTCCGATCTTGTCCGGAGTGTCTCTGAAAGGAGAGTCCATACGCACCACGACGTCGAAATACCGTTCGCCTTCGTACATAGAAGTAGCAGCAGCGCCCCCGATCGCCATTTCGATAGTCTTTTGCACATCCTCTTTCTTTACGCCGTAGAGAGCCATCCGTTTTTCGTCCGGTTTTATATTCAGTTCAGGTTGCCCGATGCTGTTCCATACCCCCACGTCCTCAATGCCATTGATACCTCTCAATATATCGGATATTTTATTTCCCAGGCTATCCAAAGCATAAGGATCTTTTCCGTAAATTTTTACGGCAAGATTCGCATTCAGGCCGGTAATAGCTTCACCGATACGGTCATTGATCGGCTGGGAATAGTTAAGCACGATACCCGGATAACGCGAAAGTCGGTCGTTGATTTTAGTAACTAATTCATCGAAGCTGATATGCCTTTTCAATTCATCGGCCGTTTTCAGGTTCACCTCGATATTGCAGTAATTAAGGCCGCTCGTTTCCGTACCGTCGTTAGGCCTCCCGATCTGTGCCATAATTTCGTTGATCTCTTCGAACTGCATCAGATCTTCCCGGATCAGGTCGATAACCTTACCCGTCTCTTCGACCGAAGAACCGTCGTTTACCCTTACTTCGATCCGTAAAGCACCCTCATTGAGCGTAGGTAAAAACTCATGGCCTAAGCTGCTGAAAAGAATGCAGGAACCCACCAGTAATACTACGCTTGTAATGATTGCAACGGTTTTTCTCTGAAAAAAGAAAAAGTATAAAGAATAAAAGAGATTATGGAAGAAAGTAGCAAAACGATTGTGTCGCTCTTTCGCATTACGGTTCAGTAAGAAACTGATTATGACGGGAACGACCGTTAATGAAAGGATCAGGGCTCCGAGCAGTGCGAACCCCAATGTATAAGCTAATGGCTTGAAAAGATGACCCTCCACTTTCTGAAACATGAATATAGGCATCAAAGCGATAATAATGATCGCTTTTGCAAAAAAGATCGGCTTGGCGAGACGGATAGCTTCGCGCCTGATCATTCCGCCTTTTGCCATTTTATTGTAACGTTCCATTCCGACCTCTTTTGCTCTTCGGCTTAGAAAGACCAGAAGCCCCTCGACCATGATAACGGCTCCATCTGTGATGATTCCGAAATCGATAGCGCCAAGCGAGAGAAGATTTGCCGACATCCCCATAATCTTCAGACAGATAAAAGCAAACAGCAAGGATAGCGGAATAACGATACCTACCGATAAAATAACCCTCCAGTCGGTGAGGAAAAAGAGGACGACGATAATAACCAGAATAATGCCTTCTGCAAGATTTTTCAAAACGGTATGTTTACTGTATTGCGTTAAGAATGTACGGTCATAAAACGGTTTGATGGATATATCTTCGGGAGCGAGTCTATCGTTCAGGTATTCGATTTTCTCCTTCAGTTTTTCCAGTACGATAGACGGATTTTCTCCTCGTCGCATTAGAACGATTCCCTCTACCACATCGTCCTCTTCCTGTCGGCTTACCCGGCCAACCCGCTGGGCATGAGTCTCCCTCACATCGGCAACGGACTTTATGAAAATAGGATTACCGTCGCATTCCCCTACGATAACATTTTTAATCTCCTCTATATCTTCGAGTAAGCCCACCCCACGTACCACATAAGCCTGAGTACCGATATTAAGTACATTTCCCCCCACGTTCAGGTTGCTGTTTTCGAGAGCTTCGAAAATCTGTTGCGCCGAAAGTGAATAAAAACGTAAACGGTTGGGATCTACGGCAACTTCGAAGATTTTTTGCTGTCCGCCGAACGTCGCTACATCCGCAACGCCCGGCACGGCCTTTAACGAACGGGTGATATACCACTCCTGCCATTCGGTAAGCTGCCGGAGAGTCTTTGTACTGCTTGTGAGCGTATAACGGTAAATCTCGCTGGTTGCACCCATAGGAGGTTGAATCGTCATATCGGCATCGCTCGGAATATCTATTCCCGTAAGGACATTGTTGACCTGCATGCGGGCATAACCGTAATCCACACCGTCGTCGAAAGTGATGGAAACCTTTGACAATCCGAACATCGTCGTCGAGCGTATATTCAGTCGTTTCTGGGCGGCATTCAATGCAATCTCTATAGGAAGAGTTACGGAACGTTCCACCTCTTGAGCGCTTCGTCCCGGCCATAAAGTGATAATCTCCACTTTTGTATTGGTAACATCCGGAAAAGCCTCGATAGGCGTATTTAGGAACGAGTAAATACCCAGAATCGTAATAAGCGGTATCAGGCCTAATGTTGCCCATTTATGAGCAAGGCAAAAGGTCACGAGTGATTGAATGAACTTGTTCATAGAGCAGGCTTATTATGGGACATTTGCTTTTGCTGGTTATATAACTCCTGGAAAATGAGCAGAGGCAGATAGGTAACGACGCGGTCGTTTTCATCGATACCCTCCGTAATATAAGTCATATTACCTCTTTGGAAACCTGTTTTTACAAGTTTAAGTTGGGGCATGTCGTTTTTGTCTATTACGGTAACGTAATTTTTATTATTATAGAAAACGATAGACTCGGTAGGTATGGCTGGTAAAACCTGACGTTCGTCTTTGCTGAGAAGGGTAACTTCGGTGAACATTCCCGGTTTTAATCGTTCGTTGAAATTTGACAACTCGATAATCACTTGGAGCGATTTGTTCGCTTTATCTACGAAGTTCGTTATACGGCTCACTTTTCCTTTGATCGTGTCGTTTATTCCGGTTACCCGTATCTCCGCTTCATCGTCTTTTTCCACTAACCCTATATCGCTTTGGTACAGGTAAGCGATTACCCAGATCGTATTGATTTCGGAAATAACGAACAGCGGGTTCTCATAACTGTCACGCACCATCATGCCCGGTTTGATGGAACGCTGCACTACATATCCTGCCTTGGGAGCTTTCAGCGTGTACGTTGAGAAAGAAGAAGCGCCGTATAAGCGCAGCAACTCCTCGATACGTTTTACATTCACGCTGGCCTTCTCTACACTTTTTTCTGCTTCGAGAACCTCTTTTTGTGACGCGAAACCGTCGGCATACATCTTTTTGCTTAAGTCCCGGTTTTGTTTGGCAAGGTCAAGGTCGGAACGGGCATCTACCTCTTCTCGCTGCAAATCGGTAATCATGCTGCTCTGCAAAACGGCAAGAACATCTCCTTTTTTTACATAAGTACCCGTTTCTACAGGCACTTCGACAGCGACGCCGGCTGTGGGAGCATACACTGGTACAACTTTGTTCTGGTCGAATTCCAGTTCACCGTAACACCGTAGTTCATGAATCACATTCTCTTTTATCGGATAAACCCATTGAGTTGGGGCGAAAAGGGATTGCTTTTGTTCGGTTTTCGTTTCCTGATTGTTTTTGCACGCATAGAAACAGCTTGTGAGAACGAAAATCGATAAAAAATATACTAATTTCATTGGATTCGTTTTTTATGGAAATGATTATTCGAAAGAAAAGACAGAGGTACCTGCAACACGGTTTATTTCGAGAGCCTGTACCAGGAACCGGCATTTGGTATCGATAAACTGTATTCTGGTGTCCTGCAGCGCCTCATAATGATTGAGAAACTCAACCAGACCGATATGCCGTTGAGCATAATTATTCAATAGGCGTTCCAGCAAACCGTCTGTTTCAGGAGTGAAGAGTGCAGCATATTGCCGGTAAAGATGTTGAAGTTCCTGAGCCTTAGCCAGCGTCGTTGCTACCTCTTCGCGTAAGAGTAATTGAGCCTGTTCCATTTCCAGCTCCGTCTGCTTGATTCTGGAACGGGCAGCCTGGATGTTTCCCTTGTTTGAATTCCATAATCCTAACGGGACGGAAAGCGATAATCCCCAGTAATTGCGGACAGCATTGCTCTCCCTATCATAAGTCGCACCGAGGGTAGGTGAACCCCAGCGTTGGCTTTTTTCCAGTTCGAGCGATGTACGAGCCTGTTCCATATTATTTTTATCGATCTGTACTTCGGTACGGTTGGCTAATGCCGTCTGGTATAAATCCTCTGCCCTTTGCAGCGTCCAGTCGATCGTCGGGATAATAGACTCGTCGATATGAGGAGCAGCTACCGAATCCAAACCGGTCAGTATGCGTAGTTTTGATTGCAGTTCGTGCCGGCGCTCGTTAAGCTCGGTAATCGTACTCTGCATATCAGCCACGAAACTCTTCAACCGGAATAATTCGCTTGTCGCTATCTGATTCGAGTTGAGTTCCATACGGTCTATTACCTGGTCGATATTTTTGCTGGAAGATTCGTAAACCTTAAGTTTGCAATTGGTATAATAGAGCTCTGTAAATGTCTGGGACAGCTCGCTGTCTAATTCTTTTAACAATAAGTAAAATTGAAAGGAAGCCCCTTTGCTCTCTTGTCGGGCAAGCTCGATAGCCTTGTTTCTCTTACGGCCGATATAAAGTAATTGTTCGACAGAAACAGCATACTGTTCGGGCGATTTGCTTCCGAACCATGCTTTAGCTTCCGGATTATAGACGATTTGCTCGATAGTAGCTACAGGGCTGTCCCATAGTTTACTCTGTAGCACAAGAGCCTCTTGCATTGTAATACGCTCTTTTTGAGCCAGCAGCCACAGATTATGCTCGGTAAATGCTTTGCGTGCATCTTTCAGGTATAACACCTGCCCCCTTACGGTAAAAAATAGACACATACACAGCATTATTCCGAAAATGCGATTTGTTCTCATTTTTTAGGAATAAAATAGTGATAAATAAAAAGATACATCCGGCGAGTCCCGATACTACATGGAAAAGATATATTCCTCTCTTTGAGTGGAACATATGGGCATTGTCCGGGTAAATAAAATATTTATGCCACTATTTCCGGAGGAGGTAGGTTTAAGTCACATGAACGCTCTAACAGTTTTTCGCCGAAAGAGGTATAAGGACGTGTAAGAAGTATGGTAAAAGGATGCAGCGTGATTTCATACGGCTCGAATATAATGTCCATATGAGCCGAAGTAGTAACGCCACTATCCTGTTTGTTATCGGGAATCGTGATATTGAAAAAATGCACCAATACTGCTTCCATAACAGTCTCGATAACATTCTCCGGTTTATTTTTGGAATAAAAACGTGCAGAATTGGTATCGTTATCGTCGAAACTGATATTCAGAAGATGTACGGCCAGAAAAAAGCAGAACAGCCGGGTGAGAAAAGAATATGTTACACTCCTTTTATTTTTCATCTTCGGTTTTGATGTGCATCGTAAAAATAGGAAAAATCCTTGAACACCCGGTAACGCCCGATATGATGATTAATAAAATTTAATCGTTTATATATTGTTTCAACGCTTGAGCCAGTTGGTCAGGACAGGAAGTGCCGAGTCCGCGGCAATTTATTCCTTCTAAACGTCCGATTGCTTCTTTTATATTCATACCCTTTATTAAAGCGGAAATACCTGTAGTATTTCCGTGGCATCCCCCTGAAAAGGCAACCTCGTCGATCGTTTCGTCGTTAACCGTGATCTTTATCTGTTTTGAACAGACACCACCCTTTGTTTTGTATAATATCTCTTGTTTCATGGTCCAGACTATAAATATAGTGAAAGCCGGGAGCAATCGTGAGAACTTGTTTTTTAAGATTGTCCGGGCGTATCCTACCTTCTTCTTGTAAAAAAACCGGGAGATGAAATCGACATTTTTTATTATTTTGTTCGGAGTGTCACCTCTCAGACTCTTTAAATTAAAATAAACAGCAAGCCGAACGCAGATTCAAGCAAGCTTGAATTATGCTGAGGCGCAGCGTTTATTGCAAACTTTTTACAGTTTAAAATAAAAACCGGATGCAATCGGGGTAATTTGTTCTCAAAGATTGCCGGAGCACATCCTGATTATTCAGCAAAGATAGCGAAAACCCGGAAAAAGCGGGAGCTATGCTGAAGGCTTTTCGAGACGTACTCCGTATTTTATGAAAAATATGCAAGTCGGAAACAATCGCAAAGACTCGTTTTCAAAAATTATAGAGGAACAACCATATATTCAGAGAATATACGGAAAAAGGAATACCTTTGTACACCCTTGTCAAAGATAGGATATATGAAAGATAAATTATGGACGCCTGGTTTCGTTGCTGCATGCTTTGGAAACTTTATGATGTTTTTCGCTTTTTATCTTCTACTTCCGATACTCCCTATGTATCTGGCCGAAGTCTTTTCTACCGATAGAGCCGTTACCGGTCTGGTGCTTGCTTCCTATACCGTTATGGCTTTGCTTTTCAGGCCTTTTGCAGGATTTATGGTAGATGCCTTTTCACGTAAGCCGTTGCTGTTGATTTGCTATTTTATATTTATAACCTATTTTCTGGGCTATATTTTTGCCGGCACGCTTTTACTCTTTACCATAATACGCGCCACACACGGCTTGGCTTTTGGTATGGTTACGGTTTCCAGCAATACGCTGGCTCTGGATATTATGCCTTCTGCGCGTAGGGGAGAAGGCATCGGGTATTTCGGAATATCCACCAATCTGGCTACTGCATTGGGGCCCGTAGCATCTCTTTCTCTTCTGGACAGTTTTGGAAATTACGACTATATATTTCTAACTTCTTTTCTGGGGGGATTGATTGGATTCGTGAGCGTTACGTTGATAAAAGCCCCGAAAAAGAAGATAACACCCGATAAGACGCTCTCTTTAGATCGCTTCTTACTCATAAAGGGAATACCCGGAGCACTGACATTGCTTCTTTTCTCTTTCGGTTATGGCATACTGAGTACCTATGTTGCAATGTATGCGCAAGATGAAATAGGATTGACTGCCGGAGCCAGCCTTTTCTTTGTCTGTCTTGCTGTTGGTCTTATCTTGTCGCGTTTTACCGCAGGTAAATTCTTGAATAAAGGATATATAACCCGACTTATCCTGATAGGCATACTATTGCTGATTGTAGGCTTTGCATGCTTTATATGGTTGCAAAACAAGTTGTTTTTCTATATTGCTGCAGTACTTATCGGTTTAGCCTACGGATTTATTTGTCCCTCGTTTCAGACGATGTTTATCAATCTGGCACCGCACAATCAGCGTGGAACGGCAAATGCGACCTATTATACCTCATGGGATTTGGGTGTAGGATTGGGTGTCCTGTTAGGAGGAGCCGTTGCCGGCTGGCTGAATTATACGGCCACCTATATACTCGGATTGATCCTGATTATTATCGGGCTGGCCGTCTTTGAACTTTATACTGCAAAATACTTTGAACGCAATAAGTTGAGGTAGTTAGTCGGTTGAAATATAGATACTTTTATTAATAAAATATAAAAGTATTCATATATTTGTATCTTGTTAAAATAAGCTGCAAGCCGAATGCAGAAGCAAACTTGTTTGATTATGCTGAGGCGAAGCGTTTATTCCAAGCTCTTTACAGATTAAAATAAACTGCAAGCTGAACGCAAAATCAAGCATGCTTGAATTATGTTGAAATACGGTGTTTATTGCAGGCAATTTATAGATTGAAATAAATCATCTTTCCGGTAAAACACTTTTTTATTATAATCGAAAAGACCTGATCTTATACCGAATTATTATGAATGGAAAATATCTTTTTTTGCTTTTGATAGGATTACTCTTAATGCCTTCTGTTTATGCCGGAGAGAAAAATAAGACTTCGATAAACCTTCATTGGGCGAAAGATTATATGACGCCTATATTTGCCGATGCGATGATGACGCGGCGAGATTTTGAAAAACTTGCTTTTGGTAGCGGAAGCGTCTCCGTCGATAAAAACGGTTGGCCTTTGGAAGATGCAGGTGTAGTTGTCTGGCATGGATTCGATCATCGAAGCGGCGTTTATCGGCTTTCGTTTGACGGTTCGGCTGATATTTCGGCAGAGTGGACGAGTGTTGAGATACGAAATAAAAAATACGATCCGGAATCAGATAAAACAACGGCTGAATTGTATTTTGCAAAACCGGGAAATGCGCTGCGTTTAAAGTTTACGAATACGAAGCAGGGAAGTGTCTTTGTAAAGAAAGGAATTTCAAATGTAAAGCTTATGCGCCCTATAGCTGAAGGTTCCGAAACAAGCCATGACATAAATGAGGTATTTGACCGGAACCTGAAAGCCGTTCTTTCCCGTTTCGATGTGGTGCGTTACATGGACCCTACCGAAACCAATTCGAGTCCTTTGGAATTCTGGGAAGATCGTGTTTTGCCGGAACAATCTCAGGCAAAAGGAATGTCATGGGAGTATGTGATACGATTATCGAATGAAACTGGAACCGATCCATGGATAAATATACCACATAAAGCAGTTGACCGGTATGTTATGGCATTAGCTGAACTATTTAGGGATATGCCGTTGAATCCTGACCGGAAATTGTATGTTGAATACAGCAATGAAGTATGGAATACAGGTCCGGGATTCAGTCAGGGCGGGTGGAATGCGGATGAAGCGGTACGTTATGTTCAGATATTCGGTAAAGATGATCCTCTCAATTACGATGGAGCTTTTACGAGTGAGACGGCAGAACAGGAAAAATGGACATTGGCGAAACGGCGCGTTGCACTTCGTGGGGCACAGGTAAGCGACATATTCCGTTCGACGTTCGGAGACGAGCAAATGATGCAGCGGATACGTCCTGTATTCTGTTGGCAAGCCTCCGGTGGAAATATGAACGATTGGGGATTAGCGGGATTGAATTACATTGACGGTTATCTGCGGACGGTACAGAACCGTTCCGTGAAAGATGTTTTCTGGGGTGGAGGTCCGGCAGGATATTATTCGCCGGCAGACAATGCGACACTCGATAATATTTGGGATAGCAACGATTTCGATCCTCAGGTTTGGGCGGAAAAAAGTTGTAAATACGATGCAACTATGTGTGCAGCATTCGGACTCCATTATGTGCTTTATGAAGGAGGTCCCGGATTCGGTGATGCGCTCGGCGGAAGCGGAAGTAATCCGATTGGCGATATAGTGTGGAACGATCCTCGTATTTTTGATGAAATGATCGAGCACCATCAGGCTTATAATAAAAAAGGCGGTGAGCTGTTCTGTTACTACGTCCTCAATCACGATTACCGTTGGAAATTTATATCGTCCGTCGATAGTGCGGATACCTATAAAATGAAAGCGATAGATGCGCTCCGTTCTTCCGACCGTGATCTCTGCGAAATGGGGCGTCGTCTTCCTGTAACGATAAAAGGTGGTGATTTCGATGCCCATAAGGTCGGTTGGAAACTGAACAACTCCGGACAGCACGACCGCACCAAAGGTTATAACTTGCCATCGAAAGAGTGGATATCGTATAATATACTTCATTCGTCGGAACAAAAAGCGCTTATGACCATACGTTACAAAGCTACTTCATCCACAAAATTATTGGTTTGTCTGGGTGGTGATTCGATTACAACTTTAGACATAAAAGCAGGCTCGGAAGTACAGACCGCACCGCGTATTATATTTGACATGCCCGCAGATGCTTTGTTTGCCCTTCGGCTTGTGAATGAGGGCGAAAATAGTATGACGATTGAAGATATCGAAGTAAAAGATAATGATCTCAGTTTTCTTACTTTACAATCGCAACCGGATAATGGAGGTATTTTAACAGGAGAAAATTATTATGAAGCAAATACGGTCGTGGAAATAAAAGCAGAGCCTGCCGATGGTTTTGCTTTTAATGGTTGGTATGACGGAGATAAAAAAATATCGGATAATACCGATTATTCATATACTGTAACGAAATCAGAAACATTGACTGCCAAGTTTGTACCTGTTAATGAATTTCCGGAGGTGCGGATTCAATGGTTGGAGTATCATCATCCGTCTTGTTCGTGGGAGGCTTGGTTTCCTGAAGCGGGATATTTTACCTCTTTTGTAGTTACTAAAGACAATATGGTTTTGAATGGTAGAACCTATAAGAAATTTTTAATAGGCGACGATTGTAGTCCGGATTCTGAACATTGTTGTATTGGTGGGATACGTCAATGGAAGAAAAGGATCTATTTTAAACCTGTTGAACCGTCTGACGGTAATGATTGTACTAATTCTTTTGATGAATATCGTATTTATGGACAATACGACTTTACTGATGGAAAAGAGATTTTATTATATGATTTCTCATTGGAAAAAGGAGATACGATTGCAGCAGCAGATAATTCTTATGGTGGCAAATTAACAGCATTAGAAGTTGACAGTATTGAAATTGGAGGAAAATTAAGAAAAAGAATTTTTATGTCGTGTGAATATAATGGCGATGATGTATGGGTAGAAGGGATAGGCTCGGTAAATGGGCCACTAAAATCATTTTTACCTATTCCCGTTTGTTGGGGATATATGCAAATGTTGAGTAGTATGGATGAAGATGGAAATAGATTTTATGTATATGGACCGCCCTTTAACGAATCGGAACCTTATGAAAAAGATTGCCTTATGACCTTGGTTGACGACATCCAAACAAGCGGAGAATATGTCACCGTGACCGGTAATAAATCGGTTCTGACAATCCGTTTCTCATCGGATAACTGGAAAACGCTTTCTCTGTTCGATACGAAAGGAAGTTTGCTCGTGACAAAGAATATAGCAGGAGTATATGAATATACGTTACCCATGTCGTCATATGTATCCGGCGTTTACGTACTTCTTTTCAGCAATGAAAAAATGAAAAAGACTGTAAAAGTACGGATAGAATAAAATTAGAACTGACTTGCGCAGTATTCCGATTCAATATGAGGTGGTTACTTCCTCTTGCTCGTTGTATCAATAGAGAGCGTTCTTTTATGATGTTCCTATGACTATCGGAGCATTCTTGATTTTATGTTTGTGACTCTGATTATGTAAAATGCACTTTTATATCTTGGAGATATATAATTGTTTTTAGAAAGATAATTAAAAATACGGGAAAGATTATTCTTCCCATGTGACTTCTAAGCCCGAAGCTTGCGGTTCGAAATCGGTCTCGCTGAGAAATCCTAATTTTAGCACTTCTCCGTTTTTCATCCGCTCCCAGGCCATACGTTCTTTTCCTGTATAAGAATAGTTATCGAAAATAATTCCATTACCTTGTATTCTGGGGTCTTG
>JAQXIO010000065.1 GCA_029007825.1 Bacteroidales bacterium | reverse complement strand
AACCAAAACAAAACCCCCCGAACTGCCACACCAACCCCGCCGGGGGGGCTTTTTTTCCTGGCCGCCGCTTCTTATGTCAGATGAACCTTCAATCTTATACCGGCATAGAAGGTAACGTGTTTCCAATCAAGAATGCTGCCGCAACCGTAATAATAGCATACAATTCGGGGAATGCGGCAAGAATCATCGTTTTACCGAATAGATCGTAACCGGCACCTATACCGGCTATACCATTCGCACAAACCTCACCCTGACGAATTGCCGATAACAGACAAACTACTCCTACTGCAATACCACAACCTAATACCGCACCGGCAGCAGCCATGGTCATTCCCTCAAAAACCTTGGGTGCCAACAAGAAATAGCTCAAAAAACCGTAAAGGCCCTGAGAACCTGCCAATGCCGACAACACCATATAGTTACCGAAAGCATCCATATTCTTTTTCATTGCTCCCACTGCTGCATTACCGGTGATTGTTACACCATATGCACTTCCTACACCTGCAAGACCAATCATTGCAGCAATTCCTAAATACGCTAATACTACAGGATCCATTTTTAATCTGATTTATTAATTAATACTATTTTAAACTACAAATTGTTCGTAATAAACGCTGCACCTCAGCATAATTCAAGCAAGCTTGATTCTGCGTCCGGCTTGCAATTTATTTTAATTCTTATTTACTGCGTTCGAGGGGCTGATATTTTTTACCTCCTCCTTCGAAACCCGCATTTTTATAAAACTCAACAAATGTCAAACGCATGGGATGGATAAACGATCCGAGTCCCGACATAAAGATATTCATTCCATGCCCAATCAACAATACTACAAGCATAATCAATTCTCTTACGAAAGGAATATCGCCGCTCATATCCATTGCCAACTGATTGAATACAATCGCCATTACCGCTCCGGAAAGAGAAAGTGCAAAAAGACGGATATAAGAAAGAACATCGCCAAGCAGTCCCGTTACATTTTCATAAACGTTATAGAGGCCGCCGGGTATATTCAACAGAATTTTGATTCCCTTTCTCTTCGGATCGCTAAACAGCAAAATACCGATAGCTGCGACAATACCGGATACAAATACTATCGGATTGGCGGTTTCTGCTTCTATCAATTTATAATTTACAGCTATCAGAGGTATTATACACCCTGCAATGACCAGAATCCAACCGATCGTAGGGAAAGCATAACGGAAGCCAAAACGAGTCCAGAGACTTATAGCATTCAGAATACGCCCAAAAAGTATCTGTACAATACCCAATGCTAAAGCCAGAATAAAAACATCGTCGGTCGTTATCATAAAATGCTGCAATGGTTTTATAAAAGGCCAATCTACTTTCATCAGCTCTATTCCAAAACAGTTACCGGTCAGGAGTCCGAAAAACATACAACTTATGCCCATATAGATACCAAACGGCACTATTTTCTTCAATGATGGGGCTCCCTTTTTCTTTATCAATAACATCGCAAGAACGATGAGGGCTCCGTACCCAAAATCACCAAAACAAAGACCAAAAAAGATAACAAAAAACGGAGCAAAAAACGGAGTCATATCCATAGTGCCATATTTAGGCATATCATACAAATCCGTTATAAACTCAAACAGACGTGCAAATCTGTTGTTTTTTAATGCTATCGGCACCTTTTCATCTTCCTGTGGATCTGCAACCTGAAAAAAGACACCTTGTTTTTCGAGCTCGGCATCTATTTGTGCAACTTTCGAAACAGGTACCCATCCTTCCAGCAACATCAGTTTTTCATCGGCCTGAACATGTGTCTGCTGTCTTGTCATCAAGATCGCAATACGGTCTTTTACGTGCAATAATTCATACTGTAATACAGATAAGGCATGAATTGCCTCGCCTGCCACCTCTTTTTTCAGATTATCCAAGCGAAGATTTAATTCGTCGTATTTCCGTTTCAATTCCGAATAAGATGAATCGGGCAAAACAATACTATCGGCATCGATGTCGGGCATCTCATCTTTCGTTATCGTGATAAAATAATTTACAGATGTCTGTGACGCAATCTTAATAGCATTGAATTTTTCCCATTCCGGATCATAAATACGGTCATGGGCCGCATAAAAACGAATATGCCATCCTGCCGCTTCCAAACGTTTCAGTTGTTCAGGATCGAACTCTCCCCATATTTCCAATGATGCCATTTCTTTACCGATCACCTCAATCTCTTTTTCCAGCTTCTCTTTTTGTGAAAAAATTTTGTCGAGATTATCCATAAACTGACCGATGGGTATTTCTGATGCAGTAGCTTTCACATTCGGCATTTCATTTTCCGGAACATATACTTTCAATTCAGAAATCAACCTGTTTATGCGGTCAAAATCTGTCATTTCCGACTGCATTTCTTCCGAATCAACATCTCCTCCTTCAATACGAATCGGATGCAGAACACCTATATCACAGAGTTTTTCCAGAAAAGCCGCATATTCCTTATAATACACAACAAATGTGTATTTTTTCATCTTTTCAATCATGGTTATTCTCCTCCATCATCATTCGTTTCTCCTGATTTGCCCGCATGATTTTCTGAGAGGACTTGGAAAGGCTTTCCTCGTCTTCCATGAATCGTTTAATTTTCAAAATTGCCTCCTGATAACCGGGAATCTGGACTTTCTCAAAAAGATTGACTTTTTGAGTCGTCTTTTTCCGGGCATGTTCGATCTTTTCCAGCTTCAATAATGCTACTTCGGCTTCCAGACCTAATGTTGCAATATCCTTCAGCAAGGCTACGCCATCAGCATACCATGAAGGCGAAGAGAAAAGACTGTAGGGCATCAATTCAAACTCTACCTTACCAAGTACCGGAACCTGAACACCCGCAATTTTACGTGTATCGAGTGTCACATCCTTCACATGAAGCAATGAAGTGTCAAACTCACACCAGAGAGCAACCATATCGTCATACCCCGCCATTCGTTCTTCTAACTGGCGTTGCAGGCTCATCGCTTCATCTTTGGTTCGTTTGACCTCCATACGTAAAGCACTTTCCTTGCTTTTAATCGTAGGCAAGGCCCGCACTCTTACCTTCAACTGTTTTTCCAGTAGCTGTAAAGAGGTCTTATTATACTGAAATTTTATCGCCATTCTTAATCCTTTTTCCAATACTTATCAACCAGCTCCTGCTTTATATTTACCTCGGCAGGAGTAAAATATTTGGCAAAGAGTCCCCAGGTTACATCTAACATCTCGGTAGTATCCAGATTGACATCAATAGCCAGAATCCGGCTGGAGTAATCTTTGGCAAAAGCCAGCGTCCGTTCGTCATAATCGGTCAAATCAAAACCATTTTCCTGTTTTGTCTTTGCATTGGCTGCATCGGCATAAAGCCGAACCGAAGCGTTCATGACCTGAGGATGGTCTTCACGGGTTTTCTTTCCCGTTACCAATTGTTTTAAACGGGAAAGACTCCGGAACGGGTCAACGATAACTTTACCGACGTCACTGTCTTTCCGCAAATACAACTGTCCTTCGGTAATATAACCTGTATTATCCGGTACGGCATGTGTGATGTCGCCGCCCGAAAGAGTCGTTACGGCAATAATCGTAATCGAACCACCGGAAGGGAATTGTACCGCTTTTTCATAAATCTTGGCTAAATCCGAATAAAGTGATCCCGGCATAGAATCCTTCGAAGGTATCTGATCCATACGATTCGAAACAATAGCCAGTGCATCAGCATAATTCGTCATATCCGTAAGCAGCACCAGTACTTTCTCATTCTTTTCCACAGCAAAATATTCTGCTGCCGTAAGCGCCATATCAGGAATAAGCAACCGTTCAACGGAAGGGTCTTCGGTCGTATTGATAAAACTGACGATACGGTCTAATGCTCCCGCATTGCTGAATACATTTTTATAGTAGAGATAATCGTCATTGGTCATTCCCATTCCCCCGAGGATAATCTTATCCGACTGGGCTCTCAATGCCACGGTTGCCATAACCTGGTTAAAGGGTTGGTCGGGATCGGCAAAGAAAGGAATCTTCTGCCCTGTAACCAACGTATTATTCAAATCTATACCGGCAATACCCGTAGCAATCAGTTCAGAAGGCTGCTTACGCCGTACGGGATTAACCGAAGGACCTCCGATCTCGACTTCTTTTCCTTCCGGGACAGGACCACCGTCAATAGGATCGCCATAGGCATTAAAAAAACGTCCGGCCAATTGATCACCTACTTTCAAAGACGGAGATTTACCCATAAATACGACTTCTGCATTCGTCGGAATCCCCTCAGTTCCTGAAAAGACCTGTAAAGTAACTTCGTCTCCGTCTATTTTTACAACCTGAGCCAACTTTCCGTTTACCGAAGCTAATTCATCATTACCCACTCCTGTAGCTCTCAACGAACAGGTGGCCTTAGTAATACGGGTGATTTTTGTATATATTTTCTGAAATGCTTTTGTTGTCATAGCTTTGTTCAATTTATGATTAATCGACTAACCCTGTTGCGTTACGGTTCGTTTAGCGAGCTCTTCCCTCAGTTGAGCTTCATATTTCTTGAAGTTTTCAGAGTTAAACTCAGCATAATTCATCTGTTTCAGCAAATTGATCAAAGTCTTAAAATAAGCAGAAACTTCTTCAAACGATTCAAACTTATATTCTGCCTTACAAATTTCTGTTACCAGATCAAGCATATACTCCTGACGTTCAATCGGGGTCAATGCGTCAACCGCATCGAATGCATCCTGTTGCAGGATAACAAAATCGATCAATTCGGATTTCCAGAAAACAACGTGATATTCTACGGGAACACCGTCATCACCCAGAATATTAATCTGTTCGGCCGTCTCGCGTCCACGCAACAAGCGGTTTTTAATCTCACTCACCTTTTCCAGCCAACCCTCACCTGCCCGCTCGGTAATATAAGCTTCAAACTCAGGATATTCAATATATTTCGAATAACTGTCGATCGGATTAATTGCCGGATAACGCTTCTTGTCTGCCCGGTCTTGTTCAAGAGCATAAAAACAACGGGCAACTTTCTTCGTATTTTCTGTTACCGGTTCTTTCAGGTTACCTCCTGCCGGCGATACGGTACCGATAAATGTAACGGAACCCGTTTCTCCATTATTCAGCTCTACATACCCTGCCCGGGCATAGAAATTGGCAATAATAGCAGAAAGGTCCATCGGAAATGCATCGGGGCCCGGTAATTCTTCCAAACGATTTGACATTTCACGTAAAGCCTGAGCCCACCGGGAAGTAGAGTCGGCCATAAGTAATACTTTCAAACCCATTGCCCGGTAAAATTCCGCCATAGTCATAGCTGTATAAACCGAAGCTTCTCGTGCAGCAACCGGCATATTCGATGTATTTGCTACAATAATCGTCCGTTCCATTAGTTTCCGTCCGGTATGAGGATCGACCAAATGAGGGAATTCAGCAAAAATTTCAACTACTTCATTCGCTCTTTCCCCGCACGCCGCAATAATCACGATATCGGCTTCAGCTTGTTTAGAGATTGCATGTTGTAATACCGTTTTTCCGGTTCCGAATGGCCCGGGAATAAAACCGGTACCACCTTCCACAATGGGATTTACTGTGTCTATAGTCCGAACACCGGTTTCCAGCAGCTTAAACGGCCGGGGCTTCATCTTATATGCTGTAACCGCCCTCTTTACCGGCCATTTCTGCACCATGGTTATATTGTAATCTGTCCCATTGGCATCCGTTAATACGGCAATGGTATCCATTATCGTATATTCTCCGGCAGCAGCAATGCTCTTAACAGTATAATTTCCCTCCATTTTAAAGGGAACCATAATCTTTATCTTCTTGTCATTCTCTGGTACTTCCCCAAGCCAATCACCCGCTTGAACATGATCGCCGACCTTCGCTACAGGCGTAAAGTTCCATAAACGCTTATCATCCAATGCTGGTGTATAGTCACCCCGTTTCAGGAAAACACCGTCCATTTTATCAAGGTCATTCTGTAGTCCGTCGTAGTTTTTCGACAGCATACCGGGACCAAGGGAAACTTCCAGCATATGCCCCATGAATTCGACGGTGTCTCCGACCTTCAAACCACGTGTGCTTTCATATACCTGAATATAGGCTTTATTCCCAATCACTTTGATAACCTCTGACATCAGCCTTTCATCACCTAAAGAGATGAAGCAAATCTCGTTTTGAGCAACAGGACCATCCACTTCTACCGTTACGAGATTGGATACAACTCCTTTCACTGTTCCTTTTGTTGTCATACAGTTTTATTCTATTTTTATTACTATTCTTCTTTCGATAACGAACTTTTCATCGTCGCAACCATGTTACGGAAATTCTCCCGGCCGCACTCTTTATCTAACAGAGTCCATCGTTCCAGTATATCAAGCATCAGCAAGTGGGAAAAGAGCTTCTCTATTGTAAAATAGTGGAAAAAGACATGCTCTTCGATCCACTGCCATTTTAATAAATCGATTTTTCTTTCCCGTTCAAGAAGATCCGATTCTTCCGCAATCGAAATAATCTTATCAAATTCCTCAAAAGAACCGCTCAATCCGAAATCCCGAGCTGAAGAAGAGCGCAATGCCTTCGCTATTTCTCCTTCGCCTACGATATAATCGGCCACCGGATATTTATATTTACGGCAGACTAATGCAACCAATAAATTATTCAGATTCAAATTCAATTGAAACCAGTCCCGAACAAAAGAGTTTCCGCATTTCAAGGCATAGTTATAATATAATGCCGATAAATAATCTGCATCAAATATTTTATGCGAAACATTATCTTCCTGAAAAAAATAACTCAAGAAAGTAAAAAAGTAAGAAGGGAAACGAGGATCTTTCGGATTATCAACCTCCTTAAATAAAGTAATCAATTCACCGAAATCTTCTTTTGAATAGGAGCCCCGATCATCCAACACAGCATCTTTATCATTCAAATAAGAAATAAGATTTTTATTATCAAACTTCAAAAAGAAAAGATTGAACAGTTTCTTATCCTTTTTCGATAACTGCTGATATGTTTCATCCCTGAAACCCTTTACATTACAGGGCAGTTTCTGTTCTTCAACACTCAGATCGGGAAGTCCTGCCACCAAAGCATAGTATTTGCGCTTTATCATAATCAAAATAACATTTCAACCAACCGCGGGCGTAAGAACTCCTTGAAATAAGCGATGAACTGGTCTTCTCCGAAAGTGATTTTATATGAGCCGTCTTCCGGAAGAAGAACAAACGATGCTGGCTTACCATTTACCTTCTCAATCTTTATGCCCTTATCCATCAATTCTTTTGCATGAGTCATAAAATAAGATTTGAGGGCTTCCGCATCTGCCGTCTGAATAACGAGGTTTTCCTTCTCCAGCCATTGGGTTGCCAGTTTAACAATAAATTCCTGTAAAAAAGCCTGATCAGATACAATCGATTTCACATCGGATGAAACGATCTTGTCTGTTATCAAATTGGCAATCTCACTTTTCAAAGCTTCCACAGACTGTCCGGCAAATAATTTCAATTCCGATTCAACGTTCTTTTTTTGCTCTGCGGCTTTTTTAGCGGCATCGGCCAACACGGCGTTAGCTTTTTCTTCTGCGTCTTTTATAATTGCGGCACTCTGGGTTTTCGCCTCTTGTATCAATCGGGCAGCTTCCTGATTTCCTTTTTCAACACCCTCCTGATATAATTTCTCCGTTAATTCCTGAATTTTAGTATCCATAGTATACGCAATTTTTCTTAATTTAATACTGTGTGTTTTTGCAAATGTATCTGCTTTAGACGTAAAAAACAATATCAAACTACAAATTAATTGTTAATACCCATCTTCAAGTTCCGTTTTAGAACATATCTGTCAACAAATTGAACATTTAGAAAAATAAAAAACAAAAACTTCATCGTATTGTTATACGCAATCAACAATATAACTATATTTACAATTAAACAAATACATGCGAATAACCATTCTAATTATAAAACAACACATACAAATCTGCATATTATGAATATGAAATATCTATTAATCTTATTATCGGCGCTTTTTACACTAAGCGGAACATCCTGTGTTACTGTGTCCAGAACAAAAACTCACAAAGAAAAAACCATTCCACCCGGACAGGCAAAAAAAATAACCGGTAGTAAGTCAGCAAAACCCTATGCACCGGGACAAAATAAAAGATAGAACCGAAATACAGCAAAATATGGAATAGAACCATACTCTTTCCCATAAAAATTTCACAAAAAAAGCCTCTTCAATACTGAAGAGGCTTTTCAATATCTGATTTATCGACTTTATCCGTTCATAGATGCCAAGAATTCGGCATTATCATACGTTTTTTCCATTTTTCCCTTCACAATATCCATAGCTTCCAACGAAGTCATATCCGAAAGGAACTTGCGCAGAATCCACATACGGTTCAATGTCGTTTCGTCCTGTAACAGATCGTCGCGACGCGTGCTCGATGCCGTAATATCGACAGCCGGGAATATACGACGATTGGACAAGCGACGGTCAAGCTGTAATTCCATATTTCCCGTACCTTTAAATTCTTCGAAAATAACTTCATCCATCTTTGAACCTGTATCTGTCAATGCGGTAGCTATTATCGTAAGGCTACCTCCATTTTCTATATTACGTGCTGCACCGAAGAAGCGTTTAGGTTTTTGTAATGCATTTGCATCCACACCACCTGAAAGCACTTTACCTGAAGCAGGTTGAACCGTATTGTAAGCACGAGCCAGACGTGTTATAGAATCCAGAAGAATTACGACATCATGTCCGCACTCTACCATTCTTTTTGCTTTATTCAGAACGATATCGGCAATCTTTACATGACGTTCCGCCGGTTCGTCGAACGTAGAGGCTATCACTTCAGCATCTACGCTGCGCGCCATGTCCGTTACTTCTTCAGGGCGTTCATCGATCAGCAAAATTATCATATACACTTCCGGATGATTCACCGCAATAGCATTTGCAATATCCTTGAGCAACATCGTCTTTCCGGTTTTCGGCTGAGCGACGATCAATCCCCGCTGACCTTTCCCGATAGGAGAAAACAAATCGACAACACGTACGGAAAGATTATCATGAATTTTATTGCTGCGTTTTTCAGTCAATCTGAACTTTTCATCCGGAAAAAGCGGAGTCAGATGATCAAACGGAATACGGTCGCGTACTTCATCCGGCGTACGTCCGTTAATCCGGTCAACTTTCACCAACGGGAAGAACTTCTCTCCTTCTTTGGGAGGGCGAATAGGTCCTTCTACCACATCTCCTGTCTTTAAACCGAAAAGCTTGATCTGAGATTGCGAAACATATACGTCATCGGGAGAACTAAGGTAATTGTAATCTGCCGATCGTAAAAAGCCATAACCATCCTGAATAATTTCCAGAACTCCCGAAGCAACAAGAATTCCATCGAAATCATATCCTTTTTCCTGTTGTGGAGCCGGACGATTATTGTTATTGTTCGGACGATTATTATTCGCTCCGTTTTTCTTATTGTTATTATAAGTCATCTGAGGAAGCAGGGTATCTACTTTCGTCTGCTTCGTAGGATCATGCTTAAAAATCACCCTTTGCGGACGAGCTGCCTCTTCCGGTTCTTCCGCAGGTTTATTCTCTTCTTTTACCGGAAGCTCAGCAACGGCCTCCGGTTCCGGAGCCGGGGTAGCTTCTGCTACCTTTTTTTCAGGTACGACAACCGGTAATTCCGGCTGTTGTACGGTTGCCTCCGGAGCAGGAGCCTCAACAACGGGCGCTTCTGCTGCCGGTGTGATCCTTTTGCGTTTATTTTTCGCTGTTTTAGCCTGAGTCGTTCCGACCGGCTTTTCAGGCTGTTCTTTCTTAGGTAGAGCCGGTTCTTCCGCTACGGGTGCTTCTTTTTCTGCCTCTTTCTTTTCTACTGCAACGGCTTTCTCTTCCGCAACAGGTTTGGCAGACGACGCTGCCGGCTTTTTTGCTGCCGGTTTCTTTGTCCGTCTCGTGTCTCTTTCCTTACTTTGTTCTGCTGCCTTATCGGCATAATTAATAGCTTGCTGGTCTAAAATAGCATAAATCAGCTCTTCTTTCTTGAGCGAATCGCTTTTTTTGATTTTCAATTCATCGGCAATAGCTTTGAGCTCGGATATATTCTTCTCATTGAGCTCTAAGATGTTGTATTTCTGCATTTTGTAAAAATATAATCATTTTTTTAGGATCCGAAAGACTCGGATTAAAGTGTAAAACTTTATTCGATAAAATACGTAAAAGATGTGTTTGTAGAGTAAAAACTAAAAAATAGGTGGGATTTATTTGGTGCAAAGTTAATCAATCTAACGTTATGTGCAACATTTTTTGTGTATTTTTTACGACTTTGTAACGGTCGTCTGTCCGCTCTCCCACAATCCAGAGCACATCACAACCCGAACAAAGTAACCATGCTTCTTCTTTTTGAAGCAATGAGTATTTATGGTCATTAAAATAATCACTTATTTTTTTACGTCCCTTCATGCCGAAAGGGACAAAAAAATCCCCCTTTTTCCAACGTCGGAGAGTAAGCGGAAAAACAAGTTTATCCATATCGAACACTGCTCCTCCTAAACTTTTCAAAGTTGCAAAATCTCCGTCGAAATCTACTATAGTAAAACTCATTTTAAAGGGAAGTTGTTCACTGCAAAGATCGTTTTCAATGAAAAAAGTTTCATTTTCTTTCGCATTCTTGTCGGTTATAAGAATACGTGAACGATCTTTTACAGCCCGGTGAGTCGGTGAGAAAAATACTTTTCCGGAAGATCCGGAAAGGGAGTTGAACAATTCGTCTGTGACAGCCGGGGAAAAACCGTATCGGGACAATATGGAATACAGCAACGATTCAGGAGATGGCTCCCGGAATAAACGATCGATATCTATCTCCGACGACGACGGCATTACCTCCTTTTTCCCTCTATCTATGGCATCGTCATATACTTTCTCCACACCTTCCATATAATGACTCATCCGTAACAATGCTGACCGTACAGACGGATTATATCTTTCCAGTAAAGGGAGCAATTCATGGCGAACCGAATTGCGCAGATAAACCGTCTCATTATTCGTACTATCGGTAACAAATTCCAGTCTCCTGCTATCCAAAAAGTCTTCTATCTCGGATCTTGAAACACAAAGCAAAGGTCGTACGACATATCCGTTCTCAGGAGCCATTCCGGTAAGGCCTTTAAGTCCGCATCCCCTGATTATATTCAACAGAACCGTCTCTACCTGATCATCCCGATGGTGCGCTACTGCAATGGCTTCCGCGTCATGTTGCAATCTTAGCTTTTCAAACCATTCATATCGTAATGTGCGTGCTGCCATTTCAATCGAAATGCCATGGATCGAAGCATATCCAACCGTATCGAAATCAATTTTTTCAAACACTATATTACGTCGCAATGCGAAATTCCGGGCAAAAAGTTCATCCCGTTCCGACTCTTCTCCCCGGAGATGAAAGTTACAGTGAGCTGCAATACATTGAAATCCCAGATCCGTTAAAATCGATAATAAGGCAACAGAATCGGCTCCGCCACTAAATCCTACAATAACTTTGCATCCCTTAGAAAGGAGGTTATATTGTTTTATAAAACCGGAAATTTTCCTATCCATAACATTTATTTTCAGTTCCCTATAAAGGTGTCTTCAGGTAAAAAGAATACCTCACAGAAACAGAGTAAAACGAACAAGAGATTTAATAATCCTGTCTGGATCAGAATCCGATTATATACACTCCCCTCCGCTTTTTTTAAACGGGAATATAAAAGCAATGCAGGGAGGACGATACAATAAAGCAATCCTTTGGCCCCACCCAGCCAAAGACATGGAATACATAATAAAAAGACTAATAAATACTCCATCTCGCCAAAGTGCTTTCCTTTCCTGACAATAAGCGTTCTTTTCCCGGCTGCCCGGTCCGATTCGTAATCCCGTACATTATTTACCACCAAAACGGCCGTCGATATCAATCCGCATACGCAACCATACCAGAAGGCCTGCATACTAAAGCTGCCTGCCTGCAAATAAAACGTACCTACCGTCGCAACCGGACCGAAAAATATAAGTACAAAAACATCGGCAATTCCAAGATAACTCAGAGAAAAACGGGTTGCCGTATAAAGCCATGCGAAAAGAAGGGAAAAAATTCCGATTATAAAAATAGGCCATCCTCCGGTAAATACCAGGAATAAACCACACAATGCGGCTGTACCCAACGCTATTCCGATAGCCCATTTCATAGCAAGAGGCGAAACATCTCCCGCACTGATTGCCCTTCGGGGGCCTAAACGTCCAACAGAATCGGTTCCTTTCTTATAATCGTAATAATCATTAATAAAATTTGCACTTATCTGTATTGAGACCGCAGCTAAAAAAGTAACGAAAGCAATAGTCCAATGAAAAGGTGCCCCTACCCCCACGGTAATCAACAGACCTATGAAAACAGGAGAAGCGGCTGCTGCCAATGTTCCGGGACGAGCAATAGAGAACCATTTCAATACCGGATTCTTCATACAAATCAATTTTTTACACCTTTATAAATAGTTGCCACGCCAAAAGTAAGCGGACGATAACTCACATCGGAAAATCCGGCTTCTTTCATCCATACGGTAAATTTTTCCCCGTATACAAAATTCTTCACACTTTGAGGCAGATAGGTATATGCCGACGCATGTTTTGAAAAAAGATGTCCTACAAAAGGAAGAATATTACAGAAATAGACATCAAAAAGAGTACAAAGCAATTTATTGTCCGGACGTGAAAACTCCAGGATAACAAGTTCTCCTCCTTTTTTCATGACTCTGTACATTTCCGAAAGTCCTTTCCGGGGATGCTGAAAATTACGAATTCCAAAACCGACCGTTACCGCATCGAAAACAGCATCGTCAAATGGCAATTCTTCACAATTTCCATTCCGGAACTCTATCCGATCGGTTAAACCCAAACGCTTGACTTTTTCTTTTCCTATCGAAAGCATACCATCCGAAATATCGATGCCGATAACATGTTCTGGCGTTTTTCTTCGTGCAAGCTCCACTGACAGGTCTCCCGTGCCGGCTGCCACATCCAGAAACACAGCTTCAGGGTAGGAAGAGATACACTCTACCGCCTTTTTTCTCCACCATTTATCAATACCTAAAGTAAGAAAATGATTCAAAAAATCGTATCTCCATGCGATAGAGTCAAACATTTGTTTAACCCCGCTCTTATCGGCTACAGAATTCATAAAAGGGCTTATTTGTCTGACAAAGATAATAAGATTGCAGATAACGCGGCTTATATCAAGGACAAAACGAGTAAACGAAAAATGGATTTTATATCGGCAAAAAGCGGGCAATTCATGGCAGCATGGTTATCTTTGTAGTTCCAAAAGAAGTGAGAATGATTGTTTGTATTGCAGAGAAACCCAGTGTAGCTAAAGAGATCGCTACGGTTTTGGGTGCTAAAAACCGGAAAAACGGATATATAGAAGGAAACGGATATCAGGTAACCTGGACATTCGGCCATCTCTGCACATTAAAAGAGCCCCACGATTACAGGGAAGAGTGGAAAAGATGGTCGCTCGGTACCCTACCCATGCTTCCCGAACGTTTTGGCATTAAACTGATCGACGATAGTGGAATACAAAAACAATTTGCCATAATAGAACAGCTTGTCACACAGGCCGACGAAGTAATTAACTGCGGGGATGCCGGACAGGAAGGAGAACTTATACAACGATGGGTATTGCAAAAAGCGGGATGCCGTTGTAAAATTTCACGTTTGTGGATTTCTTCCCTTACCGAAGAGGCTATTCGCGAAGGATTTGAAAAGTTACGCAACGGCAATGACTTTAATACCCTCTACCAGGCCGGTATGGCACGGGCTATAGGCGATTGGCTGTTAGGTATAAATGCGACACGTTTATATACCCTTAAATACCGAAAAGAAAAACAGGTGCTGTCAATCGGACGCGTACAAACCCCTACTCTTTCCCTTATCGTACAACGACATCTGGAAATAGAAAACTTCAAGCCTGAGCCTTACTGGGAATTAAAAACGCTCTACCGGAATACACTTTTTTCCGCAAAAAAAGGGCGTTTCCAAAGTGAAGAAGAGGGTGCTGAACTTCTTGAGAAAATAAAAGGAGCTCCGTTATCGATTACATCAGTCAATACAAAAGAGGGAAAAGAAGCCCCTCCCCGTCTTTTCGATCTCACCTCTTTACAAGTCGAATGCAATAAGCGCTTTGCTTTTTCGGCAGAAGATACGCTCAAATACATACAGGCTCTCTACGAAAAAAAACTGGCGACCTATCCCCGTGTCGATACCACTTTTTTATCTGACGACATTTATCCCAAAATTCCCAATACATTAAGGGGGCTTACAGGTTACGAAAACTTTACGGCCCCCCTTCTGGAGCTGAAGAAAATACCGAAGTCCAAAAAAGTTTTCGATAATGCAAAAGTAACCGACCACCACGCGATCATTCCTACGGGAGTAAAGGCACTCAACATAAACGGGTGTGAAGCAAAAGTTTATGATCTTATTGCCCGGCGGTTTATCGCTGCTTTTTACCCGGATTGCAAAATTGCAACCACTACGATAGAGGCCGAAAGTGCCGGAGTGGAATTTAAAGTTACCGGGAAACAAATACTCGAACCCGGATGGAGGATTCTCTTTACTAAGGAGCCTTCCGATAAGGAAGAAAGCAATGAGTCAGACGAAGAAGGCATTCTTCCGGCATTTGAAAAAGGAGAGTCCGGCCCTCACGAACCATCTCTTATACAAAAGATGACCCAGCCCCCGAAGCCCTATACGGAAGCGACACTTTTACGCACAATGGAGACAGCGGGAAAATTAGTGGAGAATGAAGAATTACGTGACCTTCTTAAAGAAAACGGAATCGGACGTCCCTCCACACGGGCTGCAATCATTGAAACGCTCTTTAAACGTAATTATATCAAGAAAGTCCGTAAGAATCTGATCGCCACTCCCACGGGAATCGAATTAATCGGAAATATACAGGAGGAGTTATTAAAATCGGCAGAGCTTACGGGAATATGGGAAAAAAAGCTACGCGAAATAGAAAAAGGATCTTACGATCCCCAACAATTTCTTTCCGAACTGAAAGAGATGGTGCTGCGTATCGTGGAAGACGTAAAATATAAACGTATTGTACCGCCTCCGCCACCCAGAGAACTAAAATGTCCTTTATGCAAAACCGGAAATATTCTGAAAGGGAAAAAGGCTTATGGATGCTCTAACTGGAAAGAGGGATGTAATTTCAGGTTGCCATTCGAAATATACGGAGACAAAAACAGTTTTGACGAATTAAAAAACATATTAAACAATTATCAACCTAATGACCAATAATGATGAGTTATTCCCTCTGGTAAACGAGGCCGGAGATATTATAGGCTCTGCAACACGGGCAGTTTGCCATGGCGGGACAAAACCGTTACATCCTGTGGTGCATCTGCACATTCTCAACGACCAAAAAGAGTTATACCTGCAGAAACGTTCCCTAACAAAAGATATTCAACCGGGAAAATGGGACACGGCCGTGGGAGGGCATATAGATTTCGGAGAGAATGTTTATGAAGCTCTATTCCGCGAAACGAAAGAAGAATTAGGAATTCTGGAATTTACTCCCGAATTCATTCTTTCTTATGTATTCGAAAGCCACATAGAAAAAGAGCTGGTTTTTAGTTTTGCAACGATTTATAACGGAATAATCAGTCCGGATAACGATGAACTTGAAGACGGGCGTTTCTGGAATTTTACCGAAATAGAAAATTCTCTCGGGAAGAATATTTTTACGCCTAATTTCGAACAGGAATACAACCGGATAAAAGATCAACTAAAAGAAGTCTGCTGATTCATCAGTAATTCAATTCCTCTCATAAGTATTTTCTCTGATAACCGGAATAACCCTTTGAATATCTCAAATAATAAACCTACAGTAAGAACCAGATTAAGTCAATAAAGTCTGGTGCTTATTTTTTAGGCGAAAGACAGGTTGATGCAGATCTTCCATTCTGCAATTTATTTATTAATCTGTACTTTTCATGAACTTCCAATCTGTCAATATATAATTTCCCTTGTGTATGGTCAAACTCATGCTGAATAATTCTTGCCGTATAACCTGAAAATACTTTCACATGCTCGTTAAAACTCCGGTCCGAATATTTCACAGTGATGCTCCACGGCCTTTTCACAGCTGCTGAAATACCGGGAATACTCAGGCATCCTTCGTATTCATTCCAGACAGCATGTTCATCGTACTTTATTATTTCCGCATTTAAGAATATTTCCCGAATACCATTATCACCATCAAAATATTGCTTTCTCTCCCTATTACTCAGGCATAAATAAGTATCCCTGCTATTTACAACAAGCACTTTCAGGGGACAACATACCTGAGGGGCGGCGAGCCCGCATCCATTCATCTGACAAAGTGTATCCCACATATTATTTATTAATGACTCCAAATCCGGATAAGAAGCATCGACAGGGGCACACACACTTCTCAGTACCGGATTGCCATAAGTAATTACGGGTAAAAACATATACTAAAAACTTTAACGCAAAGTTAGACTGCTCAGAACAAGCTTCATAGTATATTTTGGACATATAATATAGATTTATCACTTGTATTTATATACTTTTATGTTCATATCTCAGCTATGCCAATAGATTTATTCGAAAATATAATAATGCCGCATATAACTCCCTGTTCGGGAATCAGAATGGTCGAGCCTGCCGGTAATTTAAAAGAGTATATCGAAAATTTCTATATTTTCCCGTATCGATACAATCTGAAAAGCTATCTCGCATTTAACGATGGCTTTCCAATGGCTGCCATCATGGTCGGGGAAGAGGGAATACACAATCTCAACGACTATAAATACGGGATATCTTCGGCATGGTTCAGTGCCAAAATAAACGGTAATCGCCGCATATATATTTCAAAGGAATTCAGTTATTTACTTATCATCCGCTTTAAAAAGATTCCGTTTTACAGACTATTCGGATTAAATCCTAAAAAATTCAACAACCGGCCTTTCTGGAGTTTTTCAGATATATTGGGAGACGATGGCACAGAATTACTCAAAATCATAAGCCTATGTTCCACCGAAAAAGAAAAAATCCGTGCTATAGAGTCGTTCATCTAAAAAAGAAAACCGACTCCCCAATGTCCGATTAAATTATTAGAAACTGCAGATGAACATATATACAAACAAAAAGGTATAACCTCAATCAAAAATGTTACCGAGCAATTGAACCTCAGCTATAAATGGCTGGACAGAAATTTTGCCCGGCATATCGGTATCAGACCAAAAGAGTATGCTTCTTTACAGCGTTTTATTCACGCTTATTTTGCATTTATGGAAGACAAGGATAGTGATCTAATGGACATCGCAATCAATAGCGGCTACTATGATCAGAATCATTTTACTAAAGAGTTCAAAAAATATACCGGATTATCTCCTTTAATCTACCGGCATTCCCTATTCTGCAGAAAACAAAACTATTTCTGAAAACTTTACTCTACATATAAAACAAAGGTGCCCTATCAAAAGAATAGGACACCCGTTTTATATTATAAATACCGGTATTTAGTTGCTCAGTTCTTTTATTATAGAAATAAGCTCATTACCGAGGTTTTCTGCTTCCTGCATGCTTTTAGCTTCCGAATAAATACGGATAATTGGCTCTGTATTCGATTTTCTTAAATGTGCCCATTTATCAGGAAAATCAATCTTGACACCATCGATATCGTTAATTTCAAAATCAGAAAAACGCTTTTTCACAGCCTTCAATATCGCATCTACATCGATATCTGGCGTTAACTGAACCTTTTTCTTTGCAATAAAATAAGAAGGGTATCCGGCTCTTAATTCACTTGTACGTTTCTTTTCCTTTGCAAGATGAGACAGAAAAAGTGCAATACCGACAAGTGCGTCACGTCCATAATGACTTTCCGGATAAATCACACCTCCGTTTCCTTCTCCTCCAATCACAGCATTCGTCTCTTTCATCTTGGCGACCACGTTTACTTCTCCTACCGCAGCTGCCGCATACTCACCGCCTAAGGAACGTGTTACATCGCGTAAAGCACGTGTAGAACTAAGATTGGAAACCGTGTTGCCGGGAGTATGCCTTAATACATAATCGGCAACAGAAACCAGCGTATATTCTTCGCCAAACATTTCTCCGTTCTCGCAAATGATAGCAAGACGATCGACATCCGGATCGACAACAAAACCGACATCTGCTTTTCCTTCGCGCATTAAAGAGGATATTTCCGTAAGGTTTTCCGGTAAGGGTTCCGGATTATGGGCAAAATTACCATGAGGAGCACAGTGCAATTTAAAAATCTGCTTAACTCCTAAAGCATATAACAATTCCGGAATGATAAGTCCTCCTACAGAGTTTACACAATCTATAGCAACCTTAAATCCGGCATTTTTTATTGCTTCCACATCAACAAGCGGAAGGCTTAATACTGCTTCGATGTGTTTAGCATTATAACTTTTATCTAACTTATACGAACCTAAATGATCGATATCGGCATATCCGAAATCTTCATCTTCTGCAATCCTGAGGACTTCGTTCCCTTCCGCTGCATTCAAGAATTCGCCTCTCTCATTCAATAGTTTCAAAGCATTCCATTGCTTCGGATTATGGCTGGCAGTAAGAATAATGCCCCCACTCGCCCGTTCCATTACAACCGCTAACTCTGTCGTCGGCGTCGAAGCCAAATCGATATCGACAACATCAAACCCCATGCCCATGAGCGTACCAACAACAACATGTTGCACCATAGGACCGGAGATACGGGCATCCCTGCCTACCACGATTTTATCAGAATTTACTTTGGCCGATTTACGAATAAACGCTGCATAAGCCGATACAAACTTAACGATATCCAACGGATTCAGCCCGTCTCCAACGTTACCGCCGATTGTACCCCGTATGCCGGATATAGATTTTATTAAAGTCATAAGAATAATTATAATGCTATTTTATACCATAACGAATCATAGAATACCGGAGTAACCGCATTTTTATTAGCTGTCGTTCCGATAACAGAGGGTATAATCAATTTTACCAATGCATAATTCTTTACGTATCTCAAAGGAAATCCCCATCCTTCGGGAACTTTCTGGGTATTAATACGACCATAAACAAATTCTTCCGGAACATAGCTCTCCCAATTGGTATAACGGGTCGTATCGGTCATAAAGTTCTGCATAACCTTAAAACGCACAGTTACAACATTACCAACTGCAAATGTATCGCCTTTATTTACACCCGGATTGTATTGAGAATCAATAACATTCATATAAAGACCTTCGGATGTACGGTAAAATTCATTCGGTTTAAAAACACCATCGTCCGGATAATTGCCGATCACCACATATCCGTTACGATCCATAAACCGTTCTATGGCTTTTTTCTCTGCTTTCATTTTTTCGGCATACGTTTTCGTCTTACTACATCCGAAAAAAAACGAAACCATCACCAGTAAGGCTATAAAAGCCAATAATATATTTCTCATTTTTAAGCTCTCCTATTTCTTTTTTTCAATTCCTCCTGTAAAGCCGGAACATAATCAGGTAATACTTTCTCAAAAAGGGCTACAGCCTCTTCCAAAGTTCCGTAAAACTCCCCTCCGGATGCATTTTTATGTCCGCCTCCACCGAAATGTGCAGATGCAAACGAATTACACGGAAAATCTCCTACCGAACGGAACGATAACTTGACCAATCCTTTCATTTCCCGGATAAGGGTAGAAAAAACAACGCCATCGATACTCATAGGCAAATTCACAAAGCCTTCCGTATCGCCTTTCTTATAATCAAAACGTTTCAGCTCTTCATCCGACAAGACAATCAAGGCTGCACCATAATCTGAATAAACTTTTAATTTCTTATATAAAACATACCCCATCAAACGGATACGTTTTTCCGAATAAGTATTAAATACCCGGGCATAAATCCAATCTTTATCTATCCCTTTTTTTATAAGTTCCGAAATAATAAAATAGATTTCCGGATTATTCGAATTATAGGTAAAACCTCCGGTATCGGTCATCATTCCGGTATAAATAGCTTCCGCACAACTTTTAGATATCATCTCAAAATTCCCCATCCGGCATATTAAGCGGAACACCAACTCGGATGTTGAAGATATGCCGGGATAAGAAATGGAAACCTTAAAATCCGGATCAGGATTCAAATGATGGTCAATCAATACCTTACGGCCAGATGCCGCTACCAGATGAGAAGCAACGTTGCCTATCCGTTTCGGGACATTAAAATCTAAGCAAAAAATAACTTCGGCTTCTGAGATAAGCTGTGCGGCATAATCTGGATATTTCTCATAATTTAAAATATCTTTCGCCCCTTTCAGCCAGGTAAGAAACGACGGCATTTCATTCGGTATAATGACCGTTACAACCTTGTCACAAGCCATCAAATAATGATATAGCGCTAAAGATGAACCGATAGCATCCCCATCAGGCGAAACATGAGTAAGGATAACAAAACGGCGCCCTTTATCTATGTATTTCTCAACCTTGTCAATTTTATCCTGAGCGATAACTTTTGTAATCATAAACACATTTTAGAGCATACAAAGTTAATAATAAATGCTATAATAAAAGCAGCATTGTCCGACTATTCAAAAGGCAAAATATTTATTAACATCCACTTTACATACAAACTACATGCGCATTCGCTTTAAATGTTCCAATGAAATAATAAAGACTGCAAGAAGCATATAAAGCAGAAGCAATATCCATGAGGAGAAATGCTCAACCCTTAAAACCGAAAAAGGCAGAGACGACAAACTTTCCATGACGTCATTTACATATCCTAAAAAGAGGCTCAATACGTCGTGAAAAAAAGAGTCGAAAAACGGCACCGACGAAACCGGTAAATAGAGCCATCCAAGAGATAACAAAAGTGGCAATAGTGGTAAAACCAGTAAATTCGCTATCAGAAAAAAGAGTGGGAATGTTCCGAAATAAAAAAGTATAAGCGGAAAGACTCCTATCTGTGCCGCCAGGCTCATTGACACGATGTCTCTGAAATATAACAGGACAACGTTGTTTGTAGAAAAAGAACGTCTCAACAAAGGATAGAAATAGAGAATTGAAGCGAGTGCCGCAAAACTGAGTTGAAAACTGACATCAAATAAATAGAATGGATGCAACAACAGCATTAATGTTGCAACAGCGAATAAGATATTATAAGAACTGGTGCGACGATCCAGTATTTCACCTACGGTAAACAAAGAAAACATAAAAGTAGCCCGTACGGCAGAAGCTGAAAAACCAGATAACAGAGTAAAAAGCCATAAAAAAACGAGAACAAAAAATTCACGTAACTTACTGTTTCTCTTATCATTTTGTCCTAAACAGAAAAATAACCGTAAAACTGCATAGAGAATAGCAATGTGCATTCCACTGATTGCCAGTATATGGGATAATCCGCTATTTGCAAACGAATCTCTCTGATAATCGGTAAGATCCGACCTGTCACCCAAAGTTATCGAGGAAAGAACCGCAAAGTTTTCGTCACTGAGATTCAATCTGCGGTACTGCTTCAGTAGAAACGAACGCCAATTTTCAAACAAAACGGATAAGGAGATATCATGCCGTACGTCTTTTTCTAAATTCAAAGCGTTGATAAATACGATGCCCGAAACAGCATTTCGCTTAAGATATGCCCCATAATCGAAACCGTTCCGTATTTCCATCGAATCGACGGAAATAAAACGTCCGGTAAAACATACATAATCGCCAGAAGATAAAGAATTCGTTAAAAAGCTCTCCGTTTTTGCATAAACTATAACCTCCTTACCTCCGGCATAAACAAAACTGTCATTCCGGATTTCATTCGTTTTAACCAGAAAACGTATATAGTCGCCTTTCTCTTTCGGATTTTCAACAATCTGCCCGGAAGCAGTTATAAAATCACTTGGCGGAAAATAAGTCCTGACTAATTGAAATTGGGTCAATAGCGCTCCTGTTCCGAAAAAAAAGAGTAATACGCCGATGCCGAAAAAGGAACGATGATAGAACCGGGAATCGAAATCACGAAAAAAAGCTATGCCAAAAAGAACTAAAGAAAAGAAAAAGGGGAAGAAAATCCAAAGAACATCAGGAAATGCATAGTAACAAGAAATGCCACTTATTAAAGGAAACAGAATCCTAATAAATGGCACTTTGTGCACTATGCTATATCTTGATTTCATCACATGCCTTTAAGCTTCCGGATTACCTCTTCGGGATGTTCGGATCTGAATACAGCACTTCCTGCGACCAAAACATCTGCACCGGAGAAAACCAGCTTCTGAGCATTTGTAAGGTCTACTCCACCGTCGACCTGAATAAGAGCATTAGAGGCTTTACGATCGATCAGTTCTTTTAAACGCACTATTTTATCGAAGCTGTTCGGAATGAATTTCTGCCCTCCAAAACCCGGGTTAACCGACATCAACAATACCATATCCACATCACAGATTATTTCTTCGAGACATGCTACCGGAGTATGGGGATTCAGTGTCACAGCTGCCCGCATCCCGGCATTCTTGATTTCATATATTACTCTATGTAAATGTGTACATGCTTCATAATGAACATTCACCATATAAGCTCCACTGGATTTAAGCCGGTCTATAAATTTTTCCGGTTCAACGATCATCAGATGTACGTCCATCGGTTTTTCCAGTATATCTTTTATTGCATCCAGTACAGGAAAACCAAAAGATATATTAGGAACGAACACTCCGTCCATTATATCCAAATGTAACCAATCGGCATCGCTCCGGTTAATAAGTGCAATTGCCTGTTTCAGATTTAAAAAATCGGCAGCAAGCAGAGAGGGGGCAACAAGACAGCTCATAATGTATATCTTTTTTGCAAAGATAAAAAAAAACGGTCATTCACTATTTACTTTCGTGAATGACCGTTTTTTCTTTTAATTGCTTACTAGCAACTTGCATTTAAATGTGCCTCGCCTAAAGGCCGAACGGTACGTGCAAACTGCATCAATAAATAAAGGGTTGTTTCCCGAGGTTCCATTTTATGACTCCTTTTTTGTCTTTCCGACAAACGAACTTCACCCTTTCTCAAATCTAAAGTAACAATTTTATTCATAGGCAAAACAGATTAACTAATTAGTTAACGCGCCTGCCTGAAGAATATTGCGTCTTAATTTAAAATTGTGTAAGAATCATCTGCTTTTCTTCTGCAATCTTTCTCATATTCAAAATTGCATAGCGCATCCTGCCCAGAGCTGTATTAATGCTAACCCCTGTAATATCCGCAATTTCTTTAAAACTGAGATTTTCATAATAACGCATCATCAATACTTCTTTTTGAGAATCCGGGAGATAACAGATCAGACGTCTCACATCTTTCAAAATCTGCTTTTGAATAAGGACATCCTCAATATTATCCTCACACAATTTACTATTGTTCAAGAGATCGATTCCATTCTCTTCATTCGAAACCGTTCTTTCATTGCGTTCCTGACGATAACCATCAATCACCAGATTATGTGCTATACGCATAATCCACGCTTTAAACTTACCGTTTTCAGTATAACGCCCCTGACGGATAGTCACAATCGCCTTCATGAATGTTTCCTGGAAAATATCTTCCGCAACTTCACGATTACGCACTAAAAAATAGATATAAGAATATAGAGACGATTTATGTCTGCACAGCAGAACATCAAATGCTTCATTATTGCCTTCGGCATAAAGACGTACCAACGCTTCGTCGGTCATCTGTTTCAAATTTTCCATTTTCAAGATAACTTAACTAATTCAGCGTAACGTCTTTTCTATAGGCAATAAAATATTAGAGGGTTAATATTAATTTATTGTTGCAAATAAACAGAACTTTTCCTGATAAAAAAAACTTTTGATTCTTTTTTTCAGGAAATAGCCCTGTTTTTAACATTTAACGAAATTGATTGTTTTCAAAATTTATATCCAAACGTACAAAGTACTTTTGTCCGGTATGTTTTCAAAGAAGCCGGATCTGAAGCTACATAGACACCATCGGCATCCGGAGTCAATGGGCTGAAATTATAGTAATCATAATTATACCGCATTAGTGCACAAGCCATATCTAAGTAAAAATGCCTGTTGAAACGGTATCCCAACCCGAAAGTATAAGTATTCGATCCTTTATCCACAGTAAAATTGGGAATAGTACCGGCTGTCGGAATATCCAGATTTCCACTATAAACAGCATCTCTTACTTCCGTTTTCATCGGACTGGTACGGAATGCAGCACCTCCCCGCACACTGAATTGCTGAGTAATTTTAATCTCTGCTCCTACACGCAACGTACTTGCTGTTCTGAAATCCTGTTCTATGTAATCGTTTGTCACATAACTACCTGCATAATCCATATTCATATGACGATAGTTTACAATCTCCCAATCGGCACTGATAATAGCACTTTTTCCTAATATACCGGCTGCACTTACCACCCATTTGTCAGGAGTCCTAAAATTATAAGTCGCATAATTATTAGCCGGTGTCGATATATTGCCGGCATACCCACCTTCTCCCGTCTCAATATTATACGGATACATAGAGGCATCAAAATAGTCGGTCATTGAGTACCATGTAGGGGTATGATAGGCAACTCCGATACGCAATGCATTGATCGGACGAATAATTGCTCCCAGTTTCATATTGAAACCTGTTCCTTCGGTCGAAAACCAGTTATCCAAACCAAAACCGCGTTTACCGGGACCTTGAAAAAATTCATCATAAACCGTCTCCAGACGATAATCGATGTCAGAAAGGACAAATGAAGCACCCAGATACAGGTGATTTTCCAGAAGGCTTCCGCCTAAAGCAAAACTATATTCACTGATAGAACCTTTTTCTTCTATATATGCTTCATTGTTTATTCTTTCATCCGGTCCTAATGCCGGAGTGTAATGAGAGTTATCTGTATCTGATTTAGGATTCATTAAAAAGGTATTGTATGCCAATACACTCAGCCAAGGGGCAGAAGCAAACGGATCGCTTCCTTCATCCATAAGGGCTAACTGACCAGCCGGAACTCCGTTTCCACCATTAAACCGGTTCGTCATTTGAGTAATATAATCCAACATGGAACCGTGAAGATTATTACCATAGACCCGATAACGGTTATTAAATGAAAACAGCTTATTATAAGAAAAACCAAAATTAAGACGGTTCCCTTTATTCCCAACATTAAAGGAGAGAGCTGCACCTATATTATCTAAACTGAATGTAAATCGCGAGTCATTCGTTTTTAAACCATTCAGATCTGCTTTAGACACATTATTCATAAAATTGAATGTCGTGGATAGTTCAGAAGACTGATAAACTCCTAACCCGGCAGGATTCGAGTTTAAAACCGAAATATCTCCACCTAACGCTCCAAAAGCCCCTCCCATTGCAACAGAACGGGCCGATCCCGAAAGTTCCGTCTGCGAATATCTGTAGGCATCCATCTCAGCCTGTGCAAACAATAACGACGTGGAAATAATGCTACAAGCTATAGAAAACCCTATCTTTTTCATAATTTATCTTTATAAATTTTAGAATAATCATTATCTGCGTCCGCCACCGGATGAACGCCCGCCTCCACCGAAGCTACCACCGGATGAACGGCCACCGCCGAAACCTCCGCTCGGAGCACTATACGACCGGCCGCTATTGCTCGGAGCACTATACGAATTAGAGCTACGGCCGCTGTTGTTTGGTGCGCTATACGAATTACTACGACCATTATTTCTCGGAGTACTGTATGACGAGCCTCTTCCATTTGAAGAGCTACCGCTATTATAATTTCTGCCTGTTGACGTACGGCCATTATTTATACCCGAACCACTCTGTCCCGTAGAAGTACGACCATTATTTATGCCCGAACTACTCCGGCCTGTAGATGTACGGCCGTTGCTTACACCGGAATTACTGCTGCGTCCGGTAGAAGATCTGCCACTTACACCGGAATTAGCGGAACTGCCCCGTCCGGTTGTTGCAGAAGAGCCGCGTCCGGTTCCTGTTCCCCGACCATATCCCTGATACGGAACATTCGGACGACGACCGTTAGGAGCATAATTATAATGAGCATGATGATAATGCGGATAATAACCGGGCCCCCAGCCCCATGAAGGTCCCCAACCCCAAGATGGGCCATACCAAGGGCGATACCAAGGCGAGTACCAGGGAGAATACCATGAATAACTGGGATAATACCAGGGATCATACCAAGGCGAATACCATCCACCACCCCAGCCGAAGCCCAGATTCAGAGAGACATTCACCGGGGAATTATTACCATAGTAATAACCGTCATCGTAATTCCCGTCATTCATATAAATATTCACTTCGTCTGCATTTTCGATGGAAAGGCCCTCCGGATCATGGTATTTTACAATACGCTTGGTATATTCATTGGGCTCTGCCGTTGAACGGCTCTCCATAGCTACAGCGCTATCCTGTACATCATCTTCATCTGAAAATGAATATCTGCGATTATATTCGTCGACATCTCTTTCTTTAAAAGAAGAGGTATTTCCCGTATTTGTATTTGTAGATTGATACTGGTATGTTGCCTGAGGAACATACTCCTCTGCTTTTACAGGCGTCTCTTTTTTTACAGTTTTCCTGCTATTGCCTGTACTATATATATCATCGAAGAACTCATCGTCAGAGGCAAATCCCAATGACAACAACGATGCGTATAATAGCAATACCGAACTAAAAATTATTCTTCTCATGTTTTTAACCTCCATGTTTCTGGTTTCTCTTATACATAAGACACTTACATATAAGGAAAAGTTTAATTGCGCATATACAAAATTACAACATAATTCCGGTTACATTCTACATTCCTTCATTTTTATTATCTTCTCACAAATATTATAAACAAATCAAAATTTAATATCTAAATTGTCTTTTTACGAAAAATATCAGGAAACTCATGTCGGTAAAACAATAATGTATTCCATTTAGCCAATATTATCGCCCCTTCAAATTCTATAATTAAAACGGATAAATAAGCTTGAACATATAAAAACGCATAAAATAAATAAATGTTCCGGGGTATTATAACAATTAAACCTTTAATTTACTTTATTCTTCTTACAAATCCAACTACTTTTGCTAAAAAATAAAGTAAACAATGATTTATCTGGAATTCAATTTTCAATTCGACAAAAACGAAGAGATAGCAGCCGACATTTTAGCTGCCGAACTTGCAGAAACAGGTTTCGAGAGTTTCGAACGAAACGATAAAAATTTATTGGCTTATGTCCGGGAAAATAATTTTCAAGAAGCAGATTTTAAAAACAAGTTGAAAAATTTTCCTCTCGAAGACATTAATATCTCTTATACGCAAACACAGATAAATGAGACCGACTGGAACCAAGAATGGGAGAAAAATTACTTTCAACCGATCATAATCGACGACAAATGTATTATACGTAGTTCTTTTCATAAAATAGAGAAACCAGCACAATTCGAAATCATCATAGACCCTAAAATGGCATTTGGTACCGGGCATCACGAAACGACGCATCTGATGCTTAATGAACTGCTGACCTTACCGCTTGAGAACAAGACTTTATTGGATATGGGATGCGGTACAGCAGTTTTAGCGATTCTGGCTTCCATGCGTGGAGCCCGGGATATAACGGCCATAGACATCGACGAATGGGCTTATGAAAATGCAAAAGAGAATATTACTCTTAATAAAATCATAAATATAGACGTCGAATTAGGGGATGCCGAGCGATTAACGGGAAAAAGATTCGATTACATATTAGCGAATATTAACCGGAATATTCTTCTGGCAGATATGCAAACGTACGTAAATGCGATGCAAACAAACGCCTCTCTTTTTGTAAGCGGTTTCTATACGGAGGATATTCCTGCATTAAAGGAAAAGGCCCAATCTTTGGGACTTACATATGAATATAGCAAAGAACGGAATCACTGGGCTCTGATAAAATTCAGAAAAGATCAATAATATCTTCAACATCTAATTTTAAAGTTCATCATAACGGTCTTCTGGCTAAACTCAAAAGATCTCCGACTGTTTGTAATATCTTAAAGATATATACTCTAAAATCTTCTTTTCTAAATAGTTCCTTGGTAAGTAAATAGGCGCCGGTCTGCAAAACCGTTTACAGCGGTTCGAATCCGCCTGGAATCTCTTATCTGAATAAAGAAAATAGAATTCTACTTCTTTCACTTTATAATTATTCGTTATAATAAGGAATATCTTTCTATAATTATATTCTCAAAAAAACAATTGTTCCGGAATTTATTTATTCAAACGCATATCCTATAAAATCAATCGTTTATACTAAAAACAAAACCGCTATATTTCCAAATGCAAAAACAAAAAATCATCATTTACAAGACTGTGCCCCTCCCCTATTCTACCGTAGATTTCCTGCTGATAACGCCTGTATCTTCAATCTTTTTCATTGAATAATGTTGCATAAATCAAAATTCTATCTATCTTTGCAACGCATTTGAGAAAAAGGTTCCTTGGCCGAGTGGCTAGGCGCCGGTCTGCAAAACCGTTTACGGCGGTTCGAATCCGCCAGGAACCTCAAAGAAACCTCTGAGACTGCTTTAAATAAGGTATTTCGGAGGTTTTTGTTTTTTAGAGGGGCAGAAATAGGGGCGGAAAAACTTATTTAGTCCTATAAATTTCACCTTTCTCATTAAGTTTAAAATTAAATTCTCTTATAGGGGGCATTCCTGATTTCGTATTGGCAAAGATTTTCAACAACGGTTCTATAGAATCCGTATTTACAGTTGCTATATAGAAGTCTTTTATCAAAGGATCATTTTTTATACTTTCTAATGCATCAATAAACTTATCTCTATACAATTGAGCTTCTTCTCCAAATACAACACCACTCATAAGCAATTCATCCACGTCATAATCAATGCAATTGGCAACATATTTGGTGGCATCAGGATATTTATCTTCAATCTTTAAAGGAGTAAATTTATAAGTATTTTCAATCAATCCCATTTTATAATATGACAATCCTCTACCTTTTAGTTTTTTCATTATATAATCTATTTCTTCTTCCTGCATTCTATATCCAAAATAGATACCTGTAATTGCCCTGTAATCAATATCGAACAATCCCTTTCCATCTATAATCAAACGATATTCCTCTTCATGTTTCCATGAGCGTGATTTTGTCCCTAAGAAAGTCTTTAAAGTCCGAATGATATCTTTTTCGTGGAGCATCGAGATATCTGCAATAGGAATGCTTCGGGAATATTCAACGTCAAAGTCAAAAATGGACTGAAAATATTGATTATGATTTAGTGATTCTTTAAGTTTATCAATATCATATTCTATGGCAAAGCCTAAGTGTCCACTTCCATAATAAGCCCACAATAACTCATTGGTTACATTGTTGCTCAGTGAGTAAATTCCGACTTGAGCAAACTTTTCAAGTAGCCCAACATATTGTCTTTTTACTTCTGCAGAATATTCTTTCAGTGCCTCAAATAAGAACCTAATTGCATCATCATTATAAAAGCCTTCGGTTGGATCATTTAATTCTTTTTTTGTCGGAAGAAATATTTGATTTTTTACAAGGGTGTTTACATCTCTCTCAAATATTGAATTACCGTCTTTGTCAAAAGAGCCAATTCCTCCTCTATACTTATAGCCTTTCCCCATATTATCTAATCATGCTTGACATAGCCCTTATTTATAAATTACGCTATTTATACCTCTAAACCTATTAAAACCATATTTTTCAATTGTATAAGCTTAGCCTAAAGCTGTTTTTTTATCCGTACAGCATTCCCGGCATCAGGGGCCAGGTGCAGATACCATAAAAGGTGAACAAATCCGATAAGGGCAACAAAAATAAATGAGTCTCGAAAATCCACAACGGAATAATGACCGGGCAAGCCTTCATTAAACATATTCGAAAAACGCAGACTTACCGCGCCTATGGCAATCCCCATCCCTATCGACATTTGCTGAATCGTACTGTAAAGTGTATTTGCCGAAGTCATCTGGGACTCCGGAATATCTGCAAATGCCAATGTTGTCAATGAACTGAATTGCATAGATCGTACCAATCCTGACAAGAACAGGGTCGATACAATAATAATGACAGGGGTATCGGGAAGTAACAGCCCTGTAAGAAGAGTAAACAAAGCAACTAAGAAGCCATTGATAATTAAAATATTCCGGAACCGGAAATGACGTATTATCCAGACCGTTGCAGATTTCATAGACAAATTACCGACCATTGTAGATAGAAACAATAGTCCCGATTCAAACGGACTCAGGCCGAAGCCTTCCTGGAACATGAGAGGCACGAGATAAGGGAATACACCTATAATCATACGTGAAACCGAACCGGTAAATATAACAATCCTGTAGGTCTTTATCTTCATAATAGAATAGTCTATCAAAGGATTTGCTATACGTTTCGAATAGGTTACATTCAAAAACAATAAAATAAGACTGGAGATAACGACAATAAGTGGTATATAATAAGAAAGGTTCTCTTTACTGAACAATTCAACTCCATACATAAAACCGGCCAATGCCAAACCGCTTAAAACAAAACCCAGCGTATCAAAGTGTTTTTTCCCGGAATCCGGCCGATTTTCTTCCGGTATAAAATGCCATGCCAACGCTATACAGACGATACTGATCGGAACGTTTAAATAAAAAATCCAATGCCAAGACCAGTATGTTGCCAAATATCCTCCTACCAAAGGGCCAAGAATAGGTGCTACCAATGCCGGAATCGTAATATAATTCATTGCCGTCGGCAAATCTTCTTTCCGAGTTACTTTCAGCACGGCTAACCTTCCGACCGGCGACATCATTGCACCTGCCATTCCTTGCATCACGCGATATATGATAAATTGTGTAAGCGACTGTGAAGTTCCACACAAAACCGATGCCAATATAAAAAATGCAATAGCAGAACAAAAGACCTTGCGTGTACCGTACCGGTCGGCAATCCATCCGCTGACCGGTATAAATATAGCTAAAGCTATAAGATAAGAGGTTACGCCGGTGCTTAAATGAACGATATCCGTACCAAAACTTTTCGCCATGGATGGTATAGCGGTATTGACTGCAGTCGTATCAAGAAATTGCATAAAAAATGCAATTGCAACAATAAAAGATACAATGACTGACCTGTCTAACTTCATTAAATCGACCTATAGAAATAATACGATTGCAAAGTAACGACTTTTTTCAGCACGAACAGATATAAAATTTCTTATGCAACCAAAAAACATATTTAGAAAGCCCTACTGAATAATTTTCAGTTATCTTCCCTACTCTATATTACCTATCGCATCATCATACTCAAAAATAGCAATAGGTATTCTACCATCCGGATATACCTAAATATAGTGATTGCCCGGAATGTATCAAGCGTCTATTTTTACAACCTGAAATAATTGACGGATACAGCAGATGGATTACATTATAGAGTGTAAAAACTTAACTCACTATTACGGCGATCGCCTCATTTATGAAAATTTGAGTTTCAATGTACCCAAAGGCCGCATACTTGGGTTATTAGGTAAAAACGGAACCGGAAAAACCACAACTATCAATATATTAAGCGGCTATCTTAAACCACAATCCGGCGAGTGTTTTATTTTCGGTGAAAATATCCAGCATATGGATCCGGCCTTGAAACAAAATATCGGATTACTTATCGAGGGTCACGTACAATATGCGTTTATGAGCATTGAAGAGATTGAAAAATTCTATGCTCCCTTCTATCCGAAATGGAATAAAGACGCGTACTATGGGTTGATGGAAAAACTGAAAGTCGCACCGGGACAACGTATTTCCCGCATGTCGTGCGGACAACGGTCTCAAGTAGCGTTGGGACTTATACTGGCGCAGAATCCGAAACTATTAATCCTGGATGATTTTTCATTGGGTCTGGACCCCGGTTATCGCCGTCTTTTCATCGATTATCTCCGTGAATATGCAAAAGCCGAAAACAAAACGGTTTTTCTGACTTCTCATATTATACAGGATATGGAAAAACTAATCGATGACTGTATCATAATGGATTACGGAAAGATTCTGATTCA
>JAQXIO010000064.1 GCA_029007825.1 Bacteroidales bacterium | reverse complement strand
AACGTCGTTTTCAAATATTTTAAACCGATCGGAAAAAGGAGATAAATGATAACATTATGAAAAATAAGAAAAAACAGCAATATTGATACGGGAAACCAATGAAACCGTTCGGAGAACAAAAGCGCGTCATATACGGTAAAGGCTGTAACAATAACACTGGAAACAGCAGCTCCCGTAAATGTATATTTCAACATTGTATAAATTCCTACGGATTTCAATAAAAGATGACTAAGAACAAGGTAAATGGCATACATAACCGAGCTTGCCAGACAAAAAATATTTCCGATAAAGGCATCCGATGCAAGATCATCGCTTTTTTGTGTAGAGATACAAAGAAGGGCACCTCCGAAGCCGATCAGAATTCCTATGATTTTCATAGAGGTAATTTTTTCTTTCAGGAAAAATACCGCTATAAGAAAAACCCAGATGGGTTGCATGGATGTAAAAATGGAACTCGAAATTGGTGTGGTTTTACTTATCCCTATCAGGTAAAAAAACATATAGCCGTAGATTCCAATTGCTCCCAGCAGAAAAAGTATCCATTTTTCTTTAGCGGTAGATGTTTCAGGCTTTGTAAAAAAACTAATTATCCAAAAAGCGATAGCCGCGAACATACACCTGAACGTTACGCCTGTAAGGGGACTTAACCAAAAAGGGAGAAGATATTTTAGTGCATTCATATTTAATCCACTAAAAGTCCTCGATATAATCATACTGATATTGGCTTCTGTTTTTATATTTTCCACAAGCTTCATTATTTATTCGTTTGAGTATAAAAAACATCTGAAAATACAATTCGGTTTAAAACGGTGCTCGTCATACCGTACCTTTTACCTACCTCAGATAAAGAGCATAAACCACACAAAGCAGGCATAAAAGAAAATAAACAAGTCATTGCTTTTCAAGTACTTACAAAACATATTTTTAGATTTTTTCAAACAGCTGAGAAAAGTTTCTAATAAAGTACAAATTGTGTATGAATAACAAAAATCGTCAAACCATCAAAGGGTTGAACTGTTTTTAAAGTGTAGCACCGATAAGAATATATTCGGAACGAGACTTTTTATTAATTAAATAAATAACAAAATGAAAGATTTAAATTTTAGAAAAGGTGATGCAAAAACAGATGTTTTTGGCTCTAATGAGATGTTACAACCTTCGCCAGTCGACAAAATTCCTGACGGACCAACAACTCCTCAGATTGCGTATCAAATGGTTAAAGACGAAACTTTCGCCCAGACTCAACCTCGTTTGAACCTTGCAACATTCGTAACTACTTATATGGACGATTATGCCACAAAGCTTATGAATGAAGCCATCAATATCAATTACATCGATGAAACCGAATATCCGAGAATCGCTGTAATGAATGGTAAATGTATCAATATTGTTGCGAATTTGTGGAATTCTCCGGAACAGGAAAAATGGAAAAGCGGTGCATTGGCTATCGGATCGTCAGAAGCATGTATGCTGGGTGGCGTTGCCGCATGGTTGCGTTGGAGAAAAAGAAGAGTTGCCGCCGGAAAGCCGGTCGATAAACCGAACTTCGTAATCTCTTCAGGATTCCAGGTTGTATGGGAAAAGTTTGCACAGCTATGGCAAATCGAAATGCGTCAGGTTCCTTTAACTCTGGAAAAAACCACTCTCGATCCGGAAGAAGCATTAAAATATTGCGATGAAAACACGATTTGCGTAGTTCCTATCCAAGGTGTTACATGGACCGGACTAAACGACGATGTTGAGGCTCTGGACAAAGCATTAGACAAATACAACGCCAAAACCGGTTACGATATTCCTATTCACGTGGATGCTGCTTCCGGCGGTTTTATATTGCCTTTCTTATATCCTGAAGTTAAGTGGGATTTCCGACTGAAATGGGTATTATCCATCAGTACCTCCGGACATAAATTCGGACTGGTTTATCCGGGTTTAGGATGGGTTGTATGGAAAGATAAAAAATATTTGCCTGATGAAATGTCTTTCAGTGTCAACTATCTGGGTGCAAACATCACACAGGTGGGATTAAACTTCTCTCGTCCGGCAGCTCAAATATTAGGACAATACTACCAATTCATACGTCTCGGATTTGAAGGTTACAAGAATGTGCAGTATAACAGCATGCAGATCACGAAATATCTGCATAGTGAAATCGCAAAGATGAAACCGTTTGTCAATTATAGTGAGGAGGTTGTGAATCCATTGTTTATATGGTATCTGAAACCTGAATATGCTAAAAATGCCAAATGGACTCTATACGATTTGCAGGATAAATTGAAACAAAGCGGATGGATGGTGCCGGCTTATACTTTGCCTGAGAACATCCAGAACTATATTGTTATGCGTATCGTTGTCCGTCAGGGATTCAGCCGGGATATGGCCGACATGCTGCTCAACGACATCAATAACGCCATTACAGAACTCGAAAAACTGGAATATCCCACACCTACCCGCAT
>JAQXIO010000063.1 GCA_029007825.1 Bacteroidales bacterium | reverse complement strand
ACTATTTAGGCAGTTTCCGCACCGTTAGCGACGTAAACGGAAACACCCTGGCCCGTTACAGCTACGACGCATGGGGCGTACGCTCTTTGAGATACGGAACCGAAACAACCCTGCGCGGCTATACCGGCCACGAACACCTGGCCGAGTTCGGGCTGATTAATATGAACGCCCGGTTGTACGATCCGGTACTTGGGCGTTTTATGGGCATGGACCCCTACGTGCAAATGCCCGACAACCACGCAGAACTTTAACCGCTACAGTTATGCGCTGAACAATCCGCTTGTCTATACCGACCCGAACGGGGAATCATTGTTGGGCGTAGGCATAGCAATGTTCTTCGGTACTGTGATGAATACGATGATGCAAGGGATAGCGGGCAATGTCAACAATGCAGGTCAGTTTTTTACAGCTATCGGTGTAGGAGCACTATCGGCGGTAGCAGGCTATGGTGTAGGAGGTGCTGTTGCAGCCGATATGGGAGTTACCAGTTTTGTAGGAGGTGCTTTGAGCAGCGGATACGGCGGTCTTGCCGGCGGCTTTGTAGGAGGTGCCGCAAATGCATGGGCATTGAACGGAGCTACCTTTAGTCAGGGTCTCGAGCAAGGTATCCTTGGAGCCTCGTCGGGAGGAGCGTTAGGAGCATTGACAGGCGGAATTATAGGCGGATGTATCGCAGCGAAGCACGGCGGGAACTTCTGGAGCGGAAAAGGAGCGGTTTATTTAGAATTTGCACCTGAAATGTCCGGAAATAAGATTAAAATTGCAGATGATCTCGAGTACAGTAATAAGTTTGCCAGGGAATTCTCAGATGAAAATTTCGGTACGGTAAAAAGTGTTGAGAATTTATATGCAGACGGAAGTTTAGCGAAAGGACTTGTAGCAAAAGGAGATTTTGTTTATGATGCAAAAGGCCGGTCGATTTTAGGGGCAACAGAAAGTTTAGGAGCAGGCAAAGGATCGAACGTATATCTTTATAAAGCAGCATTTACATCGAAAGAACAATTTATAAATGGCAGTATGAACAGGCAAAAATGTGGAAGTTCAGAGCTGATTATTACTCACAACGGTTTGATTTTTTCAGAGATAGCTATTCAGATATGTTTAAGTATGAGAAATACGGATTTTATATTTTAAATACAAAGCCATGATAAAAACAGTATTAGCAGGAATGTTTAGCTTATTGATCTCGACGAGTATTTTTGCCGAGGAGTGTTGCCGGGATACCTTTATTTTGGCATATGAAAATTATATAAGACAAAAAAGAGAGTTGCCTTCAGACCTTTTTGCAATTGAACCTAAAATAATAACGGACAAAATCCTTATAGATGAGGAAACATTGGTAAACCCCAAATTAGAACAACCGATAAGCGGTAAATTATTCGAGGCTTTATGCCATTTTGAGTTTATTAATAGATGGGAGTTTTATAAAGAAGTGGCTCTTGTTCCTTATCCCTATGACTATGAAAAATTTGTCAAATGGAGAATGGAAAAAATTAAATTGTTTTATTTAGGAGAAACTAAATTAAGTGAGAATTATCGAAGTTTTTTAATCCTGTTTATTGAGGGGAAAGAGGATGAATTCCTTATATCAAGAAAATTATATTTAATAAATGCAAAAGGAAATAAATGCCAGTCCATGACCCAAATATCCTTATATTTCTATGCAGACGGGGAGGCTCATCATCGATATTCTGAAAAAACGGATAAGCAATATTTTATTCAGAAAGACACGATATTGAGTTCCGATATGATCGATTTGTCTCAACCGGAGGGTTATACTGAAAAAGCGTCTTGCATAAAATTTCATTACGATGAACAAGGGATGTTGAAGATCGATTGATTTGAAAATAGGACATGAATATTTCCATACGAAGCTGTATGCTTCAGGAATCATGAAAAAAGAAACTCATCATGCAGCTATTTATAAATGGCAGTATGAACAGGCAGATATGTGGAAGTTCAGAGCTGGCGATTATTTACAACAATACAATAAATATATATTAAATTATTCAGATATGTTTAAGTATGAGAAATACGGATTTTATATTTTAAATACAAAGCCATGGTAAAAATAGTATTAGCAGGAGTGTTTAGTTTATTCATTTCTATAAGTATTTTCGCCGATGAGTGTTGTCGGGATACCTTTATTTTGGCATATGAGAATTATATAGGACAAAATAAAGAGTTACCTTCTGAACTTTTTGCATTTAAGCCTAATTTGATAAAAGATTCTGTCTTTTTTGAAGAGAAAAAAATGTTAGAACAACCAAAAACGGAGCAACAGATAATAGGGGTATTATTTGATACTTTATGTCGTCTGGATATCATAAATGATTGGCGTATTTTTAGAAAAATAGATATAACACTTACTCCTGATGATTATGAGAACTTTATAGAAGAAACAAAAAGAAAGTTTAAATTATACTATATCGGGGAAGTAATGTTTAATCGAAACTACAGAAGTTTTTTGATATTAGTTATTAAAGGAGAAAATGCTCCATATTATGTATGGAAAGATTTGTATTTGATAAATATTTCAAATAATAAATGTTTGTCATTAACCCGATTCGCCAACTATGGAAATGTTGACGGTGATTGTAGCCTTATTTATACCGAAAAAACGGATAAAAATTATTTTATGCAAAAAGACACAGTGTTAAGTACAGATATGATCGATTTGTCTCAGCCGGAGGGTTATACGGAAAAAGCTTCTTGTATAAAGTTTCATTACGATGAACAAGGCATGTTGAAGATCGATTGATTTGAAAATAAGACATGAATATTTTCATACGAAGCTGTATGCCGCAGGAATAACAAGGAAAGAAACCCACCATGCAGCCATTTATAAATGGCAGTATGAACAGGCAAAAATGTGGAAGTTCAGAGCTGATTATTACTCACAACGGTTTGATTTTTCCAGAGATAGCTATTCAGATATGTTTAAGTATGAGAAATACGGATTCTAATATTTTAATCTATAAATAGCTTACAATACACGCTGCGCCTCAGCATAATTCAGTCAAACTTGATTCTGCATTCGGCTTGCAGTTTATTTTAAATACAAAGCCATGATAAAATCAGTATTAGCAGGAGTGTTTAGCTTATTCATTTCTATAAGTATTTTCGCCGATGAGTGTTGTCGGGATACCTTTATTTTGGCATATGAGAATTATATAAGACAAAAAAGAGAGTTGCCTTCAGACCTTTTTGCAATTGAACCTAAAATAATAACGGACAAAATCCTTATAGATGAAGAGACATTGGTAAACCCCAAATTAGGACAGCCGATAAGCGGTAAATTATTCGAGACTTTATGCCGTTTTGAGTTTATTAATCAATGGGAGTTTTATAAAAAAAACTCTTTTGTTCCTTATTCTTATGACTATGAAAAATTTGTCAAATGGAGAATGGAAGAAATTAAATTGTTTTATTTAGGAGAAACTAAATTAAGTGAGAATTATCGAAGTTTTTTAATTCTGTTTATTGAGGGGAAAGAGGATGAATTCTTTATGTCGAGAGAATTATATTTAATAAATGCAAAAGGGAACAAATGTCAGTCCATAACTCGAATATCCCAGTATTTCAATGTAGAAGGAAATTCTCATCATTTTTATTCTGAAAAAACGGATAAGCAATATTTTATTCAGAAAGACACGATATTGAGTTCCGATATGATCGATTTGTCTCAACCGGAGGGTTATACGGAAAAAGCTTCTTGTATAAAGTTCCATTACGATGAACAGGGGATGTTGAAGATCGATTGATTAAAAAAGAGTTCGGAATCCGAATTCTTTTTTATATTGCTATGTCTTTTGAAAATGAAAACTGTATTCCGGGCAATTATTATCTTATGAATTGTAGTCGGAAATAGATTTTATTTATAAAATACCAAGAAGATGGTAAGAATATTTATAGTTATATTAATGCTTGTAGAAAGCGTATCGTTTTTGTTATCTCAGAATAGTTGTGACGAATATGAATCAGTATTTGGAACTCCGGAGGAATTTCCGGTGTTTTGCGAAAAAGAATCGAATTCTGATTTGGATGAATTACTTCAATTTATAGCAGAAAACATAAACTATCCTTCTACGGCGAAGAATGATTCGGTAGAAGGAAGAGTGGCTGTTAAATTTTGGATTGATACCGATGGATCGACATCTGAGCATAGAGTAATTAAAAGTGTTAGGAAAGATTTGGATGAAGAAGCCTTACGTGTTGCCCGTCTCATTAAATTCGACAAACCGGCAATGTCAGGCGGTATACCTCAAGGAATGTGTTTTACTGTTCCGATATCATTTGTTTTGTCTCGATCAAAATAAAAAAGAATTACGATTATCTTAATTGGGTCGCATGGGAAGAAAAATTCCATTCACAGGAGGTAAAGCCGGGCAAATTTAAACTTTCCGAGGTTAGTAGATGGAATACGGCAGATTGGTACACAACGGTTGCCGGTGGTGAATATAGAGCAAAAAGATATCAATATGTTAATCAGGGATTATTTCCAAAATATAGGGAAGATTTAGTTCAATCTATTAATGCTTATGGTATTCAATCTTGCAAATACAAACCTGATAATCAGTTTTTAAAAAAAGAGCGACAGTATTTTGTATATAGGATTCCCGGAAGATGGTGAGAAGAGTTTTGGAGGAAATTGAGATTAAAGGGAAAGATTGGCAAAATAAATTTTATTTATAATGAGAATAAGTATTATTGTTTTCGTATTTCTTTTTCTATTAGCAGAAGTAGGTGCGCAGAATTGTATCGATGAATTTACTCAGACTTTAGAAGCAATGGTCGATACGTTACAGGAATCGACCGAAAAAAAACAGGAATCGTTTTCTGAAGAGATTGGGAAATGTGTCTTACGTTATGAAAAAAAGAAAAAAAGGAGTTTAGGTTTCTATAGATCATATAGTATTCCTATATTGTTTGCAGTTATACGGGAAAATAAGGATTATTCTCCGGATTCATCCAAGAATTTTTTATGTTCGAGGAAGTTAATGGATTTTCATATGAAGGATGTGGTAATTTATAACGATACGGGACTACTCGGTTTTATTTTATCTCAATTTCATGGTCATAGGTCTATGCGTTTCACTGCGACCGATGATCTTCTTCCTAAAGACAGAATTCCGTTAATGGAATATTTGTTGAAGCTGCAGCCTGATTTTATATTCAATTTATACATGAATGAAAAACCTGATTATTATTGTTTTGTAAAAGATAATAAAATGCAGGTCGTGCTGTATTCCGATTGTAAAAATGAAGATGTCCCGGCAATTAAGATAGTCGATATCGAGGATTTTCTTTCTCAATGGGAAGATATGTACCCAGGGTGTCTTGTTCGTGAGGCACAATAAAGAAAGTGGAAAATTGCGGTGTGGAATAGACTGCAAGCCGAATGCAGAGTTAAGCTTGCTTAAACTATACTGAGGCGAAGCGTTTATTCCAAACTCTTTACAGTTTAAAATAGGTGTCTGCGGATAAAAAAGAGCGTGTTGTTATAGTAAATTAACAATGAAAAAGATCTTATTCCTGTTATTGTTATGTCCTTTATGGGGGTGCTATTCTGTTTCGACAAGCGTACCAGCTGAAAACAGAAGCGGGTGTCCCTGTAATATAGACAGAGCCATAGAAACGGCAGATTTATTTATAAAGAAAAAAGGTTATAAAACAGACTCTTTGTATAAAAGAATAACGGAAAAAGATACCTTTTTCCTGATTTATTATTATCCTAAGAAGAGTAACAGAAGAGGGGGAGATGTCGAAGTCAAAGTCTCGAAAGAAACCTGTGAAATCATAGAGATAATCCGTTATCAATAAAACACCCGATAATAAGTAATTGTCGTTATCGGTTTGGGGGGGATAAAATGAAGATACTTTTAATGATGTTTATGCTCGTTATGGTTCACGGCAGCATAAAAGAATACAACCGGATGGATTGTTGTAATAAAGAACAGGCAAAGCAGATAGCCGACCGGCTAATGAAAAAAGCGGGTGGCGACCTGAACGACCTCGATGTCTCTATACAGGAAGACAGCTTATCTTTTATGATTAAATATTCGCTCAGAGACACTATGTCGTTAGGCGGTGGCGGATATTTCAGGGTTTCAAAGGAAGATTGCCGTGTTATGGAAGAAGCGTTGTATCAGTAGGGTTCCGGCGGGTTCCCGCTATTGTTAAATTTTATATCGAATGAGAAAGCAAATTTTCTATTTATCCCTGTTTTTATCGTTATTCGGTACGACTGTCACCGCTCAGGGCCAATTATCGGGATGTTATTTTCTCTGGACATTGAATAAAAATGTAGATTGTTCTATTTCATTGTTCAATGACGGCCGGTATTCCGTTGAATTGGATGAACAGGTATCGGAAGATTGGATTCTTTCGATGGTTTTATCTCAGGGATTCTATTCGATAGAAGACAAAACGATAACCCTTAAAGATGATAACTTCGGATTTGAGATTCAGTTAGAGAGGCCTTATACGAAAAGTGTTCTTGCAGAGAGAGGCTTTGTGCTTTTTAAAGGTAAAACCTTTATATACCAGCAAGATAGCGGAGAAGCGGATTTCTGGGAGGAAAGCCGTATCGACAGTATTTCACTAAAGAAGGAACGCGAAACCTATCTGCAGCAACATAAGGCGCTGTATCCCCTTCATTTCGGCACTTATGAAAGTGAAAGAAATAAGATAAACAATCGGGGAGAACGGGGAGAAGGAAACGATTACGAGTTAACCCTTCAGGCAGATCACCGCTATACATTGCATTATAAGAGAATCCCTCTTTTGCAGGGAAGCTGGCAAAGGAACGGAAACGAATTGCAACTGTACGACGAAAGCTTACGACACACCTTTTACCTGCTTATCGGGGAAGAGGGACTAATCAGCAAGTCCCTGCCGGGAGAATACTTGGGAATCGTACTTAAAATAAGAGATTTTTTAATATGAAACGAATCTTATTTATTTTAGTGTTTACGTTGATATTCTTTTCTGGAAGAGCCGATAAGACTTATCCTCCGGATTATTATGAAGGAAATGATCTGAAACTATTCCTCGAGATGCCATCGGTCGTATCGAGGAACGATACGGTTCAGGCCGATGTTCTTTTTTATAATGGTTCCGGGAAAAAAGTGACTGTGGAGGAGCAATATAGAGACGACATCCTGTATCGGGAGGGGAGTCACGCCTCTTTTAATTTTATTATTACTAAGGGCAAAGAAAGATATATATTTCCCATTATCCTGAAACATTATGAGATAAAGTTTAAAAATATCCGACCTGAATCAGGCCATCGATTTCATTTGCGGGTTATGTTTGACAGTATTATGTTTGACGGCATAACGAAGGATTGGTCTTGTATTGTTCCTTCCCCGGGGGAATATGAACTTCAGTTGGAAATGGGTCTTATCGAACCGTGGGTTCGGATAAAAAGCAATATCGTAAAAATCGAGCTGAAAGAGTGATTGTTTTCAGTTCATACACTTATGTTATTTGAGACGGTGTTGCAGCTTTTCTATTTCCGGGGTAGCGTATTCGGAGTTAAAAATCCGGCTGAGGTTTTGCTATGGCAGGGGTGTTTCTTACCGTAGGGGGAATCGTGAGCCCGGATGTTTCCCCGTATGGGATAGGTAAAGATATTTCTGTGTTTTATAATAGGTAAAGCCCCCTTGTCCGTCCGGGTTCCTTTTGAGTGGAGAGGGTGGTGCAAGGGGGCTTTTGTGTGGTTTCCGGACGGTGGGATTTTTTCCGTCCGCTTTCGGTGTATCTTTTCTTTTACATATCCGTTACGTTAGATGCCCGGGTTGAGAGGGTTTCCGTTTACGGTGGACCAGTCGGTTATCGTGGGGTTGGAGATCGTTATTGCGGTGCGTGAGATCGTTACGGTGTAGTTGTATTTCGTCCCGGCGGTGAACTGTGTGGTTCCGAGAGGGACGGTTGCCGGCGATATGGCGGTGCCGCCTTCGCTCAGGTTGATTTTTAAAGTGGGTGAGGTGGTAACCGTTTTGGGCAGGATCATTACATAGATGTTCGTGGTTGTCGAGCTTAATGTGGGTGCGGTAGCCGGGGTTACTGTAATCGTATTGGTAACAGCGGGCGCTGTAATCCAACCGGAGGTGAGGTTGATCGTTGCGTTGCCGTCGGTGGTGACGAGCGAATCGGATGCTCCGGGGGTGAGTACTACCGAGGTTAGTGTCGTTCCTGCGGCTAAGCTGGCGTTGACGGTGATCTGGAGTTGTATCAGCGCAAAGGCGTGGGTGAATATGAGTCCTACGGGGTTCGCGCTTCTCGTTACGCCGGGATTATACAGGTTTTTTGAGATAAGAAAGTCCATGGCGGGGGCAATGGCTCCGTTCTGGCCGCCCAGCGAGGGCAGTTTCACTGCCGTTGCGGAGGTGTTGCCTGCGGCGTAGGGGGCGTAGGCGGTAAAGAGGTGGCTGGTGGTTCCGTCTTTCCAGTAAATGGCCGGAGTGTTTGTCCATACATGGGTAGAGGTGTCGGCCACGGTAAACGGAATGTTCACTGCGGCGGCCGGCATGGCTTGCGGACAGAAAACACCGATGGAGTCTCCGTTTTTCCAAACGGCGGTACTGCCGTTCGTGATAGCGGTTTTTGCCACGGGGGTTGCCTGTGCAATCACGGGGGCGATGGTTATCTGGTTGTCATTGACGGGGAGGGTGCCCGGATCGCACGGGTCGTCTTTCGTACAGCTGATCGTTGCAGCTGCTACAAACGCTAAAAATAATAGTTTTTTCATTTTTTTCTTCAATTAATAAATTAATAATAGGGAAATCTTATTTTGTTGCGATTAAGCCGTTATGGGTCCGCGACCGGTTTTATTTCACACGGAAGGAGCGGGGTCTCGGATATTTTTTCTATCTGTACGCTGCGCGTGCCGAGCACTCCGCCGATCTTTACTTCGTAGTGGTATTTGGTGCCTGCGTTGAATGTGTTGGTCGATAATGAGGCGTTGTCCGATTCCCAGTCGGAGAGCAATCCTCCGAGCAGGATCGTGGTTCCCCTGAATTTGATGGAGGGCGCCGGGGTATGGTAAGAACCGGGAAGCACGAGCATATAGACGAGCGTGGGGGTGGCGATCAGGCCTATGGAGGGTACGGCGGCCTGCAGCGTCTGGGTGTATACGGTGCTGTCGTTTACCGTGTGCTGTATGCCGGTGGCGAGGTTGTACCCGATTTTTCCGACGGCGTTCGATACGTTTATCATGCCGTATCTCAGTGAGCTTCCTTTGGGATTTCCTCCGCTTAGTGTTATGGTTTTGAGTACGTAGGGGTTGAGGATGTTGAGCAGTCCGATTTTTATATTGAATTCGAGCAGTGCGAAGGCGTGCGTGAAGGTGAGCGGTACGGTTGTGCCGTCTGTGTTGCGCACCTGTGTTTTGGGGCCTGCCACGAGCATATCGCAATTGGTGTCGGGTTTGGTATTTACTTGTTGCGCGCTTAAAAGGGGTATGGGTACGAGGTTGCCCTGGTTGCCTGCGTTGTAGGGGTAGTAGGCGTAGAAGGTGTGGGTCGAGGTTCCGTTATACCAGTACATGGGGGCGGTGGTGCTCCACGACGTGCCGTTGTAGGTGTAGGGTACGTTGCTGCGGTTTGTGAGTGTTTCGTAGATGCCGATTTTGTCGGATGAGGCGAACGAGGCGGTGCTGTTGTTCGTTATGGCGGTTTTTGCCGATGGGTATCCGGCTGCACCGGTAACCGATGCGGTAAGGCTGATCTGGCCGTGCGGTTCCGGGAGAAGTATCTCTTCCGTGCACCCTGCACATACGAGGAGAGTCGTAATCATCGCCATAAAGTTTTTCATCCGAACGGGATTTGTTAAATTACAAACAACCGTGTTCCGATAATGTTAAGTGCTTTCGTTTTTGAGGGTAACCTGACTATGTGTTTTTTAAGAAAAAATCCTCTAAATTTTACGATCTGAGCGAGAAAAAGTGTTGCGAAGAGGTGAAGGGGGGCGGAAAAGTGTATGTGTATGGTTTTTACGGAGAGTGTCCGGTTGAATTTGTATCGGCTGTTTGTTTTTGTTTTTTTCGCTGTGCAATATGTTGGTTGTTAAAGTATTGCTTGTCGTTTTTTGTCTCCGGAGTTTTCTGTTGGCGGGGGGCATGGGAAGACAGGGTGTGGTTTGGTTAATATTTGTGAGTTTTATTATTTTAACAATGGCTTGTCCGGAGCGGAAGGGTGGTGAAGGGGAGTTTCGGGGGGATTTTTCCGTATGCCGGACGTTTTTGTGCTTACGGATTCCGGAACCGGGGGGGGATAAAAGCGGATGGCGGTATTTCCGTGCGTAAAAGGGGCCCGGACGTTTTTTCTTTCTATGCGGTATATCGGCGGGCGGAGGGGAAGTGCGTTCTTTTTTACGGCAGAGGGGTTTCGGGCCGGGCGGCGGGTTTTTAAACAATCGGCACTAAAATCGGGTTTTATAGGAGAACTCAAAATTTACGGTGATATATATGTCGAAGTATTTTATACTATGCAGCATTTTGCTTTTTTTCAACTGTTTGGGGGCGTTTCCGCAGGGTAAGGGTGTCGAGCTGACGCTCGAGCAGTCGGTGGAGATGCTGCGCGACGGGAACAGGAGCCTGAAGATTGCGGATAAGGAGATCGAGCTGGCGAAGAACGAGCGCCAGCGGCTCAATGCGTTCTGGTATCCTTCCGTCACTGCTACGGGGGCTTACGTTCATATGTCGAACAAGATCGAGGTGAAGCAGCCTTTGAACCAGTTTACGGATCCGGCGAAGGATTTTATCCACTCTATTATTCCTGACGACCAGATTATCTCTTCGATCCTTGACAAGATCGGCAGTTATTCGCTTCATTTTCCGCTGGCGCCGCAGGATGTGACCACGATCGACGGAAATGTGATGTGGCCGGTGTTTACCGGCGGAAAGCGCATCTATGCCGGGAAGATCGGGAAGACGATGGTTTCGATGGCGGAGACGAATAAGGAGCAGGTGAGCGCCGATATGCAGATTTTGCTTATCGAGAGTTATTTCGGTTTGCGGCTGGGGCAGAAGGTGGTCGATGTGCGTGAGGAGACTTTCCGGTCGTTGGAGGCGCATTACCGGAATGCGCTGAAATTAGAGGCGAACGGGATGATTAACAAGGCGGAACGGCTTTTCGTGCAGGTGAATATGGATGAGGCGAAGCGTGAGCTGGAGGCGGCGAGGAAGGAGCTCGGTGTCGCTCAGAATGCGCTCAAGGCGTTGATTAAGATGGAGGAGGAGCGGGATGTGGTTCCGGTGTCTCCGTTGTTTATCAACGATGCGCTTCCTCCGGTGTCGTATTTCAAATCGCTGGTGAAGGATAACAACTATTTAGTGAACCAGCTGCGTTTGCAGGAGAATATCGCCGAGAACGAGCTGAAGATCGGGCGTACGGGTTATATCCCGAATATCGCGTTGTTCGGAAAGCATACGTTTTATGCGCACGGGATAGAGAAGAATCTTGTGCCGCGCAGCATGGTGGGGGTGGGTTTCAGCTGGAATATCTTCGACGGGCTGGACCGTGAGAAGAGGATCCGCCAGGCGAAGATCAGCAGGCAGACGCTGGTGTTGGGACGTGACAAGGCGATCGCTGACCTGGAGGTGGCTTTGGATAAGTTCTACAGCCAGACGCAAAATGCGCTCGATAATGTTACGGCGCTGAATACGACGATCGAAATGAGCGAGGAGCTGGTGCGTATCCGTAAAAAATCGTTTACCGAAGGGATGGCTACTTCGACGGAGGTGGTGGATGCGGAGGTGATGTTGTCGAAGGTACAGATCGCATCGCTGCTGGCTTATTACCAGTATGACGTGGCGCTTATCAACCTTCTGTCGGTTTGCGGCATTCCCGATTCGTTTTACCGCTACAGCGAGGAGGGGAAGAACGAGCATCATATTTTCAATAATTGATCTGCGGATATAAAAATATTAATTCTACAATATATGGATAAGACAAGAAAATATTTGGCTGCCGGATTTATCGTTATTCTGGTCGTGGTGGTGATCGTGTCTGTTATCGGGATTGCTTTGCTGGGCGATAAGCCTGTTATCCTGCAGGGGCAGGTGGAGACGACCGAGATACGTATTTCGGGAAAGTTGCCGGGGCGTATCGACTCTTTCCTCGTGGAGGAGGGGCAGAATGTCCGGCGGGGCGATACGCTGGTGATTATCAACAGCCCGGAGGCGGAGGCGAAGTATATGCAGGTGAATGCGCTCGAGAATGTGGCGAGGTTCCAGAACCAGAAGATCGATGAGGGTACGCGGAGCCAGATCGTGGAAACGATGTACCAGATATGGAACAAGTCGAAGTCGGATTTGCAGTTGGCGGAGACGACTTATAAGCGTATCCAGGCGTTGTACCGGGACAGTGTGGTGACTTCGCAGCGGAAGGACGAGGTGGAGGCTTTGTATAAGGCGGCCCTGGCCGGGGAGCGTGCTGCATACCAGCAGTACCAGATGGCTGTTGACGGGGCGCAGAAACAGGATAAGGAGAGTGCGCAGTCGCTTGTGAATGCTGCGAAGGGTACCGTTTACGAGGTGGAGGCTTTGCTGCAGGATGCACGGCTTACGGCTCCTGAATCGGGGCAGATTTCGGTTATTTACCCGAAACGTGGCGAGTTGGTGGGGGCAGGAATGCCGATTATGAGCCTTGTGGTGTTGGATAAGGCGTATGCGGTGCTGAACGTGCGTGAGGATTATCTTCCGCATTTCAAGGTCGGTGAGTCGTTCAGGGGCGATGTGCCGGCTCTGGATAAAAAGGGTATTGTTTTCACTACGTATTATATCAGTCCGCTGGGGAGTTATGCGACGTGGCGCTCGACGAAGCAGACGGGGAGTTACGATCTGAGGACGTTCGAGCTGCATGCGCGCCCTGCGTCGCCGGTCGATGGGCTGCGTCCTGGTATGTCTGTATTGGTAAACCTCAACGAACAGTAAGGAATGCGTACGATTTCCCGGAACAGAAGTCCTTTTGCCGCTGTGTTGAAGCGCGAGTTGTCACGGATGACGTCGCGCCGGTTTTATTTCGGGGTGTGTATCGTGCTGCCTTTGTTCTGCGTCTTTTTCATGGCTACGATTTTCGGCTCGGGGCAGATGGAGAATCTTCCTGTCGCCGTGGTTGACCATGACCAGACGGCGACGTCGAGGAGTGTTATCCGTACCGTTGCGGCGGTGCCTACGTTCCGGGTAACGGAGCATTACACGGACGATGTAGAGGCGCGGACGGCTACGCAGCAGAAGAGGATTTACGGTTATCTGGTGATTCCGGAGAATTTCGAGGCGGATGTGCTGGGCGGAAGGGGGGCGACGCTCTCTTATTACTATCATTTCGCCTTGCTGAGTGTGGGGAGCGAGATTCACGGGGCTTTCGAGACGGTGTTGCAGACGCTGTCGATGGGGCCGGTCGTAATGGAGGCTACGGCTCTGGGTATTAACGAGAGCCAGATCGAGAGTTTCTTAGTGCCGGTGAACCAGCAGAGCCATCCGTTATTCAATCCGGACCTGGATTATTCGGTTTACCTGACGCATCCGTTCTTTTTTATCCTGTTCCAGGTGATTATCTTGTTGGTGACGGTATATGCGATCGGGAGCGAGATCAAGTTCGGCACGTGGCGGGAGTGGCTGGATTGCGCAGGAATGAATATGTTTACCGCGGTGGCGGGCAAGTTGCTGCCTTATACGGTTATTTTTATGATAATGGGCTTTTTCGCCAATTATATTTTTTTCGGGGTGATGCATATTCCGTTTTCGTGCGGTTTCCTGCCGTTGAACTTGTCTATGGCATTGTTTATCGTTGCTACGCAGGGGCTGGGGGTGTTCCTGTTTTCGTTGTTTCCGGCTATCAGCATTATTATCAGCATTGTGTCGATGGTGGGTTCGCTGGGGGCGACGCTTTCGGGGGTAACTTTTCCGGCGCCGTTCATGTTTCCGGTGGTGTATTACGCTTCGTTCCTCTTCCCGGTGCGGCATTTCGTGGAGATTAACCAGAACTTGCTTTACGGGGATTACGGGTTTGCTTATACGTGGCAGAACGTGAGTGCGTTGTTTGCCTTTTTATTGCCGGCGTTGCTGATACTGCCGCATCTGAAAACCGCTATATTGAGCCGTTGGTATGAGAACATCGAATAAAATGACATCGGGACTGAAGGATATTGCTGCTATTGTGCTGCGTGAGTTCAATACGATTTCCCGCAGCTATGCGATTTTGCTTGTGCTGGTGGGGGGGATATTTGTGTACGGTTTGCTTTATAACTATATGTACGAGCCGAATCTGATACGAAATGCGCCTATCGCGGTGGTGGATAAGTCGCACAGCGCGCTGAGCCGGGAGTACACGCGGCTGATCGATGCTGCGCCTCAGGTGAAGGTGTATTGCAATGCGGACAATTTTTTCGCGGCGAAGGAGTTGTTGAAGAAGGGCGAGGTGATCGGGATCATTTATATTCCGGAGGATTTCGATACGAGGGTGAACCGGGGCGAGGAGTCGGCGTTTATTATGTACGGCTCGACGGATGCGTTTCTGTATTACCTGGCGATGCAGGAGTCGTCGGCGGGGGCGATGATGGCTCTGAACGAGCGTTACCGCCCGAATATGCTGGTGTTCCTGCCGCAGCAGGACGCCGTGCAGATTACGCAGGCGAAGGCGATCGGTGTGTCGGGCACGGCTTTGTATAACCATACGGAGGGGTACGGGAGTTATCTGATTCCGGCGGTGCTGACGGTGATTATTTTCCAGACTTTGCTGATGGTGATCGGGATGATCAGCGGGGGCGAACGGCATTCGGGCTCGATCCTGACGTTTCCGGGCGTGGGGTTGTCGTTTGCGCGGATGTCGCGTATCGTTGCGGGCAAGACTTTTGTTTATTGTATGCTTTATGCGGTTTTTTCTCTTTTCCTGCTGGGGCTTATGCCGGTGGTGTTCAGCCTGCCGGATATCGGGCATAAATACGAGATTGTGATGCTGATGATTCCTTACCTGCTGGCAACGAGTTTTTTCGGTCTGGCGGCTTCGGTGTTTTATACCGATTCGGAGGCGCCGTTGCTGATGATCGCTTTCTTTTCGGTGGGGCTTATTTTCCTGTCGGGGGTCTCTTATCCGCTGGAGCTGATGCCGTGGTACTGGAAGGCGGCGCATTTTGTCTTTCCTGCTGCGCCGGGAACCCTTGCTTTTGTCAAGATCAATTCGATGGGGGCTTCTATAGCCGATATAGAGCGTGAGTATATCACACTGTGGGTGCAGTGCGGCGTCTATTTCGTGTTGGCTTGCCTTGCTTACCGGTATAATATAAAGCGGCAGAAGCGGGGGGCAACGGATTTACCGCAACCGTAATTTACGAAATTTTATGTTCGTTTCCGGCGGGGGTGTTTTGCGCCTTGCCGTTTTGCGGGAGGGAGGCAAAGAGCGGCGGTTGTTTTTTACGTATTGCTAAAGTGGGGAATTTAGCTGTTCTTCCGGTTCAATTTTTTCATTGTTTCGGCGATAGTGGTCCGGATAAATAAACGGGTCCGGTTTATTATGAAAACGTTTTTCTTATAGATTCGATGTGTTGCTTATTCGTGAATATTATATGAGTAAAATGATGTTTTTAGTTCAAAATGTGCTTATCGTTTTTTTCTTTTATTAAAGAATCGAAATTTTTGCCTCTGATATAGTTGAACTTGACTTTGTTGACAGGAATTTTTTCAAGGAAGCCTCTTTCTACTAAAGGATCGACATCCAATTTTGCGGTCGGATGACTTATCGCGAATCTGTTTTGTAGTTCTTTTATTGTTAATACGAGTTTTGGCTTTTTGTCCAATAATGAAAGTATGGCAGCTTGCCTTTCGTTAATGCCGCCCAATTTCAGATAATCGGATGTTTGTTGCTGTTGAGCAGTTTTTCTCTCGATATATATTTGCAGTTCCTTGAAAGCCAACTCTAAAACTCTTAAGTTGTAAGCGATAAAATAGCCAATGTCATTATTGTCGGCTTCTGTGTATAAATAAGCTTTTTCATAACTTTCTTTCGATTTGTAAATCACTCTCGATATGGAAAGATATTCTGTTAACCAATATCCCTGTTTTAACATGTACCAGTAAAACAGGGCTCTTGCCGTACGTCCGTTGCCATCGACAAACGGATGAATATAGGCTATCATAAAATGAATAATAATAGCACGGATAATGGGGTGGATAAAGATACCCTTTCCATTTTTTTCATTGAAGAATTTACATAAAGAATCTATAAAAGACGGGATTTTTGTATGGCAGGGGGGGGTATGGACAACTTCATGTGTTATGCTATTCTCAACGACAATCTCATTGTTATCCCTGAATTTACCTTCGTCCTGAGAGTTATCGAGGGTTTTATAAGTCATCAACGCATGCACCTTTAACAGATGTTCCTTTGTTAAGGGGGTGTCTTTGTTTTGAACAATAAAACGGATTGAATTATAGTTATTATGAATCATCTGTTCGGAACGACTGCGAGGCGAAATATTTTTTCTGAGCATCTCTTTTGCAATTTTCCTTGTTGTCGATGCTCCTTCCATTTGGCTCGATGAGATTGCTTCTTCCATCAACGAAGAAATTAAATATCTCTCTTTACTTTCATCGGGTATATGTGTGGAATTTCCCCAGGATCCGCCGAAATTCATATCGAAATCGTGACATAGGCGTTGCATTTTATTTGTGATTGCGAAAGAAATTCCATAATCTTTCCAGACAGTAACGCGCTGTAATGCTCTGTTGAGCTTAACACAGGCCCATAGGTCGGTAGTTGAAACATTGTCAGGAACTTTTTTATATTTGACATCGGACCAATATAAATAGAGATCATTTATTTCATTGGCCAGGGCTTTAATATCGTTCCTTTCCAATAAAGACATGGCCTTTATAATAAGTGCATTATCGATATCGGGTGCTTTTTCGATCATAATTGGTAATTTTAGTACAAAGAAAAGAAATACTTGTAGATTCTACAAGATTCTACAAGTATTTAACATCGAGAGAGGTGAGAATTGATAAACTTTCACTTTATCTATGTATGCGGATTCTTGTAGATGTTTAAAGAATCTACAAGAATCTAACACTGAGAGAAGTGGAAATTTGCAACTTCTTATTTTATCTATATCCGTATATACTTGTAGGTGTTTAAAGAATCTACAAGTATTTGCTTAGTCTGTATTTACAGAACCGGTAAGGATCTGTAAAAATCTATAAGTTTTTACCATGTTGAAATAGATGAATAGAGGAATGTTTCTTCATTTCTATATAAAAAGGACGGAGGCTGTATTTATTTATCCATGAACAGGAAAATAAAACGGTATCGATGTTTCCGTATGATGATTTTGATGCAGGGGCGTACTGTGTTTTTGGAGCCGGTATCGTTTTTTGCATTGTTTCTTTCCGTTTATTTATACTTAAGGGGCGTTTCCGGTATGTATATAAAAAGAGATGGTTGCCATCCCGGCAACCAATCTTTACATTAAACTAATCTTAATCTAATACCATGAAAAACATATCTCAAATCTAATGTTTTTTCTTGTAAAATAAACACTTTTCATAGCGAAATTAAGTTAATTAATATATTTTTAGATTTGAATTGTGTGTTGTTCTTTAAGAATGGGAGAAGGCCTGGCGATTCCGGAGTGTATCGATACGAGGTGGTGTTTTATGACAGATAAGGGGCGGTGATTCAGGTTTATAGGGTAGCGGTTGCCGGGTGGCATGCCGGCGGAAGGTGCCGGAATAAACAGGGATAGCCGAAGGGGTTCGAGCCGTTCCGTTACCGGGAAAAACCGCAAAGTAGCTGCCGGGAGGTGTCGGGGATATGGGTAACATGCGAAACGGAGCGGCGTTCGACCGTATGAAAGGGCAACGTACAAGCTGAATGCGAAAAATGTCCGGGGATTTGATAAAGCGGGAGGAGCGGATGAATACCGTTTTACGATGCAACAGCGGAGGGCATGTAAAAGTCTCTGTTTTTACAGGAGATAATTCTTTCTTTTCTGCTTCTTATTATATTTCCCTGTGATATTTTTATGCGGCTGTATCTTCCGGGTGAAGCGGGAGTTTCAGCGAGAAGCGCGAGCCTTCTCCCAAACGTGAAGAGACGGAGATTTTGCTGCCGAGGCGTTCGGCAATGGTTTTACAGATGGAGAGTCCCAGTCCTGCACCCTGTACGAAGCTATCGATTTTGTGAAAGCGGTCGAAAATTTTCACGAACTGCTCTTCGGGAATACCGCGTCCGGTGTCTTCGACGAATATCTCTGCGGTTTCTCCGTTGCCGGAAAGCGTATATCCGAAATCGATCCGTCCTTTTCCGGTAAATTTTTCTGCGTTGGCCAGCAGGTTGCCCAACAGTTGCCCCAGCCGTAGAGGGTCGGTCGTTATCCGCACGTCTTCGTTCGGGAGCCGGAGGTTGAATGCGACGTTTGCGGGCATGGTCAGTTTGTGTACCTGATGGATGTCTTTCAGGAGGCGGTTGAGCGATTGCTCGGAGAAGTTGTACTCCATCGTGTCGGATTCGATGCGCGAGAGGTCGAGTATGTCCGATATGAGCCTGAGCAGGTGGGTGCAGTTGGTGTTGATGAGTTCCACGTATTCGTGCGCTTCTTCGCTGTCGACCGAAATATCTCCGCCGGTCAGGAGGTTGGAGAATCCGACGATGGCGTTGAGGGGGGTACGTATCTCATGGCTTATGTTGGCGAGGAATGCCGATTTGAGACGGTCGCTTTGCTCGGCTTTGTCGCGGGCGGCGATCAGTGCTTCTTCAATGTCTTTGTGTGCCTGTGTGCTCATGCAGATTCCTACGATGCGGTAGGGTATCCCGTTGATCTGTCCCAGATAGGTCGATTGTCCTTCGAACCACTCCCAGCGTCCGTCGCCTCTCAGCAGGCGGAAGGGAACGGGGTAAGGATAATGGGAGCCGTTGAGCTGCTGTCCGAAAGCGTTCGCCATCGCTTCGCGGTCATCCGGATGGAGGCGTTCGAAGAAAGCCTCTACGGTCATGGAGTTGTCTTCAGAGGGTATTCCGGTATAGGTAAAATAGCGTGGGTCGATGAGCATGGCCGAACGGTCGCGGTCGTAAACCCACGGGAAAATGCGGGTGCTGCTCAATGCCATTTTCAGCAGGAAGTTGCGTGTTAGTTCATCTACGGCATTATGGAACGAGAAGAGTATCTCGTCGTCCGAAAGGCAGGTCAGTTGTCCGCGGACAAAAAGTTGCGTACCGCTGTCTTTGCACCGGATAAATACATCGCCGGGCAGCCTGACGCTTTTTTCATTATTGTTTTTCAGGTTCTCCAGCAAACCCGGCAGGATGTCGTCGTTGCGGTCGATAACCGTCAGTATGTCCGTAATTTTTCGTCCGATAACGGTATTGTCGACCTGGAGGTCTTCGAATGCCTGCGTGTTGGCACGTCGGATTTTTTCTCCGGCGTCGATGACGAGGATACTGTTTTGCAATGCATTCAGTAACTGGTCGGAGAGTAGATCGGATTCGGGGCAGCGGCAGCCGTGATGGTCGTCGTTCCCATCCTTCCCTGAGGGGGATTCTGATAAGGAAGTGGGCATAACGTAAGTATATTTTCTACGAAGGTAGGATAAAAATCGGTTTTTCCGGTGATAAAAAAGAAAAAAGCCGGTAAAAATTTACCGGCTTTTGAGCTGGGTGTTTCACTTCTGGCTTTGTTTGCAGGGGTGCTAACGGTTAAATGCTTGCGGTGGGTTATTGTTTTTTTACCCATACGGCTGCTTTTCCTCCCGACACGGGGAAGCGGGCGCTGCCGTCGTCGCCGATGGCGATCTCTTCTTTCCTGTCTCCGGTAATATCGTGCCAGATTTCGCCTTTGCGTTCTTTGCCGACGTTCATCACCTTATCGCCGTCGTCGCCGTTCGAGATCAGCAGGGCAAGGCCGGAACCGGGGTGTTCCCCGTCGCCCATGCGTATCAGCCCGACCGTATTGGGGTGGTCGAAGTAGAGGTCCTGGCGTCCGTAGGCATAACGCCGGCGCGCATCGAGCAGGATATCGAGAATAAGGCGGTGGGGCGATTCTTTCCCCTTTACGCCGTAGTAGTCGCCGTAAAAGATGCAGGGGTAACCTTTCTCCATCAGGAGGATAAGGGCGTATGCGGAGGGCTTGAACCAGTCTTTGACCTGCGATTCGAGCGAGCTTCCATGCTGTGAGTCGTGGTTGTCTACGAATGTCACGGTGTTTTGCGGATAACGGGCTGTCAATGTGTCGTCAGTCAGATTCGTCATGTCGAAATCGCGTCCTTGCTGAGAGGCCTGGTATAATTTAAAGTGCAGCGGCACATCGAATAGGTGCAGTTCTTTGCCGACCGTATTCAGGTAGTTTTCGAGCGAATCGAAATCGTTGTTCCAATATTCGCCGACGGCAAAGCAGCGTCCTTGCCGGCTGGCTCTTACCGTTTCGAGGAATTGTTTGACGAATAGGTCTTTCATATGCTTGATCGCATCCAGCCGGAAGCCGTCCAGGTTCAATTCCTGTGCAACCCACATGCCCCAGTGAAGCAGGTCCTGGATCACTTCCGGGTGGTCCAGATCCAGATCGTTGCCCAGCAGGTAGTCGTAGTTTCCGTTTTCTCCGTCAACTCCCTCGCTCCATGATTTGCCTTCACCGACAATCCGGTAGATGTGTTCGGTCTGGTCAGGATCTTCCGGCATGCTGATGCCTGAGAAGTGGTACCAGTGGTATTTGAAATCCGAGTATTTCCCGTTCCGGCCCTTGAAGTCGTAGCCGGTCGCGGCTTCGATCTCAAATACTTTCCCGATGTTTTTCTCCCTATTGTCGGGATCGACTTCTATTACGGGGAATTTTTCATTGTAATCGCCTCCGCATTTGTGGTTCATGACGGCATCCAGATAGACTTCTATATCGTTGCGGTGCAACTCGTCTATCGCTTCCTGCAGTTCCTGGCGGGTGCCGTACTTGGTCCGTACGGTTCCTTTCTGGTCGAATTCTCCCAAATCGTACAGGTCGTAGGTCGCATAACCCTCGTCCTGTTGTTCGTCGGCCTTGTATGCGGGCGGTATCCAGATTGCCGTTACGCCGATCTCATGCAGATGGCGGGCATCTTCCCTAAGCTGTTTCCAGAGGTTCCCGCTGTTGGGCAGGTTCCATTCGAAATACTGCATCATTACACCGTTTTTCATATTGTCATATCTTTAAAAATTCCTTATTACTCAGAACATCTGACTGTTTGAAGATGTTCTGAGTAATAAGGAATTTAATCAATCTTGATTTTATATGGAACAGCAGGAACCGTGGTGGAAAGGGGCCGTTATTTACCAGATTTATCCCCGTAGTTTTAAGGATAGCAACGGCGACGGGGTGGGCGATTTGCCGGGTATTTTATCCAAACTCGATTATGTAAGCAGTCTCGGGGTCGATGCGATCTGGCTGAATCCGATCTTCGCCTCGCCGAACGACGATAACGGCTACGATATCAGCGATTACAGGAAGATTATGGATGAGTTCGGCACGATGGCCGATTTCGAGAGGTTGCTGGATGAGGTGCACCGGCGGGGCATGAAGTTGGTGCTTGACCTTGTGGTGAACCATACCAGCGACGAGCACCGTTGGTTCAGGGAGGCGCGGCGTTCGCGCTATAATCCTTATTACAACTATTATCATTGGTGGCCTGCCGAGAAGGGGGAGCCGCCCATGCGGAAGAGTTATTTCGACGAAGAGGGTTCGGCGTGGAGGTATAATGAGGCGACGGATTCGTATTACCTGCATTATTTTTCGCGCAAGCAGCCGGATTTGAACTGGGAGAATCCCGATGTGCGGGGCGAGGTGTATAACATGATGAGCTTCTGGTTCGATAAGGGGATCGACGGTTTCCGGATGGATTCTATTCCGCTGATTGCAAAGGATCCTGCTTTTCCTGAAATCGATTTGGAGAGGTATCCGGATGTTTTTTCTTATTATGCGCATGGTCCGCGCCTGCACGAATACTTGCACGAGATGAACAGCGAGGTGCTGGCGCCTTACGGGGCTATGTCGGTAGGCGAGGGTTCGGAGATTAAGCCGGAAGAGGCTGCTTTGTTCGTCGAACCGGAGCGGAAGGAGTTGAATATGCTTTATGGTTTCGGCCCTTCGGCGGTGCGGAACGAGACGGAGCCGGACGACGGGGATTCCGGTATCGGGTATAGCCTGATCGCTTTAAAGGAGATGTTCACGGCGTGGGACGAGGGCGTGGGCGACGGCTGGCCGGCCGTTTATTTAGGGAACCACGACCAGGCGCGCATGCTGAGCCGTTTTTGCATAGACGACGGTGTTTACCGCGATGTTTCGGCGAAGATGCTGGCGACGTTCCTGCTGACGATGCGGGGCACGGTGTATTGGTTCGCGGGCGATGAGACCGGCATGCGGAATATCCGGTTCGAAACGATCGGGGAGTATAAAGATGTGGATACGCTCAATAATTATAAGCGGATCGAGAACGAGGGCGGCGATGCGCAGGCATACTTAGAGGGGCAGAAGCTGATTGCCCGCGACAATGCGCGAACGCCGTTCCAGTGGGATGCTTCCCCGAATGCCGGCTTTACCGACGGAACGCCGTGGATAGAGGTCAATCCGGATTACAAGACGGTCAATGTCGCCGCTGAGGAGAAGCAGCCTGGTTCCGTATTGAATTATTTCAGGCGGGCGGTACGGCTCAGGAAGGAGTGCCCGGCAATCTGCTACGGAAGTTATACGCTGATAGAGAAGGAGAATCCCCGCATTTATGCTTATCTTCGTGAAGGGGAGGGGGAGCGTTACCTGATCGCCCTGAATTTTTCGCCGCACGATGCCGTGATGCAGGCGGTGCTGGGCGCAGAGAAGGGGGAGACGGTGCTGCATAATTACGACGATGAAGCGGGGGCGGAACGGTTCCGGGAGGGGTGTTTGCAGTTGCGGCCTTTCGAGGCGGTTGTCCGGAAACTGTCATAACGGCTTACAGGCCGGCGGGACATGACGGACGGTTGAAAACAGAATTATTGTTAATTCCTTTTTTCTGTCCGAACCTACTGTTTCATACGATGTTATAACAAATAGAACACCTTTTCCTGCAACGGTTTACGGATTTGAAAAGCAGGAGGGTGTGCCGGTTCGCGGAGCGATGCCGGGGAGCGTTTTTATAAACCGTAAAAGAGTGTGGTATGAATTTTGTTTGGTATATTTTGATCGGAATTGTTGCCGGTTATCTGGCGGGCAGGATTATGAAGGGCGGAGGTTTCGGCCTCGTTATCAACCTGCTTCTGGGTATTGCCGGCGGGGTATTCGGCGGCTGGGTTTTCGGTCTGGTAGGGATCGATCCGACCAATCTGCTGGGAAGTCTCGTCACTTCCGTTGTGGGTGCGGTGTTGCTGCTATGGATTGTTTCCCTGTTCCGGAAAGTGCCGAAGGGTGAGTGAAACTAATTTATTTTTAATTCTTAAAAAAACTGAGTTATGAGCAGAATGTCTAATTTATTGATCGGTGCGGGGATCGGAGCGATTCTTACGGCGGTGATCTTCCGTTTAGCTCAATCGCCCGAAGCTGCAAAGCTGAAAGGGAAAGTGTCCGATGCCTATTATAAAACCCGCAGCCGGGCGGAGGATGTGGTGGATAAAGCGAAGGGTGAAGTGTTGCGTGCAGGTACGAAAGTGGCCGACAAGGTGGCCGACGATGCGAGGAAGACTGCCCAGAAGGCTTACGATATTAAAGGAAAAATGCATGCGATGGAAGCGGCTCACGCTAAAAAATAGTCCGTTGCTTTTATATTTACGTTTCAGGGAGAACTGTACACCGTACTGTTCTCCCTGTTTTTTATGGTAAGATCTGAAACGGTATAGGCCTTTTTTCCTGTTCTGTGTGCCGGGTGTCGTGCGGTTTCTCCGGTATTGTGGTTCGGCTTATGCCTTTTTGTCTGCCCGGGGGATGTTTGCTTACGCCGCATCCTCCGGTTTTTGCGGAAAGGAAATCCCTTCAGTTTATATACATCCGTAAAGAGAGATTTGTAGTGCGGGAAAAGAAAATATTTGTTTTGTGGTTTCAGCAGAGGAATAAAAAGGAGACTACGGTTTAAAGGGACAGCGTTTGTATAAAAAAGAAATGACTGTCGTCCCGACAGCCAATCCTCATTGCTAACCTTAAATCTAATACCATGAAAAACACGATACAAATATAGTGTTTATTCTTGTAAAATGAACACTTATATTGGCGAAATTAAGTTAATTAACATATTTTTATTGTGCTGATGATTTGTCAGCCTGCAGCCGATCGCTTCGCGGAGGTCGCTTATTATTTCGGGCTTAGGGTAGCGGATGTCCAGAATGGTTGTGCTGCGGTCACAGAGGACGAACATGTCGGGGAGCAGGGATAGGATGCTTGCGCTGGGGCCGCTGATTTTTGAAATTTCGTAGGGGCGCTCATATTTTGTTTGATCGGTAAATCGTTCGTCGGGCGCCGGGGGGGTGGGATACAGGGATGCGCTTTCTGCGTGCTTGTTCCGCAGCTTTTTTTGCTATCCGGAACCAGGAAAAGCCGGTTTTATTTATCGTAAGAGAGTTTATTGCGTTCGTTAAGGAGCGCTTCCGGCTGCAAAGAGGTTGCCTCTGTGCGGTATTCTGCCGACGGGGCAGTGTCATTGTTTAAGGTTTATCTGACGAAATAATTGTTTAACTGTATTTTTGTAAAGAGGGGGTGCACTTTTCGGGGTGCATCCCCTTTTTGTTTCAGTTGTTCGGGTTTCGAAAACTTTTTATAGTCTGTCATCATTTTTATTTCTTTCGGAGAGGGTAGATATCGGTACTTGTCCGACTGGGGCATTCGATAAGAGAGCTTTTTATTTGTCGCTGGCATTTTTTTTGTTTTTTTTATGCTGCAAAAAGAGGAAGAGGATATCTTCCGTAGGCTGTAGAGCATTCTTTTCCGATCTTTTATTGTCGCTGCATCGTCTCTATTATAAAGATAAAAACATAGAGAGTTTTTATATGATCATTTATTATTGTGTGTTTATTTTTATTTATTTTTGTAGTCGGAGAAAGGAATAAATGATCAGTGGGGGGGTGTTGTTTTTCCGTACTATGTACCGGAAAAATTGAAGAACTGTTGTGCGTTTATATATAATTGAATTTCAGATTTTTAATCATATTTTTCTATTGTTTAAATTTTATTTTTATGAAACAGAATTTACTTTTTTCGATCCATGCTGACTGTCTTTTTCGGATGACTTTTGTCGCTATCCTTTTTTTTCAGGCTTTTTCATTAACGGTGCATGGACAGAATATAAAAACGTTGAATCCCCAGACGGATATGACGGTTAAATCTTATTCGACGGCGGATTGGTCGTATACACCCGAGGGGGATGTGAAAGTATGGGCTAATGTTACCCGAGTGCCCATGACCGTTTTTAATGAAGTGAATGGGGATCTGATTCCGGGTTTTGGAGGGACAACGTATCTGAAATATAACTTTGATATTTGTTACGTACCGCTAGACAAGCCCTCAGCTTCTTTTTATTTTTCTTTCCAGTTTTCACTGACCAACGGAGTCGATGCCATTGCTACCGTATACTTTTGTGATTTTAAAGTGCCTGTAATAGCAATGAATCATGATCTGGTGAAAGATTATTTTACTTTCGGTGAACGTGTAGATGTAGGAAAATTGTCTTTTTCTTTAGCCTTTGAATATACGGTTGAATCTGCTAACAGTTTTACTACAAGAGTGTTAGTGGACGGGAACGAGATAGATTCGTTTCTGACGACTTTTGAAGGTACTTTCGGGCTTATCAATCCCTCTTTTAGTTTCAGTACTTACAGTAGTGACGCAACCACAACCGGCGGTTCTTACATGCTTTTCAAGGGTATCGATTATATACCCGGACCTCTGGACGGAGTGGACGAAACTTCTATTGTCGGAGTTACGGTATATAGTGCACATAACCGCGTTTATATAAAGAATGAGGGGAACGCAGTCCTGCAATCGGCTCAGATTCTCGATATGGCTGGACAGGTGGTTTACTCGGGCGAGGCTATACCGGAGATCGACATGAATGTGGCTGCGGGGTATTACTTAGTACGTCTTATTTCTTCTGAGGGAGCTGTTTCGTCGTTTAAAGTCTATTTAACGAGGTAATCGGTTGACAAATAATTTTTAAAGCGGAGGGCGCTTTTCAAGGCGCTCCTCTTTTTGTTTTCTAATTGTATCGGCTTTCGGGAAGACTTTTAAAAGCGAGGGACTGTCTGTTCGGTTTTTAAACTTTTGGAATTGAGTATTCGGAAATAATCCCGGACTCTGGTGTATTTCATTGCCGTTCGCTGTTCCGGGAATTGAATATTCGGGAACGGCATCTGATTGTAAAGAGGATAAAATATGGAAAAAGGGAGCGTTTCCGGCTTGCCGGATGCTCCCTTTCTGCGTAATTGCCGTTACCGGTAAATCTTGTCTAAGAAGGCTTTCAGTATGATGGCGTGGTTGTGCACGGGGTCTTTGGCTGCGAAGAGCAGCGTCAGGGTGTCGTGGCTTTCGGTGGTTTCGGTGAATTGCCGGATGTATTCCGAATGTGCCAGCTCGTCGGTGTAGCGGATGCGGAACTCGTCCCAGCGTGCCTCCGGGTCGGCGTGGTACCATATCCGGAGTTCGGGCGAGGGGGCGAGCTCTTTCGCCCACAGGTCGTACCGGAGATTTTCCTTGCGCATGCCGCGCGGCCACAGGCGGTCTACGAGCACGCGGTATCCGTCGCCGGGGGCGTATTCTTCGTAAACGCGTTTGAGTTTTATCGTTTTCATCGTTGTCGTTGTAACAGGGTTGATGCGGGGTGATTGGAAAGTCGCGTTTTATTTGTGTCCGAAGAGCTGCCTTTCCAGTTCTATGGATTCGGGGAAGGCGATGTTGTTCTCCAGATGGATGTGCTGATGGAGCGCGGCGTCGAACGAACGGAGCTTGTCCATCAGCAGCCGGTAGCTGCCGCAGCCGTCATCGGGTGTCCGGTAGTCGTTGCAGAGGGTGGCTATTTCGCGGTAGCGCACGCCCTCTTCTTCGTGTTCGGCCATCATGACCGAGATGGGTGCGGCGATGCTGCCGCAATGGAAGGGGGGGATTTGCGTTTTGTGTTCGCGGGCGTCGCACATCGCGTAGATGTAGGGGAAGAGGACAATTTCTTCTTTGTCGAGGTGTTCGTAAAGGCTTTGCAGGGAGTCGGCAAAGAGGCTTTTTACTTTGAATAATTCGGCGTGCCGCTCTCCGTGCACGTTGCATACCTTCTCGAGCAGGGCCGATATTTCGGGGCCTTCGCGGCGGATGTTGCGGTGATGAAACTTGATGATATAGTCGCACAACAGGTCGAGCGGCCACTCTTTGAATGCGGGATCTCCGGAGGCGGCGTTTTCCGGTGATTCCAGTTCTTTGAGGATGTCGGCTGTCCGGACGTTGCGTTTGCGGCACGCTTCGTCGAGCGTGTCGGAGCCGTTGCAGCAGAAGTCGATGCCGTATTTGTCGAAGATACGGGCGTTGGCGAAACGGTCGGCGACAATTTGCCCGACGGTCATTTTTTCATACTTTTTCATACCGGTAGAATGGTTAAAGGGTTATTAATTAAACATGTATGTATGGCTCTTTGTTGCGGCAAGGTATTTTCCCGGCCGTTAAACGGCTCGGCTGCCGTGACGCTGTCATGCAAATATCACGATTGCCGGGCGTTTAATTTGTCACATTTGTTGCACTTTGCCTGTTTTTTTATTCTGCGTGAGCCGGAACTGTCCGACCGTTGTTTGCCGGGGCTATAACCGTTTATCCTGCCACTTGCTTTTTTTCAGGTAGGATAAGGAAAGGGTAAGTAATACGGCGACGTAAAGCTGCTCGGCCGTCCAGTAGAGCGCCAGGGGTATGCCGGGTGTGCGGGAGAGTAGGAACAGGTAGAGCAGATAAACGGTTATGTTTATCATCTGGAACAGGAAAGCGGCTTTTGTATTGCCGGTGCCGATTACGGTGTTGCAATAGGTGTAGGCGGGTACGGAGATGGGGTAGGTGGAGAGCATGACGCAGAAGGGATGAAAGGCGGTGCGGATTACTGCCGCATCGTCGGTGAACAGCTGCAAAAGAGTACCGGAAAAGAGGAAGGAGAGCAGCAGGAGCGGGAGGCCTGCCGCATAGCTCAGGACGATGACGCGGCGACAGGCGGACATCACCTTTTCCGTTTGCTTTGCTCCGATCAGGTTGCCGGTGAGTGAAACGGCGGTGGTGGCGAACGAGTTGACGATGACGAAAAAGAGCATCGAGAGCGACCGCACTATGTTTGCGGCTGCCAGTTCGCACTCGCCCAGATGTTCGATGGCGACGAAGAAGAGAAACCAGGGGGCAATGCAGAAGAAAGAGCGTACCATTGTCCAGACGGAGAGGCTCAGGAGACGGAGCGAGAGCTTCGGGTCGAAACGGGCGGGCAGCCCGTAGCGTTCTTTGTCCGTATGTTTCCGCATATACAGAACCATAAACAGCAGTCCGGCAAGCTCTGCGAGCGACGAGCCGATGGCAGCGCCGCCGATTCCCAGCGCGGGGAAGCTCGCTTTCCCGAAGATGAGCAGGTAGTTGAACAGGATGTTGCACACGACCATGACGAGAGCGTTGGCCGTAAGGATTTTCGTGCGGGTGGTGCCGATGAAGAAGGCGCGGATGGCGAGCAGGGGAAAGGCGGAGAGGTAGCTGTAATCGCGCCACCGGATGTATTGCATAACGGCATGGTAAATGTTGTCGGATGAAATCAGCATGCGCAGCAGTGTGGGTGAAAAAAGTTTGGAGAGGATAAAGACGGCGACGGCAAAGGCGGAGAGGAAAAGGAGCCCCTGATAAAATACTTTTCCGGCGCCGGTATAGTGTTTTTCGCCGTTGCGCCTTGCAATGACGACCTGTGTGCCGAGGCTGAAGCCGAAGCCGAGCATATAGACGGCGGTGTAATACATGGCGGCCAGCGCCGATGCGCCCAGCTCGATGGGGCCGACGTGTCCGAGAAAAACGGAATCGGTGAGATTGATCAGTTGCTCCATGAGCAGGCTCATCATGACGGGTAGGTTGATGAGCCAGATTTGCTTATATGTATAGTGCATTTTTTTATGAAATGACGTGTCCGTACAGCACTTTAAGTGTGTTGCGGACGTAAGTTGGTAATTTTATCGGATAAACTCTGCGTAGGGTAGGGGCGTGTCTGTTCAGTGCCGGAGAGAGTTTCCCCGTCACGCCCGGAGCGGGACAGCTATATGCAGAGTTGCCATTTCATAAATGGGAGATCGATTGAATTGGTTTATGTAAAGGTAGGTATTTTGCCGGAAATAATACGGGGTGTCCGGATTTTTTCTTCTCTTTTCCGTAAGTAGCGGTTAGAAACCGGTTCGGGTTATCCGGGGCTTTGTTTCCGGCATCGTTGTCCGCTCCGGAGGTTATATGGAACGGAGAGAAACTGCAGTCCGGAGGGTTGCCGTATGGGCTGTACGGAAGAATGTTTGTTTTTAATCCGGCAGGGAAATCTTTTTATTTTTCTTTTTTACAGAGGTCGGGTTTATGGTGTTACGGGAAGATTGCCCGGATTAGATACCGGTATCCGGTTTTCCGTGCGGGGAACAGGATGGTTGGTGATGCAGGAGAGAAAATGTTTGTTTTGGGATTTCAGCAGAGGAATAAAAAAGAAGTTGCATTAAAGGGAGAGCGTCCGTATAAAAAAGAAATGACTGTCGTCCCGACAGCCAATCCTCATTGCTAACCTTAAATCTAATACCATGAAAAACACACTACAAATATAGTGTTTATTCTTGTAAAATGAACACTTTAATTGGCAAAATTAAGTTAATTAACATATTTTTATTGTATTGGTTGTTTGTCAGTGGATTTGAACCGTTTGCGGACGGTATGTGTCCACTTAAGGGCTTTACGGGAATATCGGTTTTCGTATATAGGCTACATATTTTCAATTGTTCTGTCTGTTTCCATGGATTGAAGGAGATAAAGATGCGTTAAAAATAGAAGTCTTGTTTGCATATGAAAATAGTAGTATTTTGTTTTTTTAGATGATTAAGGTTGTCAGAGTTATGCTTTTCGATTTGTTTTTATCTGAACGCGAAAAAGTGTATTCGATGTATTTGACTCCTTTTGCTTTATCGGAGATATTGTATTCTCGGGTCCGGATGAGTTTAATATTAAAAAGTATTGTTAAGTCGTTTTTTCTTCTTATGTTAAACTCAAAAATGATTTACGGATATATTCGGGTTAGTAGTGATAAGCAGACTGTTGAGAACCAACGATTTGAAATCAGTAATTTTTGCGAGAGAGAGCATTTGTCTATCGATGGTTGGATAGAAGAGACTATTAGTGGTACAAAATCTTATAATAAACGAGAGTTGGGACGTTTACTGAAAAAGGTTGAAAAGGATGATTTGATTATATGTGCCGAACTTTCCCGTTTAGGACGTAATCTGTTTATGATCATGGAGATACTGAATATTTGTATGACGAAAGAGTGTCGGGTGTGGACTATAAAAGATAATTATCGTTTAGGAGAGGATATTCAAAGTAAAGTTTTGGCTTTTGCTTTCGGTTTATCGGCAGAGATCGAACGAAATTTAATCAGTCAACGAACCAAAGAAGCTTTGGCAAGAAAGAAGGCCGAAGGTATTATTCTCGGCCGGCCGAAAGGTAGAAAGAGCGCTCCCGAGAAATATAAATTATCGGGAAAAGAAACATTGATAAAGGAGTTGCTCAATGCAAGTGTTTCGCAAAGAAAAATAGCTAAAATATGCAGAGTGGATAGAAATACGCTTGCACGGTTTATGAAAAATATTTTAGCTGTAAGTTTATGAGCGTTTTTGTGCAGCAACAGGCTGTAGAGTGTGATTTTGCTTCTTCTGATTCTTGGGTGATACTTTCACCTATCGAGCAGAGTATCAAACGAAAAATAGAAGTTGTAGGTACTCCGCTCAAAGACTGGAACATTAACATTTATCGTGGAGTACTTACTGGATATAATGACGCTTTCATCATATCTACCGAAAAGCGTAATGAAATATTAGCAAATTGTCAAACGGAAGATGAACGTGCCAGAACGGCTGAATTAATACGACCGGTTATCCGAACTACTACAAAACCTTATACGACACCAAAATCTAAAACAGCTATGAAACGGATTCTGAAATTATTTTTTACGGCGCTGCTGTTTACGGCAATTGCAGGCAGTTTGCATGCGCAATCGCAATGGAACGGCGAAATGCCTATGTACGACGCTTCGGCACGGTACAGCGGCGGAAGCGGTACGGAAGACGATCCCTACCTGATCGGCTCGGCAGCCGACTTCGCCCAGTTTTCAGCCAACGTAAGAATGGCAAGGGAAGCGGTCACGGGAAAATATTTCCTGCTGACGACCGACCTCGATATGGGCGGCGTGTATGACAACTCTACGAAAAAATGGGGCGGAAAACGGTGGAAACCGATCGGCTATTATGAAACCCATATGGAGGGTAAATTCAACGGGACTTTCGACGGCGGGGGACACTCCATCAGCAACCTGTATGTGCGGTTTGCCGGTTATTACGAAGCCGTTCCCTACCACATCAACCAGGGGTTGTTCGGAGGTATCGGCCCGGAAGGAACGGTAAAAAACCTGCGGATCGTCTCGGGCTATATCGAAGGGCACGAATACACCGGCGCCATTGCCGGCTATAACCGGGGGAAGATTATTGCCTGCGTGAACGAGGGGATGCGTATCGACGGCGACAGCACCGATATACGCGGACTGGCCGGTATTACGGGCTTTAACTACGGCACGGTTGCGGGCTGTTACAGCACCGGCACCATCGTAACGGGACGAGGCGCCGACCGCGTGGCGGGTATCACCTTCGGCGAAAGCCCCGACGGATGTTACTACAAAGCCAATGGTACCATTCCGGCGGGCGGCTCAGAACAGGGGTTCCGCGTCGATGATATTCCGGAACTGAACTCTTCTAAAATACTTGCCACGCTGAATACGATTATCGGGCTCGATAACCGCGTGCATTACAAAACGGGAGACTCTGCATACAAAAATCCGCCGGCTTTCACCACGGAAAAACCGGCTACGCAACCGGTAAGCGGCAAAGCCACGGCAGAGCCGGACGGCTATCCGATAGAGAATGCCCGCATAACGCTCAAACTGTCGGGCAATACGATCGCCACGACCGTAACCGATAAAGAGGGAAATTACACTTTGCAGGTGATTCCGGAAGAAAACTATGTCCTGACGGCAGACAAGGGAGGATATAGAGATATGCGGCTTAAGTCTTTCAACGTGACGGATAGCCCGGTAACGGGAAAAAATTTCGGTCTGACGATTATTCCGGAATATGCCTGGTACACCGCGAACCCGTCGGCAGAGCGGTTTACGATAACTTCGTCGGCCGAACTGAGAACCCTTGCCGCTATCGTAAACGGAACGTTCCATGGGTTGCACGATACGTTCGAAGGTAAGAGTATCGCGCTGAATGCCGACATCGATCTCAGCGAAGAATTCTCCCCTAACCTCCTCCTCGGGTCAAGCAAAAAATGGAAGCCAATAGGGAATGCGCACGAGGACTCCTGCTTTAACGGCACTTTCGACGGAAACGGCCATTCGATCAAATATATCTACATCGATCCCGACAGCAACTACGAACTTCACAGCGCAGCCCGGACAACCGGACTTACGGAAAAAAGCGAAAGCACCATACCGGTAAGCGCACGCAGTTACCAGGGGCTGTTCGGCTCCATCGGCACAAAAGGGAGGATTTTTCTAAGCCAAAAATCGTATGGGGAAATCTGAACTTGACTCCCAATTATGCTTTAGTAGAAAATAATAGTTTTATTAATGCACCATCTTCTATGATTGTTCCAGCGAGTAAGTATTTATTAGCTATTCTTAATTCCAAATTAGCAGATTTTTATATTAGGCTACTTGGAGTCACTCGTAATGGAGGATATTTTGAATATAAACCAATGTTTGTTGAGCAGCTTCCTATTCCGCAATTAAAAATCGAGAATAAGGAGCTGACTCAAATCAAAAGGTCAATCGATAATAATAATTATATGGAAATTGAATATATCGTATATAATTTATATGGTTTAACACAAGACGAAATTAATTATATAAATTCTCTATAGCATGTATTTCTTCTTTGGTTAATTCATACATCTTGTACATCAATTTATTACTAAAATCTTTAAAATCAGAAATTGACATCTTGCCAACCTTTAACTTCTCAAAGGCCGCAAGGAGTTCTTTCTGTTGTTCATAATTGGGCTTTGCTACGATTAATTGTTCTATTGTGTATTTTTTCCATCTAATAGTGCCAACACCTGTAGTTGTTCCTGTTTTAGAGAACAACCATTCTGAAACAGATGAGTTTAAAGCTGTTAATAAATATTCTATATATTCTCCATTAAGATAAAATGTAGTGGCTTCTGGTATATATTCACCTAAAAAATCAAAAGCAAATTTTGATTTATCAGAGATTTCACCCCATACGATTTTTGGCTTAGAAAAATCCTCCCAATAGCTGATACTATCTTGGATTTCAAACCACTTGTTATTAGTCTTTTTGCGAGCTTTAATTTTTTCACCATTAACGATATACGTCTTTCCTGTCTGTTCAAGCCTTTCAATGCCAAATGTTAAAAGATACTGTTTAACCGCTGGATACACTTCTATGTCATAGTGACGGGAAGGAAAAGTCGCAATAAGATATAAACCAGCCCAATTATAACCATAGCGTTTAATATCACGTCCCCTTAAAATCGGTCGTATTGTTTTCGGTTTTTTCTGCCAGTGACAACTCCCCGGTGCTCCGTCGTTATTTATTGGGTCAGTGTGTTTTAGTCATTTGCTTCCGGACGTATTGCCCGGGGCTTTTTGTATGGGCGGAGCAGGGGTGTTGCCTCTGTTTTATCTTTTTAATATGGTGAAAGCCGAGAGCAATCGTGAGAACTTGTTCTCAAAGATTGCCGGGACGCCTCCCATATTCTATAAATAAAATATGGTGAAAGCCGGGCGTCATCGTGAGAACCTGTTCCCGAAGATTGCCGAGGCGCCTCCTGTATTCTGTAAATATAAAAAGAGCCGGAAAGCAAAATCAAAGCTCTCTTCGTATTCACTCTGGGGCATATCCCATATTAATTATGTAAATATATAGAATAATTATATTTTATATAGGCTTATATGGTTAAATTGTATTAATTAGCAGATGCGTTTCTTTCCTGTGTCGTAAGATCGGGAAAATTCCGTTATTCCGGAAAGGATAACGGCCTGTCCGGGTTTAAATGAAATAACACGCTCCGGTTATGGAAACGGAAAGCCGTCAATCCGCAGGTGCCCTGTATCGTATTGCGGCAGGCCGGCATACGGTTTTGCCGCGGCTTTCGGGTGCGCTTCGCGTCCTCTTTCGCACAGCGCATCGAAAAGACTGTCATAAAGCTGTCGTGCGATCAGAGCAAACGGTTGCCTAACAGCGCGGCGAAGACGCTTTCGCGATAATTTCTGGATACGGGAATGCGGGTTTTCCCGATATTTATCGTATTGCCCTCGATCGCTTCGACCTTTGTCCGGTTCACTATATAGGAGCGATGCACCTGCAAAAAGGTATCTTCGGGTAAAGAGTCCGCCAGGTTTTTTAATGTGGTGTGTACCACCTCTTTCGAATCGCGGGTGTGGATCAGCACATAATTCTCCATCCCTTCGGCGAAAAGGATATCGTCGAAAAACACTTTTTTCAGGATGCCGTTGCTCTTTATGAAGATATACCGTTCCCCGTCCGGCTTCCGCTCCCTTTCGATACGGTCGTAAACTTTGTTTACAGCCTGCAGGAAACGTTCGAAAGATACCGGTTTGAGCAGGTAATCCGCCACATCCAGTTCGTAGCCCTTTACAGCGTATTGTTCATAAGCCGTGGTAAGGATAACTTGAGGTGGTTGCGCGATGCCGGCAAGGAAATCGATGCCGGAGATATAGGGCATTTCAATATCGAGAAACAAAAGCTCCGGCTTTTCCGATTTGAGCATTGCGCTCAGTTGGAGCGCATCTTCGCATTCGCCCGCCAGCTTTAGAAACGCCACTTTCTCTACGTATTTGCGCAGTCCCTTGCGTGCAATCGGTTCGTCGTCGGTAATGATACAACTGATCTGTCTCATTGCAATTCGATTTTAAGTTCCGCCGTAAAGCGGTCGCCGTTGCGTTCCAGATGTAACGCGTGGCGTTGCGGATAAAGCAGTTCGAGGCGCCGCCGGAGATTTTTTATCCCGACGCCGTTTCCCGTTCTTTTTACTTTCCCGCCCTCCGGCGAAACGCTGTTCTCTATGCGTAAAACGACGCTCTCTTCCGAAAAAGTCAGCTCGACCGCGATCCGGTATGCGCCGTCGACGTATTTGAAGGCATTCTCGAGCAGCGGCTGAAAAAGCAGGGAGTACATCGTTTGCTCCGGCAGGGGACGGTCGAAACGGGTTTCTACCTGCAGCCTCTCCGGCATTCTGAGCTTCTGGAAATCGATATACGCTTTCATAAAAGCAACCTCCTGCTCTACCGTTACTTTCTGGTCTGCGCTGTAGATCTGGTAACGGAGCAGTTCCGACAAAAGCTCTACACCCTTTCTGGCCTCGCCGTTGCTCTCGTCTATCTGGAAATAGATCGTGTTCAGTGCGTTGAAAAGAAAGTGCGGATGGTATTGGGCCCTGAGGTAATTCAACTCTGTCCGTAACTGTTCGCTGCGGATCGTTTCCACCATAAGCCGCTGTTCCTCATATTCCCGGTTCATACGGGTTGTGCGGATGGTTGCGTAATAGATCAGCAACAACGGAATGTACACGATATCGATCAGCATGTAGTCGATCCATCCGTTGTTGAGTTCCAGAAGCCCTATGCTCGTACCGGCAAATAACAGGGCGTTTAAGGAAAGGGTAGTCAGGCATGCAACGGTCAGATAATCGGCGGCAGCACTTTTTTCTTTTCCTGTGCCGGTAATCTCTTTCTTCAGCTTCCGGCGGCAGAAGCAGTCGAAAGCGTACGCAATGGCGATCGTTACCGCCTGCGCCGTTATATGTTCCTGCAGCGACCCTGTCCAGAACGTACCGTTTCTGTTGAAGTCGGTGATTGCCCGCAGAGTGTTGAACAGCACGATACCGAGCAGCAAGGGATAAATCCACCGGAATAGGTCGCGGTCTTTTTTCATTCTATCGCAAATTTACGCGTTTACTTTCATCCGGCATACTTTCCTGCCGTGATTCTTTTACCTTGCTCCCGGAACTGAACCGGTACGAAACGTTGAGCCCGAACACCCTGTTCATCCGTTTTTCCTTATACCATCCGGTAAAGAGATCGCCCATAAGGTGGATGTATGCGTTGTTGGATGCGAAAATATCGTCGACGTAGGCAAAAACCGTCAGCCGGTCGTCAAAGAACGATTTCCGGATGCCCGCCGCAACCGACCATACCGGGTTTATCACCGCCTGCCCGTCGGCCGTCTTCCCGTTGTAGAAACCGGTAACCTCGACCGTCCATTCGCCGGGAATCCGCAACCGGTGCGACATATATGCGTTGGGCGTAACCGTACTGTTCTCTGTCAGCACATTATTCGTAATCCAGTGGAATTGACTATAGGCAAGCGATACGTTGGCATGCATCGTCCACCATGCCAGCGGCTGCAAATTGCTGACGCCGATTCTCATGCCGGCAAAGCGTGCGCGCGGAATATTCATCGGGGTACCGGTTATGAGCAGGTCGTCCTCTTCGCGTATGTAGCCCTTCACTACGGGATGTCTCCTTTCGGAGTAAAGCAGCGTAAGGTTGTAGTTCTTTTTAAAGAGATACGACAATTCGATGTTGTGGCACAGTTCCGGCTTTAACCCGACGTTCCCTTTTTCGTGGAGATAATTGTCGTTCACTATGACGGCAGGGTTGAGAGCCCCGTAATTGGGGCGTACGATGCGCTGCCCGTATATCAGCGACAGGGTGTGCGCTTCTGAAGGGGCATAGCGGAACATAGCGGACGGGAAGAAATTCGTGTATCGCTGGCTGAAAGAGCTGTCTGCTACCGAACGGGCCGCGTATTGCCTGCCGTCGGTAGCTGTGTGCTCGACGCGCAGCCCCGCCTCGGCGCCGATTACCGGCGAAGGGGTGTATTGCACGCTCGAATAGGCGGCGTTGATATTCTCCCTGTACCGGAATCCGCTGCTCAGGCTTTCGTCGTAGAGCCACGCCCCGTTCTCCATCTTCTCGTAGAGCGTATTGCCGGGCGTAAGGACGAAGGCCGTTTTTATTCCGGCGTTCAGTACCGTTTTTCCGGTCAGCGGCAGCCGGAGATCCGACTTTGCCGAATAGATACGGATATTCCCGTCGGTCTTTCCGCTCATCGTATCCGGTTTTTCCGTTCTGTCTGCGATGGAAAGGAAGCCCGACTGGTGTTGCTTGTTGCGGGAATCGAAATTCTGGAAATCGAACGAACTTTCCCATTTCCCTTTTTCTTTTACCTTCATGGAAAAATAAGCGCCGGCGGTGATGTTGCTGTACCGGTCGTCGAAAACGTTGAAAGTGGTGCGCACCGAATCGCGGTTCTGCAGGTCGCTGCCGAACGCCGACACGTTCGCTTCGTCCGTCGTACGCATATAGTGTGAAACCGATGCATACAAGCCGGTTGAAATACGCTCCGAAATGTCGTAGTCCATTCCCGCCCTTCCCCAGTGCGACCGGTGCTTGTAACGGCGGTCGGCATGCATGTCCAGCAAGACGTCCGGCATTCCGCCGGAAACAAGATATTTCCTGCCGGACTCTACATACATGAACTCTTTACCCCAATAATAAGAGTAATCGGCATACACGCTGATTTTGTTTTTCCTTACCGCAAGGCTGAAGCCGCTGTTGCTTTTTGCATATTTGCCCTGCCGGTAGTTCGAATAAACAGAAACGTTGACGCCGCGCACGGCTCTCCTCTTCGTGCTTATATTGATAACGCCCGCATTGCCCGAAGCGTCGAAAGCACTCGACGGCTGTGTGATCAGTTCGATCTGGTTTACTGCCGCCGCCGGTATGGAAAGCAGGTAATGAACGAGGTTTTCTCCCGATAAATAGGTCTGCCTGCCGTCCATCAGAACCTGCACACCCGCTTGTCCGTAAAGGAAAACGGAACCATCTTCGCGTACGATCACCCCCGGCATATTCTTTAAGACCTCTAACGCGCTGCCCTGACGTGAGAGCGCCGAAGAGGAGATATCCACCACCACCTTGCCCGGCTCGTACCGGACGGACGGCAACTCTCCGGTAACCACGACCTCGTTCAGTTGCCGCACATCCTCTTCCAGTGCGATATTTCCCGCATCGGCATCCGTGCGACCGTTCAGGTCCAGCCGCACCTCTGCTTTTTTGAACCCGATCATCGAGACCTCCAGGTTGTATTTTTGCTGCGGTATGTCCGTGAGCCGGAAACTCCCCGTCTGGTCGGTCACCGAACCTTTTACATAAGCGGCGCTGTCTCCGCTGAGAAGCAGTACCGTCGCCCCCGGCAGCATTGTCCCGTTCCGGTCGGTCACCTTTCCGCCGAGCGAGGCGCTGCCCTGCGCATAAACTGTAACAGGGCAGAGGAGGATGGCAAATAGCAGTAGTACACCCCTTGTGCTTTTTACCGGTAAAGGTCTTTGTTTTGTTTTCATAGCTTTTGAATTTGGAACAAAGCTATCCCCTCCGGCACCTTATGAAAAATATATATGACGAACGTATGCTTTTCGTTGACGAACGGTAAAAAGAGTTCTCCGTGAACCGCCATTCCGGAACCAGATTGTATCCGGCAAAAGCAGAAACGGATAAAATGACGTAACTTACTGATTAAAGTGTAATATGCGCATAACATCTCTCTTCATTGCCAGGTAGCGGATAGGTGGTAAAACGGAACATTACCTCTCTTCAAGAAAACAGATTGTTAAATTATTATTTGGCAAAGCGATACAAACGACCATATTTTCAATACCTTTGTGTTAAACGCAATAACAATTGAGAATAATGGAAGATATTAATCGGATAAAAGTGGTGCTTGTAGAAAAAAAGAAAACAGGAAAATGGTTAGCAGAGCAATTAGGCAAAGACCCGTCAACCGTGTCGAAGTGGTGCTCTAATGCCTCGCAACCCGATTTAAGTACGTTGTCCAGGATTGCTGAATTGCTGGATGTCGACAGACGGGAATTGATTAATAAGAGCAAATAGAATAACAGATGAAGTTCATAGATAATATAACCTGTACGGTCAAAAGTGATATGGAGTCCACGATTACCAAAGATAGTCGTATCTCCATTGCTGCGTCGTATGTATATAACACATTCACACTTAATTTGTCTGAATTTAATGTCGTCGAAGATTTAAGAACATCTGACTCAAATGTAGAATCAATAATTGAAGATATTTCTCATAAATTGGATCGCGGAGTAAAAATTAAATAACAATGAATAAACTAAAGATGGAGTCGGTCGATATGACTCGAAAAAATATAGATGTGATTGCAGAGTTGTTTCCGCAGGTGGTGACAGAGGTGGCTGACCCTTCGGGGGCGGTGGATGAGAACGGGAAACCGTTGCTCAGAAAGGCGATCGACTTCGAGAAATTGAAGTTGGTGCTTTCGGCAGGCACGGGCAACTATGTGGTGGCGGACGATGAGCGGGAACGGTATGAATTTACGTGGGTGGGTAAGCGGCAGGCGATGATCGATGCGGCTACTCCTATCCGTAAAACGTTGCGCCCTTGTCCCGAAGAGAGCAAGAATTGGGAGACAACAGAAAATCTCTACATCGAGGGCGACAATCTCGAAGTTCTCAAATTGCTGCAGGAGAGCTACCTCGGTAAAGTGAAGATGATCTATATCGATCCGCCGTATAACACAGGTAATGATTTTATCTACAAAGATAATTTTGCACAGAGCCGTGAGGAGTACGAAGAGGAGTTGGATAGGTTCGACGAGGAGGGCAACCGCCTATTCCAAAACACCGAGACCAACGGACGTTTCCACTCCGACTGGTGTTCTATGATCTACCCTCGCTTGCAACTCGCCCGCAATCTACTAACAGATGATGGCGCAATTTTTATATCGATTGGCGATGATGAAGAATCAAATTTAATTAAGATATGTGACGAAATATTTGGAGAACACAATTTTATCGCAAGTATATGTCATAAACATAGAGCATCTGTTTCAAATGATAGAATTATATCTGAAAACCACAATCATCTTTTGTTTTATGCAAAAAATATTGCTACTCTATTTTTTCAACAAAAATTAATAGGGGAGGAACCCAATCTTAATGGTTTCAATTTTTCGGATGAAAATGGGGCGTATAAATTAACTCCAGTTGATGGACCTGGAGGAGCCAAGAAAGGAAATCCACATTATGAATTTCTTGGAATTGATGGCTACTGGAGATATTCAAAAAAGACAATGCAGGAAAAATACAATAATGGATTAATTGTTCGTACAGAGAATGGATTACAGCAAAAATATTATCTAAAACAGGCTGAGAAAACTCGACAAACAGTAACAACTTGGTGGGATAATGACTATCTAACATCAACCGCGACAAAAGATTTATCTAAATTAATGGGTGGTAAATTTTTTGATAACCCTAAAAGTGTAAACTTACTACTTCGTACTTTGCGAATGCTAACAAAGTTTTCTAAAGACTCTATTATCCTCGACTTCTTCAGCGGTTCGGCAACCACCGCTCATGCCGTAATGCAACTCAATGCCGAAGACGGAGGTAACCGAAAATTCATTATGGTGCAGTTGCCCGAAGTGTGCGACCCAAACTCCGAAGCCGCAAAAGCAGGATACAAGACAATCTGCGAAATAGGCAAAGAACGCATCCGCCGTGCGGGTGATAGAATAAAAGAAGAAAATAAAGAAAAAGAGAATATCGATAAACTCGACACCGGATTCCGTGTCTTCAAACTCGATTCTACAAATATGAAGGATGTCTATTATGCAGCCGGACAACTTTCACAAAAAGACTTATGGGATACGATAAGTAACATCAAAGACGACCGTTCGGATATCGACCTGCTCTACGGTTGCCTGCTCGACTGGGGTGTACAACTCACTATGCCGCATACTACCGAAAAGATAGAGGGTTTTACGGTGCACACCGTAGACTCGCCACTGACAGACGAAATAGACCTTATCGCCTGCTTCGACAGTGAGGTGTCGGAAGCCGTTGTCCGTACCATCGCCAAACGCAAACCCACCCGTGCCCTGTTCCGTGACAGCTCCTTTGCCGACAGTGCCGACAAAATAAACGTCTTTGAGATATTTAAATCCATTTCTCCCGACACTACCGTAAAAGTTATCTAAGGGTTATGGAAGAAAATTTAGGCAAAATATTAATCTGTCAGAATGAAAAGGGGAACACAAAGATTGATGTTTACTCTCAGAATGGTAATATATGGACGACGCAAAAGGCAGTGGCTGAGTTGTATCAAGTAAGAATACCCACTATCGATGAGCATATAAAGAACATTGTTGCCGATAGTGAACTGAGCGGAGAGACAACTATTCGGAATTACCTGATAGTTCAAAACAAAGGCGACAGACAGGCAGAGACGGCAAAGACCATTGCACAAGCCGAATATGGAAAGTACGACCATAATCGTAAACTCATGTGTGCGGAAGTCAATGAATTGTTGGCAGAAGCAAAACGAATAGAGAAAGGAAAAAAGAAATCATGAAGCTAAAATTCAAACATCAACGATTTCAGGAGGAGGCGGCAAAAGCGGTTTGTGACGTTTTTGCAGGGCAACCGTACCGTGAGTCAAGTTATATGATTGACCCCGGTCAACTCGCCAAAGGTGAGATGAAACTCGATGTTGATGATTATACCGGATTTAAAAACAATCCTATTGTAGCCGCACTGATCGACGATAAGGTGCTTGCCAATATCCGGAATATTCAACGAGCGAACCAAATAAAACCCTCCGACAAACTCGAAGGACGATATAACCTTACCATCGAGATGGAGACGGGTGTGGGTAAAACATACACCTACATCAAAACCATATTTGAACTCAACAAACGCTACGGCTGGTGTAAATTCATCGTCGTAGTGCCGAGCGTTGCCATTCGCGAAGGAGTGTACAAGTCGTTTGAGATTACGCAGGAACACTTTGCCGAAGATTACGGCAAGAAGGTGCGGTTTTTTATCTACAACTCGAAGAACCTGACCGATATCGAGCACTTTGCCAGCGACAGTGCCGTCAACGTAATGATTATCAATTCGCAGGCATTCAACGCCACGGGCAAAGATGCCCGTCGTATCGACATGAAGCTTGATACGTTTAAAAGCCGTCGTCCGATTGATATAATTGCCAAGACAAACCCGATTGTTATCATTGACGAGCCGCAACGTGTGGAGGGTGCGAAAACAAAAGAGGGACTCAGAAAATTCAAGGCTCTGTTCACTTTACGGTACTCGGCAACGCACCGTAAAGAGAGCATCTATAATATGATTTACCGCCTCGATGCGATGGAGGCATATAACAGGCGATTGGTCAAAAAAATTGCCGTTAAGGGTGTTTCGTTCAGTGGCACCACCGCCACGGAGGGATATGCTTATCTCGAAAAGATAAACCTCTACAAAGACAAAAATCCGACGGCAAACATCGGCTTTGATATAAAAGGGATTAAAGGTGTGCGGCAAGTGGTGCGGCAACTCTCTAAAGGAGCAAACTTATACGACCTGTCCGGAGGGCTTGAAGAGTACCGGAATGGCTTTTTTATTACCGGTATTAACGGTGCGGAAAATAGCGTTACTTTTGAAAACGGCGTTAAACTATTTGCCGGAGATGTAGTGGGGACGGTGAATGAAGAACAGATCCGCAGGATTCAGATTCGCGAAACGATCCTTTCGCATATCGAAAAAGAACGTGAGCTGTTTAGTCGTGGAATAAAGGTGCTTTCACTCTTTTTTATCGACGAGGTGGAGAAATACCGTATCTATGAGCCGGTGAAAGGGAATGGAATATATGCAGATATTTTTGAACAGGAGTATGCCAGCGTAGTGGCCGAGTATCAGAAAACGCTCTTCGAGGATGACGCTTATGCTATGTTTCTGAAAAGTACGGTCGCAAGCACGGCTCACGACGGATACTTTTCGCGCGATAAAAAAGGGAACTATGTAAACTCGAAGACAGAACGCGGTACGACAGAGTCTGCCGATTCGGATGCTTACGACTTGATAATGAAAGATAAGGAGCGTCTGCTCGACCGAAAAACGCCGCTGCGGTTTATCTTCTCGCACTCCGCACTCCGTGAAGGATGGGATAACCCGAATGTATTTCAGATATGTACGCTCAAACAAAGTTCTGCCGAGGTGAGTAAACGCCAGGAGGTGGGACGAGGGTTACGTATCTGCGTAAATGACCAGGGCGATCGTATGGATGCCTCCGTATTGGGTGAAGAGGTACATAAGGTAAATGTTCTTACGGTTGTAGCCAGTGAAAGTTACGATTCGTTTGCCAAGGGGCTGCAAAACGAATTGGCAGAGGTTATATCGGATCGTCCGCTGAAAGTTAATATCGCACTGTTTGCCGACAAAGTACTCAAAGATGCAAACGGAGAGGCTGTCGTGGTTACTTCCGAGCAAGCTCAGGTGATCTATGACTCGTTGGTTGAAAATGGTTACGTGAAGAAAGGAGTGCTTACCGACAAATACTATGCAGACAAAGCTGATGGTAGTATTCAGTTAGACGGAGAGGTCGCAGCGTATCGAGAATCGATCGTCATGCTGCTCGATTCTGTCTATGATGCTAAGAAACTTATGCCGGATAATGTTCGGGAGAATAACGTTACACTGAAACTCAACAAAGATCAGTTCAATCGAACAGAGTTTAAAAAGCTATGGAAATTGATTCGTCCGAAGAGTTACTACATCGTTCGGTTTGAAGAGAAGGAGCTGATAGCAAATGCTATCGAAAGCTTGAATCGCAATTTGAGGGTGTCGAAAATATATCTCAAAGTGACGACCGGCTCGATGAATAAGATTTCATCGAAAGGAACGCTCGAAAGAGGTGAGGCATTCAGGAAAGATGAGCAGCAGAGTAAAACGGTTGATATTACGGCATCGGACAATGTGAAATATGACCTCGTGGGTAAAATAACCGAAAACACCGGGCTTACCCGTAAATCTGTCGTTGAGATATTGCAAAGAATCGAGCCTGCCGTGTTCGAGCAGTTTGAGTATAACCCCGAAGAGTTTATTATTCGGGCTTCGGAGCTTATCAATGAACAAAAAGCAACGGTAATTATCCAGCACATTACTTATAATAAGTTGGATGAGTGTTACGATTCTACGATATTCACAGAACCTGAATTTAAAGGTAAATTGGGAGCTAATGCAATGACAGCGGAACGGCACCTGTTCGACCACGTTATCTTTGATTCTAACAATGAAAAGAAATTTGCCGAAGATATCGACACGAGAACCGATGTTGCAGTATATGTAAAACTGCCAAAGTCATTCTACATCAATACACCTGTTGGAAAATATAATCCTGACTGGGCAATTGCTTTTGAAGAAGGTAAGGTCAAACATATCTATTTCATTGCTGAAACAAAGGGAGAAACCAATTCTTTGCAGTTCAGTGAAGCAGATCTCCGTGAAACAGAAAAAGCAAAGAAGAAATGTGCAGAAGAGCACTTTAAAGCTATTAGCAGTGACAATGTTAAATACGGAGTGGTGAGTTCGTATGAAGAACTTTACAATATCGTTTCAAACTAACAGCGTTGATGCCCTGCGTATTGGTGAAAGCTGAAATTGAAAATGCGTGCTGCAGATGGTATCGCTTGACTGATTGATATAATCGCTTGACGTTGAAAAGATTCATGATATGGTAAAAGAAAAATAATAACGTAACGAATATGCTCAAATATGTAGCAGACAGTCTCCGCGTTTCTTGCAGGCAACTTATCGATTTGAATTATTTTTGCGGAAAACTTAGACGGGCTCTGAGATGATTCCCGGCCATCCCGAAAAGCCGGGCCGGTAAACTTTAAAATTGTTTCGTATGAATAAAATAGAATTGCTGAAAGGTGATATTACGAAAATCTGTGTCGATGCGGTGGTCAATGCCGCAAACAGCTCGTTGTTGGGCGGCGGCGGTGTCGACGGCGCGATACACAGGGCAGGAGGGGAAGCCATTCTCGATGAGTGCCGTGCAATCAGGAACCGGCAGGGCGGTTGTAAAACCGGTGACGCCGTGATGACAACCGCCGGAAACCTTCCGGCGAAGCAGGTTATCCACACCGTAGGGCCCGTATGGAGCGGCGGAAAAAAGAACGAGCCGGAACTGCTGGCGTCTGCCTACCGCAAAAGCCTTGCGGTCGCTGCGGCCAACGGATTGAAAACCGTTGCCTTCCCTAATATCAGTACCGGCGTTTACCGCTTCCCCAAGCGCGAAGCCGCCCGCATCGCCCTGCAAACCGTAAAAGATTTCCTCGCCGCCGACAACACAATCGAAAAAGTTTTCTTCGTCTGCTACGACGAAGAGAATTACCGGATATACGAAGAGTTGCTGAAAGAAGAAGCGGAATAGGACTTTTAATAACGTTTTTTGGATAGGTCGTTTATTGTTCTGTTTTAAAGCTTTCGGATGGTAAAAAACGTATTTAATTGAGAAAACTATATGTCGGTTTACGCAAATCGGATAAAGAGTATAATTAAGTATCTGTTTAAACTTTATAGAAATAATTATTTTAAAGTCTGTTCCGGTTGTGATGAGCTGATTACCGAACCTTTCCGTTTTTTTAAAACTCGGAATAACCCGCCGTGCCTTCATTTTAAATTGCCGGAAATCTCCTGAAAATTATTCTCATTGCATCCCGGATAAAAATTTAAACAGACGCTAAGATTCTTCCTTTTCAGTTCAAAATTTCTGTTTTTATTTTAATATGGTGCATGATGAATGCTAATGCAGGTAGATAAATTTTCAAAATTTCAGGAAACAGCCCGACGGGTGTCAGGGCACGTGTTAGGCGGTTGTCCTTTTTTAAAAGGTATCGTAATGACTGTTGTATTCTTTTATTATTTCTTGTATCGTCTTTAAATCGAACTTTGCCTTTTCCCATTTTTCCAGCACTTCAGGATTGTCTGACAAAAGAAGGCTGATTTTTTTTCTTTGATTTTTCTCGTATCCATTGTTCTGAGTTTTATGGGTTCATCATTTTTGAAAAAAATACACTCGGTTATCATACCCCCGTCGTAAGGATGAGTTTGATATTTCAGGTACATAAATATTTTTCCCGCAGCCACTTCATGGTAAAAATAATGATTGTCAGTCTGTACGGAAACAAATTTGCAAGTATCGCCACTGGGCACAAATACTACAAAACATGCGATCTCCTGAGGTCTGAAAAACTTTACTCCTTCAGTATCTTTTAATTTTACACCCCTGCTTATCCTATGAAAATGATAGACATTCTTATGGAAAAAATTTTCCTCTATATTAATTTTACACTTGATCGTATCCAGATTGTTCGTAACATAAAAACCCTCGCATTCTTTGGCATTGACATAAGAAACACCGATCAATACTAAAAAGAGCGTTACTATTTTTCTCAAATTTATTTTGTTCTTTAAATGTTTTTTTGTTCCCATTGTCTTGTCTGAATTTTTTAACTGTTTCATAAAACTATTTTCATCGTTTATCGATTCGCCTCGATATAATCGTTTATTTTATCGTGCAGGTTTGTTTTGATCCAGGTTCCGTAGCTGCTTCTTTCATCATTATTTTCACTGGGATTGTAGTTCTCACGCCAACTATGCCAGGGGATTGCGTCGTTGAAAGGAGCACTTTCGGTTTTCAGGTCGTAGAGGCTGAAATGATAGCCGCCCCTCGAAAAAACCAGGAACCGGTTATGAAACAGCTCGATTTTGGCGTTTGACCAAAAATAAGAAGACTCTTCATAGTTGTAGAGAACCGTTCTTGAATTGATCCATTCTTTCTCTTCCTCCGTAAGCATCGGCTCGCCGGAAAATAACTTGTAATTAAAAGCCAGTTTTTCGGGATCGATCTCTTTTTCCAGTTTCAATACCATAAATACGGGATCTCCGAAAGAAGGCTCTCCGTAAAGACCAAAGTTGTATTTCCCCTCCGGCACTTCGATATGCTGGTAGTAGTCGAAATAATTGAAAGTGCATCCGGAGAGGCAACAAAATAAAAATATGCTTAGCGGGTATTTTAGGATGGAGATCGAAATTGTGGGTTTCATATAAACGGATAATAAAAAATGTTCCCTGTATTATTTTGCGTATCGTGAATATCCGGCCCGGTTTTTCCCGAACGGACAAAGAAGCACGGCTGCGGCTGCAAGTTCCGGAAAAAGTGCTTTTCTTATTGTATTCATTTGTTTGGGGGTATGGCAAAGTATTCGGCAAACAAAGGTATATATAATTTTGCATATAAAGGTATTTTTTATTTAATATTTGTGTTTTGGAGGGAAGGACTCGGGATGAATATAAAACAGTAATGGTTTTATATGTCTGGATACCAGTGGAATTATGCACCGGTAGAATCGGAGTCGTTATAAATTATCAAAGTAAAAATAGTTATTCGTAATATTGCGAATTAAAAGATTGTTCGTATATTTGCGAACAAATAAAGCAAAATGTCGGATAAGGAGTTTACAAAAGAGCAGGAACAGATTGCCCGCTTTGCAAAGGCGTTGGGGCATCCGGTACGTGTTGCCATCCTGCAAATGCTGGCGGCCCGGACCTGCTGTTACCACGGCGATATGTCGGAAGTGCTGCCCGTTGCGAAGAGTACTCTCTCGCAACACCTGAACGAATTGAAAGACGCCGGACTCATACAGGGCGAGGTCAACCCGCCGTCGGTGAAGTATTGCATTGACCGCCGGAACTGGGCTGTCGTGAGAGAGCTGCTCGGCGGCTTTGTCGAAGACATTGCGGAAACGCAGCAGTGCTGCGAATAAATTCAGGTGCCTGTATACGATTTTACACCGTTGGGTAAATCCGCAGGTCGCATTCTTCGCCGTTGGTGTCGTTTACAAATCAGGTTTACTCCCAAACTCCTCGCCTGAAGCGCAGGCTTGGTGCCGTCGCGCGGCAAAACAGCCGTTTTCGGTTGTTTGTGCAAAGCCGTATATAAATGCCTGAATTTTTTTATCGGTAATATTCGTAAAATAACGAACAATAAACAATAGCTATGAATGAGAAAGATATCAAGGAAATGGTAAAGCAGAAGTACAACGATCTGGCTTTACAGGGCAAAGAGAACGAATCGTCCTGCTGTTGCGGGAAACCGAAGGTTTATACCATTATGAGCGACAGCTATAAAGGCGTAGCAGGGTATAACCCCGATGCCGATATGGGCCTGGGGTGCGGGCTTCCTACGGCGTTTGCCGCGATCCGTCAGGGCGATACGGTGATCGATCTCGGCAGCGGGGCGGGGAACGACTGTTTTGTCGCACGTGCCGAGACGGGCGAAACGGGCAGGGTGATCGGTATCGACTTCTCTCCTGCCATGATCGCCAAAGCTACGGTAAATGCGCAGAAAAGAGGGTTTACCAACGTCGAATTTATTCAGGGCGATATAGAAAATATCCCGGTTGCCGGCAATACCGCCGACGTTGTCGTAAGCAACTGCGTGCTGAACCTCGTGCCCGATAAAAAGACCGTGTTCTCGCAGATTTACCGGGTGCTGAAACCCGGCGGACATTTCAGTATCTCCGATATCGTGCTGACCGGGGAACTTCCCGCCCGCATAAAATCGGCGGCGGAGATGTATGCCGGTTGTGTGGCGAGTGCCATCGATAAGGAAGAATACCTCGGTTATATCCGTGAAGCCGGATTCTCCGGACTGACGATCCAGAAAGAGAAGCCCATCGTCGTGCCCGACGAAATACTCCGGCAATACCTCGATGAAGAGGAGATTGCCCGTTACAAATCGCAGCCCACCGTAATATTCAGCATTACCGTATATGCGGAGAAGGGAAAATAAAGGCACTGCAAGGCAGTTTTTTACTGACCTGGGATGTCTTTTGTATATACCGGATACTTCGTGCCGCGGACGTATCCGGTAAACTTTACATTTAAGGATTATTTTGCCGGTAATGGCCTTTTAAAGCAAAGTATGCTGTTTTGTCTCTTGATGACCTGTTGCATTCCCTCGGTATAAGGTGTGGGAGGATGCCCGGATTTATGGATGAAGCTGAATCCCCCCTTTCTCCGTGTACAGGGAAAGCCGGTAATGAAAGCTGTCGCCGAAGCGGTTCCCGGTTGATCGTCAGTTCGCCGGTATAGTTGTATTGTATTTGATCCGCAGCTATAAAAATTTAAGAAGATAAATTTGGTAAAAAGAAGCGGTGCCGGATAGAAAATTACAATTTTTGCCACTGCAAAGTAATAACGGCTGTGAAAAATTGGAATGTTTGCTGTTAAGTTGTGGATTGCAAAACAAGAAATTGATATATTTGAAAATAGAATAATTAGTATCCGTTTATAAATCTAATTTTTATAATACTTAATAATGAAAAAACCAGCTAGTAAAGAGACCTTAGTTTCTTTAACTCAAAATTCCAAAGATACTATAGCGGAATTAGAAGATATATTTCCTGCTATGGTAAAGTTACATAAATGCTTTATAAACGCTGAAGAAGGGCTCAAAGATAAATCGGGAACAATACTTACTCTTTTTAGCAAAACAGAAGATTTGTATATGGGCAGTTTTCTGATAATGCACGAACTTATGGCTTCTTTTAGATTGCTTTTAAGCACGACTATTATCTATGAAAAACGTTATCATATACAAAACATTACTCTTACTATATGTGAGGCTTATAAATATTATGCAGGGATAAAAGAAAATGAAGGTATTTGGAATGAATTAAAACGAATAGCCAGAATATTGGAAAATCCTATACTCAATTCATATATTAATATTATTGATAAAGAATTGGTGAAATTAAAACCTGAAAAAGAGGAAATTGCAATACGCAATTGTACTTCCCATTATAATAATCCGATAGAAAGATATACGATATTAAATACCATTACTGAAGAAGATAAATATTGTAAGTTTGTATCTCAATATATGTTGCTCCATTTGCGTATTTCCCAGATTTCTACAATAATTTTAGCCATTATCAGTCAGTTTACAGCATCTTCAAACGCAGATACAAATCAACAATTATCTATCTCCCAGTTCAATGTAAAAGACTTTCTTTATAATAAGTTCGCAAATAAATTATCGGGCGAACAACTAATTATTCAATCAGACAATACATTGATAAAGTTAAGTGATAGTATTGACAAATATTACTGCAATCATTTGCAATGTCGTAAAATAAAGGAGTTTTTGACAATGAAATACGTTAAAATACCAACCAATATAGAAATTCTTAATGAACTTACCTTATTACGTATGATGGTCAGTTACATTCAGAATGATTTAATTTGTGCCGTAAAAGCGTATATGAGTTCTGAATCTAAAATTGAGCGCTCTTTGCATTTACGCAAAATATTTATAACAGAAATAGCGGCATTAACCAAACTCTATGGTTATAATATGGATGCGAGACGTAATAGTTTATGGAAACGATTAAAAGATATTGATATTAATCACAATAAAGAAGAATCGGCTTTATTGGAAAAAAAGCTTGATGAATTAACGAAAAAGATTAATAATGACCGTAAAAATTTGTATATACATTTTATAGAGAAAGATAAGTTCAATATTTGGAAAAGATACAGTGCCTATGAAGATTTAAACCAAATTGATGAAATCAATAAGACTCTTAATCTTCTTCAAATATGTAAGGAAATTGATGACTATACATTTCAGATCGTTATACGAATCCAAAATGAAACACAGCAAAAAACAAAAAAGCAAAATGAACATTTTGATATAATGAGAATGAAAATAAAAAATTCTCAATCAACAGATGAAATAAAAACTCAACTAATTAAAATGCTTGATGAAATAGAAGCGAAAATGATAGATTTATTAAGTTAAGGCAAAGCTCTCAAAGAATATTGATAATGTTATGTTTGCAGTAAAAAATGAGAGTTACAGACAAAACGAGATATGAAATTACTCACCAAATGTGTTTATTTGAAATGAATAAAAATTGCAGGAAAAGCGAGGTGTGATGAATTTGGATTTTAGTTGAAGTGAAGCATAGATAATTAGGCTTCTTTTTTCTGTTAACATAAATGATTTTATTTATCTTCTTTTTTAGACGAATACACTACAGGTATATCTTGTTATGTCCGTATCCGGAAGTTTGCTTCCCGAGTTTCTGACCTTACGGATAAATTCGTTGCACTCTTCTGCGGTGAGCTTCTTTCTGCAATAAGCGTAGTATAGAAAATCGAGGGTTGTCAGGTTGGCAATATCGTTTTGCCTGCAATACTCTTTTATATCTTTCAGGTTGCTGCTGCCGAATACGTCCCGGTTATCCCGGCAATATACCATGCATGCGCTCTCGCCCTCTCCGAATCTCTTTTTCAATTGAAAATATTCCTGCATCGAAGCGCCTTGCGGGGCAAACTCCTCCTGTTTTATTTTCGGAAACACCCGGGTATAGTTGTCTATCAGGGTTTGGGTAGTTTTGTCTTTGGATATTTCTTTGTAAACGATATCCAGGAGAACATATTCGTATTCCGGAAAGATGTCGGGCAACAAAGAGAATGATTCAGCTTTTATAAAGTGGATGATAACATCAGCATCGAGTACTATTTTCGTTTTCTTCCGGCACATTCGTATTGATTTTATGAAGCAATTCTAAATAATGCCCTTCTGAAATCTTTTCCTGCTCGAACAGCAGGCGGGCTTTTTCTCCGAAATCTCCGATCACCAGGCCTTCGTTGGCTGCATTGTATAAGGCAGTGTCGTAGCCGAAGCACAATGCAGAACGCCTGACCGGGATAGCGGCCAGTTCGGAATGCCTTTCCTTTGTTATCAAACCGATATTCAATAACCTGTATAGCAATGCCGACCGCGACACGGAAAAATAATGTTCCAGTTTTAAAACCGTTGCAATTGAAATATTCTTAGATTTAAGTTCGCTTTCGGGGATAAGTTGGCAAAGGCCTGTTTCGGGCATTAGCAGCGATGCGGCAAACATATCGGCACTTTGCTCTACCGGGCTTTTACTTTTGTGACCGGGGTTGCACTTGTGCGGAGTCGGGTTCTCCTCTATGTAAAGGTGATATAACTCGTGGGCTATGGTAAAATGTTGCCTTCCCCTTTGATGGCTCGAATTTATAAGCATAAACCGGTGTTCCGAAGCGGCTTTTAAGCACATGCCCGAGAAATTTTCGGATAATGGCCTGAAAATGGTCAGGATATTCAGTTTTAAAAGCAGGCTCTTCAGATTGATCGGCTCGGATGAACTGAGACCGTTGTCTGCCCGGAAAGCCGAAACCTCTTTTTCTATTATGAATTTATTGGGGGCCATTTTGCGAAATGCGTTCCATTTTAAGATAAGACTTCACGATGTCTTTGAACCCGGCTATCTCTTTCAGGTCGTTCTCTTCCAGGTCGGAAATCCTGAATGCGGCAGCCAGTATTTCGTCGTTTACCTGTATATTATCTTCAAATAAAATAAAAGGTTCGCATCCGAACAGATTTGCCAATTTCTCTAAAACGTCGAAAGGCGTTTCCCGTATGCCTCCTTCGTAATTGCTGTAAGCAGATCGTTCTATTCCGATCGATGCAGCGATCTGTTCTTGAGTGAAACCGGATAAAGATCTGAGTTTTTTAAGGTTTTCTCCGACAATCTGGTTAATTGTTTTCATAATCACCTTCTGTTTTTTTCTGTGTCAAAAATAATATATTTATATGATATAAACAATATATTGCCACATTAAGTTTGCTTTTATTTGGAAAATAAAAAATGTTTGTCTGTATATTATCACACTGCCGGACAATATAATGGAAAGAAAATTTATGCTTCTCCTCTACGCCGGATTATTCTCCAGCATATGGAACGAATCCGTCAGGATGCGGCAGCCCCTTATGAACGTTTCGATCTCTCCGGCACCCTGTGCTTTTTCCGTCAGCGGTATCAGCCAGCTTTCTCCGGCTTCGTCCTTTCCGCGCGAGATGGGAACGATCTCTCCCCCTGTCCACCGGATCATCCGCGACGACTCGGAATAGGTGATAGCAACCTCGCCCGATACCGATACTCCGTTGAAAGCTTCGTCGCCCCCGTAACCGTTGAAATCGAGCTGCCAGTTAATCTTGTGTTCGTACCACAGCGAAGTCCCCTGCGTGCGGCCGCTCAGCCAGATGCAGCCCGACACGGAGCCGTAGGCACGTTTTTCCGGCGAAAGAGCCGGCAGATGGAACTTCATGGCCAGCGAACCGCCGCTCCCTTCCGTGCCCGTATAGGTAAAGCTCCCCGCATAGCCGTAGCTGTGTTCGCGCGGCACGCATCCCGTGCCGTCGGTCCATGCCGCACGGCTCTCCGCCGGCGGCGTAAGGCCGTTGCCGGTTGCCAGTTTTACCCCTCCCGTCTGGCTGCCCGTTGCCGTTCCGAGTACGCCCGGGCTCAGTTTCCCGTTGCTTCCCAGCACCGGAACCTTTCCTGCTTCGCTTGCGTTGCCGGAGTTGGAAGAGAGGATGACTGCGCCTTTCTGCAAAGCCGTAGCATCGGGAAGCACCGTAAAGCTCAGTATTCCCCCTTCGTCCACCATCGGCACACGCCCGAAACTGCCCGTTTCGGCATTATACACCACCTCCACGGTACCCGTGTGGCCTCTGCCCGCATCGGCAGCCTTTACTACGATCTCCTCATTCAGCTTTCCCGAACTGTCTAATACCGGTACCCTTCCCGCATCGCCCTCCGTACCGTTTCCTTCCGCCAGCAGCACGACCCCTTTCTGGTTGGTCGTGGCGTCGGGCGGCAGCACCGAGCTCCACGACGACCAGCCGCCGAACGCGAGCTTGCTGCGCGTTTCGATATTGCCGTTGTTCATGATCCGTACCTGTGCGGCGCAGGTATCCAGTCCCGATTCATGCCTTGAGTTCGATGCACTGTGCAGCAACAAAGAGTATTGCAACGGATTGTCGCTTTTTACAAACCCCCACCGGTGTATCGTTTCCGCCTCTGCCGGAATCTCTGCCTCGTCGGGCGACGCCCAGTTGCCCGTATACTCTTCTAAACGGAGGTAAGCGCGCAGCTCTCCCTTCAGTGCGATCTCTTTCATCTTTCCACCCTTGGCGATATAGGCATTTCCTACGGTATTGACCGTCAATGCCGTCTCATTCTCCGTCCCCCCGGCAGCGATCAGGCTTACCGACGACTCGCTGTTCCCGATGCTCTTTTCTACGATCGAAGCGGCCTCGCTCAGCGGCAGGCCGCCATCGTTGTCGTTGAACGCATCGATAGCCGACGCAATGGCGGCGGAATGCGCCGAAGCATCGCCGTTATGCGTGTTCACCTGTCGTGCGGCGCTTCCCGCCTCCTCGGCAGAAACGGCGTCGCGGGCCCGTTTCCGGGTGTCGGCGTCGAGGCTTGCCGCCGAACCGATAAAAGCCCCTAACAGCTTTCGCCATATACCCTCTTTTACCTTCGGCGCCGCTTTGTCGCCGCTGATTTCGAACTGCAGGTCGCCGTTCGTCTCGTCGATATTCAGTGTTCCCATAATGCTTAGAGCCTGTTTGAATTTTATAGAAATAATTATTTAAAAGTCTGTTCCGGTTGTAATGAGCTGATTTCCGAGCCTTTTCGTCTCTTTAAAACCTGAAAAAGCCCGCTGTTCCTTCTTTTTAAATTACCGGAAATCTCCTGAAAATTATTCTCATTCCATCCCGGATAAAAATTTGAACGGGCTCTTATTGTTGAGGTATCAGTTCCGTAGCCGCCGCTTTCATAAGTCCGGCCGCTTCGGCATTGCCGAAAATCCCGTATGCCAGCGCCGCACACATGTAACAGACGGCCGGGGTGAGCAGGCTGTTCTCCGGAATATCTTCCGCCCCCGCTGCCTTTGCCGAATAGAAAAGCTCCTGCACGGTGGTACCTGTGGTGAAAGGATAGCATTCGAGCCGTGCGCCCCCGCTGCTGCCGGTAAGCACTGCCACCGGTTTCGATGTTCCCGCTTTCAGGTAAGGATTGCCCTGCTCCCTGTGGGGCGGGCTGCCCGGCGGGGCGGGAGAGAAGAGCGTCCGCTTCCACGTGCTGAGGCGCAACGAGGCAAGGCGGACAAAATCACCGGGCAGCTGGATAATCCCCGCACCGTTTTTCTCCGTTATGCGCAGCGGGGTGCCGTCCGTAAGCGGTACCAGATGCACGGGAGCCGCAGCAAACACGATGTTAGCCGCATCGGCGATACACTCCGCAATGGCTTGCTCTACCCCTAACGGCTCATCGGCCAGAAGTACCGTGTCCGGCTCTCCCGGATCCGTTTCGTTCATCAGGCATTTCACCCTCCGGATGATCTCTTCGCTCTCCATATCTCTTTGTTTTCTGTCGGATAATCTTTTCTTACTTTACTTACCACCCTTTCCGTAATTCTTCTTTGTAATGCTTTCTGCCGGTATTTTTGTCCTTTCCGGTTTTTGTTGAAGCCGGTTTACCGCATATTGTTTTTTGTACGCTTTTCCGCAGCAGCGGAAACTGTTTTCTGCAATCGGCCGGCGGTCTTGTTTTTCCGGACGGAAGAATGCTGCCGTTCCGCAATTTTCGGAACCTTCCCGCGAAGGTAACTTCCGGGAAGTAAAAACAGCGCCGTTCCGTATGCCGGATTACCCTAATTTCAGGTTCGGAAACTCCACACCTAACCGGGCAGCCTCTTTCTGTACCGCTTCGCCGTTGTTTAGCGCGCGGCGCTCCACGCCGTAATGCCGCACTAAGTATTCACGCGCCTCGTGCAGGTTGCCGACCGCATCGGCTTCCGTTCCGGTATTCCCCGATGGTTTCGCTTCCGGAGCTCCTGCCGTTTCCTTTGTCTCCGTCAGGAAAAACTCCCACCCGAAGCGCGGATCGCTCTCGATCGCCTCCTGCAGTTTTTCGTTCGAAGTCGAGAAGCACCCCTTTGCCCGGTATTCGCCGAAATTGATGCCGTTCTTAAATTCGATGGGAATGCGTTTGCCCTCTGCCGTTACTGACGTGCGGAAAAGGAAGTAAAGCGATGTATAGGTCTTTAATGCCATATAAATAAGTTGTTTTTAGTGAAACGAAAATGTCCTGATATGCCTTTTGTCCGGTATCGGTCTCGGTCACGTTCTGCAAGGTGGTGCGCTTTTGAAGCCGCTTCGCCGTTCTATTCCCGGCAATCCCCCCCCCGCATATCCCGCAAGAAGTGTTTTTTTACGACCCGAAGCACTGTAAAAGCATCGGAATTATTTTCCCGCCATATCTTGCAAGGAGTCTTTTTAGAGAACGCTGCAGGTATTGGACGGAATCCTTTTTCGCCGTCCGGTTTCCTTTGTCCCGAAAGGCATGTCCGGGCCGGACCCTCTGCAAAAACATAAGAGAACCGGAAACAAAACCGTATAAACACGCTCTTTCACCGGAATTTAAACAAATGAAAGGAGCCCCGCAATACCGCAGCCGCACGCGGATACGGCAACGGAACTCCTGACCTGGTGTCACCGCCGGGAAATACCCGGCATTAATCCTCTATGCTCCCCTTCAGGTCGAACCCTACCGGTTTGATAATCGCATGCGTAGAAGGATAGTAAAGCTCCGTTCCCGCAATCTCCGTCAACACCGCCGCATCCACGTTGCGCTGTCCCGACTTCTTCAGGTCCAGCACCATCCGTTCCAGACCGCTGAACGTCACCTTCGCCACGTTATCCATATCCAGCACGATGCAAAGATCCTCCCATCCGTAGATATCCAGCACCTCGTGGCGCTTGCACAACAGCGAGCCGAAAGGCGAAGTAATCTCGTCCCAGCGGATACCCCAAACCACATTCTGGTCTTTCGCCCCGATCTGGCGCTTTACCGAATCGATATTGCTCACCATCTCCGTAAACCCTGAACCCATAAACGCCACGCGCGTAGGATTGCCGCCGTTCCCCGTGAAAATATTCCGCAACGTCTCGTTAAAGAACGACTCCGAAATGCCGTTCGTTTTGTCGTAGTCGATCGTACGCTTTATTTCGTGCACGATGCCCCCGGTCGTATAGATATTCCCCTCCGCATCCGAATCGCTGTCGTACGGAGCGCGGAAAACCGCCTTCTCCCCGAACAGGAACGCCGCCTCCGTCGTCATCTTCATATCGTTGATCGCCAGCCGCTCGCTCTGGCTCGGTGTCCAGCGTATCTCCTTCTCCTGCAACTGGTAAATGCTGCCCGCCTCGATCTGCGCTTTGAAAATCTGGCAATAATTCGTCGTCTTGCTCGGCCATGCGTTGAACGGCGCCGTCTGCACGTCTAACTCGTTATGCGCACGTCCCGAACGGAACAGCGGCGCATTCGCCGGAATATCCGGAACCTCCGAAATGCCCGAGTTCGGCTCGCCGATCGTCTTTCCGTTGATGGCGCGCACCAGCAGCTTGCCGTTCGGCAGGCGCTTCTCCACCCAGAGAATCAGCGGACGCCCCGAAGGCGTCGTCTCACCTGGGTTGTAACCGCTTACCCCCCGCACGATAATCGTATCCTTGCGCGAAAAAATCTTCGGGTTCTCCACCTCGATCTCCGCCGTTACCGCATCGCCCACCTTGGTATAAGCCGTTTTCACCTTGCTTCGCACCGGTTTCGAATCGATGGCGTAATACTGGTAAATCATCGAGCGCTCCCCCTTTTCGTTCATCGCCCCCTTTTCGCCCCGCACCGAAGCCACCTCGCGGAAAATCGTATCGAGCGGCGTACTCGTAGGGTTCTGCTCCTTTACTACCTTATTGATATAGGCACGCAGCAGCTCGGGCGAATTCTCCTTCGCCTCGTCCAGCGAAGCAATCCCGTCGTCGAAGCGCCCCACGCCGTCGCTCCCGGCTATCCCTGCGGCTATCAGTATGCCGCCGCCGAATATCCCGAACACGGCTCCCGCAATCAGGAGCAAAAGCCCTGCAAGGCTTTGCATGTCTGCCTTTCCCAGCAGCTCTTTCATTCTCTTTGTCATAATAGTAATTATTAAAAGTTGTCGTTTTTACGAACCGGATTACCGGTACATTCGCCGGATAAGCCGTGCCGGAATGCCCCGGCGCCCTTTTTTCCGCTTCTGTTGTCTTTGCACCCTTTTTTGTATTCTTACGTTCGTAATTGTATAGTAGAATTTTTTGAGAAAGAGGTTTTTCCATTGTCCGGTATAAAAGCCCGGTCATTCCGGGTCATCCCTACGGAAATACCGGTTACATCCGGTTTGCCTTTCCGCCGGCTGTGCCTCTTTTGTATTTGTATTCCCCCTTTTATACGGTCAGGGAAAAAAGCTTTCAGCGCCGCCGTCTTGCCGGCTGGTAACCACCTAATTCGAGCATACTCTTCGGTGCCGGGGGCAGGTTCTGCCGCACGCCCGTCTCCGCATGCCGTCCGGTAGGATTGGGCACCTCATCGCCGCTGAATGCCTTTCGCCGTAAGACGATCTTTTCGTTTACCCCCCTTATCCGTCCCCGGTTTTCAGCCTCCGTCAGGTCGTCGTCGTAGTGCATCGCCTTGTAGAACATTTCCAGCATGGGGCGGTCGAAAGGCTTGGAAAGAATAATCTTGTCGCCCGCATCGAAAATGAAATCGAGAAAAAGAGGAACCTCGTCGTCCGGTATCCCCGCGTCGCTGCAGAACCTTTTCAATACCGGAATACTCTTTTCCCAGTTCTCGTCCTGCTCCGCCGTAATCTTCTCGCGCCTCTTCTCCTCTTCTATGCGTTTGCGCGCTTCGGCATCCGATTCCTTCAGGCCCTCGTCGTCCAGTTCGAGCAGGTTCTTCCCGAACAGCCGGCGGATCATATGCGCCGCACTCTTCTCCTTGCCCGTGTAAAGCTCTTTCAACAGAGCCCCGATCACCGGGTCGCGCTCGATCAGGCACACCAGCTCTTCGTCCCGCTTCCTGCGTTCGCTTAACTCGCTGTCTAACTTTTCGATATGACCCGCTAAAGTGCCGAACACCGTTTCATCGTCGTTCAGGTCGGTATCCGGATACCACTCCCTCAGTTTGTTCAGAAGCGCCTCGCGCTTGCCTTCCGGAACAGCCTGTGCCGCAGTGTTGCTGCCGTTCTTGCCCTCTTCCATATCAGAAATAATTTTGTGGTTTGTTTCGTGTTGCTAAGTAACGGAAAACGCTGCGCACCGTTTCGCTATCGATTAATCGATAGATGAGGAATATTAACCAGATGCAAAATGACGTGTTTGAGACGGTGGAAAAATAGAAAATTACTGATATAGTTTATTTTTTATTAAAAAATATGCACGGAACGAAACAATATCTTATCTTTACCGCATTGTTGCTTAATTTATGTATAACGATCTTTGTTAAATCTAATCATCATGGAAAAATGTTCTTTATGTGGAACAAAGCTGCATTTGTTCAATAAGCCATGGCATAGAAATGGAAGGTTAAAAACCGGTGAAGGAATTTGCCGGAAGTGTTATGAAGCGTACGGCGAAGACTCTTCGCCGGGAATAAAAAATATGACACTGCAGGAGTTGCGCCGGTTCGTCGCAGAGAAAGACATCGAGCGCGAAAAGGTCAGGAACTATCTCCGTGAACTGGGAGTATCCAGCCACTCGGCCTTATGGAAAAGGAGAGAGGTGGAAAGCGCTTCCTCTTTTTTATATCCCAATGAAATACTGAAAGGCATCTCCGGTGCTGTTTGCCATGGCCGCTACGGCGTGCTTTTCGCTACCGATCACCGTCTCTTTTTTATGAAAGGCAGGCACATAACGGAAGGATTTGCCTACAGCGAAATAAAATCGCTTCGTTTTAAGATGGGCATAAGCGTCTCGTCCTTGATGATCGCTACCGAAAAAGGCGCGTTGCCCGTTACCGGGATAAAGAACGACTATCTGCACCATTTCCGCGCGGCTGTGGACGAATGGAAAGAGCAGAGGCTCAACGAAGAACGGGCGAAGCACGAATCGGTAAAGGCAAAGCAGGACATAGCCGACCAGCTGGCGCGCTTTATCTACGAACGCGCACAAGACTGTATGTCGCAGCAGGAGTTCGACGAACACAAAGCAAAATTCTTCGGCGACCACCCAAACCGTAACAAACCGGTCTGAGAATATTTATACGTTATTTTAATTGTTTGTATGAAAGCCCTGTTACCCGTAGGGTAGAGGAGAATCTGTTCCCGGTGGGAAACCTGTCCGTTTTTGCTTTGTCCGGATATTTTACGGCAGCAAGTAGTTCGATAATACGGAATAGGATTGTGATGTTATGATTTTGCCGGCTCTTAAAAGTAGCCGGCAAAATAATGTTGTATTTATAATTGTCATATTTAAACTGTGCAACACAAATGTGATATTTGTTTTTTATAGTTTATATTGTCATTTATCATTTCATATTTGAGCTTTCACACCATTTGGTGTATTTAAGTAAGATATATGTGATTATCCACAATAAGAAGCTGATGATAATAGACATGATGACAGTACCTGGCTTATGGCAACCTATGATATTGGACAACTGATCGGAGAAGGAAAAGAGACAAGTATGAATTAAATAGATGAAGCACCAAACTATCATCGATATTTGTCCGATTGCGATGTTAATTCTTGAAACGGAAAATGCTCCGGCATTTGTTGAAAATAACTTATTATCCAATTTTTCCGGAAAAGGTATGCTGCCGTGCATCAATTCATGTTTATTCATATAATTGTAAACTTTTGATTTGCTGAATTTAGAATCACGCTCAATATTATAAAGGGCTGACTCGTATCTCTCATACCAGGCCTTCGAGCCTTTGCCCATCATGATCCATAATACGGAAAAGACGTAACCCAGTAAAGCCACCGCTATCCCTATAATATTAAGTACGCAGAAAAGGTCATCGGGAGACGATCCGGGTGAATATTCGCAAATTTTAAACAATACACTTCCATATCCTGTAAAACACATAATTAAAAATGCAGAGAGAAAGACAGAGCGTTGCCAGAGATGGGATAATTCAAAATCACGGCATTTCCATAAAGAATCATATATCTCTTTAGGCGTGATGACTATATCTTTTTTTTTCATAATAGTCTTTATTTAAGGTTTTCATTGCGAATATAATATTAATTTCTGTAAAGATTATTTCGGAGTTGAAAAAACTAGCTTTACGAAGTTTCAATCCATATTTTATATATTCTGTAATTTGGAATATTATTTTGTATTATGGAATAATATTTCTATATTTGCATCGTACGAATCCGTAAACATGAGGATATTTACCGAACAGGCTTTAAAAGAATATGCAGAAGCTTATCCCGATGTGAAAACAGCTCTTCAAGAGTGGGTTTCTGTCGTCAAAAAGAGTGAATGGACATGCTTTGCCGATATTAAAGCCACGTTTAATAGTGTGGACAACGTAGGAAATCAGCACTATGTATTCAATATAAGAGGTAATAACTACCGGTTAGTGGTAGTTGTAAAGTTTACGATCAGGTTCGTGTATGTGCGTTTTATCGGTACGCACGACGAATATAATAAAATAGATTGTTCGAATATATAGGTGAAAATGTCATGGCAAAGATCGAAAATAAGGCTCAATACGATTGGGCGGTGAAAAGAGTAGAAGAACTTTTGCCGTTCGTGGGAGATCATACGCCGCTCGATGATCCGAACAGCATAGAATTGGAACTGCTTTCGAATATGGTCGCTGATTATTCGGAAGAACATTTTGCAATAGGAGAACCGACTCTTGCAGATATAATAAAACTCCGTATGTTTGAAATGAATATTACGCAAAGTAAACTCTCTGAGATGTTGAATATAAGCCCCTCGAGAATAAGCGAGTACATAACAGGTAAGAGCGAGCCCACATTGAAAATTGCAAGAGAGATAAGTAAAAAACTTAATATTGACGCTAAGATCGTGTTAGGAGTATAATCTAGACCCCCTCCGTTCGATAAATTTAAGTGATTTCTGTAAGAAATTTAAAGGGTAATTGGAAACTTTTTTTGCCGCATCCTTTGAAAACCGGTCACAAGGGTAATGGTAAGACTTTTGTTTTTACATCTACCGGCTATCGAAATGCAAAGGTGTATTTTTTTTCTGATGTATAGAATAAGAGTCTTGTGTTTAATTGATTGTATGTCAGGCTGTTTGTAATACCTCAAAATATAATTTTATCTCGGATTGAACCGACTCGTTGGTATCTGTTCTAATGAGATGGATAAACTTATGATATCATATTTCCTTTGGTTTTACGAATCCTATCGGTTTGCGTGATTTATATTCCCGTTTCCTGACCTGAAGTTCTGCCAATGTCCGGTTGATAAGCTCTAACTGCAAACGAGTATCTTCGTTGATGTCGTTATAGTCGGCAAAAACTTCTTCGATATATTCTTTGAGCACTTTCACTTCGCGCTGAAGTCCGGTGAATTTATCCGTAGGCGGATTGGTTATCACTTGACGCATGGCGACAAAAGCGCGCATAATTCCCATATTGATTTGTATTGCCGTTTTGGAATTGAGGATGTTGCTGAGCATTGCAACTCCCAATTCAGTGAAAGCATAGGGGTTGCGGCGGATACCCATTTTTACTGAATTGGTCATCACAATTTGTGATTTCCAAATAAAGGTTTCTTCATCGGTCAGTTGAAACATGAAATCATCCGGAAAACGTTCTGTATTCCGTTTTACAGCCTGATTCAGTACACGGGTTTCCACTTGATATAGTTCTGCCAAATCGAAATCCGGCATCACCTTTTGCCCGCGGATTTCGTGCATTTTGCTTCTGATTATCTCCGGTTCGTTCATATTAAATCGTCGGTATGCTTTGCAAATTAAAGCAGAAAGCCGTTTAGCCGCACCCTACTTCATGCAGCCCGAAATCAGGTCGATCAGCGTATTTTTATTCAAAGGCTTTGTCATAAACTCGTTGCACCCCGCATCGAGGGCATCCTCACGCTTCGTGTCCAGCACATAAGCCGTCAGGGCGATAATCGGCACCGAACGGTTAAACCTCCGTATCTCCCTCGTGGCACTCAACCCGTCCATAACCGGCATTTTCATATCCATCAGGATAATATCCGGATGGTAAATCTTCGTCTTTTCCACCGCATCCGCCCCGTCCGTCGCCCGGATCAGGCGGTACTGCCCCCTGAGAATCGTCCGGACAATGATGTAGTTGCTGTCTAAGTCCTCCGCCACCAGTACCGTCTTTTTCTCGTCCTGTACGTCGGCTTCCGGAAAATCCTCCGTTCCCGTCTCTTCCTCCTCCGGGGTAAATTCCTCTTTCCCGGTACGGTTCGTCTCCTCCTGAATCCCGCCCGGAAGCGCATTGCAGGGAATCCTGAACCAGAACGTAGAGCCCTCGCCCGGCTTCGACTCCGCCCCGATCTCACCGTGCATCGCCTCGATAATCACCTTGCAGATCGATAAACCCAGGCCCGTGCCCTGTGCAAAATTGTTGATCTTTTCAAAGCGGTTGAAAATCTTCCGCAGGTTTTCTTCCTCTATCCCGATGCCCGTATCCGTCACCGATACCCGTATCGACTCGTCCTCATACAGGTAATCCATCGTAATACTACCCTTGTGCGTGAACTTGAACGCATTGTTCACGAAATTCGTGATCACCTGCGACAACCGGCTCTTGTCCGAACAAATGTACAGCTCCGGGTAACGGTTCACCACCTTCAGCTCTACCGCCTCCGTCGCCTTGATACCCAGCGACGTCCCCAGCTCACTGAAATGAGCCGAAAAATCGAACTCCGCATATTGCAGGTTGATATACCCCGCCTCGATCTTCGACAAGTCCAGCACATCGTTGATCAGCTGCAGCAGCAGGTCGTTGTTCGTCCGCACGATTTCGATAAAATTTCTCTTCTCCTCCCGGTCCTCCGAATCGATAATCAGCTCCGAAAATCCCACGATCGCATTCAGAGGCGTGCGGATCTCATGGCTCATATTGGCGAGGAAAGCCGACTTCAGCTTGTTCGAAGCCTCCGCCTTTTTGCGCAGTACGATCAGGTCGTTCACCATCTGCTTCCACTTCGTGTTATTCCGCCTCAGCCCGATGTAATGGATAATATTTCCCCGGCTGTCGTATTTGTATGCCGCCATATTGAACGAGTACCATTCATACTTTCCGTCCTCCTGTCTCATCCGGAACTCCCCGTTGATTCTCGAATTCGTCGCCGTATTCAGCTCGCTCGTAAACCTCGCCATCGCCTGCCGGTCGTTGGGGTGGACGAGCTCCGCATATTCTGCGGTCGTGTAGCGTGCCTGATTGTCCCCGCTGTCGTCAATCTGGGTGAAAGTCCGCGTTACCGTATCGTACTCCAGCAGCACAATATCGTTGCTCTTGATGATAAATTCGCTCTTGATACGGAAATCCTCCAGTTTCGACCGCATCTGCACCTCTTCCGTAATCTCCTTCAATGTCCCCACGATACGGCAGGGATGCTCCTTGCTCGCCTCTACCCGCACCATCCGGGTTTCGAAGTAACGGTACGGCCTATCCGCCGCCTCCCGTATCCGGAACGAAAGCTCCATTTTCCCCTTCGTCCCCTCCGAAAGCTCTTCGAAGCACTTGCGCATCAGCTCCGCATCCCCCGGATGTACCATTCTTAATATCTCGTCGATGTGTTTTTTCTCTCCCCACACCGGGTTGCCGTGCAACGCCTGCACCGTTTTGCCGCCGATCAGGTACGACCACGCCGAAAGGCTGCCCGCATCGATGGCGATACCCACCTCCTGCCGCGAATAGTTCAGCATACGCGTCGCCTTCGACACCTGTTTCCGCAACAACCACACGAACAGCAGAAGCAGCACTACTACCGTCAGGATAATGCACAAGGCGACGAAGAGCGGTTTTCCGTATCTCTTCGCCTCGTAAATCCCGAACCACTTGTTGTAAATCTGGTCATAAACCCCCGAAGCCTTCAACTGCTGCAAACCGATGTTCAGCTCATACAGCAGGTTGTCGTTGTTCCGCTTTACCGCAAGGGCATAATTCTGTGGCGGAATGCCTATATCGCCGATAACCAGCCCTTTGGCACCCGTCTGCTTCATTGCGTAGAAAGCCTCCAGTTCGCTGCACAAGATCGCGTCATGCTTTCCCGACAGCAGCAGTTGCAGGCTCTCGTTGATATTGTTGCTTTCGATAATTTTTCTCCCTGCCGGGTGTTGCCGCAGATAATTATAGAACCATCCGCCCTTTTTTACGATGATCTCTTTTCCCCTCAAAGCCTCGAACGATTTATAACGGTCGGCCTTCCGGGTAATGAAATTGCGGTGAACGATACACGTCGGGAGGCTGAAACGCACCTCCGTCGCCCTCTCCGGCGAATAAAGCATCCCGATAACGATATCCACCTTCCGTTCTGTAATCTCCTCCTGCACCTTTTCCCATTCCTCCAGCTTCAGTTCGTAATCATATTTCAGCTCCTTCATCAAAGCCTTGAAAATATCGACGTTGAACCCGTCGGGCTTCCCTCTCTCGTTGATAAATTCGAACGGCGGAAAGTTATCGCCTCCGCGCACCGAGAGCGTCCTTTCGGATACCGCGAATGCTGCCGTGCAGGAGAATAGAAACAGAACCAGCCCGGATAAAAAAAGAGGAAGTTTGTGGATATTTAAGGTCATGATTCTGTAATCTGATAGAGTTCTGAGTGTAAACAAATGCACCAATGTAGTGTTAAAATTTTACTCTGCAATCTCTTTTTTGCTTCTTTTTTGAATTATTTTATATTCTTTTCCTTGTCCCGGCGGTTTTAACGGTTGTTTGCTAATTATTTGTCGTTTAAGAGCTTATCGCTTTTTGGGGATATAGAGGCGGCACAGATGCCGTTGGCCGGGTATATACAGGGCTTCATTATGAAACTTTATTTTGCTTTTCTTCTACGGTATCGGGCAGAGGTGGAAATAAGAAAAACTTATTCTCATTCGTAAAGCATGGAAACCCCTTCATTCCATGCTTCCGGAAACCGCTTTCTCCGGTCGCCTGCCTGTTATGGAACGGAAAGCTATTCAGAATGTCTGCAAACCGGAGATTCCGGTGCTTCTTCGGTACACTCTTTCGGAGCAAACAAAAAAGCCCGCCCGGATTCTTTCCCGGCGGGTTCTTTATGGTGACGGATATCTGTCGCACGTCATCGGTACAACCGCTTATTCGAACTCTTTCAGCTCCTCCAGCCCCTTCTCCAAAGCATGTATATTCTTGTTGTAATATACATATTGCTGATAAATGATAATCGAACCTGTAATGATGCCGGCAATCATGGCAATAGACATGATTGCATTTTGGTAAAACCCCTGTATGGCAATATAAGCGATTATAGTAATGTAGCCGGCTATTGTGCCGTAAAGCAAATTCTTCTTTACGAACAATTTATACTTTAGCGACCGTCTCACGATTTCACAGAGCTCCATTTCGTCCAGCCTGATTTTTGTAATCATAAAAAGCTGTACCACTCCTGCCACCAGCGAGCAGGTACAGAGTATTTCGATCAGGATAAACGATGCGGGCTTCATGGTATAGTCGCCGAAGTGCAGCCAGATCAGCGGTAATAGCAAAAAAGTGAAAAGCGTGCAGAAACCCAGCGAAAACAGCTCGAACCGGCATAGCTTATCCAGCGCCGATTGCGTACGCTTCGAAATCATCTCCTTCACAATCCTTTCGTTCAGTATCTCATTTTTGGCTAAGCGCTCGTTCAGTACCTCCCAGCCTGCTTTCAATTCTTCTAATTCCATGTAAATTCTTTTTTTAACGGTTCGACATTCCTTTCAGTTTTTCTTTGATACGGCTCAGTTTTACCGCCGCATTTTGTTTCGAAATACCGGTAATCTCGGCAATCTCCTGATAACTGCGTTCCTCCAGCCAGAGTAAAATCAGGGCGCGCTCCAGTTTTCCCAGCCGGTTAATCATCCGGTAAAGCTCTTTCAGCAGGTGCGTTTTGCCCTCCTCTTCTTCGAAACAGTTCTCCAGGTCGACCGTGATCGGCACGATAACAGGTTTCGATTTCGATTTGCGCATAAACGACAGGCAAGTGTTCAGCCCGATCCGGTACACCCACGTCGAAGCCTTGCACTCGTTCCGGAAACGCGGAAAAGCTTTCCATAAGTTAATCACCACCTCCTGGTAAAGATCGCCCAGATTGTCTTTGTCCGAAGCATAGACAGAGCAAACCTTGTAAATCACCTGCCGGTACTCTTCTATGAAAAGGGCGAATTGTTTTTCTGAATCTTGTTTATCCATGTTTTCTCACCTGCTGTTTATTTAATTAGTCGCAAAACGGATGGAAAAATTACATGTCCGGTGAATTTTTTTTAATTATACGGAAAATTACAATAGAAGCGGAACCGGAAAACCGTTTTTATTTTTCGGAACACGAAGACATATTGCGATAAATAGTCATACTGCAAAGAAGAATATTATCCCTCTTTCCGGTTTCGGTCGATTTCCGGCATAACCGTCCGTATTGCGGACAACCCTTAAATAAGGCAAATCCTCACATGGATCGGTCAACATATGTAAAAACGGTAAATTACCCGACCTTTGCATCTATCCATTCACCGGAAGATAATAAAGCGGTTGTAAACGTAGTATATACTGATTTTAGGATAGTATCGAGGCAATAAAGAAAAATCCTTTCAGAGAATTATGAATAATATCATAAATGAACACGGAACCATTCCACCCCATAACATCATGCCATAAAAGCGGTAATTCTGTTTTACCTCAGGAAAACAGGAGAATAAAGGAAAAAAAGCATTCTTCCGGCTTTATACGCAGAAACAGGAAGATACGCCTACTCTACGAAAAACCTCCCCGACTTCCCGTTGCACGAATAAAAATAAAGCCCCGCATCGAAGCCCGACACATCCACCGCAACCGACTTAAGTCCGCCATCCGCATTTACCTCTTTCACCAGTCGTCCCCCCGCATTGAAGATCCGCAGCATAGCATCCGCACCGTTGCCGTCGAACGGCAATGTCACCGTCCCCCTTGCCGGGTTCGGGAACGCCGTCGGCAATACATCCGCATTCGTCTCGTCGATCGGCGTATTATCTATTAACCGGACGACGTAACCATTAGTTCCGACGACGACGCCGGTTCTTGTATCATGAAGAAACAGATCTTTCGGGAAGAATATATTACTATAGAAATCTTTAGACCAGGTGGCTCCGTCATCCGTCGTTTTATAAATGGCTGACGACGATATGTATCCGGTTCCTTTTTCCGTAAAAACGGCCGTATAAAAAAGATAATTATCAGTTGATTCGGTGAGAATAACCGATTTTTTCCATGTTAATCCCCCGTCAGTTGTTTTTAATAAAACGCCTTTTCTATCGTCGCCGTCCGGATTATATTTTCCGCCTACGATGTATCCGTTTTTTTCATCTACGAAGGATACCGACCGAAATGCAGCGTTTATATTGCCGAACTCCTGTTCGATCCAGTTTATTCCCCCGTCTGTCGTTTTTAGTACATGCCCTTTATAAACTCCATCTTTCCATTCGTATCCGACGGCAAATCCTGTTGACGGATCGATAAACGTGACTGATTGTACATCCCATCTTTTGCCGTCGGGATGCCAGTTGCTTTTTGTCCAGGTTATTCCTCCGTCGGTAGTTCTATCCGTACCCGCAAAGCCTTTTTTATCGTCGAAAAAATAGGCGCAATAACGGAAAGGACCCTCTGATTTACTCCATGTTTTCCCCCCGTCTGCAGTTCTCCACATTTTGTTGTTACTGGCCATCTGGTAAACGAAACCGGTTTTTTCATTTATAAAATAAACTCCCCTTAGATCATAATATGTGTTCTCCGATAGCACTTCCCAGGTTTTTCCTCCGTCTGTGGTTTTAACGATAATGCCATCCCCACCGACAGCGTATCCGACATCGCGTGTCGGGAAATGGACAGCTGACAATTCCCTGTCTCTTGGTATTCGCGTCATTTCCCATCGCTCTGCATGTGCCGGAAAAGCGGAAAGAAAGGCGATGAATAAAAAAATCAATAGTAAGGGAAAAAGAAATTTTTTCATTGTGGTTTAGACGGTTGGTAAATACGGCGGTAAAGATAGTATATTCGCGTCCGTATTTCAAAATATTTGATAAAAAGCAGCCCCGATCACTCCGGGAAAACAGGAATAAAAGACCTTTCCCTATTCCACGGAAAACTTTCCGCCCCTCTTACCGTCCGAAAAGAAATAAAGCCCTCGTTCGAAGTCCGACACATCCACCGTCACCGACCCGGCATTTCCGTCAGTCCGAACTTCCTTCACTAACTGTCCCCCCGCATTGAAGATCCGCAACGTGCCATCCGCACCGCTGCCGTCGAACGGTAATGTTACCGTCCCCCTTGCCGGGTTCGGGAACGCCCCCGGCACAGCATCTGTAACTGCATCGTCGATCGGTGTATCGTCTACTAACCGTGCGATTTTTCCGTCATGACCCACTGCAAAACCAGACGACTTATCTCTGAAATAAAGGATGGTCGGATCGAAAGACCGATCATCATACACCTGTTGCTCCCATGTAATCCCGTCGTCAGTAGTTTTATAGATATAGCCGTTCGAACTTAAATAACCGGTACCCTTCACCATAAAGGCGGCGCTCCTGATTTGATGATAAGTCCCTTCTTCAGTTTGTATAATCGATTTGCTCCATGTTTTTCCCCCGTCTTTTGTTCTGAACAGGATACCCTTTTTATCGTCACCGTTCAGATAATACTCTCCCCCCACGATATATCCGTTCTGTTTATCCGGAAACGACACCGAACACAGGTACGCATCCACCTTTCCGAACTCCTGCTCCGTCCATGTCTCCCCCCCGTCGGTGGTTTTCAGTACAAGGCCTTTGTATACTCCTTTTTCATAGTCCGAACCGACGGCAAACCCCGTCTGAGAATCGATAAAAGCGAAAGAACGCATTGCCGCAAGCGTTCCGTTGGGCGATGGGATTTTTTTTACCCACGTTTTCCCTCCATCCTTTGTTTTATAAATGGTCGCCCCCGTGCCGATAAACCCCGTTTGGCTGTTAAAAAAATAGATGCCATAGAATTTATAAGTTCCGCAATTATCCCAGGTAATCCCACCGTCGGTGGTTTTCAATCCCCCGTGGCTGTCTTCCGATAGAAATCCCGTTTTTGTATCTGTAAACCAGATGCTTTCGTATGCGGAATTGCTCGCCCCTTCCAGTACGATATTCCACGTCTGTCCCCCATCGGTAGTTTTTAGCAAAGTGCCGTACCGTCCCGAAGCATAGCCGATATTAGAGGTTGGGAAATGGATGCCCCGCAACTCTTTATTCGTTCCGGTCTTCGTAACGATCCATTTTTCGGCCCTTGCAGTGGTATGGAATAAAAAAATCAACAGTAAGGGAAAAAGAAATTTTTTCATTGTGGTTTAGACGGTTGGTAAATACGGCGATAAAGATAGTATATTCGCGTCCGTATTTCAAAATATTTAATAAACAGCAGCCCTCGGATAAATCCCGGAAAACAAGAGTAAAGAACTTTTCTTACTCTACGAAAAACTTTCCCGACTTCCCGTTGCACGAATAAAAATAAAGTCCCGGTTCGAAGCCCGTCACATCCACCGTCGCCGACTTAAGTCCGCCATCCGCATTTACCTCTTTCACCAACCGTCCCCCCGCATTGAAGATCCGCAACATAGCATCCGCGCCGTTGCCGTCAAACGGCAACGTCACCATACCCCTTGCCGGGTTCGGGAACGCCGCCGGCACAGCATCTGTAACCGCATCGTCGATCGGCGTATCGTCTACTAACCGTGCGATTTTTCCGTCATAACCCACTGAAAAACCAGACGACTTATCTCTGAAATAAAGGATAGTCGGATCGAAAGACCGATCATCATACACCTGTTGCTCCCATGTAATCCCGTCGTCCGAAGTTTTATAGATATAGCCGCTCGAGGTTAAATAACCGGTACCCTTCTCAATAAAAGCAGCACTTAATATTTGATGGTATACCCCTTCTTCAGTTTGTATAATCGATTTGCTCCATGTTTTACCTCCATCCGTTGTTTTAAAGAGGATACCCTTTTTATCGTCGCCGTTCAGATAATACTGTCCCCCCACGATATATCCGTTCAGTTTATCCGGAAACGACACCGAACACAGGTACGCATCCACCTTTCCGAACTCCTGCTCCGTCCAGGTCTCTCCCCCGTCGGTGGTTTTCAGTACGGAGCCCCTGTATACCCCGGAATCGTAATACTCTCCCACCGCATAGCCCGTAAACGCATCGGCAAAGCAGATGGAATTGATATATCCGTACCCCCTGTCCGGCATCAGCGTTTTTTTTACCCATGTTTCCCCCCCGTCGGTGGTTTTGTAAATATCACCCTGTGCCCCTATAATCCCCGTTTTATTATTTATGAAAACGACAGAATAGAAAGGCGTATTATTTTTTTTTGTCCATGTTTTTCCCCCGTCTGTTGTTTTCAATACCCCATTGTAACTATCCGATATAATTCCGGTATTCTCGTCTGTAAACCATACCGTCTCATATCTGAAATTCCCTTTACTGTCAGAAATAACCTCCCATGTTATACCCCCGTCTGTTGTTTTCAGGAGAGTTTCGTTCATGCCTACGGCATAACCTACATTTTTTGTCGGGAAATGGATATTTACTAAACGTTTGTTCGTTCCTGTCTTCGTAACGATCCATTTTTCAGCCCTTGCGGCGGTATGGAATAAAAAAATCAATAATAAGGGAAAGAAGAATCTTTTCATTGTGGTTTAGACGGTTGGTAAATACGGCGGTAAAGATAGTATATTCGCGTCCGTATTTCAAAATATTTGATAAAAAAACAGCCCGTTATTTACCGGGCTGTTTGGTCGATTCCGCTTTCCATATGGAATATGGATACTCTCCCTTAATGCCAGATATTATCGTTTTTCAGGTCTTTAAGGGATAGGGGTGGTAATTGATCTTTAGAGGCGATTGTTACTCCGGTACAACTACCCCCATCCGTACAGGTACCCGAGCAGCTATGTGTATGATTTTTACACCACGTTTGCAATGCGTCGAGTTGGTTGTATACACTTTCCGCTATTACCAATCCTCCATGTTCCCCGCCATTAAAAGTAATAACCGGCGTTCTGTCATTCTTTTCCTTCGCCGTCACATGACAATCCACATTCACCTTCGTCCTCCCGTTTTCATCCGGAGCGATATCCAAATCCACCTCGCCCAGCTTCAGCTTCGCATACCCCTTATCGTCCGACGTCAGCTCCATAGCCGATTCCCCGACCTTCAGCAACACCTTACCCTTCCCATCCTCTTCCGGATTCAAAAGCTCTAAATGAATATCCCCTATATCTAACAACACTTTCTCAAATACGGTACCCATGGCCATATACGCATCGTACACACCGAAAAACGTTATCATCACGAATGATCCTATCTTCGGGACAAAGATCAACCCCTCCTTCCTTTTCTCCACCGGCTGCAACCGTACCGCCAGCACCTGCGCATCCCCGTTAATCGGCGTAGCGTCGATAACCCGCCTTGCTTCATCTACACGATCTACTTTGCAAATCTTCGAATACACCTCATCCCCCTTATCGGCGAGAATCTGGATCATCTCACGTAAATCCCTTGCCATAACAAATTGTCAATTAAAAAGATTAATAAAAAAGTTAAACACACGGGAACGATAAAACCCATCCCCATATCATCTAACTTACCACAAATAAGCCTAAGCCCCAAATAGTTATGCAACCACTTTTGCAACATCTTTCCCACGAAATGAAAAAAGTGCTCATACACCCGGCAGACACAGCTTTTTCACTGTTTTTTTTCGTCTGAAAATTCGGAAATATCACCGCAAATCATTACATTAGATAAAATACTGATCCTTTTTACGATGGGGCAGGGCGGATAGGCTTCCTATCCCGGTAGGCCGGACGATGGATGAGTCTTGTTTTATTTAATAGCAATATTTTATGAAATTGGATTTTCAGAAACAACGCGACCGCGACCTGCTCTCTGCCTACGAAAGGGTATTGAAGCAACTCGGACGCGATGCCCGCTACAAGAGCCGGCAGGAGATTCTCGTCATGGCGATCGATTCGCCGGCAAAACAGTTTTACGTGTCGTCCGAAGAGGCCGCACGCAGAGTGTCGCAACTCCTTAAAGGCAACCGGCTGACCATACGCAGCCCCTACCGCGCCGAGATGTACCGCGAGATAACCCGGCGCTTCGTCGCCCTGCGCGAACAACACCCCCACATCGGGCTCCGGCAAGGCGTCGAAGACATCATCGCCATGCCCGCCCCCAGTTTTTACCTCAGCCCCTCGTCGGCAAAGGTAATCTTCCACCACATCTTTAAAAAAGAGCGATGCCATCAGCTGTAAGCTTCTTCTTCGCCGTAGCCGCCCTGTGGGTCTATACCTTCACAGACGGCTGCGGCTACACCGTTGCCTCCGGAGTACTGCCCCGTGCCGCCTCCGTGCTCAGCCACGCCACCCTTTTCCACTGGGCCGCCAATATGGCAGGCATCGCCTCTATGTTCGCCTCCCTGTCGAAAGCCGTACACCCCCTGCGCCTTTTAGTCGTCGCCTTCACGGCAGCCGTCGCCGCCACCTATGCCGCACAAGGCGAAACCCCCACCATGGGCGCCAGCGGCATGCTCTTTTTCCTTGCCGGCGCCGATATCGTGCTCCGTTGGGCAGGCATCTATTTCCGCATCGATCCCGTGCGCATGCTCGTTTACACCTGTACCGTCGTAACCTTTATAGCCCTCACCGTCCTTATCCCCGGCATCAACGGACGCCTTCACCTCGTGGCCTTCACCGCCGGGATACTCTACGGGCTTTATGGACTACTCCGCATTTATAGAAGAAAATAACCGCCGCCGCCGCGAAAGGGAAATTCCTTACGACCCCATGTCGGGAATCGGCTCGCTGCACGAACGCAAAGCGCTGTATCTTGCCGACGCGCCGTTGCCCGTGCAATACCTCCCCCTGCCCATGTTCCGGTTGCCCCTCGTGCAGCGCCTCAGGGCAGCAGGCACCCTGCAACGCTATATCGTGGAAACGTCCGGCTGCCCTGCCTGTAAAGAGCGCCGCACCGGCGTATGGCGTGAACTGATCCGTCTCCGCGTCCGCTACGACTTCGAATGTTGGGCAGCCCTTTATGTACAGATAAAGCCGAAAGACGGAGGCGAAAACATCCCCTTCTCCCTGAACCGCCCCCAACGCAAGCTCCTCGCCGTGATGGAAGCCCAGCGCATTGCCGGAAAGCCCATACGTGTTATCCTCCTGAAAGCCCGGCAATGGGGCGGCTCCACCCTCGTGCAGCTCTATATGGCATGGATACAACTCGTGCACCGCCGCAACTGGAACTCCACCATCTGCGCACACCTTAAAAGCTCCTCCCGCAACATCAAAGGCATGTACACACGCCTCATAGAAAACTACCCCCCCTGGCTCATATACGCAGAAGAACCGCTCCGCTTCCATCCCTACGAACACGCCCAAGACGTCTCCCACATCACCGGGCGCGACTGCAAAGTCATTGTCGGCACCGCCGAATCGCCCAACTCCCTCCGCGGCGAAGACACCGCCATGGCGCACTGCTCCGAAGTAGCCTTCTGGCAAGCCACCGGAACCAAAACCCCCGAAGACATTGTCCGCGCCGTTTGCGGCGGCATTGCCCTGCAACCCTATACAGTAATCGTTTACGAATCGACCGCCAACGGCACCGGCAACTATTTTTACGACGAATGGATACGGGCCGGAAACGGACAATCCGACAAAACCCCCGTATTCGTCGCATGGCACGAAATCGAGATGTACGCGGCGCCCGTCGAAGACTATCCCGCCCTGATCGGCACTCTTGACGAATACGAGCTCTGGCAGTGGGAGAGGGGAGCCACCCTCGAAAACATCGCATGGTACAGGCAGAAACGCCGCGAATACCGCGACCACGCCGCCATGCAGGCCGAATACCCCACCGACGACATCGAAGCCTTCCGCCACTCCGGCGAAACCCTCTTCAGCCCCTATAAAATCGCATTGCTCGAAGCACAATGCCGCGAAGCAGCCGAGACAGGCGAACTACAAGGCAACGGCATAAAAGGAAAAGAAGCCCTTTCCGGCCTCCGCTTTATGCCCGACCCCGCCGGAAAGCTCGCCGTCTGGCTTCCCCCCGGGCCTGAGCCCGTTTCGGGGCGTTACGTCGTCGTGGTCGATGTGGGAGGACGCAGCGCCGCCGCCGACTACTCCGTCATAGCCGTTTTCGACCGTTACTGGCAGATGTACGGCGGCCACCCCGAGATCGCCGCCCAGTGGCGCGGCCACACCGACCACGACCGCCTCGCATGGAAAGCCGCGCAAATAGCCCGCTACTACCGCAACGCACTGCTCGTCATCGAAGCCAACACCTACGAAACCGAACGCACCGAAGGCGACCACACCGAATACATACTCGATACCATCGCCCGCTATTACGACAACCTCTACACCCGCACCCCCGCCGACAAAGTGCGCGAAGGGCAGCCCGAACGCTGGGGCTTCCATACCAACACCTCCACCAAAACCCTCATCGTCGACTCCATGGTAGAGACCGTGCGCGAAACCGCCTACACCGAGAAAGACCGCAACGCCTGCCACGAACTCGCCGTATTCGAGAAGAAGAAAAACGGCAGCTACGGCGCGAAAGAAGGGCACCACGACGACATCGCCATGACCCGCTTTATAGGCCTCTACATCTGCAAAACCCACCCGCTCCCCATACTCCGCCACCCTTCGCCCCGCAGCAGCACACCCCGCCTGCCCCTTTCCGAAGCAAGCATATGAAACCCGCAGAAGCAGATTCATAAAAAAATATTTTTTAGCCCGGCGCCGTTCATTAAAAACTTTTTATCTTTGAAAACGCTATTTTGTTAATCATGAAAAGAAAAACCACACCCGTCATTATTTTTTTAAGCTCCCTGTCCGGATTACTTCTCGCCCTCCCGGGATACGATCGTACCTTTTTCTGGTGCCTGGCCTTTTTTGCCGTCATATTTATACTGAGCATTTGGCTGATATGGGCAGAACCCCTCAGGCGTATGTTGTCGAAAAAAGAGCAATGCCCTTATGTATACGGGACCTGTCGGCGTGCAGACCACAGAGGATGCCGCTACGATAAAAGCGACGGCAACCCGATACGCAGCACATTCTTCAGCTTCTCCCACGGGAACGGCCTGAAATAAGCCAACGGAATGCGCCGTATCACCTTACGGAACAGGATAATAAATAAAAGCCCCATCGCCACGCAACGGCTGAAAGAAGTAGAAATCGCAGCCCCCTCTACACCCATCTCCGGAAAACCGAACTTACCGAAAATCAAAGCATAATTCCCGACGAAATTCAGAACATTCACCAGCAACGTAATCAACATCGGATAATACGCCCTGTTCGCACTCCGCAAAATCGCCGAAAGAGTAAACGAAACACTCTGCGTAAAAGCGAAGCCCCCCACGATATGCATATACATCTCCCCATCCGGCATCAACTCCGGACGAAGATTCATTAACTCCAGCAAAGCCGTACCCCTGAAATACAGGAAACTGCTGATAGCAACCCCCACGCAACCGTTAAACAGCAGCGAAACACCCACCACCTGCAGCATATTCTTACGCTGCCCGGCACCGATATACTGCGAGCAAAACACCGAAGTACCCTGCGTCGTAACCTCGAAAATCAGGAAAACGAACATCAGCAACTGGTTCACCAGACCCACCGCAGCCACCGTATTGTCCGAATAATGGCTCAGCATAAAGGTATCCACCGCACCCAGCAGCATGATAAGAAGAGTCTCTACGAAAATGGGAAAAGTAAGGTTGACAAGCTCCCTCCGAATACTTATTTTCAATCCCATAACACATCCCCCTTATTTCGGGCGCAAAAGTACGGATAACTTTCCGGAAAAACACCCATCCCCCGAAGAAATATTCTTTGCAATTCCTGTATATTTATTTCTCCTTAATTTATAGGTTCTTGTTGATGAGTGTTGCTATTCTTTTCTCTTATATTTTTTTGTATTGAATTTCCGTTTTTCTGTAGAGTCAGTGTTTATTGCAAACGATTTATAGATTGAAATAGTAAAACTCTCATTTGCAACCCGAAAATTTGTTTTCTCAAGAATTAAAATGCAACAAAATGCAAACAAATTTGTTTATATATCTATCTTTGCAGAAGGTATGAAAACGAATATAGAGAAATATAAAGGTATCCACCCCGGTAAAATTATTGACAGAGAGCTGAAAAAAAGAAAAATCAGCCAGAGAGCTTTTGCCAATAGTATTGGAATACACGGCCAGACATTGAATGCCATTATTAAAGGACGGCGCTCTATGACCATCGAACAGTCTTATAAGCTTGAGAAAGAATTGGGTTATGAAGAAGAATTCTTGATTGTACTTCAGGCACAATATGACTATCAGGAGTTTAAGCGTAAAAAAGAGAACGAAAAATATTCCACCCGTCCCGATATACGGAAAATTTTGTTCTGGGATGTCGATTTTGACAAAATAGAGTGGGGGTATAAGAAAGACTGGATAATAAAGAGAATCATGGAGCGGGGAAGTGAATATGAAAAAAACGAGATAACCCGTTTTTATAATCTTAATGATTTGGATATCGAGAAGTATAAATAGGCCGGATTGAAACAGATATGCAAAGACTTAATTACAATACCGTTACCTTCTTATTGAGAGATGTTCTGGCTAAGGTCATGGCCGAACCTCTTTTTGCACCCTTTAGGTTAGTCGGAGGCACAAATTTGAGCTTACGTTATGGTCACCGGCTTTCCGTTGATATAGACCTGTTTACGGATGTGGAATACGGCAGTCTTGATTTTCATCGGTTTGAAGAGTGGCTGAAAAATCATTTTGCTTATTACGATTGCCCGGACAATACTTCTATTATTGGCTTTGGTCGAGGGTATTATATAGGAGCTTCGGAAAAAGATGCGGTAAAATTAGATCTGATGTACACCGATCCGTTTATTGCCGAGGCCGATATTGTCGGGAATATCCGGATGGCCGCTGTTGACGATATTATAGCTATGAAAATGAGTGTAATTTCCCGGGGTGGCAGGAAGAAGGATTTTTGGGATATACACTATCTGTTGAAATATTATACCCTCGATGAAATGTTTGTATTGCACAAAAGACGATATGAATGGGAACATAACCCCGAGGAACTTCGAAAGAGTTTAACGGATTTTACAGGAGCGGATGAAGAGGAAGACCCTATATGTCTGTTAGGCAAAAACTGGGATGATATCAAACTCGATCTCATTGAAATGCTTTAATAAAACTGGCTCGGAGAGAGCTCTATTTTGGAGCTTCTCTCTAAATATTCGGAATGATACGAATAATATATGTCAGGTAATTTGTTGACAGGGAGAAGCCATTCCGTAACTCTTGTAAATTTCCCAATCATTATCTGTTAATCTCTCGCATTATTGCTGTTTGTAACAGACCCGCATCCTCTTCTGTCGAAAAAAATGACAAGAAGAGTTGTCACGGATTTTTCCTTATATGATTTCATAAAAAAAGTTGCAGGTTCCTACCTGCAACTTTTTAATAATCAGCCCAATAAAATATATACGATCTTCATCAAATCATGCACACTAATTCTTCGGATAATTATACCAGTCCGTATTCTCCTTGCCGCCCGAATTCACCCAATTCGTAAATTTCGGGTAAGTATGATCGATCGGCTTTGTCTCTTCCGGAACTCTGAACTCTCCTTCTACCGGTATATCGATAGCAAACGGATAATTACCCTCCCTTACGAAATAGATACCCTTTGCCGGAACCGACTTATCGTCGGCAGTACCCAGTAGAGACAAATCCATCAGGCTCGTAGGAGCATAATACTTCGGTAAATGAACCTCTTTACGCTCTTTCGTCGTTGTCGTTGTGAAAGCCGGAATAATAAACGGATTGTAGGGTGGGGCAAACACATCTTCCGCACGCTGAGGCGTCGTAAAGGTCGTTTTCACCACATAGCTTCCTTTCGTACTTACGGCATCCAGTGCATTGTCGAAAAGGATAATCGTCGCCTTCTCCTGCTCAGCCTCCGTTCCGTTCGCCGAAACCGTAGCCATTGACGGAGCTACACCGCTCGGATAGGTAATCTGTACGCTTTTTACGGCAGAAGAAAGAACGCCGAACTGGTAACCGAAAGCACTCGGAATATCCGCACCGCTATACAGAGGTGTAAACGTATCTTCTGTACCCTTTACCATATTCTCCTTGTTATAGGTCACTTTTGAATTGTAACGCACCACGACGTCGTTGATATCGTAGTCGCCCTTATGAGGCCATAAATCTTCGAAAGCAACCACACCCTGCGTTGTCACGTCGTAATCAGGGTAAACGATCTCCTCGTCGTCGATAACCGGAATATCCGGTATTACCACCGAACCCTCCGGGCTCGCATCCACATAGAATGTTACATCCGTAAAGTCCATATCCGTACCATCCTCGAAGCTTACGATAATTTTATTCGTAGCCTTGTCCAGCAACGTTACGCAACGGCTAACCCCGTCGTTCTGGTACAACTCGTTCGAATAGTAAGGCCGTCCGTTCTTTACGATACCCGGCGTGTTGCTGTCGGCGCCCGGAGTAAACCCGTAACCGATAATAAACCACCCGATCGTAACCCCCGCCGGGAATACATCCGTCGGCTCCTGGTCGTAGTTCGGACCGAAATATTGCAAATGAACTTTCTCGCCACCGGAAAGAGGAGCGTTTGCCGTACCCAGATACTTGCTTTCCGGATAGTCCTGATAAGGATAGTCGTTGATAACCGAAGTGTTCGGGAACAAGATATACTTCACATGCTTTTCGATCTCGCTTTTTGCCGGAGCCTGTCCCGTCGGATAGTAATAATACCCGAAAGCATTCTTGTTGCTGGCACGTTCGCCCACGAACGTAAGGTCCAGCTTCGTATCCTCCGTCACGTAAATATTCGTCTTCTCTTCCGAAGTCGCATACTGCGAATTGTTTTTATTCGGTTTCAGAACTTTGCATATCCTCTTGAACATACCATTATCGAAACCGCTGGCAATACCGTACCAGTCCGAAGCGTCCGGCTTACCGTGCTGTCCCCACGTACAAAGGCTTTTCAGGTTTCCGTTTACCGTAGAAACACCGGCAGCACGGGCAGCGAAAGCACTTTTAGCCGACGCACCCCGGTACGCTTCGTAGCGGATACCGCTTGCCGTCACCTCCAGAGGAACGCACGAAGGAAGCCCGAGCTCCTCCGTATATAAATAAACCTGTTTAACGGCAGAAGAAATCTTCACCTTCCCCGTAAAGCTGCACTCCTCGTCCGTATAGGCGCTGAAAAACGGTACCACACCCGCTCTTTTCGTCCGGCTTCCGTCGCTTGCCGTCACCATCGGATCTTCCGCATAAAGCTCGAAGAGCGCCTTATACCCTGCCTTATTATAATCGATAGAGACAGGAACCTCCGGTTTCGTATTGAAATCGAAGAGACCGCTTGCACCACTTCCGGATCCCGGGTCGCCGTTATTCTCCCCGATTTTCTCGACGCAACTGCTGAGAACAAAGAGAAGAACAAAGAGACTAAAGCCCTTCAGGTTCGAAAATGTTCTGTTCTGTAATGTAATAAAATTCATATCGGTAATTGTTTGATATTCTCGAAACAAAAGTACCATAATAATATGGCATGGGCAAACTATATTTGTTCTAATTTAGAAATAGGAAATAAAAAAAGGATATAAAAAATAGAACAATGCGGCTTTTTGCTTTCATAATTCGCTTGTTTTGTATATAACATACTTAAAATTAGAAATTTAATTTCTGTTTTTGAGGCTTTTTCAGCAACTCCTTTCTATTATGTTTTTTTTGGATTTGACCATAGATGAAAAATGTGCGATTATAGTTTATTATCGAATTATAGATATATATTTGTGTCCTCAAAATTTGAGATGATTGTTTTCCCCTTTTTACATAATATGAGCATTAATATTTTCTTTCTTTTTTCGCTCTTACTGGCAGCTGTCGTCATTTTTTTCTATCTCCATATGTATCTTCGCAGAAAACGTGTTTTCCTTCTGGAAAATAATGTGTTGCAGAAAGAGAATAGGAGAGAGGGCAGACTCTCGCCCGGGGGCACATTCGGCGAAATTACAAGCAAAAATGAAAACGATGAAATAATCAGGGAACTCGCCTTCAAGGTAAAGCTGATTATACAGGCCGGAAATACCGGATTGTGGGATTTTGATACCAAAAAGAATGAATTTTGCGACAATAAGAGCAATAATTCGTATTATAAAGGTTACGCCCTCGACCAGTTTTTGCAGATGGTACACCCTGACGACCGGCATATTCCCCTCGAAATGCTCAGGATGTTAAAGAACGATGAAGTAGAGTCGATCGAAAGGCAATGCCGCATGCGCCTGATCGAAGACGGAGAATACAGATACCTGAACCTCGTCGCAGTCGTTTCCGTGCGCGATGAGAACGGAAAACCCCTTGTAATTACAGGGCTCAGGTGGGATGTTACCCACGAGATGGAGGAAAAACAACGCCTCCTGCACAGCAAAACGCTCCTCGACCTCACTTTCGCTGCCGTCGGCGCTGTGCCCTGGCTGATGGATTTCGAGACCGGGAAAATGATTTCCAGCCATGAAAACTCCGTGCTTTACGGAAAAGATATGACCGTTGACCAATATATCGATCAGGTCGTTTTTCCCGAACATAAGGAACTCGTGCGTGGGCAAGTGAGGAAAATATGCTCCCGCGAAGTCGACAGCATCGATGTCCGCTTCCGCGCATTCGACAACGGAAAGTACGAATGGAAACGCATCATGGGACGCACCATACTCGATCCCCGCACCAATACCTACGTAGCCACCGGCACCAGCTGTATCATAACTGAAGAAGTAGAAAAGCAGGAAGAACTCGTAATGCTGCGTAAAAAAGCCGAAGAATCGAACCGCCTCAAAACCGCATTCCTTGCCAATATGAGCCACGAGATACGCACCCCCCTCAATGCCATTGTCGGTTTCTCCAACCTTATAACACAGGCCGAAAACCCCGAAGAAGCGCAGGAATACGCCCGTCTGATCGAAACCAATAACGAACTGCTGCTCCAACTCGTCAGCGATATCCTCGACATCTCCAAAATCGAAGCAGGACAGATGGACTTCACTTTTGCCAACGTCGATATCTGCGAAATCTTCAACGACCTCAAACAAGTCTATTCCGTCAGGATGCCCGCCGGTGTCGAATTTATCTGTAACCTACCCGGGCCGTCGTGCATGCTCTTCACCGAGAAAAACCGTTTCATACAGGTACTCAGCAACTTCCTCAGCAATGCAGTGAAATACACCGCGCGGGGAAATATCACGATGGGCTATGAACATGCCGGAAACGACATTCGCCTTTATGTCCGCGACACAGGAAAAGGCATCGCCCGCGAGCATCAGCCAAAACTCTTCGAGCGATTCTCCAAATTCGATGCCCATGTGGCGGGAACCGGACTGGGACTCTCCATCTGTGAAACCATCGTCTCGAAACTCGGCGGACAAATCGGCGTAGAATCCGAACTCGGCAAAGGCTCCGAATTCTGGTTTACCGTACCCGACGTAAAAATGTAATTCCGCTAAACATAATCCTCTGTAAAAATCCGGTAAAGAAAAGAACCCGATTTTTTGTTTCCCCTTTACAGAAACCCCGCAAATAATTGCCCGGGACCTGATGGATTTGTATTTTTGAAAAACAAAACCAACCCCACATTATGAAAAATACCATCTTCTTCGGAAACGGACTCAATCTCGTAAGCGGCAGTTGCCCCGGATGGTCTGACCTGCTGGCACGAATCTCACTGACGAAAACCCCCGTTCCCCCTGAAATACCCTACACCATGCAATATGAAGCCATGATTCTGGCTGAAGAAACCGGACGTTATAACCGCACGGCAAAAGGAAAATCCGGCAGCGACGGTAAAGAATCTGAAATCCGGGCAATAAGCGAAGGAGCCGTAAAGGAAAAAATAGCCGCCGAAATGAAAGGCATGAAAAGCAATCCCTTCTACGAACGCCTTGCAAAACTCGGCGTAGAAAACTACATTACCACGAATTACGACAACACCCTCCGCAACACCTTTGAAAAAATAGGCTGTACCTATGAACGCGAGGCCGGAGAGCGCGTTTACAGCCTCAGGCGCTGCTGCAGGATAAAGAAAAACGGCAAGCCCCTGTCCGCCATCTGGAATATGCACGGCGAAATAGACGCACCCCGCACCGTGATGCTCGGCCTCGACCACTATTGCGGTTCCGTCGGGAGGCTCGACGCCTACATAAAGAAACCCTTTGAATTCGAAGGCAAGACGATCGACTCCCTCATTACCCGGCTGAAAAAAGGAAAACTACCCGCCGCCGTTTCGTGGGCCGACCTCTTCTTTACTACCAATGTGCACATGCTCGGCTTCGGCCTCGACTACTCCGAAACCGATTTATGGTGGATACTCGACAAGCGCAGGCGCATGCTCAGATCGTACGGCCCGCAGATAGCCCGGAATAAGATATACTTTTACGGCCACCTCACCGCCGACAAAGAATATATGCTTGCAAAGTTCGGCGTCTGTTATGAGAAAATCACGCTGCGAAATAACGACTATCAGGAACAATACACCCATATCTTCAGCGAACTCGAAAAACGTATTCCACAGCGCTCCTGAAAAACATCCGCCCATCGGAACTCCATATCCTCTATCGAAAAAGCCGATACACCCCGTTGTAATTAAAAAGAACCCTCTTCCGTAAAGCCTTTGCTCTGTCTGTAAACAACTACTTCCCGAAGTTCATGGACTCTTTTCAGCAACCAAAAACGTTTCTCTTCTGTATACAGGCCGGCAATAGCTGTTTCTCTGCGGTCTTTACTGTTTTTTTCCTGTCGCCTTGATCCTGTATCCGCCATCTCTTTGCCCCCATCGTCTGGTGCCCGAAATACATTCCCGGTGCCGGGCCCGGAAAATCCGCTAAACCCTTTCGTCCTGCTAAGCATCGTTAGTGTTAAAATCGATATTTATCGCCGATATAACCGTTTGTCGTATACTCCCGGCCGTCGGGAATTTTACATTCCGCTGTAAACCTTTAGTAACCTTCGTAAACCATCCGCCGAAATCGTAAAAATCCCTTTATCTTCTGAAAAAATGCTTGTATTTATATCCCGCACCCTCTCAGACTGAAATAAATACACCGTCCCCCCGTTTTAATTATCCCCTCACACAAAGACAAAATAAATACCCCGGTCTGTTTCCATATCAAAACTGGGCATATGTTCAAGGTTCCGCATACGCCCCCGCTTTACGGTTTTGATACCGAAACTTGCTTTTTGCGTCCAATTATTTCAATACACCCCCGATAAAATGAGAATACTGTACTTTTATAATCAATTAAAAAGGTGGCATAAAAATTAAATGAGTGATAACTTCCAAATATATACCGATATATCGGCACTCCCTGTCTGCGGACAAGAAGCATACCTCGAAGAAGGTTTTGGCGGTATTTGTACCCGGGGAACGGCTGTCGTTGAAGTATTCTCGGTACGCCGTCGCATATCGGTAAACGATCTTGTAACCGTTTTGCCCTTGCAACGGGCGGCAATCCGTGACATCAGCGACGATTTTTCCATGACCTTTTTCAAAATCAATAAAGAGATGTTCCTCGATATCATGAGCGGTCTCGGAAAAATAACCCCCGACTTCTTCTTTTACATGCGGAAAAATTTTCAGTATCGTTTAAACGACAGGGAAGCCAGGCGATTTCTCGGCTTTTGCCGTGTACTCGATTTCCGCGGTAATAACGACGACCCCGTTTTCCGGCGCGAAACCATCCTCCACCTGTTGCGCATCTATTTTTGGGACTATTACGTCGACTTTCAACAGAAAACCGGTAACAGGAAAAAAACTGCTTTCAACTCCCGCAAAGAAAGCATAGCCTTTAAATTCGCCATGCTCGTATTCGAACATTACAAAACCAACCGCGAAATCGCTTTTTACGCCGATAAACTATGTATATCCCCCCTCTACCTGACCAAAGTCATACAAGAAGTCAACGGCCAGTCAGCCCATGAAATGATCGTAGACTATCTGATCGTCGAAATAAAAGCCCTGCTCCGCAACGCAAACTTCGATATAAAAGAAATAGTACGGCAAACCCGGTTTGCCAACCAATCCTCCCTAAGCCGCTTTTTTCGCCGGCACACAGGCATGTCACCGTCAGAATACCGGCGTACGATCCATATCACACGGTAAAAAAATGAGCTAAAAAATATAAAATGGAACAACTGGAAAGAAATTTCTGTGAAGAGAACGAAAAAAACTTCGAAAAAGAAATGTCGAAACTGCTGCATGAGCAGATACTCTTTTCCGAAAGCGTATACGCACACCTTCCCATGGGGATCGAAATCTATGATGCCAAAGGCATCCTCCGCAGTATAAACGAACGCGCCCTGCGCATGTACGGTGTCGACAACCCTAAAAACGTAGTAGGTACCGTAAACCTCTTCAATAGCCCCTATTGCGATGCACAACTGAAAACAAGGATACAAAACGGAGAAGATATAATACTCGAGTTCGAATACGATTTCGATCGCATAAATAAAGAATACTTCTCCACCCATAACCAAAACACCATGATCTATGAGGTCAAAGTCGTTGCCATACGCAATAAAGAAGGAACCATTCTCGCGCATATGCTCCTTACCAATGACGTAACCTCGACAAAAGAAGCCGAATTCCGTACCGAAGAAAATAAAAAGAACCTCGAAATGGCCATGGAAGCCGCAAATATGTCCTCATGGGTATATAACATACATAAAAAAGAATTCGGCTCGTTATATGGAAATCCCATAGTAAAGGACAATATGACATTAGAGGAACTGGAAAAAATGCTGCACCCCCAAGACCGCATGCCCTTGACAAGGCTCTTTTCCCGCCTCATGAATAATGAAATTCAGCAAGGCCAGATAAACGTGCGCGTTTTCAATGAACACGAGCAACAATACCGCCATTATGAAAGTCGTATGCGCCTCTCCTCCCAACACCTCGGAAAATTGCTGATCGTCGGCACACAACTCGATGTGACCGAGAAAATACGAATGACGAAAAAAACACAAGACCTCCTGGCAAAACGTGAAATCGCCATGCGTGTCAGTAATATCGTACATTGGGACTTTGACGTACAGACACGGAAATTTGAATCCTACAACGACCCCGTCAACGATTATGCATCCGAAAAGCTGCTCACGGTAGAGAAATATCTGGGCGTAATCCACCCCGAAGACCAATCCCTCGTCTGCGACGCCATACAAACCATGGCATCCGGAAAAGAATTCAACATCAACTTCACCTGCCGCATGCAAACACGCCACGACGAATCGTGGCAATATTGTAATGTCATAGGCGTACCCTTCGAACACGGGGAAAACGGTGAAGTAATTCGCTTTACCGGATTCCGGCAGAATATTTCCGAATTGCACCAGCTCGACGAAGAACTGAGAGAACGGAATTACAAAATGGAACTGACGTTTAAAACCGTCGGAATGTCCTATTGGGATTTCGATATCGAAACCCGGCAATACCGAGCTTTTAACGATCCCATAAACGATTTTGACCCCGAGAAAGCGATATTTCCCGAAAATTACCTGAATGCCGCCCACCCCGATGACACGGCCAGCGTTCGTGAAAACATCGAAAACATGCTCCGGAGAACCGACAAAGAATTTACTCTCCAGTACCGCTCCAGAACAAAATGGGACAGAGAGTGGCAAACCCTGATCGTTACCGGCATTCCGGCAGAAAGAAACAAAAAAGGCCTCGTTACACGTTATACCGGAATTGCGTTCAACAATACCAAATGGGATAAAATGGCGCGAGAACTCAAGGAAATGAAAGAAAAAGCAGAGCTCTCCGACCGCCTCAAATCGGCATTCCTTGCCAATATGAGCCACGAGATACGCACCCCCCCTCAATGCCATTGTCGGATTCTCCGAACTCATGGTCAACTGCGAAGACCAGGCCGAAAAAGAAGAATACATGAGCATCATCGAATCCAACAACGAACTATTGCTCCGGCTCATCAACGATATACTCGACCTCTCGAAGATAGAATCCGGAATCCTCGAACGCAAAAGAGAAAAATTCAATCTTGCCAAAGTATGTACCGAACTGTACATCATGATACAGCCCAAAATCACGAACCCCGATGTCACCATCCGGATCGACGGTACGCTCCCCGCCTGCTGGGTATTTCTTGACCGCAACCGCCTGAAACAAGTTTGGATGAACTACCTCACCAACGCTGTCAAATGCACCCGGTCCGGATACATAAAAATCGGATACACCGTCGAAAAAGGCGGCATACGCATATACGTCGAAGACTCTGGCGCCGGCATCCCCGTAGAGTTGCAAAGCCGCGTATTCGGGCGTTTCCAGAAACTGAACGAATTTGCACAAGGAACAGGGCTCGGACTCGCAATCACCAGAGCCATCGTCGAAGCCGCAGGAGGCGAAGTAGGATTCACCTCCGTTCCCGGAACCGGCTCCACCTTCTGGGCATGGCTGCCGTGTGAAGTCGAGATCCGCGATGAAGGCGGACCCGACAACGGAGAACAACCGTCCCGACAACACTTCCTCGTAAACGAAGCCGGAGGAAAAGAACTGAAAGTGCTGGTAGCCGAAGACAACGACGGCAACTACCTGCTCGTTCAGCGCATACTCAGGGAATTTAATCTCACCCGCGTGCAAAACGGCGTGGAAGCCGTGAAAAAAGTCCTTGACGAAAGTTTCGACCTCATTCTGATGGATATGAAGATGCCCGTTATGGGCGGTCTGGAAGCAACCCGCAAGATACGCGAGTTTAACTCCGGCACCCCCATCGTAGCGCTTACCGCCAATGCATTCGACTCCGACAAAGTCAGCGCCATCGAAGCAGGCTGCAATGCCTTCCTCGCAAAACCGGTAAAAAAGAACCAGTTGCTCGGTCTCTTTTCAAGGAAATGGTAAGGAGTAGGAGAGAAGATAATTTATCATCCCCCGCAGGAAAACAACGTTGCCGCAAATTCGGCGTAAAAAGACCGGAACGAAAAATACCCGTCACCGTGTTTTCTGCAAAGCCGGGCGCATAAACCCTGAATAAATTGTGCAGCCCCGCCATACATCCGTAGCGGACCGGGAAAACATTTTTCCGTTCGCTACGGTAATGTTGCACCGGCTTTTTTGCGCCGGACTTTTATCGTTTGCGCTTCCCGGTTCGGGAATAAACACGCTTTACCGTTTCTCACTCCGGATAAACCGTAGGCAATCGGCCAGAACGCCATCCACAGCCTCCCGCTTCACAGTACCGATAGCCCTTAGTGGTTCCGGCGAAGCCCCGTGGCTTCCGATCGACTTTTCGAACCACATCACATCGTGCCATTTCCCGCACTTATAACCCGTATGATGGTAGATTCCGGCAGGCTTGAACCCGAAAAAACGGTGAAGACCCTCGCTCGCAGCATTCGGAACCGTTAAACCACCGTACAGATTCTGTACATTCTGCTGTTTCAACAGCTCGATTAAAGCATAATACAACGCCTTCCCGATACCATACCCCTGAAACCCCTCGGCAAGATAAACCGACAACTCCGCATTCCACTGGTAAGCCGCACGCGCCATCTGCCGGTGAGCATAAGCAAACCCCACGATTATTCCGTCCCGGCAACACACAAGATAAGGATACTCCCTCAGTACCTCCCCGATACGTTTTGTGAACGTCACCGCATCCGGCACCTCGTATTCGAACGTAATAGCCGAATACCGGATATACGGCGCATAAACCGCCAGAACCCCCTCACCGTCGGCCTCCGTAGCCATCCTCACTGAAAAATCTTTCATTGTTTTTTTATATAATTGCAGCATAACCCTGTTTGGTATATAACCTGCGAAACAGGGTTAACCCACTCCTGATTCGACCGGAACAAAGCTATGACGGCATTTCCGTTTTTACAAAGATAAAGAATCCCTGAGATGAAACAGAAATGAACGGCCTGTTTGTTTTTATATTGAAGGTCATACTCTTATAAGTGTGTGAACTGAAACGTCGCGTCTCCTCTGAATTTATAATTCTCGCTCCTCGAAAGCCCGTTATCCCCTTTCTTTTTCTGCTACGCGAACCTCGCCGTTCTGAAAAATAACCCATACGGCATCGTACGTTTTCAGCTTCTCTTCGATGGTGCGGCCAATCTCCTCTTCAGCAGTACGGTTATCGAACTTTAATTTTATGTTTGTTTTTATCAGCTCCTTTTCGTCTCCGTCTATTTGGCACGACACGACATCGATCTTCATTCCCCATTTATTCCATACACGTTTCATGATATAGCCGCTCCCCGCCGCTATAGGAGCGATAGGCTGGTAAATATCGTGCCCCAGAGACTGGTTGTCGATCAGCAGGCAGAAAACCTGATCGGGTATGTTTGTGGTTTGCCCCGTAATATTGGTTACAATTACTTCGGCAGCCCGGTTGCTTTTTACGATAAGCGAATATTTATGAATAAGAGACGTCAGGCAGGCGGTTACAAACAAAATAGTGAAAACCGGAAGCACTCTGCGTTTCGGGAACGATTCGAAAACAGGTAAAAAGAAAAACGAAGCGAAAAATATACACGGATAAGAGTTCATTTCCGTAATAGCATTAACCGAAGCGTGAGATACGGCAAATACCAGCACGATGCAGAAGATAGCACACATCAGAGAATCCCCCCGGAAAATCTTTTTTAAAGCATATATAAACGATAAGGCAATTAATGGCATTCCGAAAACGATAGACACGAATGCTACGCAATAATTACGGGGCGATAACAATAGAGAAGGAAGATCGACCGGAATTATTCTTCCGAGTAAAGCAGCTAGTCCGAATTTCAGGTTATAAAACTCCGAACCGCTCCAAGGCTCTTTATTTGCAGCATTCAGCATATTGGAAATAAAGTGGCTGCCGAAAGTGATGAAGAAATAGACCAGGGTAGCCACAAAACCGATAAGAAAAGGAAGGTACTCCTCTTTTAGCCTGGCCTCGCCGATAGCGGAAATTTTTCTGAACCTGAGCACAAAGCGCATAAGAGGCGCTATAAGAAAGAAGAAAAAGCCGGATTCTTTCCAGCAAACCGATAAAATAGCGAATAATAAATACAGGAAATAATCGGGCTTGTCTCTTTTTATGAAAAACCATACGGCTAACATCCCAAAAGTCAGGGATAAGGACTGGTTCAGTGAGTCTATCGAAGAGAATGTAGCGAAAGTGTTTCCTGAAATCACGAATAACATAGCCGAAATGAAAGAAGCCCGTTGTGAAAACCCGAACCTTTTTCCTGTCAGGAATAAAAGATAAGCCGATAAAAAATGTCCGCCAACGACGAATAAATGGTTCAGGAACGGATATGCCCAGGGCATTATGCCCATAAATGCACCCCACAGGCTGTCGAAAGGCCGCCACTTGCCGCCGTTCTCAGGAAACAGGGGAATCGACGAAAGGCTGTCGTAAAAATGAGGTTCGGTCCTGTAACTCCAGTCATCCCCGTAAGGCATGATAAAGAGTGTAGCGATAAGAATTACAGCGAATGTGCCGGAAAAGATAATTTTTTGATTGGAAGAAAGGAATTTCATATTGTTTTAATAAGACATTTATATTTTCAGTGGATGAGGAAAAGACAGATAAGACTTGTTTACGGAAAACCATCCCCCAATGGAATTTGTATGCCCTGCAGCTACGGTGCATACACGCTCTTTGTCTATCTGATATAAATGATAAAAGCGAACGAAGCCACCCAGGCCGCGACGCATAGCTGGATAAACCGGTCTTTAAGGAAAATTTTTGTCGGGCTTCCGCTGTTCTTTCTCACCATCGTTAATTGCAGGTAACGGAACATACCCGCAATGACAAAAAAAGAAGTGAGGTAAACATAGTCGCTGTTGAAGCGTTTGACGACCTCCGGCGAAACGGCATACATGATATACGAAATAATCGTGATCGTTGCCGTAATACTCAATAAAGAATCGATGAAAAGAGCGTTGTATCCCGCTATATTTTTGCGCATCTTGATTCCGGTCGAATCATAAATCAATACATCGTCCTTCCGCTTGGCCAGACCAAGGAATAAAGCCAGAAGAAAGGTCATAAGGATAATCCAGTGCGAAAGCATGACACTACCCGCAATACCTCCGATAACGATTCTTAATACGAAGCCCGTGGCGATAATAAATACATCCACGATTGCATACCGTTTCAGCCATACCGAATAGCCGATATTCATAACCAGGTAAAACAATGCGACGCCGGTTAGTGCGAAACGCATATGTCCCCACACAAATATGGAAAATCCGGCAAGGATTAAGAAAAATATCAATATACCCGCAGTGCTCTTTGACACGGCCCCGCTTGCGATCGGACGTTGTCTTTTCCGCGGATGCAGCTTATCCGACTCACTGTCGATACAATCATTAAGACAGTATATTGAGCTGGTAATAAGAGAAAATCCCGCAAATGCGATAAAACAGGCCCATAGCCGCTTGGTATCCGTAATACTTTGGTCGAAAAAAAGAGGTAGGAATATGAAAAGATTTTTTACCCATTGATGGGGACGTAAAAGCTTGATGATGAGGATTAATTTAGATATCATTGAATAGCATTTTGCAATTAAGGCTTCCGTTA
>JAQXIO010000062.1 GCA_029007825.1 Bacteroidales bacterium | reverse complement strand
AAATGAAAAAACTTTTACTTATCTTCGGCACACTTCTGTGCATTTTGCTTTTGGCCTTTATCGTCAGCAGAGCAACAGAAAACCTGCCCGACCCACAAGAAAGCATCGAAATGCAGGCCGCGGCTGTACTGGAAAACAACGGATGTTTAGAGTGTCACTCCGCAACACCCCGCGTACCCTTCTACGGTAACCTGCCGGTCGTAAAAAATCTGGTAGGAAAAGACATCCGGTTGGCACAACTCAACGTAAATCTCGATCCGGCCCTCGATGCAATGAAAAGCGCCCTCTCCCCTTCGGAAGTCCTTATAGCAAAAATCGAACACTCGGCTCGTTACCAGACAATGCCCCCGGTACAATACTCGGCAATTCACTGGCAAAGCGCATTGAGCCGGAAAGAAATCGACATACTCACTCAATGGGCAGCAAAAGCACGTACCGCATATGCGAACGGACTGGCAGCAAAAGAGTTCCGCAACGAACCCGTACAACCCGTCCCCTCTTCACTCCCCACAAACAGTGAAAAAGTAGCGCTTGGCAAATCACTCTTCAACGACGTACGTCTGTCCGGCGACAACACCCTCTCATGTGCAAGCTGTCACGAATTGAGCAAAGGTGGATGCGACCAAGAACAATTTTCCGACGGTATCAATGGGCAAATAGGTGACATAAACGCCCCTACAGTATACAACGCAGTATTTAATGTACTGCAATTCTGGGACGGACGCGCAAAAGATCTCGGCGAACAGGCAGCCGGACCTCCCATGAATCCGGTGGAAATGGGATCTCTCTCATGGGACGACATCATCGCAAAACTGAATGCAGACAAAACCTTTACCGACGCTTTCCTAAAGGTTTACCCCGAAGGCTATTCACAATTTACCATAACCGATGCAATTGCCGAATACGAAAAAACATTGTTGACACCCGACGCACCCTTCGATAAATATCTGAAAGGAGACGGCTCCGCCCTGACGCAAAACCAGGTTGAAGGCTACGAACTATTCAAAAAGATGGAATGCGCTACCTGCCACGTAGGGGTAAACTTCGGCGGACAATCATTCGAATACTTAGGACTGGCCGACGACTATTTTGCCCACAGAGGAAATATAAAAACACCTGACAACGGACGCTTCAACTTCACGAACGACGAAGCAGACAGACACCGCTTCAAAACCCCTACCCTCCGGAATCTCGCTCATACACATCCTTATTTCCACGATGGTACGGTAAAAACAATCGATGAAGCAGTAGAAAAAATGCTCATTTATCAGTCCGGGAAAAAAGCGACAAAAGAAGAACAAGCCAAAATCGTTGACTTCCTTGGCACTCTGAACGCCGACATCACAACGGTAGCTTCAAGATAAAGAGACAAAAGTAAAACATAAAAAAGCATTCCGGTTTCGGAATGCTTTTTTTATCTCTTATACTATAAGAGAATTATCACAACAGACTGAGAGCCTGTTCCAAATCAGCCTTAATATCATCTAAATGCTCCAACCCCAGTGAAAAGCGTAAGAGATCGGGATAAACCCCCGCTGCCACCTGAGCCTCATCGCTCAACTGCCGGTGCGTAGTACTGGCCGGATGCGTTATCAAAGTACGCACATCGCCCACATTCGTCAGGTGACTGATCAACTTCAGCCCCTCGACAAACTTCACCGTCTGCTCTAAACCTCCGCGTACACGGAAAGTCAACACCCCGCCGAAACCGTTCGACAAATATTTCTTTGCCAGCTCATGATAAGGATGATCCTCCAAACCCGGGTAATTCACATCATACACCTTCGGGTGCTTCTGCAACCACTTCGCCATAGCCATCGTGTTATCACAAATCTTCTGCACACGTACCGATAGAGTCTCTATTCCCTGTATCAGCTGCCATGAATTGAAAGGACTGATCGTAGGCCCCATATCACGCATAACCTCTACCCGGCAACGCACGGCAAAAGCCATATTTCCGAACTTTTCCCAGAAAACTAAGCCATGATACCCCTCTGAAGGCTCCGAAAACTTAGGGAACTTTCCGTTACCCCAATCGAAATTACCGCCATCCACGATAATACCGCCCATACTGTTGCCATGTCCACCGATCCACTTCGTAGCAGACTCCACAACGATATTAGCACCATATTTGATAGGCTGGCAAAGATACCCGCCACAACCGAATGTATTATCCACGATCAACGGAATCCCATATTTTTGAGCCAAAGCAGAAAGACGTTCGAAATCAGGAATATTGAAAAACGGATTCCCGATATTCTCGGTATAGATAGCCTTGGTATTTTCATCGATAAGCGGCTCCATAGCCTCTGCCGAATCATTAGCAGCCTTGCGCGCCTCGATACCCAAATCTTTGAAAGAAACGAAAAACTGGTTATACGTACCACCGTACAAATAAGGAGAAGTCACAAAATTATCACCCTGCTTCATCAAAGCCATCAGCGTAATCATCTGCGCCGACTGTCCGGAAGCTACACCCACGGCGGCAACGCCTCCTTCAAGCGCAGCCATACGCTGCTCGAATACATCGTTCGTCGGGTTATTCAGACGAGTATAAATATATCCCGGCACATCTAAATTAAAAAGGTCCGCCCCTTGTGCGGCCGTATCGAAGGTATACGCCGTAGTCGGATAAAGAGGCACAGCACGGCTGTTCGTAGCGTCGGGAGTATAACCGGCATGCACCTGCAAGGTTTCGAAATGCAACTTTTTGTTTTCCATAAATCTTGATATTTTACCCTCCAAAAATACAAAGAATTAACGCAACTTGTTCCCAATCCGGTAAATGATTCCATTCTCTTTATCCGGAAACAGTATATTATATAAAACAAGTGTAATTTTTTTTAATACCATACATAAAAAGAGAAAGACTTGAAAAATAATATTGAAATACAAAAGAACAAAAGAAATAGAAAAATATTTATCATTCGCTTTTAACAGAAAAAACTCTTATTTTTTTTAACGCCAATGCGCCTCTGAAATCTGGATGCAAGGCAAAAAAGCTTATCATAACTATATATAATCCAATAGGTTAAATAACACCCATTTCATTATAGCCGCATTTTTTACCGCATTTTTGCATTTTTCCGGCAAATTATTGTGTGTTATAAAAACTATTTATATTTTTGCAACAAAATCAAATTTGTAATAATTACAATTTTATACTGATGGCAACAGAAAATGCATACAGAAGATTACTGCAATACGGAATAAAACCGTCTCTGCAACGTGTTGCCATTATGGATTATCTGTTGCAACACCGCACACACCCGACGGTAGAAGATATCTACGGAAAACTGTCGGATGAGATGCCGACACTATCGAAAACCACGGTATATAACACCCTAAGATTATTAGTCGAAAACGGTGCGGCGTTACAGTTGACAATAGATGAAAAAACACAGCATTTCGACGGGGATATCTCACAACATGCCCACTTCAAATGTCTGAAATGTGGGAAAATTTACGACCTCCCCGCACCCGCTCCGAAATACCTTAACATAGAAGGAGATGGAATACTGCAGGTTACAGAATGTCAGGTATATTATAAAGGATATTGCCCTCATTGTCAGGGAAAACAAAACTGAAGAAACAAAAAACAAAACACAAACACTAAACAAAAAAAACGATGAAAAAATTTATTTGTACCGTATGCGGTTATGTACACGAAGGAGATCAGGCACCGGAAAAATGTCCCTTATGCAAAGCTCCTGCATCTAAATTTCAGGAAGTAGTTGAAACAGAAGGAGAACTCACTTGGGCAGACGAACACCGCATCGGTGTTGCGAAAGATGCAGACCCCGAAGTATTGGAAGGATTGAAAGCACACTTTGCAGGCGAATGTTGTGAAGTCGGAATGTACCTTGCCATGAGCCGTCAGGCAGACCGTGAAGGTTATCCGGAAATAGCCGAAGCCTATAAAAGAATTGCATGGGAGGAAGCTGAGCACGCAGGAAAATTCGCAGAACTCCTCGGCGAAGTGGTTTGGGATACGAAAACAAACCTCAAAGCCCGTATGGAAGCCGAAAGCGGAGCATGTGCAGACAAAAAACGGATTGCTACGAAAGCAAAAGAATTAGGATACGACGCTATTCACGATACCGTACACGAAATGTGTAAGGACGAAGCACGTCACGGACAAGTATTTGCAGGTCTATACAAACGGTTCTTCAATAAATAAGCCGGTTTTCTATATTATGGTTAGTTGAGGTAAGCGGTAACATCCGGAAACGGATGCTGCCGCTTACTTTTTCTATTCTTTGAAACCAAATCTAAAAAATATCATCGCACGGAAAAACCTGTAAATAAAACACTTCTCTTTTTCGGAGAAGCAAAAATATCGTATCCCCTTTACAAACCTCTGCTTATACAATAAAGCCTCCCGACAAGATCGGAAAATCTCTTCTTAAAAATAAAAATCTATCGTTTGACAGCCGAAACGATCAGGAACATCGGTCTCCGCAATTCATTCTTCATATCGGGCACCTCCCGTTGAAGCTCCAGACTCGGCTCCGGCTCCCTCACTTCTGTTATTTCAAACCCGTTTTGAATAAGCCCGTTTAGATAAGTAGTCAGCGTCTTATGATACTTCACCACCTCCTCACCGAAAAAAACAGTCCTCCGCATCCCCTCTTTGAAATAATGGTCCACAGGCCAGTGCAAACGTGCTCCCGATTCGTCGTAATACCAATCCTGTCCCCCCGATGCAGTAAAAACCGGATGCTCCGCCGAAAACACAAAACTTCCTCCATCCGACAGGCAATCGTACACTTTCCGGCAAACAATATCGAACGATTCCAGATAGTGAAAAGCAAGGGAACTGAGAACAATATCGAACGAAAAAGGTGGTAAATCGATATCCTCGATCGGCAGTCGGCGATACTCTATCAAAGGCGACCCATTCCTTCGTTTTGCCTCTTCCAGCATCTTTTCCGAAATATCTACGCCGGTTACAGAGCAAGCGCCCTGCTCCACGGCATAACGGCAATGCCAGCCGAAACCACAACCAAGGTCCAGAACCCTCTTGCCCCGCAAATCGGGTAACATTGTCCGCAAAACATGCCACTCCCCAGCACCCCCCAGTCCCTTTACCGAACGATCCATCTGGCTGTACCGGTCAAAAAAATGCTGATCGTCATATTTATTCTCTTTCATAAAAATCACATTTTAATCGTTTCTCCACGACAAATCAATATTTACTGCCCACCGCCGTCAAAACAAACAATCCCAATTCTTATTATCGGATCATCCCGAAATCCACTTCCCGACAAAACAAACACAAAAAATCCCGACAATCTCTACTTTACATCTCTCTGTAAAAAGAATCGGGATTTTTTATATCGTACAGCAGGAACAGGCATATTCTCCACGCCCCCGTGTTCCCTGTTGTTTATAAATGCCTACTTGAAAAGAAAGCGGAAAAGATCGTTTCCATTCGCATAAATAAGCAACGCGAAAAGTATAAACATTCCCACCATCTGGGCATACTCCATAAACTTCTCGCTGGGTTTCCTGCGGGTAACAATTTCATAAAGCAGGAACAACAAATGCCCCCCGTCGAGTGCCGGAATAGGCAGAATATTCATAAATGCGAGGATAATGGAAAGAAAAGCCGTCATCTCCCAGAAAGTCTCCGCATGAAACGTTGCAGGGAAAATACTTCCGATTGTACCGAACCCTCCGAGGCTCGAAGCCCCCTCTTTTGTGAACACATACTGGAAATCGCTGATATACCCCTTCAACGTGTTAACACCCTTCTTCACCCCGGCAGGTATCGATTCGAAGAAATTATAACGCTCCGTCTTCAGCGGATAAATATCCGTCAATGCCCGGGTCTGGATACCGATCTTGCCCAAAGTATCCGTCTCAATCGACATCTCCTGCAAAGCACCGTCCCTGTAAAAAGAAACCATTACTGACTTTCCCTTATTATCGGCAAGCTGCTCCATAGCCTCATAAATGACAGGCGTAGCCATGCCATTAATGGCAACGATGCTATCCCCCCTCTTCAATCCCGCCTGCTCTGCCGGTGAATTTTTCAAGGTCTTCTCGACAACCATCGGATAACGGAAGGCCGCAAAGCCTTTTTTCTGCCCCATCAGCTGCTGCATGAAATCCGAAGGGACCGGAATAGCGACCTCTTTACCATTCCTTAAAACCCTCACCTCTTTTGCCGCGGCAATAGCACGGATAGTATTCTCCCCGTAACGGTCCAGCTCGATATTATCTGCCGAAAGAAGAATATCGCCGTCCTGAAAACCCATCTGATGCGCAGTCTCGCTGAAATCCATTCCCATCGAAGCATTCTTCATCGGCAGGTAACTGTCACCCCAGGTAAAAAGAATAGCGGCATAAATGATTAAAGCCAGTATAAAATTGAAAAGCACACCGCCGATCATAATCATAAAACGCTGGAAAGCCGGCTTACTGCGGAACTCGTAAGGCTTGGGCGGCTGTGCCATCTGCTCTTTATCCATCGACTCGTCGATCATACCCGATATCTTGCAATACCCCCCTAAAGGCAACCAACCGATACCATACTCCGTATCGCTGTTCTTCGGTTTAAACTTGAACAAGGTAAACCAAGGATTGAAGAAAAGGTAAAACTTCTCTACCCGCACCTTAAAAATACGGGCAAAGATAAAATGTCCGAACTCATGCACGATGACCAGAATAGAAAGGCTGAGTATCAATTGCACTGCTCTGATTAAGAATGTCTCCATATTGTTTCTCTTTTTTTATTTTCTATATAAATGATAATGCAACATTACGCGCCTCCACATCCGTAGCGACATAATCGTCGTATGTTGGCTGGTGAATAAACGAAATCCTCGGCAAAGTAGCCTCAATCACCTTACTCATATCGAGAAAAGAAATCTTGTCACGTAAAAAAGCGGCAACAACCACCTCATTAGCCGCGTTTAAAATACAAGGCATATTCCCTCCCCTGTAAATCGATTCGTAAGCCAGAGCAAGGTTCGGGAAACGATCCTTGTCGGGTTCTTCAAACGTCAGTTGATTACAAATACGGAAATCGAGCCGCGGCGAAACCGTTTTTAATCTCTCGGGAAAAGCCAAGGCATACTGAATCGGTAACTTCATATCCGGCAAACCCAACTGAGCCTTTACCGAACCATCCCGGAACTGTACCATCGAATGAATCACCGATTGCGGATGCACCACCACCTCGATCTTTTCCGGTGCCATATCGAAAAGCCACTTCGCCTCGATCATCTCGAAGCCCTTATTCATCAGTGAAGCCGAATCGATTGTCACCTTCGCCCCCATCTTCCAGTTCGGATGGCATAGAGCCTGACGCGAAGTAACCGACTTCAGCTGCTCAGGCGTAAAAGTACGGAAAGGCCCGCCCGAAGCGGTTAGAATCAATTTTTCCACCGATTCGGCACTCTCCCCAACAATACATTGGAATATCGCAGAATGTTCCGAATCCACAGGCAAAACAGCCACCTTATTCTCTATAGCTAAACGCGTAATAAGCTCCCCGGCAACAACCAACGTCTCCTTATTTGCTAAAGCAATAGCCTTTCCTGCCTTTATGGCAGCAATCGTAGGCTTCAGACCCGAATACCCCACCATTGCCGTTACAACCATATCCACATCCGGCAATTGTACCACCTGCACGATAGCCTCTGAACCCGCCCATACCTTGATAGGCAGATCCTCCAAAGCCTCTTTCACCTCCGGATATTTCATCTCGTTGGCGATAACCACCACCTCAGGTAAAAAAGTACGAGCCTGCTCGATCAGCAGGTCCGAATTATTATTAGCTGTCAGCGCATAGATCTCAAAATGGTCGGGATTGCTCTTTACTACCTCTAAAGTTTGTGTTCCTATCGAGCCGGTCGAACCTAATATAGCTAACTGTTTCTTTCTCATATCCCTTAAAAGACAATATAAGCGGCAGGATTAAGGGCATTCCCGTTCTGCCACATCTCGAAATGCAAAACCACAGGCACCTTCTCCGTACCTCCTCGCATCAGCGCAATCGCCTCTCCCGTTTCCACCCGGTCACCCGTCTTTTTCAACGGAGACGAAAGCAATGTGTACAAAGTCGAAAAACCCAGTTCATGTTGTATCTGCATCACATATTTACGATTCACGTCATACCCCACATACACCACAGTCCCTTCCTGCGAAGCAACCACAGGCTGTTCGGATGTAACTGCAATATCTATACCATAACCGCTCACCTGTGTCGAATCCACATTTCCCTTCACCGGCTTCACGAAAAAAAGCAGCAAATCGTTATCCGCAGGAGCCACCGACGGAAAAACGGAAAGATTATAACGCTCCTCCTCTTCGAAATTCTTTACGAAAAGCGACTCTCGTTCACTTTTCTGGATAGCATCGAACTCTAACCAAACCAACGAATCTACCGGACGGATGGAATCGATATTGATATCTCCCCGCAATACGGCACCTATATGGTTCAGGTAATTTGTCTGGCTGGCAGCCACCTGTTCGAGCGAATCCAGCATCAAAGCATTATGGATAATATTTTCCCGCAACTCACTGTTCAGGTAACCCGGCAGATAATTACGGATAGGTGTTTTTATAATAATAATGGAAGTAACGATAACGAGAAATAACGAAAACACGAACAGCAGGATAAAAGCCGACAACTTCGACAAGCGTAGCCCCCAGACCTCCTCCAGCGTATTTTCGTTAAATACCGATATCTTATATTTAAATCGGATTCTCTTCCAAAAAGAGAACCCCTCTCTTCCTTTTCTCATTGCTCGCTTCTCAGATTGTTCGTTTCCGCATACAAACCTAATTTAAATCCAGCAACCCATCGGGCAGCGTCAGGATAATCTTGCGTTCCTCATCATCCGTATCGACAAAAAAATCATCTGCCCCCGGAATGAGTATTTCTCCTTGGGGCGTAGCCACCGTCAACAACAGGTTCAGTGTAGAATCATCCACCGAAACTAAGTTCCCGAGCACACCCTGATGCACATCTTCGACGATATAACCGATATAATCGTCCCACGTTAAAGGCTCCGAGTATTCAGCCGGCAAATACTTGCGCGGAAAAAACAACGTCTTTCCCGAAAATCTCTTTGCTGCAGGCTCGCTATTCACCCCCTCGAACTTTATCAGAGCAGACTCTGCCCCCTTGTAACGGAACGACTCCATGAAAAAAGGTACGTAAATCCCCTCGATGTCGCAAACCAGATAAGGCGTCTCGTTTTCGAACACATCCTGTTCGATACGGGCGGAAACCTCGCCTTTGACACCATGCGGCTTCACCAAGTAACCTACCTTCAGCAATTCGTCCTCTGTAATCATAATCTGGAAATTCTGGCACCCAATTGATTCAGACGGCGGTCGATATTGTCATACCCCCTGTCGATCTGATCGATATTCTGTATACAACTGGCACCCTCGGCGCTCATTGCCGCGATAAGCAACGCGATACCGGCGCGGATATCGGGAGAAACCATCGTAGAAGCCCGTAACGGATAACGGCGGTCGAGACCGATCACCGTAGCCCTGTGCGGGTCGCAAAGAATAATCTGTGCACCCATATCGATCAGCTTATCAACAAAGAAAAGACGGCTCTCGAACATCTTCTGGTGAATCAGCACGCTCCCCTTCGCCTGCGTAGCCACGACAAGAAAGACACTCAAAAGGTCAGGAGTCAGTCCCGGCCACGGAGCATCCGCAATCGTCATAATCGAACCGTCCATAAACGTATCGATCTCATAATGCTCCTGCGAAGGAATATGAAGATCATCGCCCCGCTCTTCGATGCAAATTCCTAGACGGCGGAAAGCCTCCGGAATAAGGCCCAAATTGGGAAGAGACGCATGCTTTATGGTTATATCCGAAGCAGTCATGGCTGCAAGACCGATAAAACTCCCGATCTCGATCATATCAGGCAGCAATGTATGCTCACATCCCCCGAGGCAATCCACCCCTTCGATAGTAAGCAGATTTGAACCGATACCCGAAATACGCGCACCCATAGAAACCAACATCTTGCACAACTGTTGCAGATAAGGTTCACAGGCAGCATTGTAAATCGTCGTAACACCTTTCGCAAGAACAGCCGCCATCACGATATTCGCCGTTCCCGTAACAGAAGCCTCGTCCAGCAGCATATAAGTACCCCGCATCTGCTTGGCCGAAATCCTGTACACCTGGCAAACCGCATCGTATTCGAACTCGGCACCCAACCGCTGAATACCTACAAAATGAGTGTCCAGACGCCGGCGCCCGATCTTATCGCCGCCAGGCTTCGGCATCAACGCCTTACCGTAACGCGCCAACAACGGCCCCACAAGCATTACCGATCCCCGCAAAGACGCACTCTTGTTAAAATAAGCCTCCGTCTCTAAATAATCCAGGTCAATCTGCCCCGCTTTGAACGTATAACTGTTCGGAGCGATACGCTCCACCTTTACGCCCATTTCACGTAAAAGCTGAATAAGATTATTGACATCCAGAATATCCGGCACATTGTGTACAGTCACCGTCTCCTGTGTCAGCATAGTGGCACAGATAATCTGGAGCGCCTCGTTTTTAGCACCCTGCGGTGTAATCTCACCGTTCAGTTTATATCCGCCCTCGATTAAAAAAGATGCCATAATCCCTTCGTTTATTTCTGCTTCCGGTTATTATTCGCCGGACGCTTCTTGCCAAGTATATCCTTTGACTCGCGCAGCTTGATCTGATCCTCGGTCAATACGATAGCACCGTTAGATAATTCCGCCAAATCGTCCAGAATCTTTTTATCGTCTACATACTCCTTGTTCCAGTTCAGAAAAAGCTTCTTCATATGATTCGCAAGCATCGAAACAAGCGCATCGCGCTCCTCACCCTCTTCCATATGCGAAGCCACCCGGATCATCTCCTCTACATACTTACCATAATGCTTAAAACGCGATTTACCCGAATCGTACGGCAAACGCTCCGGCTTTGCATAAAGATTCTCCTTCTTCAATATCTCGTAAGGATAATCTATATCCAATTCAAAATCGGCCATAATTGCCAGATGATCCCAAAGAATATGTTTGAAATCGTTTATATCCCTGAGGTGAGGAAACATATTCCCCATAATATTGATAATCGTAGCTGCGCAACGCTGCCGTTCGTCCCTTTCCGGCACCGTCTTACAGTAATCTACCATATCCTGGATAATCCTTCCGTACTCCGGCAAGCGAAGCCTCTTTTCTTGTGTGTTGTATTGCATTGCAAATATTCTATTGCGGTGTTAATACTTTATTCTTAGCCTGCGTGGCAACGAACTCCTTTAAATAAAAAGGCTCGAAATAAGCCACATCTTCAAATCTCTTCTCCATCCACGCCCTCTCTGCAAGTGCAATCATAGAAGACGCCAAAGGCTCTATACCCTCTGCAAAGACAGCATGAGCATGCCCGATAGACGTCCGGCACTTTGGAGCACCGTTACCGAAAAACAACACTCGTCCCCCTTCTAAATAAGGAAGATAAGTCGCTTCGTCTACGATATCCGCCTGAGTAATCCGTACCGGTTGCAGCTTCGTATCGTACACCGCAGCATAAACCTCCATACGGCGCGCATCGATCATAGGGCAAAGCAAATCCCCCTCTCCGCACAAGCCCGCATCCACGGCTTGTGACGCCATGACCTCGAGCGTACCGATTGCTATCAAAGGAACATCCAGTGCATAACAAAGCCCCTTTGCAGTCGAAACGCCGATGCGCAGCCCCGTATAAGAACCCGGGCCGCTGCTCACCGCAACCGCATCCAAATGAAGCCCCTCGGAACGAAGATAAGCCAGCCCCTCTTCGACAAAAGGAGCAAGAACCGCAGCATGCGAAGGCCCCTCCCTGTGCACCCGATCGAACAGCAGGTTACCGTCCAGCGATAAAGCCACCGAACAAACCGTCGTAGAAGTCTCTATATGTAAAATACAAGCCATCTTTCCATCTATTAATTCTGCAAATGTACAATTTTAGAGAGAGACTTTCGGCACTTAGGAATAAAAAAGTAACTTTGCTGTCAAAAAGAACGGAAGCCATGATACAATCAATGACAGGATTCGGCAAAGCAATCGTCGAACTCCCTACAAAAAAAATTACGATTGAAATTAAATCCCTCAACAGTAAACAAATGGACCTGTCCGCCCGCATACCCTCTTACCTGCGGGAAAAAGAAATGGATATCAGAAGCATGCTCGGGCAACAACTTGAACGTGGAAAAATCGACCTCTCCATCTTTGTGGAAAATACAGGCGCCATAGCACCTACCACACTCAATCAACCCGTTATTCTGGCATACAAGCAACAAATAGAAACGCTTTCCGGCACACTGGGAGTAGAGACTCCCCCCGACTGGTTCTCTGTACTGCTCAGACTTCCGGACGCAGTAAAGACCGAAATAGCCGAACTCGGCGATGAAGAATGGAACGACATAAAAAAAGGAATCGGCGAAGCCATCGACCATCTGCAAGCCTTTCGCAAACAAGAAGGAAAAATGCTCGAAAGTTTCCTGACAAAACGCATTGCCGCCATAGGAGAACTGCTGGAACAAGTAGCCCAATATGAAACGGAACGCATAGACAAGATAAAAGGTCGGATAGAAGAAGCGCTCGCAGCAGTCAGCCAAACCGACTACGACAAAAACCGCTTCGAACAAGAAATGATTTATTATATCGAAAAACTCGACATAAACGAAGAAAAAAGCCGCTTGAAAAACCACCTCCATTACTTCCTCGAAACATTACAAAAAGGCAATGGACAAGGTAAGAAATTAGGCTTCATAACGCAGGAAATCGGACGCGAAATCAATACGCTCGGCTCCAAATCGAACCACGTCGAACTACAGAAAATAGTAGTATTGATGAAAGACAACCTCGAGCAAATCAAAGAACAAATCCTCAACGTCCTGTAATACCCATGAAAGGAAAACTCATCATATTTTCCGCCCCCTCCGGTTCCGGAAAATCGACCATCGTCAACTACTTGCTGACACAGAACCTCAACCTGAAATTCTCGGTATCCGCTACGAGCCGTCCTCCCCGCGGGAAAGAAAAGAACGGGGTCGAATACTATTTCCTTACCCCCGAAGAATTCAGGAAAGGCATAGCCGGCGGAGAGTTTCTCGAATACGAAGAAGTATACCCCGGACGCTTTTACGGAACACTGAAAAAAGAAGTCGATAACCGCCTCGAAAAAGGAGAAAACGTCATACTTGATGTCGATGTCGTAGGAGGCTGCAACATCAAACGACACTACGACGGCAGAGCCCTCTCCGTCTTTATCCAGCCCCCCGGAATTGAAGAACTGCGCCGGCGTCTCGAAGGACGCGGAACCGACACGCCCGAAGTAATCGAAAAACGTCTGGAAAAAGCAGGATTCGAACTCTCCTTCGCACCCCGGTTCGACAAAGTCATCATCAACGACGACCTCGAAACAGCCCGCCGTGAAGCACTCGAAACCATCAAAAAATTCTTAGGCATCGCATGATAAAAACCGGAATATTCTCAGGCTCGTTCAATCCCGTACACATCGGCCACCTGGCCCTTGCGAACTACCTCTGCGAATATACCGAGCTCGAAGAAATCTGGTTTGTAGTGACACCCCACAACCCGATGAAAGACCCCGCCATGCTGATCGATGATTCGCTGCGCCTCGAAATGGTAAGAATAGCGATAAACGGCTATCCGAAATTCAAAGTCTCCGATTTTGAATTTTCCATGCCGAAACCCACCTATACCATCCGGACGCTGCGTAACCTGAAAGAACGCTACCCGGAAAGAGACTTTACCCTCATCATCGGTTCCGACAACTGGCAGTCGTTCCCTCGCTGGAAATCCGCCGCAGACATCATAAAAGAATTCGGACTTATCATATACCCGAGAAAAGAACATCCCGTCCCCGATAACACCGCACTGCCCGATAACGTCCGGTACGTCGGCGCACCCCTCGTCGAAATATCCTCCACTATGCTCCGTGACGCACTCAGTCAGGGAAAAGACCTGCGTTTTTTTCTTCCTGCGGGAGTATATCAGTTTTGGAAGGATTCTTGCACTTTAGAATGAAATTTGTACCTTTGTTGTCAAAAAATCAATAACGACAAAGGATGAACTTATTAGACTTAAGCGAACAGGAAATAATTCGCCGTAACAGTTTGGAAGAACTGAAAAGATTGGGAATAGACCCCTATCCCGCAGCAGAATATCCCACCGATGCATTTTCTGCGGAAATCAAAAAAGATTTTAACGACGAAGCACCCCTGCGAAAAGTCTCCGTGGCAGGCAGAATCATGAGCCGCCGGATTATGGGTAAAGCCTCATTCCTGGAACTGCAGGATTCCGAAGGAAGAATACAGATATACGTAAACCGTGACGACCTATGTCCCGGCGAAAACAAAGACCTATACAACGTAGTATTTAAGAAACTTCTCGACATCGGCGACTATGTCGGCATACAAGGCGAAGTATTCCGTACCCAGACAGGAGAAATTTCCATCCACGCACGCTCCCTGACCGTACTCTCGAAATCGTTGCGTCCCCTGCCCGTTGTAAAAATGAAAGACGGCGTAGCCTACGACGCATTCAACGACCCCGAACTACGTTACCGCCAGCGCTACGTCGATCTCGTCGTAAACGACGGAATAAAAGACATCTTTGTCAAACGCACGAAAATCTTTAACGCAATGCGAACCTTTTTCAACGAAAAAGGATACCTCGAAGTAGATACCCCCGTATTGCAATCCATACCCGGTGGAGCAGCCGCAAGACCGTTCATCACGCACCACAACGCACTCGACATACCCCTCTATCTCCGTATTGCCAATGAGCTCTACCTCAAAAGACTCATCGTAGGAGGATTTGAAGGCGTCTATGAATTCTCTCGTAACTTCAGGAATGAAGGAATGGACAGGACACACAATCCCGAGTTCACCGCCATGGAAATCTATGTAGCCTACAAAGACTACAACTGGATGATGAAATTTACCGAGCAAATGCTCGAATACATCTGTATGCAGGTATTAGGAACGACCGATGTGAAGATAGGCGAAAACACCATAAGTTTCAAAGCCCCCTTTAAGCGCGTTACAATGATAGACGCCATTAAAGAACATACCGGCATCGACATATCCGGAATGAACGAAGTGCAACTGCGTGAAGTATGCAAACAACTGGGCGTCGAACAAGACGAAACGATGGGTAAAGGAAAACTCATCGACGAAATATTCGGTGAAAAATGTGAAGGAAACTACATACAACCCACATTCATCATCGACTACCCCATCGAAATGTCCCCGCTGACAAAACGGCACCGTTCCAATCCCGAACTTACCGAACGCTTCGAACTCATGGTAAACGGAAAAGAATTGGCAAACGCATATTCCGAACTAAACGACCCCATCGACCAACGCGAACGCTTCGAAGAACAACTCCGCCTTTCTGAAAAAGGAGACGACGAGGCCATGTACATCGACAACGATTTCCTACGGGCACTCGAATACGGAATGCCCCCTACATCCGGAATGGGTATTGGTATGGACCGTCTCGTCATGCTACTGACAGGACAAACCACCATACAAGAAGTTCTCTTCTTCCCGCAGATGCGTCCCGAAAAAACGCAAAAACGCGACGCAAAGGAAAAATATGAAGCAATCGGCATACCCGGCGATTGGGTAGCACCCCTGCAGAAAGCCGGATACCTTACCGTCGATATGCTCGACGGAGGCAATGCAAATAAAATCAGACAGGAACTCTGCGAAATAAATAAAAAATACAAACTGGAACTGGCAAACCCCACGGCAGAAGAAGTGGAAAAATGGATTGCCGGAGCCGCTAAAAATTAACACGATGGAATTACCCGGAAAAGTAGCGGTTATCGGTGGCGGAAGCTGGGCTACCGCATTGGCCAAGATCGTCCTTTGCAACTGCAAAGAAATAAATTGGTACATGCGCCGGGAAGACCGTATCGAAGAATTCAAGACACTCGGTCACAACCCCGCCTATCTCAGCAGTGTAACATTCGATACCAGCCGCATCCGGTTTTTCTCCTCCCTCGATGAAGTAGTATCACACTCCGACACGCTCATATTCGCAACCCCGTCTCCCTATTTCAAAGAACATCTGAAAAAACTGACGGTTAAGCTCAACGATAAATTTGTGATCTCGGCAATCAAAGGAATCGTACCCGAAGAAAACCTCGTAATATCCGAATACTTCAATCAGATATACAACGTTCCCACCGAAAACATTGCAGTCATCGGAGGGCCCTCTCATGCCGAAGAAGTAGCGCTTGAACGCCTCTCCTACCTCACTGTAGCCTGTCGTGACGAAGAAAATGCGGAAATCATAGCCTCCCAGCTCAACACCCCCTTCGTACTGACATCCGTCAGCAACGACATTGTAGGTATTGAACTCGGAGCAGTACTGAAAAATATATACGCAATCGCCGCCGGAATATGTCACGGACTCAAATACGGAGACAACTTCCAGGCAGTACTCGTTTCAAACGCAATACGCGAAATGCGGAGATTCCTCGACACAGCACAACCCATCTCAAGAGATATCGACCGGTCGGCCTACTTGGGCGACCTGCTCGTAACCGCCTACTCACAATTCAGCCGCAACCACACGTTCGGCACCATGATCGGAAAAGGATACTCCGTAAAAAGCGTCTTAATGGAACTCGAAATGGTAGCCGAAGGATACTACGGCACGAAATGTATAAAAGAAATCAACGAAACATACCAGGCAGACATGCCCATCGTTGAAGCCATCTACAAAATCCTTTACGAAAAAAGATCGGCTCAGGCAATTATTCGCAATTTAACAAAAAAATTCAACTAGTCTAAAGTACTATATAAAATAAAGCAACTCAAAGATGAAAACAATCAAGCTCAACGTAGAAAAAGCCTACGGCGTAATCACCAAGGCGCAGGTAGAAGCACAGAAAGAAAAAGCAATAGAATGCATTAAAGCCTTACACAACGGAACAGGAAAAGGAAACGACTTCCTCGGATGGTTGCAACTCCCCTCCTCCATCACGGCTGAACAAATCGAAGAAATCGAACAAACAGCCCAAACACTCCGTAACAAATGCGAAGTAGTGGTAGTAGTCGGTATCGGCGGAAGCTACCTCGGGGCAAAAGCAGTCATCGATGCCCTCTCGAACGCATTCGACTGGTTGCAGCGCGACCGTAAAAATCCCGTAATCGTCTATGCAGGACAAAACATCGGCGAAGACTACCTATTTGAGCTCACCTCATTCCTCAACGGAAAACAATTCGGAATCATCAACATCTCGAAATCGGGAACCACGACCGAACCCGCACTCGCATTCCGCATCCTTAAAAAACAGCTCGAAACAGCCGTAGGAAAAGAAGAAGCACGTACACGCATCGTAGCAGTGACCGACGCAGAAAAAGGAGCACTCCGTACACTCGCTACACAAGAAGGATATAAAACATTCGTAATTCCCGATAACGTAGGAGGACGCTTCTCCGTTCTCACACCAGTAGGGCTTCTTCCCATCGCAGTTGCCGGAATCAGCATCCGCGAACTCATCTCCGGAGCAGTATCTATGGAAGCCGCAACATCTGAAAACGTACCCTTCGAAAGCAATATATCCGCACAATACGCAATAGTACGCAACGAACTCTACAAAGCAGGCAAAAAAATCGAAATACTCGCAAACTTCAACCCCAAGCTCCACTTCATCGGCGAATGGTGGAAACAACTCTACGGAGAAAGCGAAGGAAAAGAAAACAAAGGAATCTTCAATGCAGCCGTTGACTTCACGACCGACCTGCACTCTATGGGACAATGGATACAGGAAGGCGAACGCTCCATATTCGAAACCGTCCTCTCTGTAGAAAAACCGACATATAAAGTAGAAGTACCCACCGACAGCGACAACCTCGACGGACTCAACTTCCTCGCCGGGAAACGCGTCGACGAAGTGAATAAAATGGCTGAGCTCGGCACACAATTGGCACACGTTGACGGCGGAGTACCCAACATACAAGTACAAATCCCCGAACTTTCGGAATTCTGTATCGGACAACTACTCTACTTCTTTGAAAAAGCTTGCGGTATAAGCGGCTACCTACTGGGCGTAAACCCCTTCAACCAACCGGGAGTGGAAGCATATAAGAAAAATATGTTCGCACTGCTCAACAAACCGGGATACGAAAAAGAAAGCCAGGCCATCAGAGCTCGTTTATAATGGACAGGAAGCAGCTGAAAGCAGTACTCTTCGATATGGATGGCGTATTATACGACTCGATGCGCCACCACGTTCAGGCATGGAAAGAAGTAATAGAAAGTTACGGAATCCCCTGTAGCGAACGCGATTTTTATATGCTCGAAGGACGTACCGGAGCTACTACCGTCGATTACCTCTTCCAACACCATTTCAAAAGAAACGCCACCGAAGAGGAAAAAGAAACGATCTATGCACGTAAAGCAGATCGCTTCCACGAATTAAACGACGGGAAAGTAATGGACGGAGCAAAAAACGTACTTCTGAAAGTAAAGCAAAGCGGCCTATCCGCATCCGTAGTGACAGGATCGGGACAGAAAAAATTATTGACGAAACTCACCCGCGACTATGAAGGACTTATGGATCCCGACAAAATAGTTTCGGCTTTCGACGTCAAATACGGTAAACCTGAACCCGAGCCTTACCTTATGGGATTGAAAAAATGGCAGGTCCATCCCGAAGAAGCCCTCGTTGTCGAAAATGCCCCGCTAGGTATAGAAGCGGCAAAAGCAGCCGGAATATTTACCATCGGAGTAAACACAGGCGCGTTGGAAGATAAAATACTGCTCGATGCAGGAGCCGATATATTGTATCCTTCCATGCAGGCATTAGCCGACAATTGGGACAAATTGCTTGAACGTTTCGCTTAAAACTGCCTTTATAAGAAAGAGCATACGAATTGGTGAGATTGTTTTCCATACCGGGAAATAATCTCACCGATTTTTTTTATCTTTGTAACGCATTGGTTTCTGCCTTGCACTCTGTAAGGCAGGAGAATAGGAAATCAGGTGAGAACCCTGAACAGTCCCGCTGCTGTGATCTCCGTCACATGTTCCGGCATTACCCCGCCACTGTCCCGAAACGGATGGGAAGGCAGTCCGGAACAGGAGTAAGTCAGAAGACCTGCCATGCACTTGGATTTCAGGCTTTCGAGGAACAAGCTTTGAATCAGGTCGTAACACACCGTTACCCTTCGGTTCATTCGGTTTGAAAGTTCATTCGGTACGTAAACACAAATAAAAAAGTGCATATCACATTGCGCATAAAGTATCAGAAACTCTGTATACTGGGAACACTTCTCTGGAACGTATTCCTCTTACCCCTTTATGCCCAAGCACCCGACACATCCAAAACCTATTCACTGGGCGAAGTGGTAGTCAACGAACGTTACAATACCCCCGAAGTACGCTCCTCCGCACCCGTACAAATACTGAACTCCAAAGACCTCCATTCACTCAACGCACTTCAACTCTCCGATGCGGTAAAACACTTCTCCGGTGTAACCGTAAAAGACTACGGAGGCATAGGAGGAATGAAAACCGTATCCCTGCGTAGCCTCGGAGCAAACCATACCGCCGTAGGATACGACGGAATAGCCATCACCGATTGCCAGACAGGACAAATAGACATCAGCCGCTTCTCCATCGAAAACGTCGATGCCATCACCCTCTACAACGGGCAAAGCGACAACATCTTTCAACCCGCACGGCTCTTCGCATCGGCAGGAGTCCTCAACATCAGAACAGTAACCCCGCTGTTTGAACCCGGAAAAACGTGGAACGCAAAAGTCGCCCTAAAAGCAGGCTCCTTCGGATTTGTCAACCCATTCCTATTGATAGAAAAAAAAATCAGCTCCCGCTGGGCACTCTCCCTCAATACCGAATGGATGTCATCAAACGGAGAATACCCATACACGCTTTATTACGGAGGCAAAGGAGACAGCACCTCACGTGAAAAACGCAACAACAGCGACGTCAAAACATTCCGCGTTGAAGGAGGAGCCTACGGACGCTTCTCGCCATCGGACTCTTGGCGCATAAAAGCCTACTACTACCAGTCTTCACGGGGATTACCCGGCGCAACGATATACTATAACCCTTACGCAACGCAACATTTATGGGACAGGAACTTCTTTGCACAAAGTAACTATAAAAAAGAATTCTCCCCCCTCTTCGCATTTCAGGTAGCAGGAAAATACAATTGGAGCTACCAGAGATACCTCGATCCGGACGCCCTCTCCGAAAATGCAAAAGACAACAACTATCGTCAGCAGGAATATTATCTGACAGCATCCTTGCTCTATCGGGTACTTCCCGATTTCTCACTCTCACTTTCTACCGACGGTGCGATTAACACCTTTAGCGCAGACCACTACAACTTTTCATTTCCGACACGCTATACATGGCTTACCGCTTTAGCCGCAAAATACGCAAACGAATGGCTCACCGCTTCAGGCTCTATCCTTGCAACACTGATAAACGAAGACACAAAAGTAGGAAAATGCGCAGGAAACCATCGGAAACTATCGCCCTATCTCAGTCTCTCCTTCAAGCCCATTCGGAACGAAGAATTACGCATACGTGCATTCTATAAACACATCTTCCGGCTCCCCAGTTTCAACGACCTCTACTATCCCAGAGTAGGCAACCCCGATCTGAAACCGGAAAATGCAATACAATACAACATAGGCATCACTTATGCAAAAAGTATAGCCGCATGGCTTCCCCGGATAAAGGCAACAATAGACGGCTACTACAACCGTATTACTGATAAAATCGTAGCCAAGCCCAGCAAAAATATTTTTAACTGGAGCATGTACAACATCGGAGTAGTAGCAATAAAAGGAGCCGACGTCACAGGAGAAATGATATTCAAACTGACGGATAAAATCACACTCGGCCTTTCGGGGAACTTTACCTACCAGCAAGCCCTCGACATAACGGAAAATAGTGAAACATACAAACAACAGATTGCGTACACTCCGCGCGTATCCGGTTCTGGTAACGCAGTGCTCGAAATGCCTTGGATAAATTTCAACTATTCGTTTCTCGCTTCCGGAAGCCGTTACACCTTAGATCAGAATATAATGGAAAACTACCTCCCCGGATACAGAGACCACAGCCTCTCTGCAAACCGTAGCTTCCGTTTTGGTCAATACACAACCAAAATAAATCTCGAAATACTCAATATATTGAATAAAAATTACGAAATCGTAAAGAACTTCCCCATGCCCGGGCGCTCTTTCCGCATCACATTAAGCGTAAACTATTAAATACACCCGTTATGAAAAAAATATTCCGACTCACCATTCTGTTCGCTATTACACTGACAACGTTCTCATGCGATGATATGCAAAACAATGTCGATCCACCACTCCCGACGGTAGAAACATCAGAACTCTACATCTTATGCGAAGGCCTTGCATATATGAACAACAGCACCCTCGCCCACTACTCCGCTGCCGATTCAACACTCGATAAAGACTACTTCACCACACAAAACGGACGAGGATTAGGAGATACAGCAAACGATATAAAACTTTACGGTTCAAAAATATATCTGGTAGTAAACGTCTCCAGCCAAATCGAAATAGTAGATGCACAGACCGGAAAATCTCTCCGGCGCATACCAATGGTCTCCGAAACAGGTGTTCCGCGCCAGCCACGCTATATTGCCTTCGATAAAAACAAAGCCTATGTCTGCTGCTTCGACAACACCGTAATACGCATCGACACGACCACCCTCGAACAAGACGGAATCACTACCGTAGGAAGAAACCCCGACGGAATATGCGTAGCAAACAACAAACTCTACGTTTCCAACTCCGGAGGACTCGACTATCCGGATTACGACAACACCGTATCCGTCATCGACATACCCACCTTTAAGGAAATAAAGAAAATAAAAGTAAGCATCAACCCTTACACCATTGAAGCCGATCAATACGGAGATGTTTACGTCGCTTCGCGGGGTGATTACGGCATCGGAAAATACTGTCTCCAACGCATCGACAGCCGCACAGACCAACTCATCGAAACATACGACCTTGAAGTTCTCAATTTCTATATCTCCGGCGATTATGCCTACCTCTACAACTACGACTACTCCGAAAAAACAAACTGGCTGAAAGTCTTTAACGTAAAAACCGGGCAAATTGAACGCGAAAACTTTATAACCGACGACACTCAAATCACAACCCCCTATGGCATATCCGTAAACCCCGCCACCGGTGATGTTTACATTACGGACGCATACGACTTTATGGTAACCGGTGATGTGATATGCTTTTCCAAAGAAGGTAAAATGAAATACAGATTGGATGACGTCGGCCTCAACCCCAACCACGTAATAAGTATTAACCGGACAGAAACGACAAACCAAAACTAAACAGATATGAATAAAAAATACACTGCAACATTAGCCCTCGCGGTATTATTAAGTTCCAGCATCGCCGCTCAAACCGTTTCACCTTACATTAGCGAAGTATTTGAATACGTCCCCGCCCCCGGGCAATTCATAAACACCGTAACCTCCTGTTATACCGACGGAGACACTGGTAACGATGTATTGCAAAAAGCGAAAAACAAGCTCATCGGTAAAAAATCATCCTTTCTGACCCTGGGAGGATTCGGAGGCTACATCGTTGTCGGATTCGACCACACCATACAGAATGTAAAAGGAGAATACGACTTTAAAATATATGGAAACGCAGGACAAACCAGCAGCGAACCCGGTATCGTTATGATTGCCTACGACGAAAACGGAAACGGCATCCCCGACGACACATGGTACGAACTGGCAGGAAGCGAATACGCAAACTCCGTAAAAGATTATAAGATCACCTACTACCGCCCCACCCCTGCCGACGGCGATGTAAAATGGGAAGACAATAAAGGAGCATCCGGCTATATACACCGCAACAACTACCACAAACAAGCATCCTATTATCCCCTTTGGATAAGTGAAAACACTCTCACCTTCGAAGGAACCAAAATTCCGGGAAATGCCGTGAACATCGGCACTGAAACCGCACAAAACTGGGAACTCCGTCCCTTTGCTTGGGGATATGCAGACAACCAGCCCAACAACAGCGACCTCAGCAATTTTAAAATAGAATGGGCCGTCGATAAAAATGGAAATCCTGTTGAGCTCAAAGGCATCGACTTCATTAAAATATACAGTGCAACGGTACAGGAAGCCGGATGGATGGGAGAAACATCCACAGAAGTTGCCGGAATAGAAGACCTGCATCCCGGTTTTACTAACATCGAATCAGGCGAAACTACAGACCAAGTGACCGTTTATCCGAACCCCTTCTGTGACGAACTCTTTATCGCCGCACAAGCAGACGGACGCGCACGCATATTCAGCATAGTAGGAACCTGCCTGATAAACCTTCCCCTCATTGAAGGAAATAACACAATCCCCGCCGGAAACCTACCCGAAGGGCAATACACCCTGCTCATCGAAACACCGCTCGGCAATACCGTATTTAAAATAATAAAACAACAATAAAAGATATATTTTAGAAATACAATATCCAGCAAAATAAGGAAGGTTGTTCTTTCAGAACAACCTTCCTTATTATCATATTTCGTCGAATCACCTGGAATCCACCGTTTCGGCAATCCGATTCACACAAACATTACCGTACACTGATCTTTTGCGTACCGGTAACACCATCCTTCACAGACTGGATAATATAATTTCCGCTGCCTAAAATTACAGGTAAAGCCTCCGTATCGCTCTCCACATTCCATTCTGAAACAGTAACACCCGTCATATTGATAACGCGCACAACCGCTCCGGCAAAACCGTCTAAATACAAAGTTCCGTTGGCATAATAAGCCCTACCGGCACCATCTTCAATACCATCTTCAACAGAAACATACTCACTGTTTATTCCACGCAACCCGTCCAGGCAGAAATAAGCAGGCGTATTCATGCCCCAATCGCCGCTATCGCTTGATGATAAAGCAAAACGAATCGATCCTACTGAACCTAACGAAGAAAGGTCGAACCACTTCCACTCGTTCACGATATAATCTTCTGCAGGATTATCCGACCGGAAATCTGCAAGATAAATAGACGTCTCCGTAAGAGAATCTCCCGCAAGATTACAGCCGATAGCCGTCAGTTTAAACCAATCCGGATCGCTGCCGTCCTCACCGCCGAACTTCTTGGCATACGCATCCCCGTTTTTCATGGACAAATACGCATAAGTCGAATTCGTCACATACATACCCAACTGTTCGAACTGCTCATCCGGAAAAAATTTGATAACGGCAGGATTTGCATCCGTAATGAACGCAGTCACATAAATATCGTCCATACCATCCTCATAACCCTTTCCCGTAATAGCACTTACATTACTCGAATTGGCAGTAGTAACATCCGATGTATTTGCATACGCAAAACCCGACCAATAATTTCCGTAAGGGCTTTTCGAATAACTATTGTTAAAACTGTAAACAGCATCCGAAAAACTAATCGTATAAGTAGGGTCGCCGTAGTCATTGACACCCTCCGTTCCGTTAACAGTATCGCCCGTCCATGCAGTCTCAGGCTCCGTTAACATATCCGACAAATCCAGAAGTTCGAAATTCGGATTCAAAGTTTCAGCCTGCAATGAAACCGTAGAAAAAACGGCACAGGCAAAAAGAAAAGTAAAAAATCTGTTCATATGCATAAAATTAAAGTGTATGCTTATTCAACACAACTACCAACCGCAAAACGATAAAGAAGAAAACAGGAATTTTTGAAATCCTCGCTCTTTCCTCGAAAGCATCAGATAGTATATGCATGGCAGGTCTTCTGACTCGTTTCCGTAAATAAACGCCTTCCCGTTTTCACAGTGGCCTAAGAATCTGTTTATTACGCTATCGAAACTCACAGCAGCGGGACTGTCCGGGATTCACACCCGGTTCCCTTTTAATCGCCCTTCCTGATAGAGGATAAACGGCGAACCAATGCACTGCAAAGGTACAAATATTTTTAGATTACATACATTCAAAAAATAAAAAAGCATCTGAAATTATCAGATGCTTTTTTATTTAGATTATATCAGGATTTCTAATCAATATACGTAAGAAGCATTGTTCAGAAAATCGAAACTCTGCTGAACGCTCTCTTCCGGATTGTTGTTCGTATAACGTTCTACCTCTACATACCAGTCCTTGATATTGTTAGCCTTAGCCTGTTCGAAGATAGGTTGAAAATCCATTTCGCCGCTTGCTCCGATCTCTTTTTCATCTTTAATGTGCAATACTTTGATCTGGTCTGCATAATTCTTCATGTAATCCACCGGATTGTAACCACCCTTCATGATCCAGTAAACGTCAGCTTCGAAAAATACATGATTAGGACTTACGTTCTTCAGCATATAGTCATAAATAATCTGATCGTCGATCTTACGGAATTCGAAATCATGGTTATGATATCCGAATGCGATACTTGCGGCAGCAGTCTTGTAGCCCACCGTATTGAAATAATCGCAATACATCTTTATTTCATCCAATGTAGTCTGGTCGTTAACAGGCAACCACGGCTGAACAATATATTTAACACCTAATTCATTGTGAGCCTCGATAGCCTTATCCCACCAAGCCATAACTTCACCCTCTTTCTCTTTGGTAAAAGCCTGGCCCGTATGTGAACTCGTCATTCTCAAGCCGAGGTCTTCGCACATCTTCTTCAGCTCTTTGGGAGCTATGCCATACAATTTACCATTGTCGTAACTTGCAGCCTCAAGGTTCTTATACCCCATCTTCGAAACAAGCTCCAAAGTCTTCTGGATGCCATTATCTTTTACATAATCTCTTAAAGAATATAACTGAAGCCCCATGTTTTTAGAAGCCCCTGCGTTTTGTGTACATGATGAAAAGTTGTTAGCCAAAAGCCCCCCTGCAAGCAACAAAGATGCATTTTTGAGGAATTCGCGTCTGTTTTGCATAGTAAATCAGTATTTAAATTTTGGATTATTATAGATACAAAGGTAATTATTTGGACGAAACAAAATACAATCTTATGCAGATATTATTTGATTATCATATATTTTACAGGTCAATATAGCTATATTAACATGTTTCTTTCTATCTTTGTATCTATTATAATTATAAAATAACACCAGAACTAATTACAATTAAACTATGTCAGCATCAAGAATCTCACGCCGTGCATTCCTCCGCACATCGATGGCAGGAGCTGCAGCCGGTTTGACTTTCCTTCCTGGAATGACTCTGCTGAGTTGTGCAGGAAAGAAAACTTCGCCTAACGACGACATCCAGTTAGGCTTTATCGGTTTAGGGCAACAAGCAAAATATCTTCTCAGCGGATTTATAGCAATCCCGGGAGTTAAAGTCGTTGCCGGAGCCGACGTTTACGATGTAAAACGCGCACGCTTCGAAAAAATCGTTAAAGATTTCTACGCAGCAAAGCAGGAAACATCAGACGTTAAAGTGTACGAAAACTACGAAGACCTGCTCGGTCGCGACGATATCGACGCCGTTGTTATCGCCACACCCGACCACTGGCACGCCCTCATAGCCGTAGCCGCTTGTAAAGCAGGGAAAGACGTCTATCTCGAAAAACCTCTTACCTTCACCGTTTATGAAGGACAACAACTGATCAAAGCCGTTCGTCAGAACGACAGAATCTTACAGGTTGGTAGCCAGCAACGCTCCGATAAAAACTTCCAGCATGCAGTAAAAATGATTCAGGAAGGACGTCTGGGCGAACTGGAAAAAATACAGGCCTACGTAGGAGCACCTCCCAAACCTTACGATCTGCCCGCAGAACAATGCCCCGCAGGTTTGAACTGGGACAAATGGTTAGGACCGCTTCCTACATCCATACACTACAACAAAGAACTCAACCCGCCTATCTCGCTCGACCCCGTACAGGACGAACAATTCTGGGGCGCATGGCGCTGGTATAAGGAAATGGGTGGCGGCTTCACGACTGACTGGGGAGCACACATGTTCGACATCGTTCAATGGGCACTTAACAAAGACGGAAGCGGACCGGTTAAAGTAATCCCCAAAGGCGTTGACGGAGCTACCTGTATGACATACATCTACGACAACGGAGTACCCTTGTACGAACAACAATTCGCAGAAGAATGGGATAAAGGAGTTAAATTCTACGGAAAAGACGGAAGCTGGTTACGTGTACAACGCGAACACTTCTCAGCCTCTGACGATAGCCTCCTTCCCCCGAAAGAAGACGAAGCTGCAAAAGAAGGTTCTTACGAAACAGGAACGGCGCACCATGTTGCATTTATCGATGCAGTACGTAAACACGTAGATCCAAATGTACCGGTAGAAATCGGCCACAGCTCATGCACGATGTGTAACATCGGAAACATTGCAGACGACCTGCAACGCACCCTGAATTGGGATCCGAAATCACAGACATTCGTAAACGACGATCAGGCCAATTCAAAATTAAGCTACAAATACCGCGACGGTTATTACCTATAATCCCTTTGCGGTAACACAAATAAAAAACATCCTATAAAAATAGGATGTTTTTTTATGCCCCTCCATCGAAAAATATGAACAAGAAAAGTACCACAGCAAAAGCCCCTTTTACCTGATAACAGTAAACCTTACCCTTTCACTATAAATCGGGAGAAACACTCTTTTCACCCATACTACCTCTTTCCGAAAGCACTTGTCATGAGGAATTCAGTTCGATAATCTTAATAAAAAACAGACAGAAAAAACCAACGCACCCGAATAGAACTCAACCCTTTTTCTTTTTGATCGGAAGTCTTGGAAAAAGTTTCCTGAAACGAATCAGGTAAGTAGTGATGTTCCCCCCCGCAATAATAAACGTTACGGCACCGATAATCAATAATATCCCGCAACACACCCTCAGCGTTAAAGCCTCTCCGAAAAGAGTCACCCCGAAGAAAACAGCCGTTACAGGCTCTAAAGCCCCGAGAATAGCAGTAGGTGTCGAACCGATATATTGAATGGCACTCGTAGTGCACAAAAACGATATAACCGTAGGGAAAATAGCCAAAGCAAGCAAATTACCCCAAAGATACCACTCGTCCGCAATATGCAACCCCTTGCCGAAATCCACCCGTACCAGAAACAAAGCCAAGCCGAAAAGCAAAACATAGAAAGTCAGTGTAAGAGTCGCTATATTTTTCAATACAGACTGATTGATACCCACGATATAAATAGCGTACGAAAGAGCAGAAACCAGAACCAAACCTGTCCCCGTCAGGTTAAGCGTTGTACCGTCACCGCTTTTATACAGCAATCCGATACCACCCAGCGCCAATAAAATACAGAGGATAGTCTGTATGGTCAGCTTCTCCTTAAAAACAAGCGCCATAATCAGAGCCACGATAATCGGATAAACAAATAATAACGTCGAAGCAATACCCGCATCCATATAATTGTAGCTCTCGAACAAGGTAAGAGAAGAAAGAGCCACCAGCAACCCCATAATAATCAATGGAAATACCTCTTTCCGCCTCAGCCTGAAACTCCTCCCCCTTGCCTTAATCATAATACCCAGTATCGGAAGGGCGAACAGGTATCTGAAAAAAAGAACCGAACTCGGATCCATCCCAGCCTTATACAACGGAAGAGCGAACAAAGGGTTCATCCCGTAAGTAGCAGCAGCGATAGAGCCTAAAATATATCCCTTGACCTTTGTATTCACAACTTTTGATATTCGCGCAAATATAGCATTTTACTTCCGGAAATCCTCCGGCAGTTTTTTCGAACTTCCCAGAAAACAAAACCAGTAAAACATTTCAGTCTTCCGTTACACCCCAGAGCGATCTACACGTAAACAACATCCCATCGTAAATCCACATCTTACACCCAGTCCCCCGGCAAGAATAATAAACGCAAAAACAACCGCCCCGGTTTATCCCCCTAAAATAAAAAAACTCCGATCACCTGAAAAAGCAATCGGAATCCCACTTATTTTATCATTTTCCCGGATAAACACTCTCCGGTCCGTAAAAAAGCTATCACTTACACTGAAACCTCAGTCAATTATTTACTTAATGTAAAAGCCTTCTCACCGATCATAAAGCCATCGGCAAAAATATAGATACGGTAATCACCTGGAGAAAGATACTCCTCGATATTCCAGTAAAGCGTAACCGGAACCTCTTCACCCTCATACTCGATCGTCCGCTTACAGGAATAATTGATTGATTTACCCTCATACGTGAATAAATCCCCCCGGCTCTTCATCAACACATCGTCATCCGGCTTCATGATACGCACATAAACCGTCTTCTCCCCAACAGGAGCAGTAATATTCTTTACTATATGGAAAGAAATCGCAAGCTGTTCGGCCTTTCCTATACGCTTCGTAGCCTTACCACGGCTGTTCAGCGGCACAACCTGAATCCCCGTCGTCTCCAGTTTCGATGCCAGCGTCACACGCTCGGTAAGCTTCTCCTTCTCTTTCGACAATTGTGAAACCGTAGCAGCCACCTGCTGATAACGCTTGTTAACCTTCTTATTCTCCTCTTTAAGTTGTGAATTCTCCGTATTCAACGAATCGATCTGCCGCACATAATCACGCATAATCTTACGCAACAAATCCAACTCCTTTTTCAACTCCCCTACACGCTTAGCATTCGTAGCCTTTACTGTACGGAGCTCCTCCAGCAACCGCTGCACCTTCACCTGCTCGTTCTCTAACAGAGAAACCAGCGAATCGTTGCCCACGCTGAACTTATAACCCTCATACTGTAAAGACAACTCGTTATACTCGTCGGCCAGCTCCTCCTTCTCGATATTAAACTGCTCCACCAATACAGACATCTGTTGCTGCTGGTGCCAGATAAAATACCCTGCAACCAGTCCCACTACCAGAAGAATAACCACTGCGGCCACCAGCCACTTAATCTTATTTGAAGGCATAATTTGCGTACTGAAATAATTTAATGCACAAAAATAGTGCTTTCATCGGTTTATCAACATTAGAAGAGAGAAAAAACCTGTTTCCCTGAAACTTTTTTGTGAATTTTAATATTTCAGTGGATGAAAATACACAGGAAACACTTTCGGTATTAATTTGCGAATCGTACATTTGTAACGATAAATATAAAATTAATTAGGTATGTCAAAAGTAACTGTTGTAGGTGCCGGAAATGTAGGCGCCACATGTGCTAATGTGCTAACTTTCAATGAAGTAGCCAATGAAATAGTATTATTGGATATCAAAGAAGGTATTTCTGAAGGCAAAGCTTTAGATATGATGCAGACCGCCGGACTTTTAGGATTCGACTCTAAAATAAAAGGCTGCACGAATGACTATGCTCAAACTGCAAATTCGGATGTGGTAGTAATCACCTCCGGCATCCCACGTAAACCGGGCATGACACGCGAAGAACTCATCGGCGTTAATGCAGGCATCGTTAAAAGCGTAGCCGAAAACATTCTGAAATACTCACCCAATGCCATTATCGTGGTTATTTCGAACCCCATGGACACAATGACCTACCTCGCACTTAAAGCTACGGGACTTCCCAAAAACCGCGTGATCGGTATGGGAGGGGCATTAGACAGTGCACGCTTTAAATGCTATTTAAGCATGGCACTCGATGCAAATGCCAACGAAGTAGAAGGCGTTGTAATCGGAGGACACGGTGACACCACCATGATTCCGTTGAAACGTCTCGCAACATACAAAGGAGTTCCCGTTTCAAACTTCTTAGACAACGCAACACTTGATAAAGTTGTTGCCGACACAATGGTAGGAGGCGCAACACTGACAAAAATGCTTGGAACATCTGCTTGGTATGCACCCGGAGCAGCAGGAGCATACCTCGTTGAATCAATCATCAAGAATCAGAAAAAAGTACTCCCATGCTGCGTATACCTCGACGGAGAATACGGACAAAAAGACATCTGTATCGGTGTACCCGTAGTAATTGGTAAAAACGGATGCGAAGCAATCGTAGACTTCAAACTCGACGCAGAAGAAAAAGCACTGTTCGAAAAAAGTGCCGAAGCAGTTCGCAAAACAAATGCAGTATTGAAAGAAATCAATGTGCTTTAATAAATAAATGCACTTAAAAAAGCCGGTTTTTTGAAAACCGGCTTTTTTTACACCATCCCTTGAAAACGCGGAAACATTTCACATACAATACCTTTTGTATAAAGTAAAAAAAGCTCCGCTCCCCATACGGCAACATTCAACAAAAAACACACCCTCACACCCCATTTTGTCCCCCTTTCTGATAAAAAAGAAAAAGAAACTCCCTTTATTTGATAAAAATATCTATCTTAGAATCGTACTTTATGAACAAATACCAGGACAATACCAAAACATTATCACCTCCTATTTGTTATATTAGTCAGTGTAAAAAACAAACGATGCGAAGATTTTTAGCTTTTTTGATTTTTTGGGCAACCGGATTGTCCGCCATACTAGCCTACGACAATACCGAATTTGTATTGATTATCAGTTCATACAGCGTAAATCATCCATGGAGCAAAAGCGTTGAAAACAGCTTCAAGGAAGAACTGAAAAATAGTGGTTGCTCGATTAGTGTAACTACCGATTACCTCAACAGTGACCGATTCTCTTCCCCTAAAATATGGGAAGAATCGATGGAACTCATCCTTAAAAGAAACATGCCCACACCTCCGAAACTCGTCGTAATCATATCAGACGAGGCATGGATGGCATATCGGAAAGTCTACAACGGACAACTCGGAAATGTTCCGGTACTACTCTGTGGAATAAAAGATTACAGCATTACCCTCGACCAGTTCTTAAATAAAGACAAACTGACCTTCGATGACTTCACCAAAACGGAAGACATAATAAAAAACTACAACGCCTCGGGCATTCTTGAAAAAATGGAAATCAAAAAAAATATCGAGCTGATGCAGCAAATGCTCCCCGATATGGAATCCGTTACCGTTATTACCGACAACAGGTTCTTCAGCATATATTCCAATATTCTGATTCGCCGGACAGCAGAAACAAATTTTCCCAATACGAAATTCACCTACCTCGACGGACGCTTCATAACAACCGACTCCCTATACATCGGATTGAAAAACATACCTGAAAAATCAGCTATTCTGATGTCCTCGTGGATCAACGACGCCCAAAACCATAGCGACTCATACGAATGGCTACATAAACGTATCGATTTTACGGCACAAAATCCCATATTTATACTATGCGATTGGGGCATACCCGAAAAACTCTTCATCGGAGGCTTTTATGCCTCCGTACAAAGCTACGGAAAAGAACTGGTGCCCATGGCCGTCAAAGTTCTGGAAGGAACCCCCGTAACACAGATACCGGCAAAAAACAATCCCGACGACCGTTACTACCTCAACTGGCCATCCATGCAACGGTTCAACATCAATATGAACCTCATACCGAAAGACGCCGTCATCTACAATAAGCCGCTAAGCTTTATAGAACAATATAAATCGCTCATACTTATAGTAATAACGATAATTGCCATTATCACTATAGCATTGATATCTTCCCTACTCTTCCTGTCCCGGTCGAAAAAGTTACGGAAAGCCCTGAGCAAATCCAAAGAAGAAATAGCATCCTCGCTTGACAGTCAGAAAAACCTTTCGGACGCACTCTGGTCGTTTTTACAGGAAGACACTGAGAAAAAAGCCACCGAAACCGTTCTTCACAATATATTGGCACAATTTAACGCCGATCAATGTCGCATCTTCGAGCTCAACTTCTCCTTAATGAGTTGCAGTTGTACCTACGAAGTCACTTCCGAATACGCACAACCTCAAATAGAAAATTTACAGGATATCCCCATCTACGAACTCACTTGGCTCTACCAGAAACTTCAGAGCAATGAACTACTGGCCATCGACAACTGGGAAAACATAAAAGACGGACTCCCCTCGTCCGAGCTCGAAATCCTGAAAATGCACGACATAAAATCGCTGCTCTTCATCCCGATGCTCGTAGAAAAAAAATTATGGGGCTTTATTACCGTCGACTGCATACGTGAGACCCGCACATGGAGTGAACAAGACCTGCTCTATATGCAATCCATCGTACAGGTGCTGAGTATGGGAACAAAACACTTCCGCAACGAAATACTGAAACAAGAGAGCGATCTTAAATTCGGCTACCTCTATAAAAACATGTCGTTAGGAGTATGCCTATTTAACAAAGATGCAATACTCAGCGACGTGAATGAAGTCTTTTTAAGGCTTGCCGGAGTACACGACAAAGGAAAACTCTTGGGAAAATCCATCTTTCAGTTCCAATCCATGCCCCAAGACGCAATGGAAAAACTAAATCGGGGCGAAGAAATATCCTTTGAATTCCAGTTGCATCCATCCAAATGGAACAAATTTTCATCATTAACCACAGAACACACATCCGTACACTACTTTACCGTACACGTGAAAGTTCTCAAAAGTGATCTGAACACCGTATCAGGATACATGATGATTTGGGTAGACAACACCCATCTGGTACGTTCACAGCAAAAAGTAGCGGAAATAGAATCCCTCTTCACATACACATCCGACATTGCAAACGTAGGAGTCTCACAATGGAATCCGATTACAAAAAAAGGATTCGCAACCGACCAGTGGTTCCGTAACCTATGTGAAACTACCCGCGACATGAGTCAGGTAAAAGGCATATACCAATATGTACACCCCGAAGACAGGGTAGACATGATTAACTTCCTCGATGAAGCGACCATCGGAAAAGCCGACTCATTCGTCAAATCCATAAGAGTATGGAACGGCGAACAATGGCACTGGCTGAAATACCATGCAACACTTAAAACCTTCGATCCGCAAAACAATCAGGTCGAAATAGTTGGGATGACCATAGATATAGACAACCTCAAGAAAGTCGAAGAAAGCTTGATAAAAGCGAGAGCCAAAGCCGAAGAATCTGACAAGCTCAAATCCGCCTTCATCGTTAACATGTCACATGAGATACGTACGCCACTCAATACCATATTAGGCTTCTCCAATATACTGGCAGCAACCGAAGATGCTGACGAACGGCATAAATACGGTGAAATCATCGCCTCCAATAACGAGCTCCTGCTCGGCCTCATCAACGACATCATGGATCTCTCCAAGATAGAAACCGGAGTCCTCGAATTTGCCGATGATGAAGTTGACCTAAACAACTTCCTCGCCGGATTTGAAACAGACGATACACTCCATGTGAAAAAGCAGGTAAAACTACAGTTCGTTCATGATCCGGAGCAATCCTGCACATTGAAGATCGATAAAAACAGGTTAAGCCAAGTAATATACAACTACCTCTCCAACGCCGCCAAATTTACCGATGAAGGATTCATCAAATACGGCTACCAGTTACAGGAAAACGACATCCGCTTCTTCATCAGCGACACCGGATGCGGAATACCGAAAAATAAGCTCGCCACCATATTCGAACCCTTTATTAAACTGAACAGCTTTATGCAAGGCTCCGGTTTGGGACTCTCCATCTGTCAGACAATAATAGAACGCTTCGGTGGTAAAACAGGAGTAGAATCCGAAGAAGGAAAAGGCAGCACATTCTGGTTCACTTTACCGTTAACCATGCTCTCCCGTTCCGGTTCCATACAGAAACAAGAACAAACCGAACTTCCCGAAATCAGGCACAAGGCAGAACAAATCGGAATACAATCGGAAAAACCGTTGATACTTATCGCTGAAGATACCCAATACAACTATATGTTGCTCGAAGTAATATTGAAAAAATACTACCGTCTGCTGCATGCACACGACGGAGTAGAAGCTGTATCGATGTATGAGAAACACAAGCCCGACATCATACTGATGGACGTAAAAATGCCCGAAATGGACGGCTTCGAAGCAACTCAGCAGATTCGTATGCTCTCCCCCGACGTTCCGATCATTGTAATCTCCGCATTCACATTCGATTCAGATATAAAACGAATGTACGATGCAGGCTGCAACGACTATGTAACCAAACCCGTCGACAGCCTGAAACTCAGAGCACTCATCAGCAAATACCTCTCGAAACAAAATCATTAAAATAAATAAGCGGCAATATTTTTATTGCCGCTTATTTTATCCGTTATGCGGGGAATCGCTGCTTCCGAATCCTTATACCATATTCAAAGCAACCCGCTTTAAAATCCCCTATATCGCTAAACCCTGTCTCAAATACCTTTTCCGTTAAAACCATTGCAAACGAAACAGGCACAGAGAAAAAATTAAAATCAATTCTTAGACCCCCGCCCTCAGAAAACCACGACGACGATCTACAAACAATAGAAATTACTTCTCGCCGTTAAACTCCTTCACAGCCTCCAGCGCAGCACCGAAATTCTCTATCGGGACATTCGCTTGAACATTATGCACCGCATTGAATACGAAACCTCCGTTCTTACCGAAAATCTCACATTGTCGCAAAACATGCTCACGCACCTCCTCCGGAGTGCCGTAAGGCAAAATCTTCTGCGTATCGATACCCCCGCCCCAGAAAGTAATACGGTCACCATACGTCTCCTTCAACTTTTTCGGATCCATACCGTCCGCATTGATCTGCACCGGATTTACAATATCGAAACCCGCATCGATAAACTCGGCAATCAACGGAAATACAGCGCCGCAACTATGCTTGAAAGTCTTCCAATTCGTATTGGAATGAATCCAGTCATTAACCTTTTTATAATACGGCTTATAAAGGAAACTGAATGTATCCGCATCGCAAAATAGAGAATTCTGCGTTCCGAAATCCGTTCCACAGGTAAAAGCCGCATCCGCGACATCACCGACAACACTATGAATCTTTTTAAGATTCTCGATAGCAATATCCGTCTGGCGCTCAAACAGCTCCATAATATAATCGGACCTCGTAAGAGTGGACATATACCATTCGGCAATTCCCCGGATACCCTTCGGATGCTTCAGGCTCATTCCCGGCACTAAAGCGATATCGCCTAACGCCGTTCCGCCGAAACTGCCCAGCACCCCCTTTCCACTGCCCCGGAGACCATCCGCCAGCGACTTGAAATGGGCAAGATCCTGATCCGAAATCGCACCGAACTCCTCCAGATTGTCTTCCACATTCGGATTCGAATCGTCGAAAGGAGGAGTCTCACGCTCGATTGCATCGAAAAAATAACCGCTTTTAGGCATTCTGGCCGAAGGCTCTACCGAAATATCACCCTCCGGATAAGACAGCAAATCACCGTTATCATCGTACTTAGGGCCGAAATCAGCCGAAACAAGCACCGTCTGTCCCCAGAAAGTCTTGAACTCCCGCCAACCCTCGTTTACCGTACCGAGAATAGTGCTCCTCCCCATCATAGGCAACACATCGATACCCACGGCATCGACCAGTTCGCTATCCACCTCGCCCAACATCTGGTAAGGCTCGATCACCCTTACAGGCCTCCACGGCAAACCGTAATAAGCCCGTAACTTTTCAACCGTAAAAACATGTACCCCCGTAACGGAAGAACCTCCGAAATCGATAGGAATCTTTGCTCCCTGACGATGATTCAGTACTTCTGCCAGATTCTGTTTTGAATTCATATTTAACGCTGTTTATGCACTGAGAGAATGAAGATAATCGATATCCGCCTGTGGATCCCTGCCGTAAAAATCAGCACCCACCTTTTTAGCAAAATCAGTATTAAGAGGCGCCCCGCCCACAATTACCTTGCACGCAGGATCAACCGCCCTTACCGCCTTCACCACCAGTTCGATATTAACCATAGTAGTCGTTAGCAACGCAGAAACCCCGATACACGCACCCGGATGCTCCTTTAATTTCTCTGCAAACTGTTCCGGCTTCACATCCACACCGAGATCGATAACCTCATATCCCGAGCCCTCGATCATCATAGCACACAAGTTCTTCCCTATATCATGCAAGTCTCCCATAACAGTACCCATAATAACCGTACCCTTCTTTGTAACCTCGCCGCTGCTGAAAAACTTCTTTAAATGCACCATCGCAGCATTCATAGCCTTTGCAGAAAGTAACATCTGCGGAACGAAAATCTTATTCTCGGAGAATTTCTGACCAACTACTGCCATAGCCGAAACCAATCCCTCCTCCAGAATCTGTGCGGGAGCAATACCCTCTTCCAGGGCTTTTCTCGTCAACTCGTCGGCACCCTCTTGTCCACGCATTTGTGGAGGATAAGGAGAAGCCTGGTTAACCTTGCCGAATTCGATACAAGTAGCTATTTGCTTTAACAACTCACTCATAAATGTCTGTTTTAATTATTTTTATTTCGTTTAGAAGTGTTTTTAACCCAGAGAGACTCGATCTCCTCTAACGATTTACCCTTCGTTTCAGGTAAGAAAAAGAAACAAAAGCAAAAACCGAGAAGAGTAAAAAAGGCGAAAAATATAAAATTTACCGCAGAACTCGCCTCCAGTAACAACGGAGAAATCAGCACCACAATAAAGCACGACAGCCAAAGCACGAACGAAGACACCGAAAGCGCCTTGGCACGTATATAATTCGGAAATATTTCAGATAAAAGTACCCATACCACAGGCCCCAGCGTAAAGCCGAAAGTTCCGATATAAGCCGTTATTAAAACTAAGACAACCATTCCGTTCACCTGCTCCGCACTGAATGCCCATACAAGAGCCAGCAACAACAGCGTCATAACGCCGAGACCTATCAGCATCAGCCGTTTGCGCCCTACGCGGTCTACCAAGAAAAGAGACAAAACCGTTGTAAAGAAAAAGACAATATTCACAAAAACGGCATTCAACAATCCTTCCCCCAGCTCCATATTCGCCGACATAAAAATATCCTGCATATAAGGAGTCACATTGTTAACACCGCAAAACTGCTGAAAAAAAGCGAGCCCCATACCCACCAGTAAAGCAGGCAGCACCGCAGGACTGAATAAATTCCGGTAAGTCCCCTGCTCCGTCTTAGTCTCTGTCAGCGACTCCTCAATCTCCCGCAACTCGGCCTTCTGCGACTCCCGGCTGCCGCCTATACGCGCAATGACACGCTCAGCCTCCTCCGGGCGTGAAGCCCCGACAAGCCACCTCGGCGTCTCCGGAATAAAAAATAAAGCAAAGAAAAACAACACCGCGGGCAAAAGAGCGCTACCCAGCATCCAACGCCACGCAATCGTTTCATCCATATCCAGCACCTCACCGTAATACCAGCAAACAATAGTCGATGACAAAACCCCGACAATAATCGTAAGCTGGTTCATCGATACATACTTGCCCCGTTCCGCAGAAGGAGAAACCTCCGCAATATACATTGGCGAAAGCACCGAAGCAGCACCCACGCAAACACCCTGTAAGAAACGCCAGAAAGCAAGCCACTCCGCCGTAGGAGCAAAAGCCACCCCCAAAGCCGTTATAATCAAAAAAAATGCCGTTATGATAAGCGTTTTCTTTCGCCCCAACTGGTCGGCATACTTCGACGAACCCAAAGCACCCGCCATGCAGCCCAGTTCGAAAACCGCAACCACAAACCCCTTATACAGGCCCGTTAATGAAAATTGCTCGCTGATAAAAGGAACGACCCCCGTTATAACCCCGAGGTCATAACCGAACATCAATCCCCCCATCGCCGCAATCAACGCGATAAAAAGAACATAACCTCTATTGTAAGTCGGATGCTGTGTTTTCATAGTAAATCTGTGGGATACACCTCAAAGATAAAAAAAATTATCGGAATAACACATCCATAAAAACCTTATCCCCTCCATCTTTGAAACCTGTTTAAATTTTATCCGAAATAAAAAATAATTGTTAGGAGATTTTGATTGAAAAGACAGGAAAAGTGCGTTTAAGAAAGAGTAGAAAACGAGTTAATTCGTTTTTTGCCGAACGAAGCACTTTCGAACATAGTTCAAAAACACGTTTAAGCGACAGCAGAACTCAGGTAACCTTGTTCTCTGCCAGACGTAGTGTTATCGACACGAAGTTAAAAACAGACCACTTTAACTCCTATACGATCGAAAAGATACAAAAATGACCCGGCTACACCCGGAACAAACTGTCAAAACATTTTTCCGTAAAAGTTAAAAACAACACCTCTGCAATGAAAACAAATAGCACCCGTCAAACGGCAATACGGTTATTACGGCGACGGAAACAAGAATCCATATCGCACACATGGCAACTGTAAACCTTCGCCTTCACATCTGCACCGATCCCGATAATACCGCTGATCGATTTTATCGGAACCATCAGACAACTCTCCTTCAACTCTATACCACAGACACCCTCCGGCAAATGCGCAAACAACTTCCGCTGCTCTGCCACCGGCCAACCGCAATATCCAGGACTGAAACGGTTTGTATGCTTTAAGCCCGTAATCTCCAGCTCCAGCATACGTTCCATATAATCACCCGCCTTCTCCACGATACACGTACCTATCGAATCCGCAATAAACATATTCAGATAATCCCCTTCCTCTTTCAGCTCATACGTCCAGCGTTCGAAGCCCATTCCCGCAGTGGCGACAAATAATGCCACCTGATCCGAACCCTGCAGCAACTTCGCTATAATCTTGCCGGTCTCAAATTCTGTATCGCCCAAAACAATACTCTCCCTGAGAATATCCGCCGCCTGGATCGTAAAAAAACAAGACGGATCGACCTTCTCCGCTGCAATACGCAACACATCCTGCACCGCATCGGCAATCACATCCTCCGGCATGCTGTCGCCGCTGTACCCCATCGCCTCATAAATCTCTTCCACTGGAAGATGAAGCTCATTATAATCGATTGATGTATATCCCATAATATCTTTTTTAAGAATCAGCCATCACAGATACAATCCCTGCAACGCTCCTAAAATAGCAAAAAAATCCCGGTTATCCCCTTTTCCCGGCAAATAACCCCATATTATCCAATAAAACAATAAATAACACAATAACAACATCCCGGAAATAGACGAAAAGCCGCATTCCAAAAAAACTTTTCTAAAACCAAATGAAACTCTTACTCTGTCCTAAAACAAAAAAATCAAACCATAAAAGAAACGAACAACAGAAACAAATAGTAATTTTACACAGAAACCACATATTCAGATAAAAACTCGATAAAAAAATGAAAGGCACAAAAATAGTTAACCTACTTACTCTCATCCTGCTCTTCTTATCATCAATAAGTAGCTGCTACACATCCCCCCCTTCTAAAATATACTACATCGAAGACGAATTCACCGACCGCGAAATATACGCTACCTCTTCATTTCAACTCAACAAACGACGCCATTATCCCTCAGTGACATTTAACTTCAGCAAAGAAAAAGACGAATATACGATATTCGTAACCACAGAGCTATCGGAAATATACAAAGGCCCTATGATAGAAAAAGGAAATGAAATAATCATACTACTCAACAACAGAGAGAAAATAGCCGCGCCATGTATTGAAATCAAAGAACCCAAAAGATCCTACGCCGAAGACGAGTTCGACCTCGATATCACAAAACTATATGCCTTTTATCTGCTCAAGCCGGAAGACCTTGAAAAAATTGGGAAATTCGGCATCAGAGGCATCCGCATCTACCTGAACAACGGAGACTATTTCGAAGACTTTGCCGCCGACGAGCAATACGAAATGAGAAAAATACTCTCAGATTTTATTTCCATAAAACAATAAAAAACATCTTTATTCTCAATCCAAAAACAGAACTTCATTTTATAAAAACATACATTCCGCCATCGGTAACTACATGTCACGATATTGACATTTTGATTTTAAGCAAAACACAATAACCCTTTTTTCTTGAAAACACATCCGGAAGCCTCCCATCATACATAAATTCACATATATTATTGTGCTTTCGTTCATTTTGAAGTATATTTGTGCTATTATATTGTTTTTATAAAAAATATAATTAATAACAAAATACTGAAAACGACGGCAAAATCATGAAAAGACTTCTGCTAATCGCATTATTTTTTTTAGCGACACCTGTTATCCCTGTTTTAGCACAAACATACATAGCTATTAAAAACATAAAAATCGAAAGCAACCTATTCGAAAAAATTGGAGAAATCAACAAAGGAGACACAATTCAGGAAGTAATCCATATTGATGGAAATAGCATGAAAATAAGGCAAAACGGGATAACCGGCTTCATAAACACTCGGAATTTGCAAAAAATAAATGATCCCGATAGCATAAATAACATAGCCGACAGTGACGAAAAAGAAAAAGCACTGCAATCCATAAACACCGCATTATCCCCGAAATCTCTTCAAACCGGGGATCTCTACGCACTAAAAAGAGCGGTAAAAATAAACCGCATAGCCCGGAATTCATTTTGTGCTCTTACCAGTCTCTCCGTCGGAACCTTAATAATAGGAGGCATAACATCACCGGGCAGCAATACAGAAGATAAGATAAGAAAAAGAATGTTCATATCTGCCGGAATAGGCTTTGCCGGAGCCATTGCATCGGGCATCATCTTTCTCGAAAGCCGGCATCGCATAAAAGTCCGGAAAAATAAAATCCAATATACCGCCGACGGAATAGCTGTCACCTTCTGAAAAATAAAAAATATCTTCTCTGTTTTAATACATAATTCCAGTAAATAAAAAGAGGCCCTATTAACGTAAACAGGGCCTCTATATATAAATTTAATCTAATTTACTATAGACATTCGTTTCGAATCGATGATTTTACCATCAATAATCAAAGAATAAATATATATTCCCGGTGACAATTCAGACGATCGAACAACAAACTCTCCTTCTCCCTTATTATGAATTACCAGCGTTTTAATCAACGTTCCGTTCATATCCAGAATTTGAATCATTGCGCTCTCAGACATCTCCGGAACAAAATACCCTATTTTAGTTTGTCCGTTTGATGGATTAGGTATATTTTGATAAAGAGTTGCTCTTCGCAAATCCGTTAAGCCCTTATTAACACCCTCCGCTTCATCATCTACAAGCTCCTGATTTTCATTCAACATCGCAGCCCTTGCTGCAAGACCGTTATAAATTCGAACTTTACTACCCTCCTTCGCATGAAAATCGGGAAATATTGAAACAACAGAAGTTCCATTAAAAATAACATCAGCACCACTATTTATTACCACATTTTTTATAGCAATACTCTTATAATTATATTGCACTGCTGAAGAAAAGGTCTCGCCATCAATAGTTTTATTAGTACTTATATTAACAGTTAACGATGCATTAACACTAGGCCTACTATATAAAATAGGATTTCCAAAGGAATCATATCCCCCAACATAAGTACATGCATTTGATGAAACCTTTACGGTTCCAATTCCATCTATATTATCCCATATAATATCCTGACTTCCTGTTAAATTACCAGTAATTGCGGCTGTAACACTTTTCCGCGTAGCCCCATTTGTAAACCTTCCGTTAATAACTTCCCACGTACATGTTTGTCCTCCACATGTCAAAAAACTCCGTGGACTATATGTTTCTTCTTCACCTGCCACTACATCCGTTTTTCCGTTTATCGTGGCCCCATAAATATCAATCGTTACAAATAATGCAACAAGTATATATCCATATTTATACATAGCCTCCTGTATCATCAAATTGAATTAATTAGATTTCCTCTCCAATATACTTTAGTCGTCTATTTGCTTTTCAATAAATCAACTTCTTCTTTTAAAAGAGAAATACTTTTATCCTGTTCAATAATATATAATGTTAGTTCTTCTACTTTCTGAAGTAACTTGACATTCATTTCTGCCAGATTAACGCCATTTGTATTAACTTCTGCAGCCGAGGGAATCTCAGGCAAATGCTGATACTCCTTAATATGGTTTTCTACTTCTGCCAGTGACGGGAGTTTATAATCTTTATCGAACACATAATCAGCCCAACTGCCCGTTGTCTCTACGATCACTTCTTTTGCCCGGATGGTACCGTTGACTTCCAGTTTACGGGTCGGGTTGGTTACGCCAATACCAAGGTTTCCCGATTTCAGTGTCATATAGGTATTTGCTTCATTTCCCCATGACTGGATATTATCATTCGGATCTCTCTCCCACCAAGTTTTGGTTGTGCTGCCGGGAACTACAAATGCATTATCTACAGAAATTCCATTATGGAGCCGTGCTGTTGTCCAAGTACTTCCTGCAGTTTCACGGAACAACCAGAGTGTTTCCTTTAGAGTATTATTTCCCGAATAAGTTTGGCCACCAAAGGTAGCAATCGCCGTATAATTTCCTTTTGTCGATCCTAATAACTGACTTTGATATACTCCGAATTTAGAATCTTTATAAGTCGAAGATTTGGAAGAATTAAGACCGACATAGACATTTCCGTTCCCTCCGGCAGTAGCGTCCGCTACACGAATCAATAAGGCATCTGTATAGGCCGTAGTATTTCCTCTTGTTCCGAACCGTAAGGATGTAACACCTCCGCCATCATCGGTCGAATAAATTTTTGTAGCATACCCATTTTCATAATTCGATTGCAAAAAGGTTATCGATTCAGAAGTGTTAAGATTAATCGATTGACTGAAAACACTTAAAGGTAGTGATAATAACACAGCCATAAAACCGCAACAAAAAATTCTTTTTTTCATAATAATCAAAATTTAAAAGTTATTAATAACGCCGATCTGGAAATCAGCTTTTCATGCTAAACCAAAAACTAAAATGTCAATCTGTTTAATACAAAAAACTATACACAAGGAAAAGTGTGATTTTTCAAATTATCTATTTTACCCTCTCTTAACTAATACAATCTATAAATTACCAACAAAAATATAATTTATCCTAATACAAAACCAAATCATTGTCAAATAAAATTTAACACACTACACCAAAATAATCGAATTTTATTGTAACCAACATTTTCTCATCTATCACAAAAAAGGACTCCTGATAATCGGGAGTCCTTTCATAATAATTAAAGCTCTCATTATATTTGATAATAACTACTCGGCGGTAACCACCAGCTACTTTCCCTCTCTCAGCCGGTCGTGCGATATAAATTAATACGCGACTCACCCTTAAAATTCTGTGAAGAATAAACAACGCCCCTATCGTCCTCTATCTCCATCCATAGCCACGGCTTGCCATCCTCCTGGCCGACAAGCAAATGAGGCGCTCACAACTGTCCGGTAAGCCGGTAATCCTCTGCCAGAATCTGAAACGCAGTACGCGAAGAATCCGTATAAGTAACCTCCAAAGCAGGTCTGCGCACGATCGGCTGGAAATTGAAATCCTCCGCCCACAACGCCGCATCGCTCTCCGTATAAACCCTCTGATCCCTACATGAAATCTGAAATAAAGTCGCAACAATAAACAATAGTGAAAAAATCCTCTTCATAGATTATAAATGGTATTATAAAAAAGTTAGCCGCTCCACACCCCGATAAACATTCACCTACCGAAATTACCACAAATATTCAAGACACTGCACATTCTGTAAATATTTTCTCAAAGAAACCTCAGTCACCATATAAATAAAAACAAGATAGACAAAACTCCTCTCATAATTTCGTTTTTCCTCAAAACTCAATGGAATATTTTTTGTGATACACCACCCCTTTCATAAAAAACAACCTAACAAATGGCGTAAATTACAAGAAAAGCTAATATAAAAGCATATTAGCAACAAGAAAAATCTCTATAATCTTCTTCATTTCCAACAACAAAAAAGCCTCTATAATTTGTTTGACTAAGTATATCCCTAAAATTACTCTGATCAATTGGAATTCCTCCCCTTATAATTTTATCAAGAGGTTCTTGTGTTTCAAAAAAATGAGGATTAATAACAAATTCATTATTTTCTCTTTTTATATATCCTATTAGAAAATGAGGCAAAATTCCACCTTTTATTGTAACTTCTTCCTGATAACTATAAATTGAAGAATCAGAAACAGGTAATGATAATTTTTTCAAGATTGACTCTGGTTCATTTTTTTTATTTGGCAATATCCAGCTAACAAATATAATATCACTATTTGTTGTAAATTTTTCAGCAACACCTTTCTGAAGAGTCGTAGAAACAAAAAAGGAATTCTTATAAAAACCGATTCTCCCGATTTTATGTAAAATAGACAAATAATAATCTCTTATTAATAACTGCTCGTCTTTATTTTGCCCCTGAATATTACTGATGAAAGTTTCTCTGTTTTCTTTCTTTCGGAAAAACGAAACAAACGCTTCATCCTTTTCAATAAAAGAACAAACCTCTTCGTTTTTTGACTCCTTGAATATTTTCTTAAACTTTTCAAATATATACCCTAAAAACTCAGTATCTGAACAATTTATCGAATGTATTTTTTTTGTAGGGATTTGCTTTCGATATTCTTCTTGATAAACTCTTCCTTTATCTCCAATATTAAAAATAAAATAACTCAAATTTGTATAAAAAGCAACATCCTTATCTATACCCAATTTCCTCTCTAAGTTACTAATACTTTCTCCTCTAAAAATTAGGTTTCTAAATGGAGGATAACGAGAACTCCGTAATTTAAAAAAGAAGTTGGTAATTTTTTTATATTCCAATAAATTTAATTCTCGGTCAGGCAAAGTGAATGTATACTCCACGTTTCTTTCAAAAATCATTTTCAATCGTTTTTTGTTGTTTTCATAATAATATTCATTCTACAAACATACTAAAGATCATCAAAATAATAAAGATAATCATCTATCCTCATTTTCTTTAGCAGGTATTAAAATAGATATTTATACAATACAAATATTTTTATATTCTTTCGCAACCTGTAGCATTAAAGTTTTTTACAATCTTTCAAACTTTCTTAAAAGAAATAAATTCAACTATTACAGCCGTAATTGCCACACCGATTGGTATAGACTGAGATCCTGCCAAACCGTTAATCTACATCCAACAAAAAAAGGTGCACAACCCACCGGTTATACACCCAACATTCTGAAATCCAGAGAGCCGCAAGGCGGACTCGAACCGCCGACCTACGCATTACGAATGCGTTGCTCTACCAACTGAGCCATTGCGGCAACATATGCCGTTTTATAAAATTACTCCATATCGGAAAGAAGCTTTTTCAGAAAATCATCCAGCTCCTTATCCATATCTTTCAGCAACTCATCGTCAAGCTTCGTCATCTCATCATCGAGAAACAAAAGCTCTTCGATCACACCGAAATCATCGTTCACAAGACTTACCGAAAATGGCTTTACAACATAAATCTTATCGAAAGCACCCTTCTCGTTCAGTCCGTTGACAACCTCTTTCAAATCACCTGTCACCTTGGCGTCAAACTTCTCCTCCTCCATATCCGGAAGCACCCAGTCGAAAACCACCTCTTTACCCAACAGGTTCTCAGTATCGTCAAAAATCGAAACCTCTCCGTTCTGCTGGTCAACCTGCACAAAAAGATCCGATAAGGGATTTCCCGCATTCTCCTCCTCCAAACGATTTAACGCTTGGATAAAAAGGTTTCTCACAATCTCTGTGTGTCTGGCTGAATCCACCATACATTTTCAACTTATCGTTGTTTTTACGGCTCCAAAGGTAGAATTTTTTTTTCATCTGATCAAATAGAGACCCATTTTTTACAAAACTCTTCCCTTTTCTTTTTTACAACTGGCACCACTCCGTCCGCAATACACCTGCTCCCCACCTAATTACACCCTTATATATCAAAATATTAACACAAATTCTCAAAAGATATTTACCCCAGCCATAATGAATCGAAAAACACACTTATACTTAAAAAAAAACGCAAAAACGCTTTCTCCCCCCCCCTTTTTTATCCCTTCGATCAAAAACAGAAATGGTCAAAAAACTACTCTTTAGCCTCGATTCTCCGGTAATGACCCATATACTCAGTAGGAGAAAGCCCGATAATACGCCTGAAAATACTCGACGACCACACACGCACCGCCAACCCCGGCTATCCCCTCATTGGAAGCCCCAAAGGGCTTGCGGAAATCAACAGACTGCAAACTGCTATTGAAAGAAAACGAACCATAGCCCCAAGCCCCGATTTATCCCGCACATAAATACCATAATCCCTCGATACACAAAGCGGGATACTCTATTAAAAAACAGCGAATCGGGCGGCAACGGCCCCCCACCGTTTCCCCAAAAACACAGTAGCATAACTACCGATAAAACGGAAAAGGCTGCCGGAATCCCGCAACCTCTTCTGTTTTCACTGCCTATATACACCGGAACAACACCGGCAATTATCCGGCCTCCGGATATTTGTTCATATAATGCCCCTCATTAAGAAAGAGACGCAATAGCCTCCTCGAGCGATCTGATCTTACTCTCCGCATCAGCCTGCTTCTTGCGCTCCATATCGATAACCTTCGCCGGAGCCTTATTCACAAACGCCTCATTACTCAACTTCTTTAATACCGATTGCAGAAAACCCTGTTGATAAGCCAACTCGTCACGCAACTTTTTCAACTCCTCCTCCACATCGATATTTCCGCTCATAGGAACAGCATACTCCGTTGTCCCCACAAGGAAAGAAACCGCACCCGCACTCTTCTCCGTTACGCTCTTGATAGAAGACAAATTACACATCTTCCCGATCACCCCGTCAAACGCCCTGTCATGCGCACCGAACACCTCAAGATCGAGAGACTCTTTATTTGGGATATTCTTTTGCAAACGTACCGAACGCACTCCCGCAATTACCTCTTTCACCCGTTCAAAATCAGATAAAAGCCGGGAATCGGCAGCCTTAGCCTCAGGCATCCGCGCAATCATAATACTCTCGCCCGGTTTACGTTCCTCCAAATCCTGCCACAACTCCTCCGTAATAAACGGCATAAACGGATGCAGCAACCTGAGCAAAGCATCGAAATAACCTAAAGTAGCACGATACGTTACCGCATCGATAGGCTGTTGGTAAGCCGGCTTCACCAACTCTAAATACCACGACGAAAACTCATCCCAGAAAAGTTTGTAGATAGCCATCATAGCCTCGCTCAGACGGTATTTGCTGAAAAGATCGTCCACCTCCGCAACCGTCTTGCACAACTGCGCATCGAACCACTTCACAGCCAAAGCCGACGCCTCCGGCTGCGCAATATCTTCGCTCACCTCCCAGCCCTTTACAAGACGGAAAGCATTCCATATCTTATTATTGAAATTACGACCCTGTTCACAGAGCGCATCGTCGAAAAGCACATCGTTACCCGCCGGAGCAGCCATCATAATACCCATACGGACACCGTCCGCACCATACTGCTCGATCAAATTCAGCGGATCGGGAGAATTACCTAACGACTTGGACATCTTACGCCCTAACTTATCACGCACAATACCTGTAAAATAAACGTTCCGGAACGGCATCTCACCCCTGAATTCATAACCCGCCATAATCATACGCGCCACCCAGAAGAAAATAATATCCGGTCCCGTCACCAAATCGTTTGTCGGATAATAATAACTGATCTCCTCATTATCCGGCTCATTGATACCGTTAAACAACGAAATAGGCCACAACCACGAAGAAAACCACGTATCCAATACATCCTCGTCCTGACGCAAATCAGCCATCGTCAAAGCAGCATTACCCGTTTTCTCCTTCGCCAGCACCAGAGCCGTCTCCGGCGTCTCCGCTACCACATAACCGCCCTCCGGCAGGAAATAAGCAGGAATACGGTGTCCCCACCAAAGCTGGCGGCTGATACACCAATCCTTGATATTCTCCATCCAGTGACGGTACGTATTCTTGAACTTATGCGGATAAAACTTAAGCTCATCCTTCATCACCGGCTCCAAAGCAATCTCAGCCAAATGCTCCATCTTCAGGAACCACTGCATAGACAACTTCGGCTCGATAGGCACATTCGTACGTTCCGAGTAACCCACCTTATTCTCATAAGCCTCGACCTTCTCCAAAAGACCGGCCTCCTTCAAATCACCCTCGATCTGTTTACGCACATCGAAACGGTCCATACCCACGTACAAACCCGCAGCCTCGCTGATCGTACCGTTATCATTGAAAATATCGATACTCGGCAAATGATACTTCTCACCCAGCATATAGTCGTTTACATCATGGGCAGGCGTAACCTTCAGGCAACCCGTACCGAACTCGATATCCACATAATCGTCCTCTATAACCGGAATCACCCATCCCACAAGCGGAACGATAACCCTCTTACCCTTCAAATGCTGGTTCTTCGGATCGTTCGGATTGATACACATAGCCGTATCCCCCATAATCGTCTCCGGACGCGTCGTAGCCACGATCGCATAACCATCCTCACCTTCGATCTTATAACGCAGGTAAAACAACTTGCTATGCTCCTCTTTATAGATAACCTCCTCATCCGACAATGCCGTCAAAGCCTTCGGATCCCAGTTTACCATACGCACCCCGCGGTAAATAAGCCCCTTATTGAACAAATCAACAAAAACCTTGATAACACTCTCCGATCGCAGCTCATCCATAGTAAAAGCGGTACGGTCCCAGTCACATGAAGCACCCAGCTTACGAAGCTGCCTCAATATAATACCACCGTGCTCCTCCTTCCACTCCCACGCATGTTCCATAAATTCTTCACGTGTCAGATCGGCCTTCTTGATACCCTTTTGAGCCAGTCGGTTCACAACCTTAGCCTCCGTAGCAATCGAAGCATGATCCGTACCCGGCACCCAGCAGGCATTCTTTCCCTGCATACGTGCACGACGCACTAAAATATCCTGAATCGTATTGTTAAGCATATGCCCCATATGCAATACACCCGTCACATTAGGAGGCGGAATAACGATTGTGTACGGCTCACGACCGTCAGGCTTCGATTTGAAAAAACCGTTATCCAACCAATACTGATACCACTTGCCCTCTACCTCGGCAGGATTATATTTACTCGCAATCTTCATTCTATATATCGTTAGATCATTACCGTACAAACACAGCGCAAGCCCGCTGCAAAATAATGTGCAAAAATAACAAATAATCTTCTGACCCGAAGGATATTTACACGCCAAATCGCACAAACAACCATTAAAAACCGGAACAACCTCCCGCAAACCGCTGTTCGCATCCGTTCGCCACCCACCAAACTCACAGCTCTATTTTCCCCATCCCGATTCCGAACAACGCAAAATCATGGAACAAACACAACATGACCATACTGACTACTAAAACGACTTACCGTTCGCAATCCACGACCTGGTTCATACTAAAAAATGAAAAAATCCGCTTGAAGAGTATAAACACTTCAAGCGGATTTACATACACAACTAACTAAAAATAAAAAATCTACTTCATGAATTGAAGTACCTTCACACCACTAACGAAAATATATTCTGAACCCGCAGGTAATATTTGAACATCTATAGGCGCTCCCGTAATCGTACCCTGTATGCACAATACGCCCGCATTGTTGTAGATAGCATAAGGCTGCCCCTCTACCAACCCCGTGACAATAATATAATCCGAAGCAGGATTAGGATAAAGATTTACTGATGCACCGTCAACATCGTCAATCGCCGTATCGTCTCTTTTGAATTTAGCAACGATAGAAACGTCTTTACCCACCATAGTAAACGATGTTTCAGGATTCGTTGCATCGGCAAAAACGACATCTTCAGATTCCCATTTATCAAACACATAACCCACTTCAGGCTCATCGGCGCTAATCTCTACGACTTGCCCTTCAACAGCTTGAGACTTATAAGCTACACCACCTTCTACCATAATACCATAAGGCGTTTTAAACACAGCTTTGATCGTAACGTCTGAAGCAATCATAGTAAACGTTGTTTTTGCTGCATACGGATCTGCAAAAGTAACCCCATCTGCTTCCCAACGATAAAATTGTTGTCCGGCTACCGTTCCGGCCTCGATAGAAATTGACTCACCCTCAGTTGCAATCTCTTTTACAGCCGTTCCATTCTCAACAACAATATTATATCCTTTCTTATAGATCGCCTTTACGACTGCATCCCTGTTCGGCATTTGAAAATAAGTTTCATTTGCCGCCTTGTCGCGGATAACGATATCGGCATCAGCGTCCCACATAGAGAAATATTCTCCATTTTCATTTTGTAAAGGAGCATAGATAGGAACTTTCACTTTCTCATTCGCAAGCGGATAAGGAGAAGACGCATTCTCAACCGTCACGGTATGGTAAATGATCGGTTGCCGATTCTCCCGCAACCAGAATGTCCAACCTTTGTTATCAGGATCATACGCTATATCGTTTTCATCTTCCGTTTTCTTATAATTCTCCACGGCAGTTTGGCTTGATACCCCTAACCACGCTGTATTAGGAGTATCCCAGAACAACTCATTGGAATGTGTTTTAGACACCGGTGCTTTTTCTGCCTTAATAATCAATTGCTCCAACTTTCTTGATTCGCGGCAAAGTCCCCAAAGAGCCGTATCCAAGGTAGAAGGAAGAATAATACTCTTCAATGAAGTCGATGCTATAAAGATCGCCTCGTCCATGAAAGTTACACCTTCTGGAACAATAACCGACTCCAAATAAAGAGTCCGTCCAGCTGACTCCCGACGAAGCCTTTCAAGTCCATCGGGAAAAACAAAGTGTTTATCAGTCTTAGCCCTCGGATACTTCACAAGCTCTTTACCGTTTGCAGTATACAATACCCCCTCAACAGATTTAAAAACTCCGCCCTCTTCGATATTTATTTCTGCCAAATTCATCAGTTCTATTCCCCAAATAGCGATATCTGAAACTGTTGACGGCAAATCCAATCTAACGATTCCATCCATATTAGCAAGAGATCTATTCTCGATCTTTTCTAAAACAGGAGAAAAAGTTATACTCTTCAAAGCCGCAGCATCCCTGATAGCATTCTCCCTTAACACCTTTGTCTCCGGAAGCATCGTGTAAGACTCCTCCTCCTTAGCCGGTGGATAAATATACAAGGTCTCCTTATTCTTTGAATACAAAACCCCATTATCCACAAGTAAAGAAAGATTTCGTGAGTCTAAAATAATTTCCTTTAACTGAAGAGAGCCGACAAATGCTGATGGGTTGATATTTCCATTTACATAAACAGACATCGAAACACTTGATAATTTAGCCATCTCATCAAAAGTATTCCACTGAATAACTTTTGTTGTCATCGGCAATACGACAGACTCAATAGAACCGTTCTTATTAAAAGCACCCTGAGGTATGGCATCCCCATCATAACTTTCCGTTTGCGGTTGATCGCCGTTCGTCGTAGTAATCTGTGAAGCAAGGGTTCTTGCAGCATACAAATCGACTTTTTTCAATGCCGTCATTCCATCCCGCATGAAAAAATAATCAGCAGCAATCATATCACCCGTAATGAGTAATTCCTCTATTGAAGCCGCCGATTCTCCTAAAATCGAAGCTAACTCTCCATTAGGAGAATCTACAATCGTTGCCTCTACGAATTTATTCGCCGTAGGAGCATCCGAACCTGCCTCCCAAGCCGTTTCATACGCTTCGAGAGAACCTACCGGAACAACTATTCGCCCAATCTTACTGTCCCAAAATACCTCGCGCACATTAGGAGACGCATTTACAGGAACATCTCCTAAACAAATAACCTGTTTTAGATTCTTGCAACCGCGAAGAAATCCCCAGTTCATATTCTGAAGAGATTTCGGAAGCGTAATCGATTCGATACTGGAATTGAAAAATTGTCTTTCATCCTGCCATGAAGTCTTATTTTGAACATACGTCGAAGGCAAATCCACCATCAATAGATTTTTCGAATTTGCAAAAGCAGCCCCACCCAAATTAATAATACCCTCAGGCACACAATAATAACGATCGGCTTTTGCCGCCGGATAAAACAACAACTCCGTCATATCGGCATTGAAAAGAACGCCGTCTATTGAACGAAAATTCACATTCTCTTCCGGAACCGTAATCGATTCAAGATTATCGGAACCTTCCAAATACTGAAAAATACGCTTATCGTCATTAATAGAAACTGAAGCCGATAAACCGATATGTTTAACATTGGATGAAACCAAAGCTCTCTCCCATTCGATTTTTTCGATAGTAGCCGGCATATTATATTCCGTTTCAGCCCAAGCATATGGCAAAGCATACAACGCCTTCATATCCTTACTGTACAAAACCCCGTTTTCAGAAGCAAATCTCGCATTCTCCGGATCGACATTGAAACTTTTCAAACTGTAACAATTAGTAAAACAACCCTGAGGTACATCGGTCAATGTTGCAGGAAAATTGATTTCCTCCAAAGCCCGGCAATCCCAGAAAGCATCACCGCCCAACTTCTGGATAGTCGTTGGCAATACCACGGTTTTGAGCTTTTCGTTCGGCTTCGTCTGATCTTTTTTCAAATAAGAAAAAGCTCTCCACGGGATACCTGCAAGATTGTTTTCACCATCATAAATTGCAGTTACCCCGGATAGATCGAGCCTTTCCAAATTTATCAACAATAATCGAACAGTTTCGAAATCTTTTGTATAATCCGGCAGAAGCTCCTCAGTGTCGCTATAACTATCGCGCCCGTCCAACTCTCCGGTAATCGTAAGTTCCGTAATCTGATCCAGTGTTTCGCCTTCCGACAAGGAAAGCTCCAAAGCCTCTTTCAACTTTCCTTTCTCCGAAACTACGGTTTTACTTAATTGAGCAGACAAGCTCATAAAGCCACTTAATGCAATAAAGAGCATCAATCCCCTCAGTACGTGGCTAAAAACAACATTTTTCATAGTATACTAATTTGGTTTATAATAAAAACAGAATTCAATTGCGCATTAATTATTGAATGATAAGCTTTTGCCACTGTACAAACCTCGAATCTGCAAAAATCTGCAAAAGATAAATACCCTGTGGCAAAAAAGAAACATCGAGGCTAACGCATCCTTCTGTCGCAATGACTTGAGATAATAATAATGTACCGTCCAGACTCGATATTTTAATCTGAGAATTCGGCCGGACAGAAGCCCCTTGTATTACCAAATGGCCCGAAGTAGGATTCGGATAAAGCTGCAAAGACAATGAAGAATCCGTTTGCTCTATAGCGGTAGACGCACCGAGCTCCACCTCCAAAACGTTGTTATTCATATTCATATCTTTTCCAGTCGGTCCATAATTTACATCAGCAACTAAAATATAATTGCCACCTGATGAAAGAGTAAATGGTTCTTGGGCTTTTCTGTCAATTTCCTCCGATGGGGCTATATCTTGCTTATAAGCTTCCGAATACGATCGGTAAAGCTCTTCACCCGTCTCTCTATCGACCAAACGAAATTCGGCAATGCACCGCGCCTCCAGTAAACGATTGTATTGCGTTACATCACCTTTCCATCTGTTCAGTACCCCTATAACTGGATAAATCGGTTTATCAACAGGCAACGCATCTATAGAATACGACCCTCCTTCTGCATCCACAAAAGAAAATTCAGTTGGCTTCAAATCGCCCTGAAGCCTCTTTTCCGTCGAAAAGCCGTAAAGATCGTATAGAACGACTTTTGCAAAACCGTTCTCTTCATTGAATACAAAGTAAGAACCGTCCTCATTCTTTTTTGCATTGATGCAATAATTAAAATCCGACCATCCGCTCTGCCTTCCCAACTCATCACCGGGACTGAGTGTTCCTAAAAACTCCCCGCTCTCGGTATTATAAACCGTAATAGCCCCATTTCTGGCCATTGAAAAAAATATCAGATTATCTTCCACCGCCATCGCTTTGGCATCTATACCGGTTTCATCATTGGCCTCGAAAGGAATATAAAGAAGCAGATCCGGTTCCCATGTCGAAACATCCTCTCCTTTTTCTATACGTTCCATCGCCTTGGTATACTTGGCTACAGTCGAGCCCAAAGCCCACCACGTATCTCCAGAATCGGGCTTCTCTTGTGAAAAGCCGGCCAGGAAAAGCTCATCCCTCTCCGGTAGATAATAGATACGTTTTACACCATTCGTTCCTTTGGGTAGAGCATAATGAACACCCTCCGCATATTGGGGAATCCCGAGAGAATTATTCCCTCCGACCTTCCACAAAGTAAAGCCTTGTTCCCGGCTTCCTCGCCAGATATTTCCCTGTTTGTCCGGGAAAAAGGACATACTGTATCCATTAGTCTCTGCAATTTCACGCCACTCGTCATCTTCCTTTTGTCCGTTAGCATTATCGTCTATCCACATACGAATAACTCCGCTACTGCCCCCATTGCTCACTTGCAAAAAAGGAATCCCGATATAACCGTCCTCTTCCGTATAACGATACCCCTCAAGAATTCCTCCGTACATGTCAGAAACAAAAAGAAAACTTTGTCCGTTGATCGTTCTTTTAAAGGTTGATGTTATAAATGAGTGTCCAGGAGTCCTTTCATCGTCCGGATATGTAAAAGGATCGACAGTATAAGCGATTAGCTCATCCACCCGATGACCCGCTTTCCTCATATCGATTTTGAAAAGTTTATCAGGAATATAAGCCGTCTCTGCATCTGACCGGTCAAAGTCCGCTACCGCAGTAAAGACCAATCCTTCCGTTTTCCACAACAGCTCTTTTTCCGGAGTGTACGCTTCAAGTACCGCACCGTTGCCGCCTACGAAAGTATTGCAAACATAAATATTGCCGCTCCCGTCAACCCCGGCACCCTGAGGACCACAGAAACGCAGTGGCCCGGCCGCACCCTTCTTATAACCGCCTTCCGTAGAGAGATAACCGCCTTTAACTCCGAAAGTCCCGCTAAGTTCAGGTACACTATAGATATTACCGTAAATAAGAACGTTCAAATCCCGGCCGCTATTAGCCAGCAACAAACGTTCTCCTTCCAGATCGACATTGAACGATTGCGTCACAACTCCTTCCGGTATAACGATCTCCTGTCCCATCGGAGTACCGTCGATCTGCGATAAACGAACGATCTTATTATTTTGGCGCATCCACAATCCTCTCTTTGCATCCGCGCTCAAATAGCCTACCCCGCCCGCAATCTCAAATGCGCGAACTGGCTTACTGCTCATCGTCAATTTACTGTAAACCTTTATCGAATCGGGCATGCCCGATTCCTTTCCGGCTACGGCAACATACAACTCCTTCGATGTAATAGCCAAGCCCACCATCTCACGCGCAGACTCCTCCGCAACTAACAACATATCTCCCTTATAGCCGTAGCCCGATGAAAACGGAGCTGACTTTCCCGTTTGGATATCATACCGTCTTATTGTATGCCACAGCACTTCATCGTCACAGATTGGATACTGTGGCAATCCGTTCCCATTGGGATTGGGATTAGGAGAGTCGCAACCATGCTGTGTAAGCAATTGATAAGTATACTCCTCGTCCAATACGACAGCACATCCCGACATACGCCCCCAACCTCCGGTTCCGGAACCCTCCGGAACACTGATAATTTCACCTTTATTATATACGGCAACGTTCGTTCCCCCTTCATCCCATCCGCAAATCGTTGCCACAAGACCATTTTGTTGTACGAACATTGCAGACATCGTATGCGGAACATGACGCCGCTGGGTACCCCCTTCATTTGCAATCCAGGAAGACAAATAATCATTGAATACCTTATCCTTAAAGATTAAAGAAGAGTGGTCAGCAACGGTCGGCGACGCCTCACTATTAAAAATGACAGATAAAGCAAATCCGATGAATAGTAGTTTCTTTCTCATAAATATTGATTATTAAAATTTTGGAGTTAGCATTCAACACGCTGCCGGTTTGCAACGAAAATTTCGATCCAAATGTACTATTTTGACACACCAAAAAAGAAAGCAAATACAGAGCAAAATATTGTCAAAACAGCTTCATACATAGAGCATCGTTGATGATAAACAAAAAAATTACAGAACAGCGCTCGTCCAAAATATTGTTTTTTGACATTTTCTATATACCATTCTCATCTTTACCGGCCGAGTACTATTTTCATACACTCACAACTGAAAATGTCGTAACTTCAACAAAATGCCCCCAGACCATAGTTCCCGAACATGAACTGTTATCTATAGAGCATATACATATCCTGCAATGTGTTTGAACTCCGGCCATCCCGGCAATGTCGACACCTCACGGCAACAACATCAAGCAATAAAATACGGATATTCATCCTTACACGATTTGAAAAAAGAGATAACTGAGAACTTTGCACCCTCTATAGCAATGAAATCGATATACATTCATCTTTTGCACCTAACCCCTATGTCCGAAAAATATCGATCATACTTTATGGCACAAATAGAAGCCTCACGCCCTGAAAACAAAGTTCTGTATTTATAATTCGACAATTGAGAATTTGGCACCCGCACAGAAAAGGCCACAGACTTATCCCTGATAGAATTTCGCTAATATAGCCATTGATAAGCTGCACTTGCAGATGCATCATATCCGGTGGAACCTTGAATCCCGAAAGAGACCACCGTTGAAATCAATAAAACTCCGGGAAAACCCGAAACAAAACCTTTTTATTATCTTCTGAAAAATCTTGATAAACTCACAGCTCAATTTTCCCCTCCCCGATTCCGAACAACGCAAAATCATAACGGATAGGATCCTCCGGACAAAAAGACCGCAACACCTCCGTCAGTTCGTCGACAGCCCTCCGGTCGTTCTGCTTCCTCTCCAATAAACCCAATCGGCGCGCCGTACTTCCCACATGCACATCCAACGGAATCTTTAGCTCCGATGGAGACAAACCCCGCCAGATTCCCAGGTCCACAATACCATCCCTACGCACCAACCAACGCAATGCAAGATGCAACCGCTTACACGCCGAAAACCGCTCCGGATTGGAGATATGCCGCAAACATTTAGAACCCCGCACACCGTTCGCATCCTCGATATACGACCGCAACCGCACAATCCCCCACCACAATCGGTCAGGAGTAAACTCCAGGTCGGCAAACACACTTTCACACGAATCGAAACGACTGTAAACAGCATGCAACCCACGGCAGATAAAAGCCATGTCATCCTCAAAAAAAGTACGGTGAATATTCGCGCACCCCAACCGCTCATACCCACGCCCCATAATAAAATCATAAGGCGAAGCACCCATCAGGTCATGCATCTTACGCGCAGAACTCAATATAATACTCCGCTTCCCCCACGAAATAACAGCCGTCAGGAAAGCGGAAACCTCAATATCCTGTTTCAAATGGTAACGCCGGGGAAAACACACAGGGTCAGACTCGGCAAACGCAGGACAATTAAAGCGCTCAGCCATCGAATCCAGCAAAACCTTAACCTCCGCAAAACCCTCTCCCCTTTTCATTCCCGGCTAATGAGATAAAATACGGTAAATCACTCGTCGTTCCCCTCGATAATATCGAATCCGGCACCCAGCCACGTCAACACATCCGTATGAAAATGATCCGGCGTATACTCCTTATCGTTCGCCTCACCCAACCGGACGATAACAGCGTTCAGGTCAGGCACAGCTAAAATATACTGTCCCATAATCCCCTGAAACATAAAAACCCGGTGTCCCCGGAAAGAAGTCAGCCACAACTGATAACCATACACCCGGTTAGGCCTCTCGTCGAACCACTGCACCAATCCCTTGTCCGGAGTTGTCATCTCATCAATATAATCCTCCGGCACCAACTGGCGATCCCCCCATCGCCCCCTGTTCAGAAGCAACTGCCCCAAACGCGCGTAATCCCGCGCATTCGAATAAATACAACAATACGCCTTCTCATAACCGTTATCACGATCCAAGCTCCAGTACGCATCGTGCTCAGCCCCGATAGGCGCCCATATCTTTTCTGAAAAATACTCCGATACTGGCATACCCACCGCACGCGACAACGCAATCGAAAGCAACAACGTCGCACCGCTCTGGTATTTGAAACACCTTCCCGGTTCCTCCGCCTGCGGCATATTCAAAGCAGACGCCAACAAATCGTCACCGTAATAAACCTCCGTCGTTTTTGAAAAAAGCGAAGCATAACTCTCGTCATAATCGATCCCCGCACTCATCGTCAGCAAATGCCGTAAAGTAAGCGGAGAAAACCGGTTACTCTCCGGATACTCAGGTATAAAATCGCGCACCGGTTGGTCAAGGCTCCTTATAAAACCATCCTCCAGCGCACAACCCGTCAACAACGAAACAACACTCTTCGACATAGAAAAAGTATTCGAATACGACGTATCACTGTACGCATTCCAATACCCCTCAAATAAAAGAGCACTATCCCGTACCACCACAAAAGCAACCGTCTTGTACTTCTCGAAATCCCCCCTGTACTTATCCGGTATAGTAGTAAAAGGCGCTTCCGGATCGGTAGGCCATGGCTGTGGTATCCCCGCAGAAACACGCCGCGACGGGAAAATACTCATATCATCGATATTCGGATACCAGTAAAGCAATGCCATCCGCACATAACACGGAATCCCCACGTACACGGCAAGAAGAGCCGCCGATAAAACGATCAAGAGAAGCCCCGAACGCTTCCGGCTCGTCATTGGAGCATACCTGTATTGTCTCATTTTGCAGCGATTACTTCAATCTCTACCGAAGCACCCTTAGGCAAAGCCGAAACCGCTACGCACGAACGCGCAGGAAAAGGAGATTCCAGAAAAGAAGCATACAACTCGTTAACAAGAATAAAATCATCCATATCCGTAAGATAAACCGTCACCTTTACGATATCCGCAAAACTATATCCCTCCCCCGATAAAATAGCCTTTACATTGGTAAAACAACGCTTGGTCTGAGCCTCTAAACCCTCCTCAAGCTGCTGCGTAGCCGGATCGATACCGATTTGTCCCGACAAATAAAGAACATCGCCCCACTTCACAGCTTGGCTGTAAGGTCCAACCGCCGCCGGAGCATGATTCGTTGAAACATATTTCTTCATAACTGCTACCCTTTTAAATTCTGACTCCATAATACTCTCTACACAAAGAAAATTATTATTCTGCAAATCACAAAAACTTCCTCTTTTTTTAACTTCACAGCCCCGCGGTCAAAATAGAAAGCCCCACAACCATCATCAATTCAAATCCATCTTTGACAAATACAAAAAAGCCTGCCCCTATAAAAGGCAGGCCCCCCATATCGGTAACGATACCGTTAAATCAAAACTGATAGTTAATACCAAAATTAAGAGTTGTCATATCGAAATTCAACCCTCCGATACTCTGGGTGCTCCCTCCCAGCATAGCATAATCGTCGCAATAACCCAGAAAACCGTATCTCGCAAGAATATACAGGTTTTTCGTCAAATCCACGGCAATACCCGGACGTATACCGATCAGAAAACCGTTCGTAGCATCGGCACCCTTTACCTTATAAGTAGAAAAGCCGATATTACCGTCAGCAAAAAGACGTACCATACCCGTACGGAAATAAGTAAAACGAACATAAGGCGTCAGACCGAAAGCATTCGCCTTCTCGTCACCAGTCTTATAATGGCCGTAACCGATCGAAACACCCAAAGCCCATTTCTCATTGAAATTGTAACCCACTTCCGGCGCAATCTGGAATGTTGTCCGGTCTATATCCTTATCATGCCACAAAGAAAAAGCGCCACCCACATAAACCCGGCGCAAGTTAGGCTTCTCCTGGGCAATTTTTGACTGTTGAGCATTTACTGAAAACGCAGCAACCATAACCAGTAACAATAATACAATCTTCTTCATTTTCTTTTCTGTTTTAATTAATCAATAAATGTATGTTTATCTCAATAATCAATCCGCAGGAACCGCAAATACAGGAACATTTTCCGCCACATAAAAAATACCGACCCTCCCACATACGGTCTGCGCAAATAAATACGACAGATGTATTATATAAACACATATCCCCTCGAAAAGATGTAGTCGCACCAGAAAAATTCGGCTGTACAATACCGGTTTTCGTAAAATAATTCCTTAAATACGTAAACAAATTAAAAAACTGCAACGCATAATCTCTTTTAAATAAAACGCAGGGTTGGTTTCTTCTATTAGTAACAACACCGGAAGAATCTCCGGACAAATAAAAAAGCATATATTTGTAAAACAAAAAACGGACACCAGACAACGGCTCCGCATAAATAACCCCTTCCGTTAAAACGAAATGAAGAAAAAAACAATAGTCGTTTTCGACTTCGACGGCACAATCACGACAAAAGACACCCTGCCCGAATTTATCCGCTTCAGCAAAGGAAACCTCCGTGCCGCATTCGCCATCCTTTTTATATTCCCCGTACTCATAGCCCTAAAACTGAAACTCATCCCCAACTGGAAAGCAAAACAAATACTCTTTACACACCTCTACAAAGGCATAAGTCTCGCCCGATTCGACGAATGGGGAAAAAACTTTACCGGAAAAATAGACACCATGGTACGTCCCGCCGCAATAGAAACCATACGGAAATACCAACAACAAAACGCAACCATAGCAATCGTCAGCGCCTCCCCCCAAAACTGGATAAAGCCATGGGCACAAAGCATAGGCATCAAAAATATTCTCGCCACCCAACTCGAAGTAGACAAAAACGGAAAGCTCACCGGAAAATTCCGGACAAAAAACTGTTATGGACAAGAAAAAGTAAACCGCATACTACAAGCATTCCCTCAACGCGGCGAATACACCCTCATAGCCTACGGCGACAGCAAAGGCGACAAAGAAATGATCCGCTTCGCCGATAAAGGAGACTACAACTGCTTTAAATAAACCAACCGGCCCCCTCTTCTAACACACACTCATCCCCTCCCCACTACAACAGATAAATTAAGACCTCAACTCGTACACACACAAACACTCCGGCTCCCAATCTAACAACATTATATAAACAAAACAAAAACGACACCATCACACGGTCAGAACCTTCCCTCAAAGCGCCACTCCAGAATAACCCTTCAGTAAAACCCCGATACCCCGTCAGCTAAATACCGGAAAAATACCATCCCCCGCAAACACCCGGAAACCTGTAATCCCCCTGTATTTTTCACAAAAGAAAATTTGCACAATAACGACAAATGCGTACATTTGCACCGCAATGCGGCAGTAGCTCAGTTGGTAGAGCATCAGCTTCCCAAGCTGAGGGTCACGAGTTCGAGTCTCGCTTGCCGCTCACATAATATCAGCCATTTGTTTCTTTACAGATGGCTGATATTTGCATTTATAAGAAATTTAAATAATTTTAAATCCGCCATGAAAACAAAAGACAAATAGGCACAATATATCGTCAGAAAATAGCATAACCTCCTTTGGTTAAACAAAAAAACTATGAAAAATATACTATTCTCTTTGCTGTTTTTACTCTTCTTTTTTGAAATAAAAACTGATAGTTGAGAAACTCCCCAGAAAAAAATTTACAGCTCGAAATATAATCTGTACATCTTAAGTATCAGCTTAACGATTGCCTAAAATAAAACATGGACGCAACTATATACATTTACATCGGATTCTTAATTTTAACGGGCATAATTATTCTTTCAATCCCTCCCTTTTTGTTCTTTTTACTTTACAAGCATTTAAAGAAAAAAGGAAAGACACTTAAAAACATCGGACTCCTCCTCTTCATATTATGCACACTTGGAATGATTACTCTTGGAATCCGAGCGATCCCAAACTCCAACACATATGAACCAAAATTTGAAACGACCGTAATTGAACAAAAAATTGGAGGAAAACTGCTCTGCAACTCCTCTTATTTTGTAGATCTTCGCTCTTATGATTTTTTTATCAATTACACATATATCAATGCCAGCGGAGATACAATCGATTTTGAAGGCGGTACCTACAATGGGCGTGAATGGGAAAAAGACGAACAAATCGTAAAGTTGGGCAAATTTTTGATTCTTAAAACAGGATCTTCACATGATTCCGACAAACTAATTATTAAAAATATCCAAACAAACGAAACAAAAACAATCGTATTAGATAGATATTTTGTCGAAAACAACACCCTGTGGAAAATACAAAATATCACAACACAAAAAGACAGATGTTGCTTTGAATCCTTTATTGAAAACTTTGAAGGAAATAAATTTCTATTAAAATATAAATTCAAAACTAATGAATACCTTATAAGAAAATACGGGGTCAGAATGATAACATTCCAAATAGATGAAAAAAACGGTGATGTAAAAATGATAAAAGTAGAACAAATATTTAAAATTTTGGATTTTCTTCGGATATAAACACAAACTGCCCTACTCAAATATATTCTGGTCAAAAACCAGTAGAGCAATATCAATTCAAGACTAAGACACTCAATTTATGGAAAACAGTGATATGGAAATCATCGACGAAAAAGAAATCGAAGATATAATCAAATACACGCCAAGAGAAACAGTACTGGCATTCGTACTTGCAATATTAGTTCCCGGATTAGGGCAACTCTACAACGGACAAATCAAAAAAGCCCTAATCTTTTCTTTGGGATTACTAACCTATTCGGTCGGAGTCAACCTACTCGGAATCAAAGCCTATTTTTGGACATACACTATTTCATTGATACTACTGGGCATACTCTTTACATGGAGCATTGTCGACGCCATTCTGGCAGCACGCCGCAATAAACAATACCAGATAAAAACTATAACAAATGGTACGTCTACGCAATCATAATAGCAGCTTGGTATATTTTTATCCGCCCTGCCTCTGAAAACATTGGAGAGCACTCACGCTACAACATAGCCCAGGTAAGCTCATGGTCCGGACTCCCGAATACTCGTATAGGCGACTACATTCTGATCGACTATGGTTTTTATCATTTCCAGAAACCGGACTATGGAGATATGGTAATAATCTTCACAACCAACGGAGAAAAATATGCTTGCCGGATAGTTGGAATGCCAAAAGACACGCTAAGCATAGAAAACAGATTGGTTAAGTTCAAAAATAAAAAATCACGCCACAAAATCATATCCACATTCACGAATGAAGGATATGAAATGAAAGAACTGAACGAAATCCTCCCGAATGGATTTAAATATAAGATTTTAAGATGTAAAACTCCGCCCTTTCAGAATGACGAAGCATTTAAAAACATTCCTATTCCTGAAAACTCCTATTATTTATTAGGAGACAACCGCGACAATGCCCCCGACAGCCGCATCTTCGGCACTATACAGAGAGACCAGCTGCAAGGCAGGGTCCTATCTGTATATTTCGGGAAAAACCTTACAATAATAAATAAAAGCCTCTAAGAATAATTAGGAGATTCAACGACATAACATACTATTGATAATTTCGGAAAACATTTCAGCAAAAAATACGATGAATACCTGAAATGAAAATCAGACAACAACATTTCGATCAAATAAAATAAAATGGGATTAGCATTCGCAGTTCTGCTACAACTTGTAATCATATTTATCCTCTGCACCCCCGTAGCAATAATCGGAGGCATCATATTTTACTTCTTTTCAAAAAAAGAAAAGCGGAAAGAAAAAAACCTTTTAGCTATATTCTCACCCTTTATAGCACTCTATACGTTCTATCTCTCATCATTATTTGGCTACGGGATAATCGCCGAATATAAGAACACAGATATCGGTGTAGGAGACTGTTGGTCTGTTCCACTTACGAATGATTACAATCTCGTATTTATTGACACATCCGATTTAGCTTCTATAAGTGGTAAAGAACATATTATATCGGATATAAAGCAAATTCAGCAAGACCGAAATATCGTATATGGCAAAATACAGAACGGAAGTTATTTCACATTTAATACCACCACAAATGAACTGAAATATTTTTCCGACAAAAAAGAACTCAAACGCACTATAACAAGTGAAAAAAACTTGTAGAAGCAATTGATTTCTATTCCGGACGGCGGAAAGAAATTGCAGGGCCTTACTTTACCGCTGCAAATATAATATCCCTAATTATTAGCATTTTCAGCATATACATAACAAAACATATCATCTGGACGAAGCCAGACCACTCCATATACAAACCCACAATCAGCCATTATCGCAGACTCTACCGTAAGCCCCCCTCACAATGAAAAAATCTTTGCAGGAAATAAAGCCTGCTATTTTAAGGCCCCTCTCAGCCTCACCTCATTCCGTATATCACTCCTCGATAATATTCACAAAACGCCCCCATACCGAAGCAGCCCAGTAAGCACCGTAAGCACCCTTTGGCACATACAACTTGCAATTAACCGGAACATTATCGAAACAATCACCCTCGCAAACAGGAGGAAGTAAACCGTTTAAATGAATCTCCGTTAAACCAGAACAATTGAAAAAAGCCCTCTTTCCGATTTTAACCACACTCATCGGAATCGTTACCGAAGTCAGGTTCATGCAATCGGCAAAAGCAGCATTTCCAATTACGGCCACACTTTCCGGAATGTTGTAAACAGTTTGTTTCATATCGAAGAAAGCACTCAGAAAAGACCTCTCCTTATTAAACAAAACCCCATTCGTAGTCTGATAATTCAGATTCTCTTGCGAAACCGCAAACTCCTCAAGATTCATACAACCCGAAAAAACATCCATACCCATCTTGGCAACACTCTTCCCTATTATCGCCGATCGCAGGTTCCTGCAGTCTGAAAAAGCACGGTCTCCGATAGTAGTAACACCGTCCGGCACTACGATTGAACGCAGATTCACACAACCGGAAAAAGCATGACCGCCGATATCTGTAACACTTTTAGGTAAAACGATAGAAGTCAAGCTTGCACAATTACAAAACATCGAAAAACCCACCTTGCCGTTTTCCGAATAATAACAACATCCGCACTCCGTATAATAATAACCGTTACGCCCGTAAGAATAAT
>JAQXIO010000061.1 GCA_029007825.1 Bacteroidales bacterium | reverse complement strand
GATTCCGTTGATACCGGTACTGACTGCTCTGACCTGTCTGTTCCTAGGTGCCTTTGTATTTGAAGAGAGCCTGATTTATTCGCAGTTTTTTATTCCTGCACGAGTACTGACTGGTTTAGGGGCTATCTGTTTCTGCCTTTTCTCTATCGTCAGTATTTTGGAAAGCGGGACTTCAAAAAAATAACCATTGCTTCTTTATAAAACAGCCGTATTATTACATTCGATCGCTATTCATGGATGCTGTTTAAATAGTACAGTATCCATGAATAGTTTGTTATTCCTAAAAAGAATTGTCCAAATCAATTATTCTAAGAGGTTCTTATTCATCTATTTAAAACATAAACAGAATTGGATAAAACTGGAAGCAATTAATTTCAATGCAGAATGCTTTTAGATCGATACTGTTTTTTTCTTTTCTCGGCATCTTTTCGTATCTGACGTTGCATTTTCTCCATTTCCCGATAGTAAGATCTATTGTAAACAGAATGTGTAGCGTATTTCCTACGGCGTTGCGAAGGTGCTTTACGTGTGCGAGAATGCTTAACTTGTTTTACTCCTGACTTTTTACGATGTGTTTGAGGTGTGGATGTAGCATCACTGCTCCGTGCCATGCCGGGATAGCCTATGGATTCCATTTCTCCCGAATCAAAATCTTCTTTCGTCACTATGTGTATTACGCTCTGGCTAAAAAACGGAGTGATATAACCTAAAGAGAGAATAATTATCGTCAGAAGCGTGGCCGGTCTTCTTTTCATAATAGCTTAATTTATGGCAATAATACCGATTATTCTTTAATATACAAAAGAGGAGGTACTCAAATCGTCTTAAGTGACTTAAGTATCTCCTCTTTTATTCTTTAATTCTTATCAGCAGAAAAAATCCAGCGATCTTATAACTTCATTTTTCACAATAAGATAATGCGGAACCGTATTGATTTTTATTTTTTCAGAAAACCAAGAATAAATTTTTCCTTTTCTTTTTGTACATCGGGAGGGATCGGACCGCAATGGCCTTCACCTTCAATTTCCATATAACGAACATTTTTACCGTTTTCTTTCATCTTCTTTACAAAACGGTCGGAATGCATTTTTTTATTCACTGCGGGGTCTCCGGTCATATGCATGATGAAATACGGTATATCGGGCATTCCGGACACCTGATCCATCGGATTATGTTCCGTCATACTTTCTTCGAATGTATTATCGTATCCCCAATAGGCACCGCGAAAGGTTCTCGGCAAATCGGGACGTTCGGTAAAATGATATTTGATATCGGTTACAGGGCAATTGGCTATACATGCTGCAATAGGGCGTTTGGCATAACGCGGATATAATATAGCGCTAAAACCACCCATACTACCGCCATGGGTAAGTAGAGGCACATCGTCAGATAAGCCGTATTCTGCATACACGGCATCTACAATCTGATCGACCATATCGCGTGCCTGACGGTTCATCCAACTCCAAGGTCCATAATAGGGCATTATTACCAAATAGCCGTTTTCCGCCCATATTTTTTCTTCATTATCGGGCTCAGTTTTCACATTCGGTGCGCCAAGCCCATGAAATGTAAGTATTACACCTCTGACCGGCTGAGAAACGTACGCGTCACCAATCCATGCTATTTCTTTTGCTACATTAATGTCAATTTTCCCGGATTGGGAAAAAGCTGTTCCTGCCGTAACCGCAAACAGGAATAAAAGAAGTAATTTAAATGTTTTCATGCTATTTTTTTATTTAGCTGTTTTATATCTGTTTTTCAGAAGAGCAGCTAAATTAGCATTAAAATCGCAATAATTCAATCTGACTTGCGACTTAAATTTCCGGCACTATCAATTTTTCACAACCGGATAATTTTCGGATCCTGTATACCGTATTCATCCAAAATATCGTCCAGGAGATTTTCCCTGACAGCAAAACGTAGCTCACAATTGGAGCGCAAGGCTTTCCTAAGGACGGAATCGAATCCTTTACGCTGCAATTCCAGTTTTCCTATTTCATCCAGCCATACCGGACAATCGGAGGTTTCCCGCACATAAGGCTGCAAACGGTCCTCAAGCCATACAAACGATGCAGGGTAAAAGATAAAATGCCCGCATATCAACGATTCAGGCCCTATCTGATCATTTTCTTTTACCAAACAGTTCAACGGTATCAGTTCTTTGTCCGGAAGCTGCATCAGATTATAACCGCTAAAAACACCTCTCTTATATCTTTTTACAGATATAGCACCTACTCCCTGCTCACTCTGATCAAACCAATTTTCCAGAAATGAACTTTTTCCAGAGTTTTCCGGTCCTGTTACAATCGTTATCATATTTGAATCTTTAAACTTATTATCAATTACTTACCCGACAAGAAATCTATATTTCATTTTATCACAACCGTTCTTGTATTCTTCCCTGCCAATGCTGCTAACGCAACCAGATATTAAATCCAACCGACATCGAAATTTCCGCTATAAAATCTTCTATCTTATAATTTAATCTATAAATAACTTGTACTAAACGCGGTACCTCAGCATAATTCAAGCAAGCTTGATTTTTGCATTCGGCTTGCAGTTTATTTTAAACGATTGCGAAATTCCATTCTTTTTATTAAAACCAAATGCCCTGATTTTTCACAATTCAAAAACTTCCGCAGTTTTATTTTTGCTGTTGTTTCCCGAAGGAACAATAATGTCGGAAAAAATAGCTCATACAACGACAGATGTATGCCGGTCTTTTCACTTTTTACTTATTATAATAACAAAATTAAAGAGGAATAGGTTGAGAATTTTCCTTGCCTTTATCTTGCTTAACAAAAAATACGAACAAAACACCACAGGCTTTACGACTTCGCTTGCCGGGCTTCCGACGAATAAATTCTTTTCTTTTCAAATACAAACATTTTGCTTCAATATCCGTTTTTATCAGAAAAGAATAGAATTTTACCAACCGGACATACGACTTTTTTTATATAAATTTGTGTATGAATCTTCTTAAGACGTTATTCAAAAAACATACTCCTCCAAAAACAGCTATCGACCTGTTCAAGTATCTGGGGCCTGGGCTTTTAGTTACCGTCGGATTTATCGATCCGGGCAACTGGGCCGTAAATCTCGAAGCGGGATCGAAATTCGGATATGAATTGTTATGGGTGATCACGTTGTCGTGTATTATGCTTATCGTAATACAGCATAATGCAGCTCACTTAGGTATTGCCACCGGTTTATGCCTTTCAGAGGCAACGAATAAATACCTTCCTAAAAAATTATCGCGTCCGATTCTTTCATCGGCAATCCTGGCTTCTATCTCTACGTCTTTAGCAGAAATCTTAGGAGGGGCTATTGCTCTGGAGATGTTATTCGACATTCCCATAAGTATAGGAGCTATCATTATAGCGGTTGTCAGCATTTTTATGCTGTTCAGCAACAGTTACCGACAAACCGAAAAATGGATCGTGGCTTTCGTTTCCATCATCGGATTTTCTTTCCTGTATGAATTATGGCTTGTGGATATAGAATGGGACAAGGCTATGACCGGGTGGGTTACCCCTTCCATCCCGGAGGGTTCCATCTTAATTATTATGAGTGTATTAGGCGCGGTTGTCATGCCTCACAATCTTTTCCTGCATTCGGAAGTCATACAAAGCCGCCAATGGAATATCCAGGATGAGTCGGTATTGAAACGGCAGCTTAAATACGAATATTTCGATACTATTTTTTCCATGATTATCGGTTGGGCGATCAACTCAGCGATGATTCTTCTGGCCGCTTCGGTTTTCTTTTCTACGGGAACTGTCGTCGAGGAGTTACAACAGGCTCGTCAATTACTGGAGCCGTTATTAGGTAATAACGCCGGCGTAATTTTTGCTTTCGCTTTATTGCTTTCGGGTATTTCTTCAACGATCACATCGGCTATTGCCGGGGCTTCTATTTTTGCCGGAATGTTCGGTGAGCCTTTTGCGGTAAAGGACGTCCATTCCAAAGCCGGAGCGCTTTTGTCAATCGTTGTCGCGGTATTTCTTATTTTTCTGGTAAAGAACCCTTTCCAGGGTTTAATTTTATCCCAAACGTTTTTAAGCGTTCAATTGCCTATCACAATTTTTACCCAAGTGTATCTCACTTCTTCCCCGAAAGTTATGGGTAAATATGCAAACAGCCGCTCGACGACAATCGTCGTGACAGTGATGGGTGCAATCGTGACAGTGCTGAATCTGTATCTGCTTTTGTCATTGCTCGGCTAAATCCGGTATAACGTTCAATAGAAAATCGTATTATGGTTATTATTCTTTCTCCGGCCAAGTCTATGGATATGAGTGAACCCAGCAACAAGGGTATTCCTTCTTATATTCCTTTATTCAATAAAGATGCCGAGACTATTGCCGCACAAATGCAGCGTTTCAGTGTAAACGAATTAGAGAAATTACTGAAGGTCAGCAGGGATCTTGCCGAACTCAATTACGAGCGTTATCAAAAATTCGACCTGCCGGAAACTCCATCGAAACAGGCCATATTCGCCTATAGCGGAAGTGTTTTCCAAAGCATCCATCCGGATAATCTCAACCCCGACCAGCTTTCATTCGCCCAGTCTCATTTACGGATAATTTCCACTCTATACGGTTTGTTGCGGCCTCTGGACTGCATAAAGGCTTACCGAATGACCTTCGGTATCAAAACAGAGGGAAACGATATGTATCACTTCTGGAAAGCAAAACTAACCAAGGCTTTATCGGACGATCTGGCCAATGATGATAACGTATTGGTGAATCTCGCGTCAAAAGATGTATCAGGTGCATTAGATATGGTTCAAATCGAACAAAGGACGTTTCTGGTCAATCCTATTTTTTTAGATGAAAACAAGGATGGCAATATAGAGGTTATCCGTACCTATGCAAAGATCGCACGAGGGGCTATGACACGTTATATCCTCCTTAATAAACTTGTTAAAAAGGAGGATATAAAGAATTTTTCTTCCATCGGTTATCGTTTCGATGCTCGTCGTTCATCCGAACATGATTATGTTTTTGTCCGGTGCCGGAAGGATCGATAGCCCAGCTATTATTTCAAACCTTTCTGTGCTTCCTTAGCAACCGCATCATCCGGATCGATCTGCAATACCTTATCAAAGTATTGTTTTGCCATCGCATTGTCTCCTTTGAGGTAACAGCTATATCCCAAATATTTATAGCATTCGACCAGTTCGCGGCTGTAATCGGCCTTTTTTGGTTCCAGCATTATAGCGACCTTTTCATAAAATGGTTGTGCCAGGTTCTGCGTCGTTTCGGGATCTAAAGAGGCATTTGTACGGGCTTGCCAAAAATACCCGAGGTAACTATCGGGCACTTTCTGTGCCAGCAAAGAAAAGAGGGAATCGGCATTAGCCAGCAATTTCATCCGGTTTTCAACCGTATACAGGGTATCGTTTCCTGCATTATAAAAGATTTTTCCCATCCTGAATATTTCTTCCGGATCGTATTTTTTATCCTTATCCAAATATGCCCAAGAGGTGGCAACGGCATTTCCGGGATCATTCATCTTTATATAAAGGGGGTATATGTCTTTCAGCAATGCCGTACGTTCCGGTTCCATATCCAATGCTTTCTTATAGCTGTTCAATGCTTCAGTATAATCATTATTTTCCACTAATGCTTCGGCGTAACAAATATAATCCTGTACAATAATATTGGCAGGGGCTGTCGTTTCCATAAATTTTCTTATGGCCGCGAGACCTTGCGGGGATGCCATCTTTACCTGGCAATAAGCATTGAAGCGATTAATTGCCACATCGTCTTTCTTCTGGTCTGCGAGCTTTTGAAAAAGCGACAGCGCTTCATTGTATTTTCCGTCAAAATAGAGCACCTGTGCATAATCGGACAAATTGCCTGCATCATAATAACCTGCATCAATAAAACGAGCATAGGCTGCAACGGCTTTTCCGTAATCGCCGTAATATTTGAACAAATCGCCCAAGAGGCAATATGTTCCGGGAAAAGCATCGTCTTTCTGTCCGGCAATTTTCAATTTATCGAGTGCTGTTTTAGAGTTCATAGGGATATACACAGCACCTAATTTAAGATAAGCGGGAATATAATCAGGATTGGAATAGAGTGCTGTTTCATATTTTCCGCAGGCTTCACCCTTTTGTTTCTGAAACAGGAGAAGATCGCCTTCTACCATATACGATGCCGGTGCCTTACTGTCAATGGAACGTGCCTGTTCTATATATTTATGCGCTTCATCAACCATTCCGGCTGACAGATAAGCGGCAGCAACCGCTGCACGCAATGACGCATCTTTCTTATAATTCTTCATTCCCAACGCTTTCTTAAAATAACTTTCGGCTTCAGCCTTATTCGTTTTCAAAGCTAACATTCCCAAACCGACATAGTTGTAAGGATATGTTTCATCTGCCGTTACGCCTTCATTAAAGCTTTGCAATGCCAAAGCTTCGTTTTTTTCAGAGGCATTAAAATAGCTCAGTCCTAAATAGTAAGAGGCTTCGGGTAACAGCCCGGCAGGTAAACCGGACTTTTCTTTTTGAAAATAGGATTCAGAGGCACCGAACAACCCCGATTCAAAAAAAAGAATTCCCATTTTATTATCCACTGCTTCAATAGTCTGTGACAAAATAAGAAGCAATGCTATAAAAACACTATTTGTTTTCATATTTTATTCCGTTTAAAAGTTATCTCTTATGTTTACAGTATTCACAGGTTGCGTAACCGGAATATATCCGGCTTTATCTATAATACGCTGACCTCTGTCTCCTGCCAGGAAAGAAGCAAATCCCGTAGCTAAACCACTTCTCGGATCGTTCAGCAAAACATACACTTCAAAACCAGAAGGATGGGTTGCAATTTTAAATTCCTGCGGAAAGAATTTTTTACTATGCAACCAATCCAACTCAGTTTGCAGCAATTTATGTGTCGTTATAACCATCCGTACACTATCGGCAAGCAGAAGGGTATGTACGTTTCTTATTCCGGTATATATGGGAACGATGCCAGCCTGAGGGGCGATATGTTCGAAGACCGCTATTTCAGCCTCAACCAAAGGCGTCAGGCAGGTATCGGCTGCAATCGCTATGACTCCGCTGTTCAGCGTATCTTCGGGTGCATTCTTTTTTTTGCATCCGCACAATGCAATTGCAGCCATTACCGCACATAATATATATATTCTCTTCCTGCTCACTTCTTTTATTGTAATTTAAAATAGACGGGCAACGTAAAACGAACTGACACTGCTTCACCACTCTGCATACCGGGAATCCATTTGGGCATTCCCTTCACAACGCGGAGGGCTTCCCTGTCCAGATCGGGATCGACCGAGCGTGCCACCTTAACATCACGTATGTCACCGGATTTACCGACAACAAACTGTATAATAACACGTCCCTGCACTCCTGATTCGGCTGCTGCAGCCGGATAACGAAGCTCTTTTTGTATCCATTTCAACAGTGCTTCCTGTCCTCCGGGGAAAGAGGGAGCCTGTTCGGCTACTTCGAAAATCTTTTCTTCTGCAGCTTCATTCGCGATCTGCTGGTTTTCGCGTAGTTCGGCAATATCTTTTCCGTTTACTTCATCCGTTCCTTTTACGTCCGCAACAGAGATAGAAACTTTCGATTCGGTCAGTTCCGCCTGTGACTTCATCTCGTCCTGATCGCGTACTTTTTCGTCGGCTTTAATAACCGGCGGAGTAAATTTAATCGTACTTTTAAGAGGTGGAGGGGGCGGTTCCAGCTGCAATGCTTTCGGTTCTTCCTTTTGCTCTGGCATGTCCATTTTTATGTCTGACAATGTCGTTACCTCTACCATCATTTCTCTGTCTTTTTCAGGAGTGACGAGACGTATAAAATAAGGTATCAGATATGCCAGCAACGTACATGCTGCTACAATAATAAAAGCCCAGAAGTGACGTTTCGGAGAGGATTGGCGCAGTTCATAAGCTCCATATGCTTTGTTCTTCCCTTCGAAGACCAAATCGCACCATTCAGGTGAATTTAATTGAATATCGCGTGCCATATCACATCTTATTTACTGCATAATTATCATGCGTCAAATTATCAAGCAGCAGTATGTCTCCTTCGGCTATATCTACAATAGCGTAACGGCCAATATTACAAATCTGCATTTCATCGAGAGCTTCAACCATATTGTTGTAGGTTGAAAATTCGGTAGGTTTAATAATCACTACCGGCGAGTTCTTGTCATTCTTCAATTCGGAGGCTTGTTTCTTAAACTCTTCATCCGAAATCTGAAGATTCAATTTCTGTTTCTTCAAATCATTAATCTTACTTACTATTTCTTCATTACGATTCAGCAATATCTGGCGTAACCCGTCCGATGACAAGTCCGTCTCTTTCAAGAAGTCCGGATTTTCATAATCGGGTTCTCCGAAATAGTAATAGACTTTATTATCTTTTCCCAACAGTACCGTAATTGCTTTCGAGGCTTTTACTTTATTCTGTTCTTCTTCGGTTACCTTGTCTTTGGAGGGCATACTGATCTCCATAGTCTGAGGTTTAATCAAAGAGGTACACAGCATAAAGAAGGTAATCAAAAGCATGTTCATATCTACCATCGGGGTAAAATCAACACGAACATTGATTTTTTTCTGTTTCCCTTTTTTGGAGACATCTCCTTTATTTCCTTTCGTTATTAATTCTGCCATGATTTATTTCTCCTATCAAGGTTTTGTTTCGGGAGCATTTTTAAGACTTGTGATCAAGTTGTAACGGTTTTCCCTCAACTCTTGCAAGGTGTTCATCACATTCTTAATCATGGGATAAGGGGTATTCTGATCTGCTTTTATGGCAATGATCAAGTCTTTATTTACTTCCCGAGCAAATTTCACCCATGCTTTAAACTGATTATCCGTACTATCGGCAGGTATTCCGTAATTCATAATTACTTTATCCTGTTCTTCAGCTGGCAGACTCAGAAACTCTTTTATTCCCTGCACGGGAACACCAAACGAGTTGCTCAATCCGAATTTCTTCAATTCTCCATCCGTAAATGCGATATTATATGTTTCACCCATCTTTTTCAGCACTTCTACCTTATCTTGGGGTTTATCCAAATTGAGGAATACTTTTCCATTCGGATCGATAAGAATCTGCAAAAGATTTTTTTCGGGAATCTTTATTTCAGAAACCGAACCGGGGGTATTGACCGTGACAGGTTCTTTCTGAATAAAGGTCGAGGTGAGCATGAAAAAGGTCAACAACAAGACAGTTACATCGCTCATAGCTGTCATGTCGATAAATGTTGACTTTTTCTTTACTTTTTCAGCCGGCATTTCGTTACTTATTAAAACGGTTATTCGTGCTTAGCTGCAAATGTCTGCACTATCGTGAAGCCTATTTCATCGACACTGTGTGTAATCGCATCGATTTTGCTGGTAAAGAAATTATAGGATATAATAGCACACGCTCCTGTTGCAATACCTAATGCGGTATTGATCAAAGCTTCCGAAATACCTGTAGAGAGTGCCAGGGAGTCTGCTCCTCCAGCAACCGCCAATGCGGCAAAGGATCGAATCATACCCAATACGGTTCCCAACAATCCCATCAAAGTACCTAAAGTCGTAATGGTTGCTATCACCGTCAGGTTCTGTTCCATCGTAGGCAGCTCCAGCGCGACCGCCTCATCCAACTCTTTCTGTATATAAACTAATTTTTGTTCTTTCGTAAGCGTGGAATCATTTTCCATTTCTTCGTATTTCATCAAGGCCGACAGAACGACGTTTGCCACCGTACCGCGTTGTTGGTCACAAGCTTTACGGGCTCCGGCGATATCTCCTTTTTCAAGACAATCTTTCACTTTCTCAACAAAACGCAACAAGTCGCCTTTGCCTCTCGATTTTCTCAATGCAATAAAGCGTTCAACGCTCAATGTCAAGACTGTAAGCAATAAAGTCTGGATTACGGGTACTATAAATCCTCCTTTATATATCGTTCCCAACATATTTCCGGGAAGGGGATGATTATTGGGATCATTATTCATGAAATTGGCAGGATTACCAAATACAAATTTGTATAACAACACTGCCAGTATAAGGCAAAATACAATTACCAACGAAGCCGAAACTCCATATTTTCTTCCTTTATTTTTTTTAGAATCAGATGTATTCATAATAATTCTTTTTTGTTTTGTTTTAGATTAATATTAAATAATAAAAGCAGGTTCAGTTGCTAAAGGGTCATGCCGAAAGAGACCGAACCCCAATCTGTTTCAGCAAAATTGACACATTATCTCACTTTTTCCATAGTAAGTAATAGGCGTTAGTAAACAAGAAAGTATTTTATTCTCAAGACATATCGCTCCATGCCTTTTCAAAAAGATCTCGAGAATCTTTTATTAAAGAGACAAATACCATACAGGACGCTCTGGCCAACGGATATCCATTTATCCCGCGATACACCATTACACGGCTTAAAAAAACAAGCCTCCGGCATCCCGATCAAATTTCAATCGCGACCAAATAAAACAATCCTTTTGTCAAATCAAATTATTATCCGGCAGAGGGAGTAAAGATAATAGTCGTTACTTCTGAGAATCGTGAAGTGTTTAAGCCGGTATTGAGCTATTATCCTGTAGGGAACGGTTATTTCATCATCGTAATGCGTAACTGCGACTTTGCGATAGGCAAAACGAATAACCGAAGGTAATTTATTAACTTTATCTGTAGTTTCCTGTTTTACGAAGGGCTCATTATCTATGAGCGAAAAGGTCTGATCTTTACAACAGGATACTTTAAGCAGATCATCATGATGCGAGACATCGCGTTTACCCTGTGTGTTGTCGATAGACAATAAAGTTTCCTGATATCCCCGATCAAACGGAGAGGTCACGAAAGAAGGCAGTAATGCGAAAAGCGCAACAACCAACAAAACGGATATATATGCATAAAATCGCCTCATAGCGAGCCAATAAATGAGTACAAAATGCCTTCTGGTTTGACACTGCTAATTTAAAGTGACTGTTTGATTCCTGCAAATTTTACAATCCTAATATTACTAAAAATAAATAATTTAAATTTCTTCGTTTATCGGACTATAAAAGAAGGAGGAAGCGTCTTTAATTAAAAACACGCCTCCTCCTTTATTGTTTTTATTTTACTTAAAAAAAGTGTAAAACAATTCGTTTATTCTATTATGCTTTTATTTTTTGATAAACGGAAACGTTTTGTTTTCCACTTTTACATAATATGTACCCGGCAATAAAGAGGTAATGTTGACCGATTCTCCGTTATATTTTTCAATCGTAATCACCAAATGGCCGTCTGCAGAATAGATTTTTACCGGAATATTTTCGGCTGTTCCCGATAAACAAACATAATCGTATGCCGGATTCGGATAGAGTATGCCTATATTTCCCTCGGCATCATCGATTGCAACATCCGATATAAAGATCGCTTTTATCATTACATTTTTAGATGGCATCGAGAATGATGTTTCAAGGCTGTTTTCGTCAGAAAACAATACATCCGAACTTTCCCATTTACTGAAAATATACCCATCGGGCACATCGGCCGTAATATTCACTATTTTTCCGAAAGTCGTTTCGGAGACATCCGCATGACCTCCTTCGATTTCAATGGTATATAATTTCTCGTATGTCGCACTTACCTGTATATCTTTCGCCGGCATAACGAATGTCGTTGTCTTATTATAGGGTTGATCAAATAAAATATCATCACCGGAATTCCAGCGGTAAAAGAGTTCTCCTTCGCGTTCCGCAGCCGTAACTGTTACGGTTTCACCTTCTGCGGCCTGTTGTTTATCGGCGGTTCCGCTTTCAACGGACACATTATAAACGTCTATATAGTTTGCCTTTACCGTTACATTGGCTGCTGGCATTGTGAATGTCGTCGTTGCAGCAGCAGGATCGGCAAATTCTATATTATCTTCAGATGTCCAGTTTGTAAAGCGTTTCGCTTCCATCTCTGCGGCCGTAACAGTTACAGTCTCTCCTTCGGATACCTGCTGTTTATCTGCAGTCCCACTTTCAACGGACACATTATAAACGTCTATATAGTTTGCCTTTACCGTTACATTGGCTGC
>JAQXIO010000060.1 GCA_029007825.1 Bacteroidales bacterium | reverse complement strand
ATTCTTGCCCGAAGCGAACGCTTTTCACTCGAGTCCCAGCTGATTTTATCGGATATCGATACGGAACGTCTTTTACACGAACGGTACAACAATTCTGCATTTTCGGGAAAATCCTTTATTCCCGAAGCTTTTGAAAGTTACAGAACTGTAACCTTCAGCGTCTCAACCGAAAAATATAGCAATCCTTTACGTTATTACTCGCCTTTTCCCTTTATCCCGAAAGACGATGAAATTACAAAACGATGCGAAGAAATTTTCTCCATACAGACTGCAGGACTGGCAAAAAGGCTTTTACACACGCACACCGAAAACGTTGTCGTAGGTATCTCCGGAGGTTTAGATTCGACGCTTGCCCTGTTAGTCAGCGTACGGGCATTCGATAAAATAGCGCTCTCTCGAAAAAATATAACCGGAATTACCATGCCGGGCTTCGGAACGACAGGCAGAACTTACAATAATGCGATCCTGCTGATGCAATCACTGGGAATCACAATCCGTGAAATAGATATTCGGCCTGCTGTTGAGCTACATTTCGGGGATATCGGACATGATGCGGAAAATATGGACATAACCTATGAAAACAGTCAGGCACGGGAACGCACCCAGATATTGATGGACGTTGCAAACCAAGTGAACGGCCTGGTAATAGGAACGGGAGACCTTTCTGAACTTGCATTAGGATGGGCCACTTACAACGGAGACCATATGTCCATGTACGGAGTCAATTCAGGAATACCTAAAACTTTAGTGCGTTATCTGGTAAGATGGGCTGCAAACTGTCAGGTTGACGAAGCTTCGAAAAATACGTTGTTGGATATACTGGACACCCCGGTAAGTCCGGAACTGCTTCCGGCCGGAGAAAATGGAGAAATAGCACAAAAGACGGAAGATATCGTAGGACCTTACGAATTGCATGATTTCTTCCTGTACTATATGGTGCGGTTCGGATTTTCACCCTCGAAAATATTTTTCCTTGCACAAGAAGCCTTTGCCGGAATATATCCGTTGCCTGTTATTGCCAAATGGCTTAAAATTTTTGTCCGCCGTTTTTTTGCACAGCAATTCAAGCGATCCTGTATGCCCGACGGTCCGAAAGTCGGGTCAATCAACCTTTCTCCCCGTGGAGATTGGCGGATGCCCAGTGACGCATCCGCACGTATCTGGATAAAAGAGGCAGAAGATATCTCTTTCTGATCTGTTCTTCCGATTAAAAAGGTTTGAACCCCATTATTTCGCGGACTTCACGAACCGTTTTCGCTGCACTCTCACGTGCCTTTTCTGCCCCCATCTTCGTAACCTTACGGAGATATGCCTCGTCATTTTGAATATCAATAATACGCTCCCGGATCGGTGTAGTTACTGCGATAATATCAGCGGCAAGCTGTTTCTTCAGATCTCCGTAACGGATCTCACATTTATTCCACTTTTCATTAAAATATTCAACGGTATCGGGCGTAGACACAACGTTCAGAAGAGTAAAGAGATTTTCGATATAATCGGGTTTAGGCGAATTCATTTCGGTAGGTCCCTGATCGGTCAATGCCCGCATCACCTTTTTCTGAATTACCTTAGGATCATCACCCAGATAAATACAATTACCCTCCGATTTTCCCATTTTTCCGCTTCCGTCCAAACCGGGTATTTTAATAAGCTCGGAACCGAAATTATAAGCAGTAGGTTCAGGAAAATATTCCACACCGTAAATATTATTAAAACGGCGGGCAAAACGACGTGTCATTTCCAGATGTTGTTCCTGATCTTTTCCTACCGGAACCTTATAAGCCTTATGTAAAAGAATATCCGCCGCCATCAAGGTCGGATATGTCAACAAACCGGCATTCACATTTTCAGGCTGCTTGCGTGCCTTCTCCTTAAAAGAGGTAGTTTTCATCAATTCCCCCATATATGCATGCATATTCAGCAACAGATAAAGCTCCGTTACCTCGGGGACATCGCTTTGTATATAAATAGTGGAAATCTCCGGATCGACACCGGCAGCCAGGTAATCCGTAAGGACATTCTTCACGTTCACATGCAACATTGCCGGGTCGGGATGCGTCGTTAACGAATGGTAGTCAGCAATGAAAAAGAAACATTTGTTCTCTTTTTGCATTTTTATAAAGTTACGCAATGCGCCATAATAATTACCCAAATGTAAATTTCCGGTCGAACGAATTCCACTTACAACAATTTCCATAAATTTGTTTTAAAAGTATTTTACCTGTTTTGATAGACAAAGGTACCAGTTAATTCAAAAATCCGCAACAAAGAGCAATCGAATTTGCTTCCCATTATGTAAAAGTGTGAAAAAATCACTACATTTGCGGAATTAAAAAGATTAAGCAATTCATCTTATCATTATGAGAAAAAATATGGACGTAAAAAAGGTACTTGTCCTTGGCTCCGGTGCGCTGAAAATCGGACAGGCAGGAGAGTTTGACTATTCAGGTTCACAGGCTTTAAAAGCCCTGAAGGAAGAGGGTATTAAAACCGTTTTAATTAATCCGAATATCGCTACTATTCAGACCTCTGAAGGTATTGCCGACAAAGTTTATTTTTTACCTATTACGCCTTATTTTGTAGAAGAAATCATTAAAAAAGAGTCTCCAGACGGTCTTTTACTGGCTTTCGGAGGTCAGACAGCCCTTAACTGCGGCACTCAGATGTATCTTGCCGGAACTTTCAAAAAATACAATGTAAAAGTTCTCGGCACTTCGGTTGAAGCCATAATGAATACGGAAGACCGCGATCTTTTCGTTAAGAAACTGAACGAAGTTCAAATCAAAACTCCGGTAAGCAAAGCAGTCGAAACGATGGACGATGCTATTGCTGCAGCAAAAAAGATAGGCTTCCCGGTTATGATTCGTTCGGCTTATGCCTTAGGTGGTATGGGCAGCGGCATCTGTAAAGATGAAAAAGAACTTCGGCAATTGGCTGAAAGCGCTTTTACCTATTCTTCTCAGATTCTCGTGGAAGAATCACTGAAAGGATGGAAAGAGATCGAATTTGAAGTTATCAGGGATAAAAACGACCATTGCTTCACTGTAGTAAGCATGGAAAACGTTGACCCCCTTGGTGTACATACCGGTGAAAGTATCGTAGTAGCACCCACCTGTTCTCTCACAGACGAACAAATTGCCATGCTTCAGGATTTATCGAAACAGGCAATCCGACATTTGGGTATCGTAGGAGAATGCAATATTCAGTATGCTTTCAATGCCGAAACCAACGACTATCGGGTTATCGAAGTGAATGCACGTCTGAGCCGGTCTTCTGCTTTGGCATCAAAAGCAAGCGGTTATCCTCTGGCTTTTGTAGCTGCAAAACTCGCACTGGGTTACGGCCTGGATGAAATCGGCGAAATGGGAACTCCCAATTCTGCTTATGTAGCTCCTTCTGTCGATTACATGATCGTTAAAATCCCACGTTGGGACTTAACCAAATTTGCCGGCGTATCGCGTCAGATCGGTTCCAGCATGAAATCGGTAGGAGAAATCATGTCTATAGGTAAATCGTTTGAAGAGATCATGCAAAAAGGCCTCCGGATGATCGGACAGGGCATGCACGGTTTCGTAGGAAATAAAGACTTGGAATTTGACGATCTGGACGACGAACTGGCTAATCCTACCGATTTACGCATCTTCGCTATTGCCAAAGCTTTTGAAAAAGGATACAGCGTCGACCGCGTTCACGAACTTACCAAGATAGACAAATGGTTCCTCGAACGCCTTAAAGGTCTTGACACTTTCAGTAAAAAGCTGCAATCGTTCGATAAAATAGAAGAACTTCCGGAAGACGTTCTGCGTCAGGCAAAACGCTTAGGATTCTCCGATTTCCAGATAGCCCGCTTTGTTGAAGACCCGTCAGGGAATCTCGAAAAAGAAAATATTCGTGTACGTGAATACCGGAAATCAATGAATATCGTCCCCTCCGTTAAGCGGATCAATACAATTGCATCGGAACATCCGGAGTTGACCAATTATCTTTACTTCACTTACGATGGAAGCAAAAATGATATCACTTACTACAAACACGATAAAAGTGTCGTAGTTTTAGGTTCGGGAGCTTATCGTATCGGTTCGTCGGTAGAATTCGACTGGTGCTCTGTCAATGCTGTTCAGACTGCACGTAAACTGGGATATAAGGCAACTATGATCAATTATAACCCTGAAACCGTATCTACCGACTACGACATGTGCGACCGGCTTTATTTCGATGAATTGTCGTTAGAACGTGTTCTGGACGTAATAGACCTCGAATTACCCAAAGGTGTATTGGTTTCAGTAGGCGGTCAGATTCCGAATAATCTGGCAATGAAGCTTCACCGTCAGAACGTTCCTATACTGGGAACCTCTCCTATTTCGATAGACCGTGCTGAAAACAGGCATAAATTTTCATCTATGCTCGATCAGCTGAACATAGATCAACCGAGATGGAAAGAGCTCTCCAGCATGACTGAAATCGACGAATTCGTCAATCATGTCGGCTTCCCGGTTCTGATCCGTCCTTCATATGTACTTTCCGGTGCCGCTATGAATGTCTGCTATAATAAAGAGGATATGATTACCTTCCTCAAAATGGCAGCTAAAGTTTCAAAAGAGTATCCCGTTGTCGTATCCGAGTTCTTACAAGACGCTAAAGAAATTGAGTTCGATGCAGTTGCCTGCAACGGAGAAGTTGTAGAATATGCAATTTCCGAACACGTAGAATTTGCCGGAGTACACTCCGGTGACGCAACGCTGGTATTCCCTGCTCAGAAAATCTATTTCGAAACAGCTCGCCGCATAAAGAAAGTAAGTAAACAAATTGCGAAAGAATTGAATATCACAGGACCATTCAATATCCAATATCTCGCAAAAAACAACGAAATCAAGGTTATCGAATGTAATTTACGAGCTTCACGTAGCTTTCCGTTCGTTTCAAAAACATTAAAACGGAACTTTATTGAAACCGCAACGAAAATTATGCTCGACGCTCCTTACAGCAAACCTGACAGCTCCGCGTTCGACATCGACTGGATTGGAGTTAAAGCCTCTCAGTTCTCTTTTGCCCGGTTACATAATGCTGACCCCGTATTAGGCGTAGATATGTCCTCTACAGGCGAAGTTGGCTGTTTGGGTGATGACTTCAACGAAGCGTTGCTATCCGCTATGATTGCCGTAGGCTGTAACGTTCCGAAAAAGAATATTCTGATTTCCTCAGGCCCTGTAAAGTCAAAAGTCGATCTTCTGGATGCCTGCAAAGCCCTGGATCAAAAGAATTATACCATTTACGCGACTGTCGGAACCCAAAAATTCCTGAAAGAAAACGGAATAGAGGCAATTCCGGTATGTTGGCCGGATGAATCGGGAGAAAATAACGTCATGGAACTCTTCTCTAATCACACATTCGATCTGGTTGTAAACATCCCGAAAAATAATACGAAAAGAGAGTTGACCAATGGTTATAAAATACGTCGTGCAGCCGTAGACCATAACGTTCCGTTAATCACGAATGCCCGCTTGGCAAGTGCTTTTATTCACGCTTTCTGTGAAATGAAAATTGAAGATATTCAAATTAAAAGCTGGCAGGAATATACGCTTTAAATTATTATTTCGTTCTATACATAGAAAAGGTTGTCTTAGCCGAGACAACCTTTTTATATTATTAATAGTTATAAACATATAGGAAGAGATTAGGTCGATAAAAATTAAATGATTTTAAAAAAAACATCGAAGATCTCTTGAATACTAAAAAATGTTTCCATATCTTTGTTATATGGAATAATATAGTTTATATCCATTATTACAGAATGAAATCTATTTACCTACTTATTACTTCATGTGCATTTTTATTTATGCTTTCTTGTAAAGAGAATAAAAACGCTGTTATTCAGGGAGAAATTAAGAATCTATCGGAAGGCGTTTTGTTCGCATATACGGAAAATTCACAAACCGTCGAAATAGATACGATTACACTCTCTCCAAAAGGCAAATTCAAACTGGAAAAAAAATTACCCGAAGCATCGATTGTCACAATCATGTTTCCGGATAAAAGTTTCTGGGTACCGCTTTATGTCCTGACAGACGAAAAAATCGAGGTTAAAGGAGATGCCAATAATACCGACGATTTCAAAATTAAAGGAAGCAGTATTCAAAAAGAGATAGAATCGTTCCGGAAAACAAACAATGAGTTATTCATTGAAGAAAGCAGGTTATCGAAAGAAATCGACCGGAAAACATTTCAGGGGAATGAGGGGGCCGCCGACCGGACAAGGTTTCTTAGCAATCTGAACGGTGTAAAAAAACGAATTACAGAAGCTGCAGAAATATACATCAAGAAAAATCCCGAACAAATAGCTTCTGCAATTATACTGAATGAATATCTGTTCAAAGAAGGTGCCATGTCTCAGGCCGGAGAATTATTAAATACCTTAGAAGACAAAGCCGAAGAGTTTATTCTTACCCAACAGATGGAAAAACATCTGGAAGATTTCCGGAAAACAGATATAAATTCCAAAGCTCCGAATTTTAAAGTAAAAACAATAGACGGCGATTCCCTGAGTCTTGATGCATATAAAGGTGAAATCCTGCTATTGTCTTTTACCGCCTCATGGTGTGATTTCTGCAAACTAGAGAGCAAAACGCTAAGTAAATGTTCGGAACAGCATAAAGATTCCGATATTTTCAACATCGTATCAATATCTCTGGATCAGGAAAACAGCGACTGGGTAGAGTATGCCAAGGAACACAACATAACATGGAAACAAATAACCGATTCCACAGGAGACGCGTCTTCAATTTTGGAGTTATATAATATCCATGAAGTTCCGTATGCCGTCCTGATCGATACCGCAGGCATCATTATCGGAAGAGGAAACTCATGTGACGAATTCCGGGATATCTTACAAAAAGAGATTCCTTCAAAAAAACATTAAACGATACAAATGCTCGTCAAATCGTATGCAGCGGCTTTAGATGGTATAAATGCTATCATTGTAACCATAGAGGTCAATTGTTCCAGAGGCATACGTTTTTTCTTAGTCGGTCTTCCTGATAACGCAGTAAAAGAGAGTCACGAACGAATCGTCTCCGCCCTGCAGGTAAACGGATACAAATTTCCCCGCAATCAGATCGTCATTAATATGTCCCCTGCCGATATCCGGAAAGAAGGTACCGCATACGACCTCCCTCTGGCCATAGGCATCATGGCGGCTGCAGAACAGATTAAGCCCGATAAGATAGGCGACTACATTTTAATGGGAGAATTATCTCTCGACGGAACTTTGCAACCGATAAAAGGAGCACTACCTATAGCCATCAAAGCAAAAGAAGCCGGATTCAAAGGAATTATTCTTCCAAAGGCAAACTCACTTGAAGCAGCCGTAGTAGAGGGATTAACGGTCTACGGAGTAAACAATATCTGCGAGGTTGTCGATTTTTTCAATGAAGGCAAAGAACCGGAATGCGTATCGGTCGATGCCCATGCAACATTTTTTGAAAGACAATTTTCCTATGACTTCGATTTTTCAGAAGTGAAAGGACAGGAAAATGTAAAAAGAGCATTGGAAATAGCAGCGTCGGGCGGTCACAACATTCTCCTTATCGGTGCCCCGGGATCGGGAAAATCAATGATGATTAAACGAATACCCTCCATTCTCCCGCCTCTCACGCTCAATGAAGCCTTGGAGACGACCAAAATTCACTCCGTTGCCGGTAAAATAGACGGAAATACATCCCTGATGACACAACGTCCGTTCAGGTCTCCACATCACACAATTTCAAACGTTGCAATGGTTGGAGGAGGAGGATATCCACAACCGGGAGAAATTTCCCTGGCACATAACGGCGTCCTCTTTTTAGATGAATTTCCCGAGTTCAACAGAAATGTGCTCGAAGTACTGAGACAGCCGCTGGAAGATCGGAAAATATCCATATCGAGAGCTAAACAATGCGTCGATTATCCGGCCGGATTCATGCTCGCGGCCTCAATGAACCCATGCCCTTGCGGATATTATAATCATCCGGAAAAAACCTGTGTTTGTCCTCCGGGAAGCGTTCAGAAATATATCAACCGGATTTCCGGTCCTTTACTCGACCGCATCGATATACAAGTAGAAATTATACCGGTACCGTTTGAAAAAATATCCGACAGGCAACCGGCCGAAAGCAGCGAGCAAATCAGAAAACGTGTTATTGCCGCACGAAAAATACAGGAAGAACGTTATCGGAATGAAAAAAATATCTATTGTAATGCTCAAATGAATAGCAGACTTCTGCATAAATATGCACAGCTTGACTCATCATGCCTCTCTCTTTTACGGACGGCAATGGAGCGTCTCTGCTTATCGGCAAGAGCATATGACCGGATTCTGAAAGTGTCACGCACCATAGCCGACATGGATCAAAGCGAACAAATTCATTCTAACCATATTGCTGAAGCTATCAATTACAGAAATCTTGACCGTGAGAGTTGGGGACAATAAAAAACGAAAAAAAGCCCTGTTTTTCTTCTTGTTTTTCGAATTCCGAACCGTTTCATCTACTCTCTTTTACCTCATAAATAACATTATATCCACAATAAAATTTTAACTTTGTACTGATATATTCCAGATTGATTATGGCAGACAATAAATTCAAAAGAACTTTAATTACTACTGCACTTCCGTATGCAAACGGCCCGGTACATATCGGACACTTGGCCGGTGTATATGTTCCCGCAGATATATATGCACGCTACCTGAGACTTAAAGGAGAAGAAGTATTAATGATCGGAGGATCAGACGAACACGGCGTTCCCATTGCACTAAAAGCAAAAGCAGAAGGCATCACTCCCCAGGAAGTAGTTGACAGATATCATAACATTATCAAGCGTTCTTTTGAAGAATTCGGAATTTCATTCGATATATATTCCCGCACGACATCAAAAATCCATGCGGAACTGGCTTCAGAATTTTTCCGGACCCTTTATGAAAAAGGAGAATTTATAGAACAGACCTCCTCCCAATACTACGATGAAGAGGCAAAACAATTTCTGGCCGACCGCTATATTACAGGAAAATGTCCCCATTGCGGAAACGAAAGAGCTTATGGTGATCAATGCGAATCGTGCGGAACATCACTCAGCCCGACAGACCTGATAAACCCGAAATCGGCAATTTCCGGTTCTGTCCCGGTAATGAAAGAAACGACCCACTGGTATTTACCTCTCAATAAGCATGAAGCATTCTTAAAAGAATGGATACTGGAAGGACATAAAGAGTGGAAAAGCAATGTTTACGGACAATGCAAATCATGGCTGGATATGGGACTTCAACCGAGAGCCGTTAGTCGTGACCTCGACTGGGGAATTCCTGTTCCGGTAAAAGGGGCTGAAGGAAAAGTCCTGTATGTATGGTTCGATGCTCCTATAGGATATATCTCCAATACAAAAGAACTACTTCCCGATTCATGGGAAAAATGGTGGAAACAAGAAGATACTAAACTGGTTCACTTCATCGGGAAAGATAACATCGTATTCCATTGTATCGTATTTCCGTCTATGCTGAAAGCCGAAGGCAGTTATATTCTGCCGGAGAACGTACCGGCAAATGAGTTCCTGAATCTTGAAGGAGACAAAATTTCGACCTCCAGAAACTGGGCAGTTTGGTTACACGAATATCTTAATGACTTTCCCGAAAAACAGGATGTCTTACGTTATGTATTGACTGCCAATGCTCCGGAAACGAAAGACAACGATTTCACATGGAAAGATTTTCAGGCACGGAATAACAACGAATTAGTCGCTATTCTCGGAAACTTTGTAAACCGGGCACTTGTCCTGACTCATAAATACTTTGACGGAAAAGTTCCGGAACGGAATGAGTATACGGATTATGACCATGATACGCTTGCTGAATTTGCCGGTATAAAACAAAACCTGGAACATAATCTGGAAAACTACCGTTTCCGCGACGCTTTGAAAGAAGCCATGAATCTGGCACGCATAGGAAACAAATATCTGGCAGACACCGAACCATGGAAGATCGCTAAAACCGATATGGGAAAAGTTGCCACAATCATGAATCTTTCTCTGCAAATTACGGCAAATTTAGCGATAGCATTCGAACCTTTTCTTCCGTTCAGTAGTTCAAGATTAAAGGAAATGTTACGAATCGATTCATTGAACTGGAGTCAGTTAGGATCTGACAATCTTCTGGAGGCCGGACATCAGTTGGGATCTCCGTTCCTGTTATTTGAAAAAATCGAAGATGCTGCCATAGAAGCCCAGATTCAGAAACTGCTCGATACAAAAAAAGCGAATGAACTGAAAGAACATAAAGCGGCTCCGGCTAAGACGAATATTTCTTTTGACGATTTCATGAAAATGGATATTCGTATCGGAACAATTCTGGAAGCTGAGTTGGTTCCGAAAACATCCAAATTAATAAAACTGAAAATAGATACGGGAATTGATCAACGCACTGTTGTTTCGGGTATCGCAGAATATTTTAAACCGGAAGAAATCATCGGGCAACAGGTCTCCGTTCTGGTAAATCTGGAACCCCGGAAACTAAAGGGAATAGAATCGCAAGGCATGATTCTCATGGCTGAAAATGCAGACGGGAAACTTGTATTTGTTCAACCTTCTGCAAAGGTAATTCCGGGCAGTGAAGTCCGGTAAAATGCATATAGTATAATTATAATATGGCAAAAAGAATATTGGTTACCGGTGGTGCCCGATTTATTGGTTCACATCTTTGTGACAGACTTATTAATGAAGGGAACAAGGTAATTTGCCTGGATAATTATTTCACCGGAAATAAAGAAAATATCCAGCATCTGTTGAATCACCCCAATTTCGAAATGGTTTATCACGATGTAATTACTCCTTATCACGCAGAAGTCGACGAAATCTATAACTTGGCCTGTCCCGCATCTCCCATACATTATCAATACGATGCCATAAAGACAATTAAGACTTCTATTTTGGGCGTTATTAACATGCTGGGAGTAGCCAAACAGTCCAATGCAAAAATCCTGCAGGCTTCAACCAGCGAGGTATACGGAGATCCGGTCGTTCACCCCCAACCCGAATCTTACTGGGGAAATGTAAATCCGATCGGAATCCGTTCCTGCTATGACGAAGGAAAGCGCTGCGCCGAAACCCTTTGTATGGATTATCATCGCCAAAATCAGGTAAAAATAAAAATCATCCGCATCTTCAACACATACGGTTCACGTATGCATCCCAGCGACGGACGCGTAGTATCCAATTTCATAGTACAAGCTTTGAAAGGAGAAGACATTACAATCTATGGAGATGGTTCCCAAACCCGCAGTTTCCAATATGTGGACGACCTGATAGAAGGCATGATCCGAATGATGCAAACGGAAGATGACTTTATCGGCCCCGTAAACATCGGTAATCCGGGAGAATTTACAATTCTGGAGCTGGCGCGGGAAATTATACGTTTAACAGATTCTCCTTCAAAGCTCATATTTAAACCGTTGCCATCCGATGACCCCCAACAGCGTCAGCCGGACATTTCTCTGGCTTATGAAAAATTAAACAGATGGCGCCCTGAAATAAATCTGGAAGAGGGGCTGAAACGAACCATTCAATATTTCAAGTCATTATAGAGCCCCATGCAAATCACAAAGGTCGATGCTACATGGAATTTTATAGCCACGGGGTTGCGAATTGCTTCCGGAATTGTAGTGTTACCTTTGATCCTGCGGCTGCTTCCTCAGGAAGAATTAGCCTTATGGACTATCTTTCTCCCTTTCGGTTCCATGATTTATATTATGGATTTCGGTTTTTCGCAAACTTTCATGCGGAATATCACCTATATTTTCAGCGGAGCCAACGAACTTCGTAAAGAAGGTTTTACAAAGATAGGCCATACTTGTGAACCGAACTATTCCCTTCTAAAAGGAACTATCCGTTCTATGAATCTGTTCTACGGAGTGCTTTCTTTTCTGTTCTTCTTAATCGTTATCACCGCCGGTACTTTTTATTTACTAAGCATTTTATCTTCCTACCCGTACAATCACAATATCATTTTAATTGCATGGGCGTTATACGTTGTTGTTATCTCCGTACAACTCTATACACTCTCGTACGATTCGTTATTACAGGGACGCGGTATGATTCGACAGAATAAAAAGATTCTTATTCTGTCACAACTCACTCAAATCGTCGTAGCTTCCGCTTGCCTTATTGCAGGCTATGGCCTTATCTCTATGGTTTACGGACAACTTTCTTCTCTGATTATCAATCGTTTATTCGCTCACAAAGCGTTTTACGACAAAAGTCTGAGGTCTCATTTAAAAAATGTAAATCCTGTCTCACCCAAACAGTTACTGAAAATTGTTTCTCCTAATGCGGTGAAAGTCGGAATTACGGCTTTAGGCAGCTTTCTCGTTGCCCGTTCGGGCGTATTTATTGCTTCCTATTACCTTCCCCTATCCGATATAGCATCTTATGGCATTACCCAACAAGTAGTCGATATACTTGCCGGATTAAGTGCCGTGTGGTTTAATACTTTTTATCCGCGCATTACCCAGTTCCGTCTGATCAACGACATTTCAGGAGTAAAACGTCTCTATATAAAAAGTAAGATTTTCTATTTCATTCTTTTCGGTTGCGGCTCGGTCTTTCTCCTGTTGCTCGGAAATCCGGTACTATCCCTTATCGACAGTAAAACATTTTTTGTCTCTGCTCCACTGTTCGCATTAGCCCTTTTCGTCGCCCTGTTAAGTAATAATCAAGCCATAGCAACGAATATGCTGCTCAGTAAAAACGAAGTCCCCTTTTTCAAAGCCTCTATAATATCGGGATTAGGTACTATTGCATTGCTGTTTCTTTTCCTTGGCCCCCTGCATATGCAACTGACCGGAGTTTTCCTGGCTCCGGGAATCGTACAATCTATCTATCAGAACTGGAAATGGCCTCTGCTGGTAAACAGAGAATTAAACATCAGAGGAAAAGATTATCTGGACGTTTTATCGACCTTTAAAGAAGAGATTACAAACACAAAAAAATAATATTATTCCGGCTTCTTTAATAAACGTTGATATAAAGCAATGTATTTTCCGGCTATAATAGCGGAAGCATATTCTTTCTTAACTTTTTCCATACAATTATATCTCAATTCATCCTTCCCGGAATTATTGAGTACCCAATCCAATCCTTGGGCTAAATCTTCTGCCGACATATATTCGGCTACATATCCGTTCTTCTTATGCTCGATCATTTCGGGAATACCTCCGATATTGAATCCCACACAAGGTGTGCCGCAAGTCATAGCCTCCATAATCGTATTCGGCAGATTTTCTTCTAACGAAGAGGTTACAAATAAATCGACGGCATTATAAAGCGTTACAATTTTCTCGCTATCGTCCAGATAACCCATCGGATAAACAGGCACAGAAAATAAATTCTTTATCTCGTCCTTTACCTGGCCGAAAACGACCAACCCCATATTTTTATATAACTGAGGGTTTATCTCCCGCAAATAGTCAAGAGCCTTTACCAGGTATTCGATACCTTTTCTCTTATCCGTTACATTAAGTGCCCCAAATAGCAATAACTGCTTATCGGAAGGGAGATTAAGCTCCTCACGGGAGCTTCTCTTTCCCATCGGGTAAAATAACTCCATATCTATGGGATTGGGAATCGCCACGATCTCCTTGCCCAAAAGAAGATTACTTTTTTGAGCCAGAGCTGTCAACCATTTACTACATCCTACGAATGTAAAACCGGAATATTCGAATAACTCTTTTTTTTCGGAAAACACCTTTTCAGATAAGTCTCTCTCTTTTGTGCTGTCCAGAAAAAAACAATGGCCACACCGCCTCTGATAATTATCACATTCTCTCGCATGGTGGCATATACCGGTAAACGGCCACATATCATGCATAGTCCATACGATGGGCTTACCCAGTTTTTCCAGCTCCTCTATATCCCGGATAGACAAGAAACCTTGATTAATCCAATGCAAATGAATAATATCAGCTTCCTTAATCAAGGACATCTTACTCAAATCGACGCCCGTATCGGCAATAGACAGTTTAAATAAATTTTCCCGCTTACACTTTTTATTCAGAAAAATAATTCCTCTTTCCCATAAAAAACGAAAACGATTCAGCAAACGCTTTGCAAAAGTATCGTTTACGGAAATAACCTGACCGTCATTTGTTTGTTTATCCCGGACAAGCATCTTGACATCCACTCCGGTCATTCTCAACGCATGCATCAATCGGTTAGCCGCTACGGCAGCCCCGCCGATTCGTTCCGACGTATTTATGATAACAACTTTCATGGTTTTCAGCTATTCGTTTTTATAAAAGTATACTCTTCTTTCGAATCCGATATAGCCGCAATACGATAGCCGGCATTATTCAATTTCAGAATAATATCCTTTGTTTTCTTTATTCCTATATTCGGGAAACGGTGATGAAACTCGACCAACAATTGTTTTACCGGAATCTGTGATTTCAGAATATCATCAATCACACAATATTCCGAACCTTCAATATCCATTTTAAGCAAATCGATCCTGTCGTGTCCCAGTTCACTCATAATCGTCGACAGTCTCTTTACTGGTACCTCGATCGGCTTCCTCAATTCTTCATCATACCCCCACCTGTTAAATGTCGTGCAACTGACATATTCCGGATTATCGGGCAAATAAAACTTAATATTACCATCATAATCCATTAGACCGCAATCAAAGAAACAAAACCTATCGGAATGCTGTGTACCCTCTACAAACAATTTCGATTTTGGAGTCGGGTCAAAAGCATAAACCTTACATGAAAATCGTCTTATCAACTCTTCGTCGAACGAAATATCGATCCCTACCCCGAACGAATAGACAACACTTGCGGAGGTAAGATTATCTGGAACAACATAGAATCCGCATGCTTCAGAACCAATCCACCCGGCGTTCCGCTTCACCTGAGGCTTATAATAAACCTCCTCGCCCAAAAGGACTTTTTTCCAGAAACTGATTCTTTGTTTTAATGCAATCATCTTAATTCTTATTCACTAACTCCAATAATCGCTCCATAGGCATAGAAGTAAGAGCGACAGCCCTGTCAGAACCATCATTTGCCACACTTCCGACTACAGAAAAGTAAAGGTTAAAAATTCCGTTCTCATCCACGTATGCAGTGGGCCTGTACGTTTTGACATAACGAATAACCGGAACGTCAAATATGGTAAAATTCATAAAATCATCGGACACGGCCAAATAAGTTTCCATCGGATAACGCAATGTTCTTTTCTTAATATTTCTTCCACAGAATACCATATATAATTTCCCTCCGTAAGAAAACAAATCGAAGTGCCATGGTTCTATCCCGGTTTCCTTCTTATTAAAAAACTCACCTTTCCCGAGCACCTTAAAATCCGGAGCATCCAGACTCGTACCTTCTATAACCTCGATGCCCCCACAATGTCCCCGCTTCCTTATCCCGGCATCTCCACTTAAAAAATAAATCCGGTATTTGCCCTCATGCTCAATAATCGACGGCGATAATAATTGCCGGTTTTCTTCATCGCTTCCAAAAACAAATTCCGGTGCACTCCAATTTTCTCCGTCATTCGATGAATAAATCTCTACTTCCCGAAGGATATGCCTTTCATTTACCCGGTTTATTACATAAAGAGTTTTATTCCCGAGAAAAAGATCGACGTCGGAATTAAAACTCTTACCTCCCGGCCAATCGGCAACCGGATTATTTTTTATCGGAGTAAATGAGGTCGGAGCACATCCCTTCCGACTATTCGCATAATAGATACAAGGATTTTCGAAACGTATATTCCCTCCCGGATAAGGAGTCGTCCCCAACCAGTGCGTAGCGCCCTTCCAGCCTCCCGGAATATAAAGAATCGAAGGGTGCGTCTGACTCTGTTTAGGATAACCTTCGGGTACCGGAATGCGACACCAGGCAAACGGATTATTTCCAATCACTATCGTATCTTTATGAATACGGTAAGTAATTTTATCCAGAACAATCTGCAAAACGTCCTTTATAAAGGATAAAAAACTCATTTTTTTAATCTTTTCACCGCTTTTATTCCAATAATCATTTGATAATCGGCATCACTTTTATTCAAAAGGCTTATATCCGGCAAATCGTCCAAAGAAAGACCTTGTAAAAAAGCAACCGAAGACAGGAGATTCCCATACGTCACCACCTCCACATTATCATCTCCATACACTTTCTGAAATATCCGTCTTGCCGACAAATCGGTAAAACGCCAGAAATCTCCCCAGCGATCCATATCATAACGCGATATCTGGGATATTCCCGCCACTGTTCCCAAAAATACACCTCCGTTATTCAACAATTTGTAACTTCCCTCCACCGCTTTTTCTATATCATAAATAAAATTCAGCGTCTGGGTACAAATAAAGCAATCTACGGCATTATCGGGCAATGTCCGGACATCCGTAAGATCTCCGACTATCGTTGCCTTCCTGTTTGAATGATCGTAATGCAGCACTTCATACGAAGCGACATTCGTTCCGAATTTTTTACTATACGTACTTTCTGCGATTTCCAGAACCTTTCCGGAGATATGTTTTGCATTCTCACCCAAAAAACGCTCTATGTAATAACGGTCAACCGGCACACCCCTGTCAAAGCCGAAAGTCCGGCTTACCGGCTCGGTACGCAAAAGATCGTCAAAAACAATTTTCTTCTTAAAAAATCTACTGACGGCACGACGTAGTTTTCCCATATATCTTTTTTAATCTGCGTTTTACTTTTGAAAAGAACGAAAGTCTCACCGAACGAAAAAAACGCTCATAAACATCCCGGGCATATTTGTTTTCTTCTATCGGAAGCGGAATAACAGGAATAGCACGATCCGAAAGCTCGACATCCAACCAGCTCTCTTCGTCACAATGCGTCCCGCTGCCATCGCTTCCGTTATGGAATACAAATGAGCGATGGGGGAATAACGATAATTTCCCGGCAAGGAATGCCGAAGCATACCACCGAATTGCCCAGGAACTGTTTTTTCCCTGAATCTGCCTTTCCAGCATTTTAATAAAATCACACGAATTACCGAAATTAAATTTTTTCTCCAGCTTTCCGGTCTTTAACTTCGATAATAATAAGGCACCGTCAGTCTCAAACAGGCTCCATGCATCTCGCCATGTACCCCAGCCCAAAGAATCCGTGTGCGACAACAAAAAATTAACCGGTAAATTTTCTTTTACAGGATATACATACCCATGAACGCTTATCACTTCTTTTATATTCTCATAGAATTCAAGGGCTTCGTTCATAAACTTCAGAAAAAACGGTGACGTCAGCAAATCGTCCTCCAGAACGATTATCCGCCCATACTCATTCACAACACGGGTAACCCCATCGATTATATTATTTGCCAGGGTATAGTTTTTTTCCCTTTCTACGATTTTTACCGATTTAAACCCCGTTACGGTTCTCAGATAAGCACGCGTTTCATCGACTCCCTTTTTTGCCTGTTCATCCTTACATCCGTCTGAAAAAATAATCAGATCGCTCTCCGGAGCATATTCATTTTTCCGTAACGCTTCTATTGTCTGACATGTATGCCAGGGCCGATTATAGGTAAACAATACGACAGGAGCCAATTTCATAAATAAAAGAATTAATTAAGCTTGTATACGCTGTCTGGCATATATGTCCCCACTTCGTAACCGCTCCGAAGAAGCAGCCATTTTCAGGATTAAATCGATCATTTTATCTTTACTGATCCATTTATCAAGGGTAAGCTCCATCGACTCGCTCTTTGAATAATTGAATTCATAATCCGACAACCGACACAGCATATTTACACATTCAACTGCATTCATTGAAAGTACTGGAAACGTATATTCGAAACTAAGCGCTTTTACAGGAACCGACAGGCCTTTCAATACCTCAACTTCAAAACCCTCAACATCGACTTTAATAAATGCAGGAACACCGTATTCTTTAATAAGGCTGTCCAACGTTGTCATCTGCATCGGGACAGGCTTTTCCCATACATTATCGTTATGCCTGTCTGCTTGAGTCTTTTCAATAAATTCTTCTGAGAACGTAGAAATCCCGCAATGACTTTCATTAATATAAAAATTCCTGATTTCCTCTTTTGCACAAACACCTTTTTGAACAAGGACAATTTTATCTCCAAAATTTTGCTTTAATAAAGCAGCACATTTATCCTGCGGTTCAACAGCCACCACTTTCGCCCCGAGATTCAGCATCGGCAATACCCTGTTACCGACATTCGCCCCTATATCAAAACTCAAATCTCCCTCTTTAATAAACTGAGAATAGAACTTAACACGTTTCTCTAAAGATGCGACACGTTCACCGCGCAATGCTCTCAACAATCTTTGTAAAAACAAAGTATAAATAAATTCTCTTGTTTGCGAGGGAACAACCTTACGATATAATTTTGCGATCATCTTTACTTCGTTAAATCTATATTAAAAAATAGTGAAAGCCGGATACAAAGCCAAAACTTATTTTGAACCATGCCGAGGCTCATCCTATACCCTACAAATATAATCAAATTATTTTCACACTCATTTTTATAACCGGAGAACACATGCGTATCAGGCCGCACAACCGTTCAGTACGATATATTCAGCAAAGATAGAAGGTTATATCGTAAAAAATTGATAGCTTTACAATAGCAAATGTGCTAAAGCCACATTTCCAGATACAGGATGTTCTGTCTTACGGTAAAAGAGGATCACGATATGGATACTAATTTCAACATACAAAAACCAACGATTTCCATTATAACAGTTACTTATCAGGCCGAAAAAGAAATAGAACGGACTATACGAAGTGTATTGGAACAAAGCTACAAACATATCGAATACATCATAATAGACGGTGGTTCGACAGACGGCACCTGTGCCATCATAGATAAATACCGTTCTCAGCTGGCCTATTTCACAAGCGAACCGGATCACGGGCTTTATGACGCTATGAACAAGGGCATACGTAATGCCACGGGCGAATATTTATGGTTTTTAAACGCCGGTGATTCTCTCTATTCCCCCGACACCATCAAACGAATGATAAATGCGACTACATCCAACACCTTTTATCCCGACATCATATACGGAGAAACAGCTTTAGTCGATCATACCGGGTCCTTTTTACGTATGCGCCGTTTAAAAGCTCCCGAAAATCTTACATGGGAAAGCTTTAAAATGGGAATGGTTGTTTGTCATCAGGCATTTGTCGTAAAACGGTCACTCGCTCCGGAATACGATCTGCAATACAAATTTTCATCCGATTTCGACTGGGCAATCCGTTGTCTGCAAAAAGCAAAATCTATTCGGAATTGCCATCTTACCCTTTGTAACTATCTGGAAGAAGGCATCACAACCCGGAACCGGAATGCGTCTTTAAAAGAACGTTTTCTAATAATGACCCGTTATTACGGCTGGTTCACGGTAACCTGCCTGCACTTCCGCTTTGCCGTCCGTTTCTGGAAAGCAAAAATGAAAAATGAACTTTAATCCTTATGTTTTCTATAATTGTTCCCGTTTACAATCGTCCCGATGAAGTAGAGGAGCTTCTTGAAAGCCTTAATAACCAGACTACTAAAAATTTTGAAGTCGTATTAATTGAAGACGGATCACAACGCCCCTGCAAAGAAGTAGCAGATCGTTTCAGAGATAAATTAGAAATCAACTACTACGCAAAAGAAAATACGGGACGAAGCGATTCCCGAAATGTAGGAATGAAAAAAGCGAAAGGCGATTTCTTCGTTTTCTTCGATTCCGATTGCGTAATACCCCCCGAATATTTTACAATATTGACGAATGCACTGAAAAATGAGTCCTTCGATTGTTTCGGCGGACCGGATGCGGCACACGAATCCTTTTCTATTTTACAAAAGGCGATAAGCTATGCAATGACATCTTTCTTTACGACAGGAGGAATCCGCGGAGGAAAACGTCAAATGGAGAAATTCATGCCCCGGACATTCAACATGGGCTTTAAGCGTGAAGTTTACGATCAAATAGGCGGATTCAAGAATATGTTCGGTGAAGACATCGACTTAAGCCTACGTATCCGTAAAGCCGGATTTAAAGTAGTTTTACTGCACGATGCTTTTGTGTATCATAAAAGAAGAGTCGATCTGAAAAAATTTTATCGTCAGGTAAATATATTCGGGAAAGCCCGGATCTCTCTTTACCTTCTTCATCCCGAGGCTCTCAAATTAATTCATGCTCTACCTGCATTCTTTACTTTAGGAGTCGTTTGTTTACTGCTTCTTTCCATCGTCTGTTCCCCTTTATGGCTATTGCCTTTACTTTTTTATATTCTACTCCTATTCTTCGATTCCTTACGCGTAAACCGGAATCTCGCCATAGCTCTATTGTCCGTACCGGTTAGTTTCATCCAGTTAATAGGATATGGGATGGGATTTTTACAGTCGTTTTTCGAAAAAGTTATCTTACGAAAAGGATTAGAAGATATTCATTACCTGAAAAAGCATTACAAATAAAGGGCAAACAGAAATATTTTCCATTTGCCCTTACCTTATTCCTTTTGTAAAAACTATTTCTCCGTTATCATTTTATTTTTCCGGACAAATGCAACCCCTGCCAGAATAATCATCAGGAACAATGCAGCGATACCGGTGTAAGCAATTCCTTCCGTCACCCTTATAGAATGAGGGTAGAAAGTGAAAACAATCTCATGATCTCCGGCAGGAACTTCTATTGCCCGCAAAATATAATCGGCACGGACTATCGGTACTTTTTTACCATCCACCGTCGCTTTCCATCCATACGGATAATAAATCTCAGAGAATACGGCAACACCAGCATTCTGAGATTCGCTTTTATACGTCAGTTTATTCGGCTTATATTCAACCAAGCGTATTACTGCTGCAGAATCTGCAGCCGGGATATTCTTTACCGCCACAAATTCGTTTTCGAAACGTCTGTCTATAACAGCTGTTTGTTTCGGATTAATCGTATTTAAAGCTGCCATTTCTTCATCGGGAGAATTCACCCATTCGACATGTTCTACAAACCAGGCATTACCCAATGCATCCGGATTCAAAACAGCCACCGGCTGCTTGGTAGTCTGATCGAAATCGATAATATATTTTGTATTCAGCATATCAAAAACAGCCTTATTTCCTTTTGACAACTGATGTTCTATGATATCCTGATACCTGCGTAATTTTGCAGCATGGTACCCCCCTATCGACTTATGGTAATAAGATGTAGACGGATCGTTAAAACTGTTTACCGTTTGATTATATACCCTGAAGTTCGGATCTTTATCGGCTAAAATAACCTCATCGGCCGGAGATTTCGGGAACGGGTTTTCTATAGTGCTTTTTACATGAAAAGCAGAGCTGTTAAGATAACGCTTATTTACGCCTCCCATATCGATAACGGTCAGAACGATCGCACCCAAAATCAACAAGGATGCAGATATTTTTTTCAAAGAATACAGAATCAAAGCTCCCGCCCCGATTACAATAATCAACAATGAACGCCATGCATCGGAAGTAAAAATCGACATGCGTGCAGTCTCGAGGTCATTTAATATCTCCGTAACCTGAGGATTCCCTGCGGCCTGAGGTAAGAAACTCACTTTCTCTCCCTCACTCATAAAATCGAAGAAAAGCGTAGGAAACAAAGCGAATAATAGAGCAATTCCTCCCGTAAGGGCAAAACTGATAAAAAAAGCCTTTCTTTTTTCTTTCCACAGCGACGGACATTGCACCCACTCTTTCAATGCCAATATCGCCAATAAAGGAATTGTAAATTCTGCTATTACAAGAATCGACGATACCGTTCTGAATTTATTATACATCGGAAACCAATTGATAAAGATATCCGAGAACCACATAAAATTCTTTCCCCAGGATAAGAGTATTGAAAGAAGAGTAACCACAAACAACCCCCATTTCAGCTTTCCCGGAA